>CAYGBK010000102.1:0-6448 GCA_964348095.1 uncultured Thermodesulfobacteriota bacterium | reverse complement strand
CCAGGGAGACTCAGAGAAGTCGATGTGCCTAAGGAGGGGCTGAAGGATTGCGCAGAGCTCTCCCTTTCGGATGCTGCCATCGTCTATAATCCTAAACAGATTTTTGAAAGCGATGAGGTTTTAAAGGTTTACGAAGCAGCCTGGTAGGGAAGAAAAAAGTAGGGCATGGTTGACATTGAACTCGCCAAAGGAACCGAAAATCAAGGCCTCCCTGAAATGCTCGCGACCCTTTTGAGGCAAAACCTAGAGAAAAAGCCCCACAGGGTTAAAGACTTCAATGCCCTCGATATGGCTGTGGGGTTGAGGGTTACCGACCTGGAGATGGAAGTCACATTGGCCTTCGAGAAAGGGCGGCTAGTCGTCCATGAGGGATTGGTTGAGAATCCGAAACTGCTCATAACCACCACCTCGAACACCATCTTCGACCTCAATCTTGTCAGCGTGAAATGTGGCGTCCCCTGGTATTTGGACGGGCACGGGAGGAAAGTCCTCAAGAGTCTCCTGTCGGGTCGTTTGAAAATACGGGGAATGTGGACCCATTTAGTGAGTCTCACGAGACTCACCAAAATCATGTCCGTAAGATAAGACGTGCCTTCGCTAGGAGTTTTTTCTCTCCAAAGACGCCCTACAGGTCGAATCCTCTCTTACCTCAATAAACCTTCCTTTCGCTGGTCAGAGAAGAGGCCTATGATAACCTGAGGGCCACAATAGTTGGGGGGTTGGCCATTCTGATTTGCGTCAGAACTATTGCATGAAACGGGTCGCGTTCAGTTGTTCGATAGCATCTCTGAGCAGTTATTCCCGTCCCCCTGACATCCTGGACATTGGCACAGGCATTGCTGGCCAACCCGTAACTAGAGTCTCTTCCAATTACCTGGTCAATCTCAGAGTGAACCTATCCCCCCTCTTTCATCCCGAAATCGTAAGATTGACTTGTAGCCATTTTTTTCCTTTAATGCCCAAATAAGACATCGAGTGATCCTTACCTAGGCAGTGACCATTGGTCCCATAGCAGACGAACTCTTTGATGAATCAGCGCGCCTTATAATGAATCCCATCCTTGGCGTTAGGGTCGATACAATCAAAAAGAGATAGCAGGTTCAGAGGTCATCTATGAAACACGCTCTTTACAATTTGTGGACTCACCTTGAAGGGGCAATTACTTTGGACACGGACACCCACGAGGAACGGCGACATAGGGTGACATTGGTGGTGTTAACCGGATTATGTGTCATTGCCAGTGTCGTGTGGGGCACACTGTATTATTCTATTCTTGGCCCTACCATTACGATGTTCATCACATACGGATTTACAGTCGTTGTCGGAACAGCGCTATTGATTTACTTCATCACCAAACGGTTTACCCTACTCCTGTATCCATTCTTCGTTATGATTCTCTGGAATCCCATTGCCATGCAATGGAGTCTGGGTGGGTTTTCTGCGTCCGGTGCATTGATGTTTTGGTCGATTCTCGCTCCCCTTTGCTCGCTCATGTTTCAGGACATCAGAAAAGCCACATACTGGTTTGTCGCCTATATGGTTCTCCTCTCTATCTCTCTCTATTTTGATGACTACTTTTCCCAATGGGCCCCTCCAACCTCACATAGAATTTCCATGTTGTTCTTCGGGATGAATATCATAGGGCCTTCGCTGACGATTTTTTTCTCTATGATGTACTCTGTCAATGCCTTCCAAAAAGAGCATGATAGATCAGAAGGACTATTACTGAATATCCTGCCCCGCCCTATAGCCGAGCGGTTGAAGGAGAAACAGGATATTATTGCCGATAGATTTGCAGAGGCCACAATACTTTTTGCGGATCTCGTCAATTTTACGAAGCTCTCAGCTCGAACATCCCCACAAGAATTGGTTACAATGCTCAATAGAGTCTTCTCTATCTTCGATCGTTTGGCTCAAGAATATGGGCTGGAGAAGATTAAAACGATTGGGGATGCGTATATGGTTGTCGGTGGACTCCCAGAGCCCCGGATAGATCATGCTCAAGCGATTGCAGAAATGGCCATCAGTATGCAGACAGAAATTGCCCGTTTGAATAATGAGACAATTGGACCACTCAGCCTGAGGATAGGAATCAATACAGGGCCGGTGGTGGCTGGAGTTATTGGGACACAAAAATTTATTTACGATTTATGGGGAGATGCTGTCAATATGGCAAGTCGAATGGAGTCGCATGGTGTAGAGAATTGCATTCAGCTTACCGAAAATACGTACCAACGTTTGAAGGATCATTACCTCTGTGAGAAGCGAGGTATGATCGATGTGAAAGGTAAGGGGAAGATAAAGACATATTTTCTCAAGTGGAAAGTCGGCAAAAGACTTTAAGAGCCTATGTGAGAACATCTCTCAAGGGATAGGAGGAACCACGCCAGGCCGTCGAAGACCTTTTCTTCCTATTTATCCACTTCTATCAAAAAGGATACATGAAAAAACCAGGGTCTAGTATCCCGGCCCTGGTTCCTCGAAAAGGGAGTACCCATTCATTAGATTCCATCCCAGTCCGTCGTCATTTTTTCAGACGGCAGCGGTACCGTAAAAACTGGCTTTCGACTTCGATGCAATACGGCACTTGAAACACTCCCAAGGAAAGTATGGGCCAAAAACCCCTTTCCGTGGGTCCCCATGACAATCACATCGCAAGCTTCCTCGTTTGCAGCATTCAAGATTTCCTCCGGGGGATGGCCGACAGGAACGAGGATTTTGGACACGAGTTCAACGCATGGGGGACCGATCTTCGCCTCTGCTTTCTTGCAGAATCGTTTTAGTTGTTTTTTTATCGATGTAACAATCTCCTTATGCTGCTTTTTTTTGAATTCATCTGTCATGCCCCCATAATGTTCGACATAGTGAGGGGTGGGCTCAATCGCATGGAGAACGACAATACGTGCGCCATGCTTTTTTGCCATATCGATGGCATATAAGAAGGCGTAAGACGAGTTTTTACTCAGATCCGTGGAATAAAGAATCCTTTCGATCTGTGGGATCATTTTTGCATCCTTTACTTATCATCACCATTATGGTTGAGAATTTTGTTCAAAAGCCCGGTTCTATCCCGAACAAATAGATTCCTTACAACCCGTTAGAGACGGCTCATCTCGCAGATCCCTGGACACCGCCTGACAGGAGCAATTATGCCTCTTAATAGCTATATCTTTTGTGTTTTTTTGCTTTATCTGTCGAATGGACATACTCGCAGGCCTCTCTTTACGTCCCACCTGAGCTGTTCATAATCCACCTGCATACCATTCAACTAATTAATAAGTGATAAGAACTCGGTTTTTAGTGAGGGTAGTATAGGAAGGAAGCAGCCTGTGTGTCAAGGAAAAAGCGTCGTACCCTATAGGGGGCGCCGATCCTCTCGGTTTTTGAAATCAGGACAGATAAGTATCCATGAACATTGGGGCTCATCATAAAGGCAATCCTCGGAGGGTGAGATGTGAGACGGTGCACGGCGCAGGCCTCTGGCGTCTCTACGACGCTGTCCTTCGTGCATGGATAGATCCATGGGTTATCGTTCTATCCGAAAGGATACTTCGGCTTCGTGGACATTTCCAATTTAGTCGGCAGAATGCTTCTCTTAGGAAATGAATAGACGGCAGATTTCTAAGAGGACGACACGGTTTTCCCACCTGCTGAAACTTTCGATAAGCGTTAGAAATAGAGGTCAATCACGACCTGTCTAGTTCTGCGTAATCTTAAATCTATCAGGTTTGATCAGAAGAAGAGGCAGGGCAAAAGATCCTCTCAAATGAGAGTGACGGTGATTGAAGAACGTCCTCCATCGGCTCGAGACAGTGGTTGGGTGGCGGTCTCACGCGTGAACGGTCCGATGATAGCATTTTTTCACCACCGTGGATTACAAACGCCACCGGCAGGCCCAGGTCACCAAGCGCTCTCCTTTCACTTTCCGCCTTAAGATCGTTTGTAATTATACACGCCGTTTCGTTTGCTGACATACGTGAATAACCCGGACTGAAGGATCGACCTTGGTACCCAACCAGAAACCGGAAACAACCACACTGCCAGGCTCCCTTCTGGTTTTATGACGCGGTGCATCTCCGGTAAAAGCCGGTTCAAGGGCAACAAAGGGAAAGGAACCACACCAAACAACAGCACCGTGTCCATGCTTGCAGCGTCCAATCCCGTATCCAGAGCATCACGTTTTATCACACGGACGTTTCTTAAACCAGCAGAATGTACTTTTTTTGATACCCGTTCCGTATAATCTGATGATACGTCCATCGCCACCAGGCACCCTTGATCGCCAATCAGCTGCGCTGCCGGTATAGTGAAAAACCCCGTACCGCACCCCACCTCTAGAACGGTCTGTCCGGGCCGAATGCCAGCACCTTGAAGGGTTTTCACGGGGTTCATGAGCCACTGTCGAAATCTGCTCTCCATCATCATGCCAGCTGGTTTGAAGAGCAAATTCAGAATTTTTGAATTCCCCAGGTCTTCTGTATTCATTTTCATTTCCCGACTCGGACAGAGTGCAGACCAATCGTGTTGTCGCGTCAGACCGCCCAGAATCAGTAATCAGGTGTAAATCTCGTCCCTGACAGAAAATCTCGAATTGCAGATCAATTGAGAATATCACAAGTGGCATCTAACTTGTAATATCGAGCCAGTATCCGAAACTTCATGATTTTCCACATATGGATTGGAGATCAGAATGCTCCAGATCAAATCGACCATCACCGCCAAGAGAGTTATACGAACTGAAATCCTCTGTTTTCATCCCCTAGTCGACCTTATTATTTCCGAAGCAAATAAACGGAATCCACCCGGAGAGCTACTAGGAACTCTCATCTAACCACCTTGCTCTTTGCCCCAGAAGGATGACAACTGGCATATCCTTTGCTCAACCCAAAGGCAGCAAAATAGACCTCTCTATGCGACTGGGTCAGCATTCGGCCATGACTGTCTGCGTCTATTGGATAATGCACCGTTTTTCTTTTTGATCGGTGGCTCGCTAGGCACCATATGACCCGAGACCAGCTCAAATAGCCAAACCTGATACGACTGGACACCATGGAGTCGCCAGCCATAGCGCTTCTATCCGTAATTGCGAGCGTTATCGCTCTTGCGTTCAGCAAAGTCCTTGCTGCAGTTCTGTTGGTGCCTTTCTGGTTTTGGATATTCTATGCGGTCTTGGTTGGAATCGTGAATGAAACAGCAAGACTTCTGTGGCTAAGACGGTTCGATAGGGTAACATTTTTTAGCAGAATAAGGACGAAGCTTGAGCAAGAGCCCAGTCGGTTTCTGCTCCACTTTGCAACGTATGGTGGATTTGACAGAGAGAGACTCCGACCAGCAATAGTCATAGAAGACACAATCGAAGGACAATTTCATGCTATCTACCCGGGACCTTACTCAGTGATTGAGAAATGTCGAGAGATGGGCATTCGAGAATACGGGAAGCAAAGGAAGTAAGGGTAAACCAGGAAGACACACAAAATACGCCTAACAAAACTCGATGGAATGGTCCTTTTACAACATAGGGGAAGGGCTGAACCCGAATGAGTCTGATTCGAACTGAAATCCTACCCTAACGCCCCATCCCAGAACTTACGAATTCCGTTTCAAATAGACACCTGTCTCCCTCTAATCTTCGCCCCCATCGTCTGACACTTCTCCATCCATTCATCCTCCGTGCGAGTGGTACTCTTGCGGGTATCTATCGGCGAAGAGACTCGACACAAGGGGTGTGGAAGGCTCCGGCGGGTACCGAGGCAACCCTGCGCGGCGCGAGAATCAGTAGAAAGCTCACTCACCCTGAAAATGCAGGACTTGATTCGCTGGGCATTAACGCGCTAGGCACTCTTCCAACATAGGGCAGTTTTTGTTGGTGAACGAGTCCACGCAACATCTTTGAGCAACACGGAAGGGAATGGAACTACATCCCCGTAAGACGCCTCGCCATGTTCATCGAAGAAAGGCTTTACCGGGCTACCAAGGGTGCTCTTCGAGCCCAACGATGAACCTCTGTTGGCGCAGATCCGGTTGAACGTTGGTGCCTTCATGCACAACCCCTGTCGGCAGGGGACCCTTGGGGGCAAGACACCGAGGGAGGCTTACTTTGTCGAATGGGACTGGGAATTACGAATTAGAAATTAGGGGACGTACATAAGTTTATATATTCCTTTGAATCATACCAAAGAAATACCTCTTCAGATTTTGGCTGCGAATCGAAATGACTCAATAAAGTTTTTCGAGCATCCCCAAACAATTCCCTTTGAGATTGTACTATTCATATGATTAGTATACTTACCCTGTTGATTTCCGGAAGAAATATTGCATAATCGGATTGAGCTCAAAAAAGCACATTTCATCTAATATGTACAGACAGTGTCAAGGGGTAAGATGAATCCCAACCAGTCTACTATCCGTGGCCTTCATCTTTGACGAAACCACATGCAATCTATCCGAG
>CAYGBK010000101.1:0-6239 GCA_964348095.1 uncultured Thermodesulfobacteriota bacterium | reverse complement strand
ACGGTGCGCTGCCTGACCGACTGCAGCTTCTATGAGCTGAAAAAGGAGGCATTTCTCAAGCTTGCCGAACAGAACGTGGAGATCGGGTACCATCTCTTCAAGAACCTGGCTCAGATGGTAAGCGAACGCCTGCGACGTTCTACGGATGATGTGGTCAAGCTTGCGACGGCTTTGAGCATTGCCATAGGCCGCTGAGGGCTATTGGGCCTTTGCACGCGTTCGGCCTCGGGTCGGTGTCAGGTCTTGACATGAGACATGGACTGCCAAACTTTCTGATCAAGAATCTCTTTCCCCTATTTGATTCATTCCTTGAATAAACTTTGAATCATTTTGGTGCCTCTCTCCAATTCTCGGATAAGCACCAGTTACCGCTGTGGAATGCCTTGCCGCTAAATTATTTTATGTCTCATGTCAAGACCTGACACCGACTCCCACCGACTCTGGGTTGACTCCTAAGAGACTTTTTCTCTATACTCGAAATAATTCACTTCATGTCCGGAAGAGTTAGAGGGCTCAGGGAGACTTTCGCTGAGATGAAGAGACAACTGATCACTCCGGTTCTGGATAAGCAGGTCATGGATTATCTGCGCCAAGGTGGAAAAGTCGTTTCTCACCAGGGAGGATCGGCTATCATTCGCCGTGGAGACCGCGGAAAGGCCTTTTATGCGATACTCTCGGGGAGCGTCGAGGTACGCCTGATGGGCGACAGCGGTGAGCAACTTCGCCTGAGGCGCCTAAGTGAAGGGGATTTTTTCGGGGAGATGTCGGTCATGACAGGAGACGCTGTTTCTGCCGATGTGGTGGCCGTAGGTCCGGTGACGCTCCTCAGCTACCCTGCAAAACTGTTTTCAACGGCCATGGCTGAGTGCGAGCCTCTTCGCGAGAAGATCATGGCCCGGCTCGTGAACAACCTCCGAGGTTCGAGTAAGGATTTGTGGAATCTATATCAGCGGGCGGAAGCCCTCAACGTGATCCTGGACGCTCGCGCCCATAAAGGACCAATTGTGGCTCATTCGCGTAAAATGCGCGAACTGAAGGAAGCGATCGCTCTTTTGTCTAAACAACAGGGACCTATTCTTTTGACCGGAGAAGCGGGGACCGGAAAGGTTTTCGTCGCAGCCAAAATGCATGAGACCGGCCCGACCCAGGGGGGACCGTTTATCGTAGTCGACTGCCAGACCCTGGATGAAAGCCAAGCGAAGGAATTTGTTTTCGGATCTTCGAGTTTCTTCGGCGAAGAAGAGGTTCCCTCCGGTTTCGACTCTTTGCAGCACTACGGTGCAATCCACCTGGCAAATCAAGGGACACTCGTTCTCCGGCACATCGACACCCTTCCGTTACCGTTACAAGAAGAGCTCGCAGAATATCTCGAAAAACTGCGAGGTGAATCGTTGACGTACCCGAGGGTTCGGGTGATTGCCACCAGCCGGGAAGAACGGACAGTGCTCGAGGGAAAGAGGGGATTGTCTTCCGCTCTTGCGAAGCAGCTGTTAGAGGCGGTTATCACCGTGCCGAGTCTACGTGACCGGCGCAGAGACATTCTTCCCCTGGCACATCTCTTCTTGATGGAACGAGAGGGTGACAAGCAACCCCGGATCAGCACATCTGCAGAACACGTTATCGTTTCACACCGTTACAGCCACCGCAACGCTGCCGAACTCAGAGAGGCGGTCGACATGGCCGCCGTCTTCGCCGGTGGGCAGGAAATCCTGGCCGAACAGATCTTTACCGGTCCTAAGGAGGAGGGTACTACCCTCGAATATGATCTCGGGAAAATACCACTCATCAGCTGGCTGGTGCGTGACAAAGTCCTTGCCGGACTGCGGTGGGCAGTCTTTGGCGTTTTCGCGGTGATCATCCTTTTCAGTCTGACGAAGGCCGACACAGAAGTGGGCCACATTGCCAACTCGCTGATCTGGGGGTTGTGGTGGCCAGTTCTCATCATCATTTTTCTATTTCTTGGGCGGCTATGGTGCACAGTCTGTCCTCTTGCCACGGCTGGTCGATTAGCTTGCGGGATCAAGAATTCAAACCGGTCCCCATCAAATTGGCTTAAGAAATACTCGGGGTGGCTCATTCCGCTGGGGTTTCTCACTATCCTATGGGTTGAGCACACCTTCTCCATGACAGAACATCCCTCAGCATCGGGAATTCTCTTGCTTTCGCTCATGACTGCGGCAGTGGTCTTCGCGGTCGTCTATCAACGTGAGACGTGGTGTCGCTATCTCTGTCCCTTGGGAAACTTGGGAGCGGTCTATTCTTTACCCGCCACTGTCAGTGTCCGAGCTAACCCGGATGTATGCGCGACATGCTGCAGGACCTATGAATGTTACAATGGGTCAAAGACACAATCAGCCTGTCCAGTCTTCCACCACCCCCTCTATGCCCGCACCGGACACGTCTGTAAACTCTGTTTTAACTGTCTGAAGAGCTGTCCCCATGAGTCGGCGAAGCTCTATCTAAGGCCGCCACTATTTAGGATCTGGCGTCAGACCGAATTGGGAGGTACCCTGACCTTCTTCGCAATGGTTGTCTTCTTTGTTTCGCCGATTCTTCTGGCCTCACGCAACACCGTCTGGATTTCGAGTACCACAGGCTTTACAGTCGGCGTTGCCTTGGCTGTGGGTCTGGCTTTCCTCTTGCGATTCTTCCTACCCCGGCTTCTTTCAAGAGACGCTGACCTCGATCCTTCTGCCAGCCCCCGGATCGCCTTCGCTTTACTCGTGTTGGCCTGGGGGCCGATCACGGCATTTCATTTGGCAAATTCTCCAGCGCTGACGTCCCTGAGCCTCAGTGCGATGGCTGGATCTGTGTGGGATGTAATTTTCCCTGGTCCACAGATATCTTTCCTTGTGTTGTTTCAGATGGGTGCCCTCATCGTGTCAGGGATCCTTGCGGCGATCACCTTTTGGGGTATTCGGACCCGTTTCATCGAGGATAGAGTGCACCTCTCTAGCTGGGGGTGGAAGGTCCTCATGGGTCTGTGTCTGGTCTACGTGGTGATTGCCCTAACGCTGGTCATAAACGGCACTGTTCAGGTATAGATTGGGATGAACGGTGAGGCCGGTTGGTCGAAAAGGGTCACAGACGTGAACCAGCTCAACGTCCTTAACATTGCCATGATCCACTGACAGTGGTTCCTGATCCCGTTTGGGACTTGAGCAAGAAGGACCCGCCAGAAAGTTCAACTCGTTCTTTCATGGTGAGGAGTCCAAATCCTATCTTAAATGGATCTCCAGACATCACACAGTCCACATCAAATCCAACGCCGTTGTCGTCGATGGTAAACTCTATCCTGCTTTTTGTCCCTCTAAGTGAGAGGAGGGCTAGATTTGCTTGGCTGTGCTTGGCGACGTTATTCAATGCTTCTTGCATGACCCGGAAGATGACAATCTTCAAAGAGTCAGGTACGTCCGTCTCCTGCACCTCGATCTTTTGGCGAATTTGAATTCCAGGATGTATCGTCTCCACTTCACGGCACAGCCACGCGACTGTGGGCAAGAGTCCTAGCTCATCGAGAATGGATGGCCGCAGCTCGGTTTGGATTTTTCGGACTTCCTCAACGGTCTCGATGACCACAGGAACTACCGGTTCCAATGATTTGACACTTTTCACGGGTGTTTTCTGACCAATTTCCTGAAGGGCGGCCTCGACCCTATATTTAATAGCACTTAGGCTTTGCCCAATGCTGTCCTTAATTTCCAAGGCCAGCCGCTTTCTTTCCTCCTCTTGGGTCCGAAAGAGCTGAAAGGTGAAAGCCCGAAGCTCGGCCTCTGACCTTTCCAGGGCCCTCTCTGCGCGCTTGCGTTCAATGATATTTTGGCTTGCTTTGAATAAAATGATGATGGCCACGATCAAAAGACCTGACGCTAAAGCAAATAGTGCCGCGATCGAACGAAACAACAACGCGTCGAGTTTTTCCTTTCTCTCCGTGATGTCGTAGTAAATTTCGAAAGCCCCGATCAAAGTCCCCCTGCTCATCAAGGGAACGTATGTTTCCACGACGTCGCGAGTCACGACCCGACCTTCTAAAGATCTGGCGCCTCGGCGCACCATTGTTGCATAGACTTTTCCTTTGGCGACAACCTCACGAAAATATTCTCTGTCATTTATGATTCCAATGTATTTGGGATCGTCAGAGTATATGACTTCCCCCGACTTTGAAAAGATCTTGATTTGCTCCAATTGAAAGTCCCTTTTCACAATTTCGATCTTAGCAGCTAGGGCATCTGAGAATGCATCACTCACCAATTTATTGTCTGCTGTGACGACTGCTGGCCCTAAGTATGTCGCCGCACGTATCGCATCGTTTTTCGCACTTTCAATTAATAGTTCGGTAAATGATGGACACACGATAAAGACGGCATAGAGAGGAAATATTATGACAATTGCCAGACATGCAAAAAGAATATTCCTCAAAAAGGGGGTTTCTACTATGTGAGCTAAAAGTCTCAATTTGGATGAAACTTCCATCATTTTTCCTCTTAACCGTCCTCGATGGATCGGTTGCTTCATATCTCTTGGGCCAGTTTTGGAAATCATTTGGAGGAAATCGATGCGTTCGATCAGATGGAAATCAATACGCATACCGTACAGGATTCACGTTAGGAATCCTCGCTCGGCTATTACAAAAACAAAGAAGATTCTCGAATGTTGATTCCCTTTGGAACTCGACTTCCTCCGTCATACAGTTACAGGAAAGGACATGGGAATTTCAAAATTGTCGTTTCCAGGCGCTCTCGTTTTCTGTTCATGTCCGTTACCGAAAGCATCGGTCTCTTCCAGCGAGTACGGACGTTCCATGAGCAAGAATCTGAAATCACCAATATTCGTTTTGCTGTCAAATGCTGTCAAACTCTAGGGATAACAGGAATCCGAAGGCCTTGTCAAGAAAATCTCTGAAGTCCCTCATAAGATTCTTCTATCTACGACGAGTGAGAGGATAGGTGGGCCGATATCGCAATTTTGAAAAGGACAAACAGAATTGTAATTGTCTGCCGACCTTCGGCACTCCCGATAAGACAAATACATATTTAATATCAATAACTTAGACTTTCAAGTATTTGTGGCACGGGATATGCTCAAACGATCAGGTCAGGGAGTTTAGAAAACAAGACGTTTACGACTTGCTTTGACCAGATCCTATGACTCGAAAAACCCTTCGCACTGTGCTCACCTTGAGCCTGATCCAATGCCTTCTCTGGTTGGGCGTCCCCACTGTCCATGCGGTCTGTCACCACGACGCATCACAAACTGGTAAGAGGTACCATGACGCCCACGACTCAAAGGCATACCTCGCACGACAGCATTCAGATAGGAGAATCAAAACCGCCTCTTGTGACATAGATCAGAGCTGCGGCTCCGAGATGTCACGGTCCGTCCTCTATAACAGACCAAGAGCAGAGTCGTCTGGACCGGTTTTGTTTCCCATTTTCTCGATTAGAACGGCCGCCTTCGATCAGCTCCTCTGTGGGCTGGGAGACAGAGGCAGGACCGTCCGAGAGATCGTGTCCGGGCCGTTATACCTCTGGAATCTTTCCCTCCTGATTTGATGCGCTTGTCCCCATACACGCCTGATAGGTCCCCACGCTGAGCCTGGGAGGCAGGTTCCCTCCCACTTTTTTAGGCTTTCGGATAGCGGACCTGCTGATTTCACCTGATCATGGCTGAGCAAGCTCGAGAGCAAAGACCTTTCTGACGACGTCTCTGTTGTCTAGTTCAGGAATTGAATCTCATCAACGCCAAAGGGACATCAGTGGTAAAGCATCGGAGGAGGGAAAGCAATGAGGAAAGCCACTCGCACCTTTGTACTGGTTTTGGCGATGACAGTGTGGACATCTATCCACGCTTATGGTAGATCTAGCCTTCTAAACGATTTCAACAACTATTATGGGACCTCGGGGACCCAACTGGACGCCTGTATTACGTGCCACACGAGCGGATCCTTTGACAGGAATCCCTACGGAATGGATTATCAGGACAATGGTTTCAATTTTGGGGTGATCGAAACGCTGGACTCTGATGGAGACGGATTCGGTAACATCACCGAAATCGATGCGTTAACCTTTCCGGGTGATTCGAACAGTCAGCCAGCGCCCACAAATGATCCGCCCACAGCCAATGCTGGCCCAGATCAGACGGTGGAGGAGGGGGCTGTGGTGACTCTGAACGGGTCCAACTCGAGCGACCCGGATGATGGGATTGCCTCTTACCTGTGGGAGCAGACGGCTGGCACGCCG
>CAYGBK010000100.1:0-20017 GCA_964348095.1 uncultured Thermodesulfobacteriota bacterium | reverse complement strand
CCGATTCTCATCCCGCGGGACATTTGCATTCTTGCCACCAGATCTCCAGCAGCACGCATCCCTCCCATGCCCGCGGCGATAGCGTGAGTCACAGCCATGCCGAGCGGATCGCCCACACCAACCTACAAGCCGTCGAGGCGAAGGATTTCCACGAGTGCTTTTGAGGCTTTTGAAACCGCATCAGTCGGTGGGTTGTCCACAACCGGGATGGATCCTACTCCCATGCCAACATTCACATGAATTGGAATCGTTGCGTTTTCGACACAGGGTTTGAGAAAGGTTAAAGTTCGAGCCAGATTCCATGCACAGGACTGGCTGGTGTTGGTGTTCACAACCGGTCCGAAAATTGTGACACCGGCCTTCTCGGCGAGCCGGACCTGTTCGTGTGGATAGAGGCCAGCCAAACGAACTCCATCATGAATCATTTCGCCGTGCATACCGAGAATAAACTCACCAGCCATCCCCAATTCAATGCACATGTCTGGGTATTTCTCTTTCAGGATTTTTGTTGTCCGTAAGGTTGCCAGAAAGTCGGGGTCACCCGCAGCGCCCGTGGTGTCGAAGTTGATGCCATCGGCACCTGATTCGTACATCTTCCCAGCGACGTACACCATGTCTTTCACCGCATGCTCCACCGCTTCTTCATGGGCAGTTCTCGCCTCTTCGATTTTTCCCTGAGGGAGGAGCTCCGCCGGATTGGGCACCGGCCCGTCGGGCTGACTGTAGATGCCCAGGTTGGGCATCGCCCCATAGAATAGAGGCACTGTGGATACCAGGAGTGCCTGTTCGAGGACCGGCTGTTCATCCCCTGTGATAGGCTTGATCTGTTTGTAACTGTAATCGATGTGTGCCAGTTCCATCGTGTCGGCTCCGAGGGCACGTTCAAAGAATTGAATCGCCTGGATTCGCCCGGTTGAGACGCCCAGTCGCCTCGTTTTTATCGTTCCGCCATCAAAAGAGAGAACCACCTCGTTACCGAGCTCTACGCTGGCGAATTTTGCCGAGGTGTCAAAGATATCAAAGAGGTGTTTCAACTCGGTTTCGCTTAGGGGAGGAACCTCCGCCATTCTGGCGGCGTCTTCGGTCCCCTCCTCGAGGTCGCGTCTCAGATCGACCTCGCTCATTTCGATGAAGGTTCCGTCCCCCATTCGAGTCACGATCTTTTCCATGTCAAATCACTCCTTTCTCACGTACGGACTGGAGTAGATCTCCCCTGGTGCGACCCAAATATGCGGGGAGGCCCCACCCCATTATACGGGGTAGTCCAGAAATTGCCAGGACATTTCACTTGGCACATCTCTTCGCTGCTGCCCTCACAGTGACCCTGTCGCTTCCGCTCACGTCGCTCAGAAACAAGAGAATGGGCTCTCGGCCGACATGGCGCTCACAAACACACTGGTGAGATCTGAATCTCTAGGGAACTTCAGACTCTCAGAACCACTTGACATTTTCATCATTCTGTCTAGTATGGGGAATGATCTTCCCTTGTACGGGAGAATACCGTTTTCAGGAGGTGGGTGGCTTTGAAACGAAACCTTCATGCTGGCAAAAAATTGAGCGGGGGGTTGAGCCTCGGTGTGTTTTCAGAAGATGAACTCTACGAGATTCATCTCGCAACCCTGGAAGTTCTTCGAGAGACAGGTGTTTTTGTGGAAGACAAGGAGGCTCTGGAAATCTTTGACGGTGGTGGCGCCGCTGTCGACCCAAAAGGCAAGATCGTAAGAATCCCTCCCTATGTGGTGGAGGATGCAGTTCGGTCTGCTCCTTCAAAGCTCAATCTGGCGGGCCGCGACCCGAAGCAGGATATCGTGCTGGAAAGTAACCGAGTCGGGTTCACCAACTTTGGAGAAGGGATTCAAATGCTTGACGCGTATTCTGGAAAAGTGAGGCCCTCAACCAAGGGAGACGTGGCGGCGACCGCTCTGATGGTGGATTACCTGAGTGATTTGGACGTGTATGAGAGAGCCGTAGGCGCCCACGATGTGCCGCAGGCGGTGGGGCAACTCCATAATGCCGAAGCGTGGATGCCGAATACGACAAAGCACGGTTTTATGGGGCCATTCGATGGGTACCAGCTGGAAAAAATCCTGGACATGGCTGCTGCGATTGTCGGCGGAAGGGAGAGACTCCAGGAGCGCCCGATTATCTCGTTTGTTACGTGTCCTGTGAGCCCGCTGAAGTTGGTGAAAGACTGCTGTGAGATCATCATCGGGTCAGCCCGGAACGGCATTGTGATCAACATTCTTTCCATGGCCATGGCCGGAGGTTCATCGCCTGTGACTCTTGCGGGAACCCTCGTGACCCATAACGCGGAAGTCCTCGCTGGGATTGTGCTCAGCCAATTGGTTTGCAAAGGGGCACCGGTCATTTATGGGAGCTCGACGACTGCTATGGATCTCAGGCTTGCCACCGCGTCGGTAGGGTCGCCCGAATGCGCGATGATAAATGCGGCAGTGGCACAGATGGCTCGGTACTACCTGCTGCCGAGTTGGGTCGCTGGTGGGTAGGGTGACAGCAAAACATTGGATGCACAGGTAGCCCATGAGAAGACCCTCACCGCTTTACTCCCAGCTTTGGCAGGTGCCAATCTGATATACGGTTTGGGAATGCTCGAGATGGGAATGACCTTCAGTTTTGCGCAGCTTGTCATGGATAATGAATTCGCACGGATGATAAAGCATGTCGTCCGAGGAATTCCCGTCAATGATGAG
Source organism: uncultured Thermodesulfobacteriota bacterium (assembly GCA_964348095.1). Taxonomy (GTDB): domain Bacteria; phylum Desulfobacterota; class BSN033; order WVXP01; family WVXP01; genus WVXP01. The sequence goes on along the minus strand of CAYGBK010000100.1, from coordinate 17,306 downwards.
ACACTCGCAGTCAACGTCATCCGGGAGATAGGCCCCTTCAGGGATTTTCTCAGTCATGACACCACCCTCAAGTACATGCGGGAGGTCCAGTCTCAGCCCCGATTGATTGACCGGACCATGCGAGAAGACTGGGAAAAATCGGGTCGAAGCGACATGACCCAAAGAGCAGAGGAGGAAGCGAGACACATTCTGGAGACCCACAAACCGGAACCCCTCTCTGATAGCGTTCTCGCTACCCTCCGGTCGATTGTCGAGGAGGCAGAGAAGGAACTTGGGCTTGCTAAAGGGACGAGTGGGGAGTGAACTCATCTTTTCTTGGGGATCAATTCGTTTCGCTCATGGGAAAGGTCTACTAGAAGGTGACTGTACCTGTCAATATCATGTCCAACAGGTGCACCATGTCGAGAATGCACGCGGGAGGGGGGGACAAGAGTAAAACAGTTTGAAGACATCTTGGAGAGGCGATGGGAACAAAAAACCTTTGTTCGGGGAGGTGGTGTGTCGTTGAAACGGAACCTATATGCCGGCAAAAGGCAAAGTGGAGGACTAAGGCTCGATGTTTTTACCGATGATGAACTCGATCAGATTCATGGGGCCACGCTAGAGGTCTTATGGAAAACGGGTATTTTCGTGGAGGACGAGGAGGCCCTGGAGGTTTTTGACGCTGGGGGAGCGACTGTCGATCTCAAGAGCAAGATCGTGAAAATCCCCCCCTATGTGCTTGAAGACGCGGTCAGTTCGGCACCCGAAATAGTCATATTGGCCGGGCGTAATTCCAACAATGACATGGTCCTTGAGCGCAGCCGTGTTGGATTCACGAATTTCGGTGAGGCGATCCAGGTTGTTGACGCCCATACCGGTGAACTGAGAGAACCCACCAAGGCAGACGTCGGAGACTGTGCCCTTGTGATTGACTACCTCGAGCATGTTGATGTCTGCGAAAGACCGATGGGCGCCCACGATGTGCCGCAGGCGGTCGCAGCGCTCCATAACGTCGAAGCCATGCTCTCGAACACGACCAAGCACTGTTTTCTGGGTCCCCAAAATGGGCATTTGGCAAAGAAAGTTGGAGACATGGTGGCGGCCGTTGTTGGGGGAAGGGACAAACTCCGTGATCGTTCGGTGTTGACATTTCTCACGTGCCCCGTCAGTCCACTCAAGCTAGTGAGAGACTGCTGTGAAATCATCATGGAAGCCGCCCGGTCCGGCATGGGGGTTGGTGTCTTATCACAGGCTCTGGCTGGAGGCACCTCGACCGTCACCCTTGCAGGCACCCTGGTTACTCATAACGCTGAAGTGCTATCCGGACTGGTTCTGAGTCAGCTAACTCGCAAGGGATCACCATTCATCTATTGCAGTTCCACGTGCAGTCTAGACTTGAGATACGGCACTGCAGTGGTAGGGAACCCTGAAACAGGGTTACTCAGTGCAGCGATTGCGCAGATGGCCCGGTACTATCTCTTACCGAGCTGGGTTGCCGGTGGATAGTCTGATAACAAATTGTCTGATGCCCAGACTGGCCATGAGAAGACTCTCACTGGGCTACTCCCGGCGTTGGCAGGAGCCAACCTGATATATGGCCTGGGAATGTTTGAATCGGGAGTCACCATGAGCTACGGGCAGCTGGTTATGGACAATGAGTTCGCAGGCATGATCAAGCACGCAGTCCGAGGAATCCCCATCAATGATGAGACATTGGCAGTTGATGTCATTCGAGAAGTGGGGCCTTTCAATCATTTCCTTAGCCATGAACACACTTTCGAATACATGAGGAGCGAGCAAACACATCCCGAATTCATCGACCGCAGAATACGCGAAGAGTGGGAGAAATTGGGGAGAACCGATATCTACCACAGAGCGTGGGAAAAGGCTAGACACATCCTGGAGCATCACAAACCAGAGCCGCTCCCTCCTGATGTTCTTGCCACACTCAGGTCCATTGTCGAGGAGACGGAAAAGGAGCTGGGTGTGTCGAAGAGAGGTAGGAAATGATGGAGGATTCCCTAATGTCGCTCGGACACAAAGGGAATCCTGAAAATTGTGGACATCGTTCGCTGGCTAAGATTGACACAGAAGCCGCTCTGTGCTATAGGGCCTTTACCGGCGAAGAAGTTACCATCACTTCTGAGAAGAGAACCCACAAGGGGGTGGGTTAACCTAAAGGTGACGGAGGGAGGTGATTAGTCAAGATCCTGAACCCGATCCAAATCGGGAGAATTAGCGGAAGGGAGGTGTGATGTATGAAGCGCACGCTAAAGGCGGGGAAGAGGCACAGCGGAGGTTTCAGACTTGAGGTCCTCACGGATGACGAAGTCTATGAGATTCATCTCGCTACCCTAGAGGCACTCCAGAAGACCGGTGTTTTCGTAGAGGATGAGGAGGCCCTAGAGGTGTTCAGCGCTGGCGGAGCCGTGGTCGATCCTAAAACCAAGGTTGTGAAGATTCCCCCCCATGTTGTCGAGGATGCCATTCGTTCGGCACCAGCCACATTCGTCGCCTGTGGGCGTGTCCCTGAGAGAGATATTGTGCTTGAGCACAACCGGGTGTCATTCACCAATTTCGGTGAAGGAATTATGTTCGTAGATCCCTATACGGGTGAGCACAGAGAATCGGTCAAGGAGGACACGGAAAAAGCGGCTCGACTGATTGACTACCTGGATCATATTGAAACCTACGAAAGGGCAATGTGTTCCCATGACAAACCACCGCCAGTCCAGGCACTCCATAACGCTGAGGCATCGCTGACAAACACGACCAAACACCACTGGCTAGGGCCCCAAGATGGTTATCTGGCGAGAAAGATCGTGGAAATGCTCTCGGCAATCGTGGGAGGCAAAGACAAGCTGAGAGAACGGCCGTTACTCACATTCGTCACCTGCCCGGTCAGCCCGTTAAAGTTAGTAAGACACCATTGTGAAATCATCATGGAAGCAGCAAAGAACGGCCTGGGAGTCAACATTGTTGGAATGGCGATGGCTGGCGGGTCGTCACCGATTCACCTGGCAGGGACCCTGGTTGTGCAAAACTGCGAGAATCTCTCGAGTCTTGTCCTCAACCAACTGACCTGCAAAGGGTCGCCCTTCGTCTATGGCAGCTCCACATGTCCACTAGATCTCAGGACTGCCACCTCATCGGTCGGCTCCCCCGAACTGGGAATGATCAGTGCAGGGGTGGCGAGACTGGCCCAATACTACCAGCTGCCGTGTTTTGTTGCCGGTGGGTAGGGTGACACGAAAATCACTGATTACCAGGCTGGGTTTGAGAAGACGATAACCGGCCTATTGCCCGCGTTGGCAGGGGCCAACGTGATATATGGGCTGGGGATGCTTGAAATGGGAATCACCTTCGATTTGGCCCAACTGGTTCTCGACAATGATGTCGCTGGTATGATTCTGCATGCTATCAACGGCATTCCCGTCAACGACGAAACCCTCGCAGTCGATGCGATTAGAGAGGTGGGCATTTTCAAGGACTTCCTTGCCCACGAAACTACGTACAAGCATAGAAAAAGTCAGTCACAGCCTAAGTTTATCGACCGGCGAATGCGTCCAGACTGGGAAGCCACGGGGACCGATATCTACCAGAAAGCGGTACATCATGCTCGGCATGTGCTAGAGACTCACAAGGTGCCAGAGCTGCCGGACGGGGTGCGATCGACGATTCGCTCAATTATCGAGGACGCCGAAGACGAGCGAGGTGTATCTCGGAAAAAGAAGAAGCGGGCTGCAGCTGGGTCTTGAGCTAACAGAAGGAGGGATAGCTGGCATAAAGGAGTTTGGAAGGACTCAGGTTGGCAGACCCGATGGAGACTGACCTAGTATTTCGATGCTGGGGGTAGCCTCGACCCCTGCCATTTCTTTTCTATTCATTCAGGGCCCGGCGGCCCCGTTCTAGCCTCCCTGATGTGCGAATCTGAGTTGTCTTTTTCGAAAATCCATGACAGATAGGGTTAGTGCTGCCCCAGGGGACTCGTTATTCTCCTTGTCTTAGGGTAGAAGGGCCGTGGTCCTGTGGTTCGGATTCTGCCTTTGACGTTGTGATTTCTGAATCACTGCATATTCAGGATCGCTCTTTTTTTTGGAGGGTTGCATCTACTTCGAATCTCATAGGAGTTCTCGGGGCTTGAACCCTGCAAAGACATCGCGCTCAGATGAGAGGAGTATTACGTGACAGATGAACAGATGGAAAAAATGGATAGCAGGTCCCATTTGATTTTGAACAGGACGTCAAGACAAGAGATAACTGAGGGGATTACGGTTATTACAAAGGGCGAGGGGGTTTATGTTTTTGACCAAAATGGGAACCGTTATCTGGACCTCGTTTCCGGCGTCTTTCGGCCAGTCCACGTGGGGTACGGGCGCAGAGAGATCGCCCAGGCTGTCTATGAGCAGATCTGCGAGCTTGCGTATTTCTGTCCCTCCCAATTCAGCAACCTACCGGCCATGGAACTCGCGGAGGTCTTGGCGGGACTCGCACCGGGAAAGATCAACAAGTTCTTTTTTGTATGCGACGGGTCAGAGGCGGTTGAATCGGCAATCAAACTCGCCAGGCATTATCACGAGTACAATGGAGAGAAGAAGCGAAACAAGATCATTTCCAGACGGGGAGCTTACCACGGTTCAACCGGTGGGGCACTGCGGGCCTTGGGCACAGTCTTGCCAATGCGACAGATAATGGAGCCGCTCACCCCCGGAACCGTTTTCGTGGAATCTCCATACTGCTACCGGTGTCCCCTCCACCTGAGCTACCCTGAATGTGATGTTGCCTGTGCCAGAGACATCGCACGGATCATCGAATTTGAAGATCCCGAACAGATTTCGGCCTTTATTGGAGAGCCTATTCAGCAGGGATTCGGGGCCCTCGCTCCGGTGAAGGAATACTGGAAAATTGTGAGGGAGATTTGCGACACCTATGGCATTCTCGTCATCGTCGATGAGGTCATTTGTGGCTTCGGCAGAACGGGGAAATGGTTCGGTATCGATCATTTTGATATACAGCCTGACATGATTACTATGGCCAAAGGCCTTTCGAGTGGGTACATTCCACTGGGTGGTGTCGGGTGTACAGATGACGTCATCGATCCTATTGATATCTTCATGCATGTCCATACGTATAGCAACCACCCCGTTGCCTGTAGAGCCGGTCTGAAAAATCTCGAGATCATAAAAGAAGAACGGTTGGTTGAAAGGTCTGCCCAGATGGGGAAAGCCTTCTTGGAAGCCCTCCAATCTTTGGCGCCTCACCCAATTGTTGGTGACGTGAGAGGCACGGGGTTGTGGGCGGCCATTGATTTTACGACTGACAAGGAGAGCAGGGCACCATTCCCGCTGGAGCGGCTGACCAGATTAGTGGCTCGGGCAAAAGAGAAGGGTCTTATCATCAAAATCATAGGGCAGGCCCTTGAATTTGCCCCTCCTCTGATAATCCAGGAGGATCAGATCGATGAAGCGATCAAGATTCTCGATGAATGCATCGGGGCCGAAGAAAAAGATATGGGAATCTGAACACCCTATGGAAACTCCCATTGCCTTCGATAAGGTGAAGTGAATCCCTGAGGAGTGAGGGGTGAGGCATTTCGGGGAAGAAACTCAATCCCGGGCAAGAAAGGAGTCAGACAAATGACAAGGGTCTTGGTAGCAGAGGCCTTGGACGAGGAGGGAGTCGCTCTCCTGCGAGATCACTTTGCTGTCGATAGCCGGGAGCGAACTTCGGAGGAGGAACTGATTCAAATCATCGAGCAGTACGATGGCCTGATGATCAAGACCTATACGCGAGTTTCAAAAAGTGTTATTGACAGGGCCGTGAAGCTGAAAGTCGTCGCTCGAGCCGGCACCGGCTTGGATAAAGTGGACGTGGAGTACGCAGAAAGTAAGGGAATTGTGGTCAGAAATACACCCGAAGCCAATGTCACATCGGTGGCCGAGATGGTCTTTGCGCTGATGCTGGGGGTGGCCAGAAAGCTGGTCCTAGCCGATGGATACGTGCGATCTCAATCCGGCTGGAACCGCGACCTGTTTATAGGAACAGAACTGGCTGATAAGACGCTGGGGATTATTGGACTCGGATATATCGGGAAAAAGGTGGCTAAACGAGCTTTGGGGTTCGAGATGCGACTTGTCGGATATGACCCCTTCATTGACGAAAAAGAGATGGCTAAATATGGTGTTGAAAAGACAGTCTCTTTGGGAGATCTACTGCGTGACGCCGACTTCATCACCATCCACGTCCCCCTCATCGATACGACCTACCACCTTCTGGGTGAACATGAGTTTGACATGATGAAAAAACGTGCTATCCTCGTCAATACCTCCAGAGGTCCAGTGGTTGATCAGAAGGCTCTTCTCAAAGCGTTGAAGAAAGGGAAAATTTCCGGGGCAGGGTTGGATGTTTTTGAAGTAGAACCTCCTGATGATAAGGAGTTTTTGGGTTTGGAAAACACTGTCATGTCTCCTCATATTGGAGCGGCAACACATGAGGCCCTCAGAAAAATGACTGTCCAGGCTGCCGAAATCATCATTGAGGGGCTAAAAGGATGATGGGAGCCGTCGAGTATGGGGATGCGGTGGACAGCTTCCATGATGATCGTGTCGTTTTCATGGAACTATTCGGAGGCAGATTGGGTGGGTTGATGGACGCCCGTCATAACCGATAAGGATAAACGAAAAGAGGGGAATGCACCGGTTCATGAGGAGGATTTGACATGCCGTTCGGATACCGGGGGAGGATTCTGAATGTGGATCTGACGAATCGAAAGGTGGACGTCCACGACAAAGACGACACCTTCTTCCGATCTTACCTGGGTGGTCGAGGTATCGGCTATCACTATATGCTCAAGGAAGTCCCGCCCCATATTGACCCCTTTTCCCCTGAAAACATACTGATTCTTGCGACTGGGGTCATGACCGGCTCACCTATTGCGGCGAGCTGTCGATTTGCGGCCGTGGGGAAATCCCCCTTGACCGGAGCCGCGGGAGAGTCAGAGGCCGCTGGTTTTTTTGGCCCCGAGCTCAAAATGGCGGGGTTCGATGCGATCGTTCTCCGGGGAAAAGCTGACCGCCCGGTCTACCTGTGGGTGACGGAGGGAAAAGCCGAGATTAAGGAGGCCTCACATCTTGCCCATTTGGGGACTCGAGAGGTGGAAGATGCCATTCGTAACGACATGGGGAGTAACAAGATTCGGGTAGCCCAGACAGGCCTGGCCGGAATGAATCGCGTTCGTTATGCCAACATTATCAACAATCTGGGTCACTTCAATGGCCGAAACGGATTCGGAGCCTTGATGGGTTCAAAGAATGTTCGCGCTGTCGCCGCTTTGGGAACTGAAAAGATAGCCTTTTTTGACGCGGAATTCCTACGCCGAACCGCTCGGGAATACGCTCGGACCTTTCGGGACAACAACCTCGGTAACGCTCTGTTTGTTTACGGAACAACCGCTTTTTGCGGCATTCTCTCTGCAGGTGGGGCATTGCCGGTTGACAACTTCCGACGGAGTAAGCTCGAAGATTTTACACCCATCAGTGGCGACACGTACAATGAGGTCCTCCTGAAAAGGAGAAAGGGGTGCTATGCCTGCCCAATACGATGCAAACGGAGCATCGCCTTGGATGATCCCAAATACGGTGTTGATTCACGGTATGGTGGGCCAGAATACGAAACCATGGCCGCTCTGGGAACAAATCTGAATATCCTGGATCTGAAGGCGATTGCAAAAGGTAATGAAATCTGTAGCAGGACTTGTATGGACACCATCTCTGCAGGGATGGCCATCGCCTTTTCGTGCGAGTGCTTCGAAGAAGGAATCATCACGAAAGAGGATACCGGAGGGCTGGAGCTTCGCTTGGGTGACCCTGACTTGATGATCCGGCTGCTGGAAATGACGGCGCGACGGGAGGGTTTTGGCGATCTTTTGGCCGAGGGGATTGCTAGGTTGGCTCAGAAATGGGGGGTTGTTGACAAGCCATACAATCTCTCGATCAAAGGCCAAGAACTGCCTATGCACGATCCTCGAGCGAAAGTCGGAGTCGGTATAGGGTATGCCACCTGTACTTACGGGGCTGACCATATGAATGCCCCTCATGACCCATACTTCGTTGACGAGAAGTCCTCATCCTTTCAATCTGTCAAACCGCTAGGAATCCACAAGGCCATGAATCCAACCGAGATTACGACAGAAAAGGTTAGAACCTACCCTATTCTCGACAACTTCTGGAAAATGATGGACGCCCTGGGATTGTGTGTCTTCGGGTATGCCCCCCGGGGAGCCATGAGTCTAGATTTGATGGTTCAGTGCGTCAACGCGGTCACTGGTTGGGATGCGGATCTCTTTGAATTGATAAAGGCCGGGGAGCGGGGTACTATGATGGCCAGAGTCTTCAACAGCCGTGAGGGATTTACCATCAAAGATGACAGGCTGCCCGATCGCCTCTTTGATCCGAAACCAGACGGCCCGGATGCGGGGACGCACGTGTTTACAAAAAACGACTTCAACAAGGCCGTCGACATGCTGTACGATTTAATCGACTGCGAGCCAGAGACCGGTCAACCCCATCGGGGAAAGCTCGCTGAATTGGGTCTAGAGTGGGCGGCGTAGGTCGGAAGCCGCGGGTTTTATTCGGCTTTCTTATGCTCTCCTTGGCTTTGCTGCCCTCACGACTGCCTCTAGCCTCCTCACATTTTTCTTATCCTCAAGCCATCTCATCACTCTCACATGGTGCCGAAGATAGCCGGTGTACTCATCCGGGTCGGCTCGCTTGGCATAGAAGTCCTCAAGATCCCAGCGTAAAACATAGATGTTACTGGCTGCAATCATATCTGGAAGGAATGTGAGTTCGATTTCATCCAGTGGCCCGACGCCCTCAGCGCCCATGAGTGTTTTCTGATATGTTTCCAGAAATGCTGCTGTTTTGTTCAACTCTAGATTGCCGTCTCGCCCACTTTCCCACGTTGAGCAGAAATAGGTGATAGCGAGGGAAACGTCGAAACATCGAACATCGACTTTTGACCAGTCAAAGTCGAATAGGCCTGAAATATTCTCGTTTTGAAACTTCAGATTCCCCGGGTGATAGTCGCAGTGAATTGGCAAGTGAACCATGTCCTCGTATGCTTTCTCGTCGATCCTTTCTCGAATCCGGTCGATGGCCTTTAGAATAGGGCGGACATTTTCAAGAAAGTAGGAGTCGAACCCCGTTTTTCCGGCCTTTTTCTTGGCAATGCTTATGTTCTTGGCGACCAAGGGGAGGAGATCGATTATCCTCGGTTCATACCTCCTTCCGTCCGGACGTAAGTCGGAGACCGCATCATGGTACTGCGCGAGAACAGCCGCTCCGCTTCGAAGCTCCTCGTCACTGCAGGCCGGGTTGTCCCAGGTGTACCTGTCTTCCCCCGGAAGGAATTCAAACACTGAAAGGAAGGTCCCCTCCCCCCGTCCGGCCTCAAGGCTATCCTGTGACTGCTTGACATAGGTCTTCCCATCCCTGGCACGGAGGAGAGGGGCCACGAGGCTGAAACTCTTCTTCACCAAGTGATTGATGATCGAATGCTCAAACTCTATCTCTTCCTCTTTGATGCCCGCTTTATACAGTCGAAGAAAGTACTTGTTTCTCCTGCCATCCTCGATTGTTTCGATTTTATAGCTTGTGTTAACGTATCCCCTTTCGAGCCTCGTGATCTTCTCAAGGTTTCCAATGTCGTATCTTTCTGATAGAAGGGCTCTTAGTTTTTCGGCTCGCATAACGTTAATCAAAAATTGACGAGATACTTGAAAAACTGTACGCAGGCACTCTGAGTTCGAATGTAAGAGGCAGAAGGTTAGGTAAAAGAGGCACAAGGAAACGGGCAGAAGGCCAAAGGAAAAGGATCACAACTCCGGGAGAAATGCTTCTCCTTGGACCTTTGTTCTTGGATGTTGATCTCTCGTCTTCGCAGTGTGGTGAAGCAGGATTTTCAGCGGCGAAGATTGCGCTTTTCAATGATCTCTTTTCAGCACCCTCTAGCTTCTGGTTCACGGCAAGAGGAATGACTTTTGGCCTCACAGGCCCGATCATTTGGGGTGGATTCGGTGCCCGAAAAGGGCCTCGTAAAAGGGGCGACAGGCACCATAGGCCGTCTTGAGGCGCGGAACGTCGTGAACCGTTACATCGAAGTGCTCCATATCCTTGATAAAGCCGGTACTGTCAGCTGCGTCGAGATGCCACTTCTCCCATGTTTTCCATTCAGGTTTGAACTCTGCTTTCCACGTGAGAGACTCCGGAATGAATGGAATGTCTACAGCCGTGCAATAGGTTTGGACGATACCCTGAGGGTCGTCCACCAAATCCTCTGCATCCACAACCACCGGGGTCTGGCCGGTCATATCCGAAACGATCTTAAACATCCTGTGCTGGGCTTCGTAGCCGGTCTCCTCCATTGTGAAGTCTGGATTCAGCTTATGGTGAGACGGGAGCGTCCAGGCAGGATCGCGAATGATAAACGTATTGACGAAGTGGCCGAGGAACTCTCGGTCGGCCCGGCTGATCGCATGGTAGGACATATCCTTGAAAAAGACCGGCGCCGTCTCGGCGTGAGAGAGGATATGGTCGAGGATGTTCGGAAAATCGAGGGGTGCATTCGGATCCACGTTCATGTGAACCGCTTCGGCCCGCTTTTCTTTGGCATAGAAGAAATAAGAAAAGGGCTCATGAATGACCTTGAAGTCACCCCTTTCCATCATCATACGCTCAAAACCTGTTGAGATCGATCGGGGAACAGACCAAAGTGCGACGATGGGGTTCATAAAGGTCCCTCCTCTCTGTGTTCAATCGACGTTCTATTCTACTCTCACGAACCCTCTTCAGAGGCCGGTCACAGCATCAGCACGTGGAGCCAGTTCTGACGCCTGACGATTCCAGGTTTCTATTCGGCGATTCCTTTCACGAAAGTGGGAAGCCAGAAAGCGCCATAATGGATACACTCGTTATAGTAGCGGAGCGGGAGCTGCAGGGAGTCGTACTTGTCTTTACGAAAATTCTTTCGGGGATCGTATTTTTTCGAAGCGAAGGCAAAGGACCACATGCCACCCTGATACACTGGGACGAACGCGCAGTAGAGGCAAACAATTGAAAAAAGGGATTTGAGGTCACCCATTACTCTGCTGATGAGTTTTGGGTGAAACAAGGGCGATTCGCTTTGTGCCACCATGAGGCCATCGGTTTTGAGGCATTTCATTGTGTTTTGATAGAATTGCCTCTCGAACAGTTTTTCCCCGGATCCGATAGGATCAGTTGAGTCGACAATGGCCACATCGTATCTTTTTTCTGTGGTCCTCACAAACTCGGCGCCATCCTGGAACGTCAGATTGACGCGTCTGTCCCGTAAAGTCTCGGCGATACTTGGAAAGTGCTCTAGGGCCGTTTCAACTACCATTTTGTCGATCTCTATGAGGTCGATACGCTCCACATCAGGGTGTCTCAGGACTTCCCTCGCGGTACCTCCGTCCCCTCCGCCTATAATGAGAACCCTCCGAGGTCGGGGATGAACGAACAAGGGGACATGACTGATCATCTCACTGTAATGGAATTCATTGGCCTCGGCAAACATGACGATGCCATCGAGCAAAAGCATTCGACCGTACTGAGGATTTTCGATGACATCGATATTCTGATAGGGGCTCACCGCACTGAAAATAGTCTTACTGACCCGGTAGGAAAGGGCAATATCTTCGGAATGTTTCTCCGTCAACCAGACTTCCATTGCACTCCTCGAGGGCGAATTTCAACAGGCTATTGGGTTTTATGGAGAGACGAGAGACTGAATTTTCTATTCTTCCATAGCAGATCTGAGGATACAGTGAAGCAACACATTGGCACCTGCTTCGCAGTCTTCCCATCTCGTGTTCTCTACTTCCACATGACTTCGGCCGCCAATACTCGGGACGAAAATCATCGCAGTTGGGGCGACCTGACTCATGTAGCTGGCATCATGGCCGGCTCCACTCACCATGACGTGATTGGAATAACCCAACTCTTGGGCAACATCGTGAATTCTCCGGACGAGTTTCTCTTCAAAAGGGGCGTGACCCACTCGCCAGGTCTCTTCGATCCGTATGGGACAGCCCCTTGTTTTGGCGATGGACAGGAAATCTCTTTTCAGTTCGTCCCAGGCCCTGAGGGCAAGATCATCGTCCCAAGATCGGATATCTACCGTAAAGTGGACTTTATCAGGGATTATGTTTCTAGAATTTGGCTCATTTTGAATCTCTCCTACGGTGGCAACCATATTGCCACCCATCTTGGTGGGCAATGCATTCACTTTCAGAATCATGTCGGCAGCCGCACAGAGGGCGTCATTTCTTCCCTCCATCGGAGTTGGTCCAACCTGGTTTGCTGTACCCTCAAGGTAGACATCATACCAATGGAGACAGACAATTCCCTTGGGGATTCCAATAGTCTTGCCCAGTTTTTCCAGAATCGGTCCCTGTTCGATATGATATTCATAATAGGCATGGACCGGCCAGCTTTCTGCCGAAGTTTTTCCCATGTACCCTATTGTCTTTAGTTCTTCCCCGAATGTTCTGCCGTCGATGTCGGTCCGAGCGTATACCCAATCTCTTTCCAATTTTCCTGCCCACACGCCAGATCCCACCATGGCTGGGGCAAATCGTGATCCCTCTTCATTGGTCCAATCAACAGTGATTATCGGTCTTTCAGTTTCCACGCCGCTATCGTGGATTATACGCAATGCTTCGAGGGCTCCCATGACACCGAGGATGCCGTCGAAACGGCCTCCTTTAGGCTGCGAGTCAATATGGGAGCCACTCATGACCGGAGGGAGGTGGTTATTCTTCCCAGATCTTTTTCCAAATATGTTCCCCATCTCGTCGACCGTGCATGCCAGATCGATTTCTTTCAACCAGTTCACAAAGAGGCCTCTCGCCTTCTTATCCTCGGCCGATAGAGTTAAACGCTGAACCCCGCCCCCAGGAGTAGCTCCTATCTTGGCCATCTCTTCAAGGGAGTTTCGCAGGCGTTTGCCATTCACTCGGAGCTTTTTCAAATCCATCGATTCTTCCTCTCTCAAAAACTCACACCACCGATCTATGTGACTTCGTATAGTTCGTTTCTCATCCAGGAAGGAATTTAGGTCTCTGTCACCCTGATTTCCAATGAGGGTTCTTTGGCTTTGTTGAGATGGCCGCTGCCCCAAGGGACAAATGTGGGAGCGATAATAGAGCCTTCCCTCTCTCGAGAAAATCGGAAGACTCGAGACGCCATTTCATAGAAGCTCAGAAATCTCGTCTTGTAGCTGGGAGGCTGTCCAGAATCTTCCTTGAACTTTCTACAGGGCCACCATCACGTGTTTGGTGATCTGGTAATCGTGCATGGCCTCGGCTGATAGGTCCTTGCCAAAACCTGACTGCTTGAATCCGCCATGGGGCGTCTCGGATGCAAGCGGCAGATGATCGTTGATCCAAACTGTGCCGAACTCGAGTTTGGCCGACACTCGCATGGCACGTCCAATATCATTCGTAAAAACGGACGCTGCCAACCCGTATACAACGTCGTTGCCCAGTTGCACGGCCTCGGCCTCATCTCTGTATGGTTGTATGGTCAGAACAGGTCCGAAAACCTCCTGCTGAACGATTTCCGATTTCTGATCAACATTGGTGATGACCGTGGGTTCATAGAAAAAACCTTTGGAAAAGTCGGCCGGGATCTTTCCCCCAGTTGCAATGACAGCACCAGCAGACCGCGCTCTATCAACAAAGCCGCTCACACGCTCGCGCTGATCATTGGAAATGAGTGGACCCATCTCCGTATCCTTATCGAAGGGCATACCAACTTTGACCTTGCGCATTGCTTCGATAATAGCCTCTTGGACCTCCTTTAGTTTTTTCTGAGCACCATACACGCGGGTCGCCGCCGTGCAGTCTTGGCCGGTGTTCACATATGCCGCAAGTGACCCTTTGGCGGCAACCAAATCCAGGTCCGCGTCTTCGAAAACGATAAGCGGGGCTTTACCGCCCAGTTCGAGGTGGACGCGTTTGAGCGTCCCTGCCGCGGTCTCCATGACACGTTGGCCTGTCTCACTGGCACCGGTAATGCTCACCATGCGAACATCCGGATGCTCGACAATAGCCTGTCCGACATTGCCGGTGACGACATTCACTACTCCATCTGGGAAACCGGCCTCCGCAGTGAGCTCGGCGAGCATAAGAGTGGTACGCGGTGTTAACGATGCCGGTTTCAGAACGACCGTGCATCCGGCTGCCAGGGCCGGCCCGATTTTCCACGCCGCCATCAGAAATGGGTAGTTCCAAGGGGCGATCGATCCTACCACCCCAACCGGCTCACGGCGGTAGATGGACGTGTATCCCTCCGCGAATTCACCAGCGTGATGGCCGGAGGTATCGCGGGCGGCGGAAGCGAAGAACCTCAGGTTGTCAATGGAAAAGGGAATATCCCCACCGAGGCTGAGAAACTCGTAGGGCTTTCCGGTGTCCTCGGATTCTACCCGGGCGAAGTCCTCGGCTCGGGCTTCGAGGAGATCAGCCAGTTTCCAGATGGTCTGCGAGCGTTCTCCAGGGGTTTTCCCAGACCAGCGTCCATCGTAGAAGGCCGCCTTGGCCGCCTGAACGGCCACGTCCACATCTTCCCGGCTCGCATTGATCACTTCGGCTATTTTTTCACCGGTAGCCGGGTCCTCAACTGGCAAACGGCCTCCCCCTTTGCTGTCAGTCCACTTCCCGTCGATCCAGAGTTTGTAATCCATACCGCCCTCCTTTCGTCAACTCAGTTGACTTTGATTCTCATCTGCATCGATCCAAGGGAAAAAGAGATTGGCAGAGAAAGGATCGTCCGTGGAAAGATGACTTAGATGCGGCCTGCGCAAAGAGACAAATCAGAACCCAGCCCGTGTTTCCGAGCCAGCCGCCGGATCCCCTTGGAGCGAGGCTAGTATAGCATTCAAGAAGAAAAAGTAAAGGGGAAGTTACTTGGACGGATCGGGGCGATTACGCTGCGGTCTTCAAGGTAAAACAATACCGAGGCATCGTCACAAGCATGGAGTGTCTCCCTGGCAGCATTATAGGATGCCATGCCCAACTTTTATATGATATTTCGGTATCTCATCAGACACAGACCTGCTGGCCTCATAATCCAGACGTTCCAAAGGGGAAACGCCTTTTCTGCCCATTTTTCCCTCCAAGATGGTTTAGGTGACGAGAGTCTCTTTTCCAATATGAGGGACTCCCTATTGCGTCGCTCCATTAGAAGGCTCAACTCGCTGAGATTTTGCCTCTCTAAACACCAAGGGTGGGGATGCTTCGTCTTGAAGCACGATGACTGGAAACTACACGGACTGAAATGATCTTCTTATAAATTCGTGATGGTTCAGAAGCGTCGTAACGAATCGAACATATTATGCTTTCTTTTATATATCGATTCTTGACAATTTGGTGGCCGAGGTCTATAAACCTACGGACGGGAATGAGTGCCCTACACTTTCAAAATCAAGGAAAGGAGGAAGAATCATGAGAGTCTTATCCCTAGGTGGATGTGGCGCCGTCTGCCGACATGCGACTCGAGACCTTGTCGAGTTTTCAAAGTTTGATGAAATCGTCATCGGTGATTACGACGTTGAAGCTGCCGAAAAACTCGCTGGGGAGATGGGTGATCCGCGAGTCAAAGTCCTCAAGGTGGACGCTAATGATTACGCGGGGTTGGTCAAAGTCTTCAAGGACTTTGATTTGATCCTCAACGGGCTGCCCTTCAAGTACGATCTGGCTGTTACCAAAGCTTGTATTGAGGCTGGCGTGAACGGCCTGGACGTGTCCACCGATGAAGTGCAATGGGATTACCACTCTGCTGCCAAAGAGAGGGGCATTATCTTTGTTCCAGGTATTGGTGCTACCCCCGGGGTCACAAACGTCATGGCCCGACGCGGCGCGGATCAACTGGACGAAGTGGATGAAATCCGTATCCATTTTGCCGCCTTTCGCTGTGTCGCACCGGCACCAGGTCTGTTGGCCACCTTCCTATGGGAGTTTCATCCCCACATCGAAAAAGAAAGGCTGGTTTACGACAATGGGGAGTTCAAATCGGTGGGCCCTTTTGAGGGCCTCAAAACCGTTAATTTTCCGGGTCCTATTGGCGAGCAGGAGGTTTGTTACATTCCGCACCCGGAAACGGTTTCTATTCCCAAGAGTCTCGGTGCGAAGCGCGTTTCCGTGCAGGGCTGCTTTCCACCACGGGCTATGCGACTGGCTAAGGCCATGCTGGAACACGGCCTCTATGGTGAAAAGACCCTCACCATTAAAGGTATCGAGACGACACCGCTCGAGATAATGCATGAACTCCTCGTTCAGTTACCGGAGAGCAGGGAGACACCGTTGTGGGCGTACGGCTTAGTTGTGGAAGTATGCGGAAAGCGAGATGGACATGATGTGAAGGTCACCTTTTGGAACCGCCACCCGCCTCAGGAGGAATGGGGTGGCCAGGCAGCATACTATAAGAATATTGGAATTCCCCTGAGCATCGGTGCACAGATGATCGCCCGTGGCGACGTAACTGATCATGGTGTAGTTCCGCCGGAAACGGCTCTAGATCCCAATATTTTCATTACTGAATTGGCACGGCGCCGGATAGAGATCCACGAGAAAATTGAAAAGTACCAGTTGCTCGCATAGCAAAATCCTCCAGGGTACTTTTGCCCGTGTTGTGGCCATCAGCGTTTTAACGAGGTGGGTTACTGCTGGAGACTTGGAAACCTATGGATCTTTCGATTGGTGGGGAGGCCACCCAAGGATTCTCTTTCAGATGAGCCTTTCAGTCGGCAGAGAAGGCCAGTCTGCAGAATAGCCGGGCAGGAAGTTCTAGAACAATCCATGAAATGATTCTGTGATCACACATCAGCCGCCTGTGATTCACTCTCCGGGAGGTTGGCTGTGGTTCCTAGAATGAATTGATCTTGGATTTGAAGAGGTTGACCGAGTTGATCTGAATATCCAAGAGCTCAGCAATCCTGCACTTGGCCGTGATCCCCTTCGCGCTGCCGGCCACTGCAGTTACCACTCCAATGTCCAAATCCTCCCTCACGTGACGCATGATCTCCTCATTAGACAGGTCCATCTGGGAAACGTTGAGTTTTTCCGCTACATACTGTTTGGCCTCGCCTATTTTCATCTTCCGGGTCATCTGCATCCAGGCCACCAGATCTCCAGCAGTCCGGATACCCCCCATGCCTGAAGCCATGATATGGGCGATTGGCATGCCAAACAGATCGCCGGTTCCAACCTACAATCCATCCGCTTTGCCGATCTGGACCAACGCTTT
>CAYGBK010000099.1:0-18419 GCA_964348095.1 uncultured Thermodesulfobacteriota bacterium | reverse complement strand
ACGAGTTGCGAATGCGGCCGGACGGGGTTTGGTATACGCGTCTTCGGAAGAACTGATGATATGATCATTGTTCAAGGTGTCAATGTGTACCCGGCAGCGGTGCGCGATACCGTTGCCAGCTTTTCTCCAAGGACAACCGGGGCCATCGAGATCCAACTACACAGGCCACCACCAGAGGGGTGGAAGCCTCCGATCCATATAAAGGTTGAACACGGAAAGGAGGCGACTCACCTGGATCAATTTAAGAATGAGATCGAAGAGCTAATCCGCGAGAAGCTGATCTTCCGTGCCAATATAGAATTAGTGCCACCCGGCAGCCTACCCAAGTATGAATATAAGGCGAAGCTGCTGAGAAAGCTCTACGAGCAAGCAGAAAAGGAGATCTCAAAAACATAAGACGAGGCCGAAATCAATGTCATGACCAGAGCCTCATCAGCGTGGCCATCCAAACTGCATACTCATGATGTCTATCTTCACAGGTAGAAAGAAAGGAGGGACACTGGATCATATCCGACGAATGTAAGGATTGCATGAAAATGGCACAGGCAAGAATTTGCCAACTACCCCTCTGAACAAAAAACCCATCTCGGAGTCTAGCTTTTGAGCCTCGTGGCAGCGGATTCGAGGTTGAACTTGTACCCGACGTTTCTCACCGTCTGTATCCCAGATCCCGCATTCCCTAGTTTGGAACGCAATCGACGGATGTGGATGTCCACGGTCCTCGTTCCAACATATGCGTCGTAACCCCAAACCCTTTGAAGCAGAGCGTTACGATTGAAAACACGGTTTGGATGGGTCACCAGGAATTTTAGGAGCTCATACTCCTTGAAGGTAAGGGCGACAGGGACCCCTCGAACAGCGACCTCATAAGCCGCAAAATCGATGGCCAAGTTCCCAATTTGAAGATTCTCACCCGAAAAATTGAGCCCTTTTTTTCGTTGGACATGTCGGATTCGTAACTCGAGCTCTTCGGAACGGCAAGGTGTAATGATAAAATCATCTATCACGTCCCATAGATCGAACTCTCGGCCCTCCGTCTCTTGCACGACCGCAACCAAGGGGATGCTGCGGGTCTCCTCATCCCCCTTCAGCTCCCGAGAAAACGCTCGTAATCCTTGCGAATTGCCATTGTACTGAAACAGAATCAGATCAGGATGATTCTGCCAAAGAGCACTGGCGGCTTGTTCACCGGGCAAAACAAAACGAGTCTGGAAGCCCATTTCAGCGAGTCTATTGGACAGGTCCTTCCTCAGCCTTTTATCATCGCCTACCACTAGAATCCGATTCATTGATCCACCTGGCCTTTATTTCTTCTGCTCCTTGAGCTTTCTGGTGAGCATGTCCACCTCTCCCCTAAACTCCTCAAGCGTAAAAACTCCCTTTTTGATCAGAAGGCGAACAAC
Organism: uncultured Thermodesulfobacteriota bacterium; assembly: GCA_964348095.1. Lineage (GTDB taxonomy): Bacteria > Desulfobacterota > BSN033 > WVXP01 > WVXP01 > WVXP01. Next base: position 17,016 of record CAYGBK010000099.1, on the reverse strand, counting down.
GGCCTCCTTTTCGAGCATCTGGTATTGCAACAGATCTTCGATTGTCTTGATTGATTTACTGTCAAAGGTTTTTTCCATGCGCCCCTCCTCTATGACCAAAACAAGAAGGTAGCATCCTCCATATGTCGTGTCAACAAAGGCTTGTGCAGAGTTTCCCTGGTAGGTTTATCAAGACCGCTCTCGGAAAACCGAAGATGATACAGGATCCCTCCGGACTGAATAGCTTATCGACTGATGCAACAAGTAATTCACCACCTTGATGAGCCCTTTACGCCCATGTGCCATGTGAATTAATGGCATTGCCAATTGTGACCGCACCATCCTGTTTCCCATTATCAACCCTGAAACTGGGCGTGCCTGTTATTTGGGGAAAATTCAGTTCTGGAGAGGATCGGCGCACTTGCGGAGAAATCATCCTCACCCCGCCGCGGGGTCGGGTTGGTCGCGCCCTTTTCTCCAAATCTGGACATGCTTTGGATTGTATTGTATATAAAGTAAGGGTTACCCCCCGGACGACATAATGGCCTAAGGAAAACGCTATCATGCAATTCCCTCAGTATCGACCACGCCGGTTGAGGCGTAACCAGAAGGTTCGAAATCTTGTCAGAGAGACGCGGTTGTCGCTTGATGATTTGATCCAACCTCTCTTTGTCTGTCCCGGTAACGGTGTTAGGAACCCGATTGACTCCATGCCGGGCAATTATCAGCTATCTGTCGACTCACTCCTAGAAGAGGTGAAGGAACTCAGAGATCTTGGGATAAGTGCTGTTATTCTCTTTGGTATTCCCGAAGAAAAGGATGAAAAAGCGAGCCAAGCTTATTCACAAGCCGGCATAATCCAAAAAGCCATCCGAGCTATCAAGGAGAGCATTGGTGATGTCCTCGTTGTGACCGATGTCTGCCTGTGCGAATACATGAACCACGGTCATTGCGGTGTTGTTGAGGGGAACGAAATTTTGAATGATCCGACCTTGGAACTTTTGTCCAAAATGGCCCTGTCCCATGCAACGGCTGGGGCGGACATTGTAGCCCCATCCGACATGATGGATGGACGGGTCGGTGTGATTCGCCAGGCCCTTGATGACAAAGGATTTACCCATATCCCTATCATGGCTTACTCGGCGAAGTTTGCATCGGCCTATTATGGACCTTTCAGAGATGCGGCTGAGTCCCCCCCCCAGTTTGGAGACCGAAAATCTTACCAGATGGACCCTGGAAACCTGCAGGAGGCACTGAGAGAGGTGGCCCTCGATATTCAAGAAGGTGCAGACATTGTCATGGTGAAACCTGCCCTACCTTATTTAGATGTCATTTACGCGGTCAAGGACTCCTTCGATGTCCCTGTGGCTGCCTACAGCGTCAGCGGGGAATTCGCCATGATAAAAGCCGCAGATCAGTTGGGCTGGGTCAACGGTGGTGATGTGATGATGGAATCTCTCCTCAGTATCAAACGAGCCGGGGCAGATATTATTCTCACCTATTTTGCCAAGGAAGTGGCGCAAATCCTGGACGGAAGCACGTGATGAACACCTTGAGAATGATAGCCTGGGAAATTACGCGCCAGTGCAATCTATCCTGCATCCACTGCAGGGCATCTGCTGAGCATGGACCCTATCCCGGAGAATTGACGACCTCTGAATGTCTGAAATTACTGGATGACACCGCCTCATTCAGCAACCCGGTGATTATTCTGACAGGGGGGGAGCCTCTTCTGAGGGAAGACATATTTCAAGTTGCCCGTCATGGAACCGAGAAGGGGTTACGAATGGTCATGGCGGTCAATGGGACCCTAGTGGACGAAAAGGTGGCCCAGAAAATGCAGGACGCTGGTATCCAACGGATAAGTGTCAGCATCGACGGAGGCACAGCCGAAAGCCATGACCGCTTCAGGCAGGTTCCGGGGGCTTTTGAAAGAGCCATCCAAGGTATCCGGCTTGCCAAGAAAGTCGGCCTTGAATTTCAGATTAACACCACGATTACCCCTGAGAACCGGCACGAATTATCCGACATTCTAGACCTTGCCATCGACCTTGGAGCCGCTGCCCATCATGTATTTCTTCTGGTTCCAACCGGGAGGGGAAAAGAACTGCAGGAGCAGCACGTGACAGCCCAGGATTATGAAGAAACCCTGACCTGGTTTTACGATCAGAAAGAGAAGAGTCCCCTTCATCTCAAAGCCACCTGTGCGCCCCAGTTTTATCGGATTCTTCGACAAAAAGCCAGGATCGAGGGCAAGCATGTAACATCTGAAAACTTTGGGCTCGACGCGACCACCCGGGGATGTCTTGGGGGGATTTCTTTCTGCTTCATATCTCATGTGGGGCAGGTTCAACCCTGTGGATACCTGGATCTGAATTGCGGGAATATTCGCGAGAATCCGTTGGAATACATCTGGACGAAATCGAGCATTTTTCGCGATCTTCGAGATTTTGGCAACTATAAGGGTCGCTGTGGACTCTGTGAATATCGCAAGGTTTGCGGGGGATGTCGGGCACGGGCATACGAGATGTCGGGAGATCATCTCGAGGAAGAACCCTACTGCGCGTACGAGCCCCGTTGTTCATAGAGACATGAGAAGACGGCCGAGCCAACTTGGCATTCGTACCAGATTCATTCTGACCGTATCCACGCTGATCGTTCTGGCATGCTTGACTCTCAGTATCTTCTTTATCAGTCATGAGAAGAACATGGCAAAGGAGGTTCTGAAAAGTCAGGGGCTTGAACTTTCCAGTGACTTGGCCAGACAAGTCCAGGCGATGATTCCTAGTACCGACCAAGCCTACCTCCGCCCCATTGTTGATCGATGTGTAGAGCAGAAAGGCGTGGTCTACTGTGCTATCAAGGACGGCCAGGGGCGAATCCTGGCTCAAGCGAGAAACAGTGGTTACACCTCCGAATCTGAACAGACAGTCACTTTTTCTTATCCCATTTCTGGCCCTGGAACGGGCGAGTCAAATGAAACAGAGTCCATGGCAACCGCATGGGTAGTCCTGTCCTCGATGCAATGGACCAACAAAATCGCCTCTTTGAAGAAAAATGCCATATTCTTGGCTCTCGTGGTTGTTGCCCTTGGCATTCTGGCAACCCTTCTTGTTGTGCAGGTCACGGTCAATCCTATCAGAAAACTCGTCGATGCAACGCAGCGCATCGCGAGGGGAGAACTTAACCCTGTGAAGGTTGTCTCCAGCGGCGAGATCAGAGACTTGTCGGAAGCGCTAAACGACATGGCTTTTAGACTTCAACAGTCCCATTCTCAATTAGAAGAGTATAGCAAAACCCTAGAGAAGAAGGTGGAACAAAGAACGGAAGAGTTGCAGGAGCGGGTGAAAGACCTTTCTGATTCTCGGATGGCGACAATCAACATTCTGGAAGATGTCAAAGAGGCAAAGACCGAACTGGAAAGGGTCAATGAGGAGCTTCGCGCCCTCGACGAGATGAAGTCGAGATTCATCGGAACCATCTCTCATGAACTTAAGACCCCATTTACAGCCATCAAGGCCAATGTAGATTTTGTTGTTAGCGGCAAGGAAGGTGAGGTCCCTGAGAACCTCTTCCACTATCTGCAGACCATTCAGAGAAATACCAATCGGGTTCAAAAGATCATGGAGGATTTTCTGCTTGCCGCCGAGATTCGGTCCGGGAAGAGGGAACTCGAACCGGAGGAGATCAAACTGGGGAGTGCGGTGCAAGAGTATCTTGACGAAATAGGTCCAATGGACAAGAAGTTTACCGTCAAATTGAACATTCCTAAGGGTATCTCAGTCTTTGCTGATCGGAATCGACTACACGATGTCTACATCAATCTCCTTTCAAATGCCCTGAAATTCTCACCCAATGGAGGTGAGATTCAAATCACTGCACGTCCTCACAATGGCCATGTGCTATCGGAAGTCTCAGACCAAGGCGTGGGGATCCCTGAAGACAAACTTGAGGCCATCTTCGATGAGTTCTTCCAGGTGGACCGCAAGAAGTTTGGAGGAACCGGCTTGGGGCTCTCTATTGTGAGAGGAATCATCCAGGAGCACGGTGGCAGAATCTGGGTTGATTCCCAATTGGGGGAAGGAAGCACTTTCTCCTTTACGCTGCCAGTGGGCAAGGTTTCCAAAGATGGACCAAGCAGACAATCGGACGAAGGTTCTGATCGTTGACGACGTCCCCGACACCATCGAGATCATAAAGAAACTCCTCGAGTATGAGGGTTACGAGGTGTTAACCGCCTACACAGGGGAAGAGGGCGTCAAGATCGCTCTGAACAATGGTCCGGAAGTAGTGATAATGGATATTAACCTTCCAGGAATTGATGGCAATGAGGCTCTGAGAAAAATTCATAGTAAAAACCCTGATCAGGCCGTCATCATCCTAACGGCATATGCAACAGTAGATAACGCAATCCAAGCTCTCAAGGACGGAGCCACTGACTTCATCCGAAAACCCTTTGAAAATGACCACCTCGTATATGTAGTCCAGAAATGTGTTGAAAAAACGAGAATTGTTCGTGAAAAACAGAAACTCGAGGAAGAGATCCGACGGCTTTCAGTTACCGATGATCTCACTGGCCTTTACAATCACCGCCATTTTTTCAGCACCCTTGAAGCCGAACTTACGCGGGCAGAGCGCCAGCGACACACCCTCGCGCTGCTGATGTTCGATTTGGACAATTTCAAAGAGTACAATGACGTCTATGGACACCTCGAGGGTGACAGGGTCCTCACGAAGATCGGTGAGATCGTATCTCACTGTATTCGGAGCAATGTCGACACAGGATACCGCTACGGAGGCGACGAATTCGCAATTATTCTGATTGGTGTCGATCTCAACAAAGCCTTGGATATCGCCGAAAGACTTCGGGTCATGATAGAAAAAGCAGAACTGGGTTCCATCACGGTGAGCATCGGCCTTGCGGAATACCTAAAAGGCTTAGATGCGGAGTCTTTTGTCAAAGCAGCTGATGACGCCCTATATCTGGCCAAGAGCTCTGGTGGCAACAGAGTTCAGACGATTACCGCCAGCCTCAGAACTCGAAATGCCACCGGAGACGGTCCATCCTGATACGCAGAATCCATATCATGGAAAAACCTCCTCTCTACCTCATCGATGGGAGTTCCTATATTTTCAGGGCATTCTTTGCCCTCCCGCCGCTCTCAAACTCGAAAGGAATTCCCACCAACGCGACCCTCGGCTTTACGAACATGCTGCTTAAAGTCATCAAGGAGTTCAATCCAGAACTGCTCGCCGTGATTTTTGATGCCCCCGGCCCCTCTTTCAGAAATGAAGTTTACGCGGCCTACAAGGCCAATCGACCGGCCATGCCAGAACGACTCGCCCCCCAGATTCCGTACATCAAGCAAGTTGTCGATGGAATGGAAATCGCTATTCTAGAAAAGGAAGGCTATGAGGCAGACGACATAATCGGTACGTTAACCGTAGAAGCCATTCAGAAGGGCCATCCAGTCCGCATTATTACCGGAGACAAGGATATTTTCCAGTTAGTCGGCGGAAAGGTTACCGTCATCGATACCATGAAAAACAGGTCTTTTGGCCTTGCGGAGATCAAGGACCGGTTCGGTGTTGAACCGAAAAAGCTGGTCGATTTACTGGCCCTAACCGGCGACACCATCGATAACATTCCAGGAGTTCCGGGAATCGGCCTTAAGACAGCTGCTACATTGATTCAGGAATTCGGCTCTCTAGAGAATCTCCTCGAAAATGTGGAAAAAGTATCTAAGGCCAAACTCGGGGAGAAGCTCACCCTTTTTGCCGATCAGGCTCGACTGAGCAAGCAACTTGTAACGCTAGATACTCAAGTCCCTCTCGATTACCATCTGAACAATTTTTCTTTTACAGGTCAGTTCAAAGAAACACTCAAGGAGATCTTTAAGGAACTCGAATTTACCAGGCTTCTGCGGGAGCTTCCTGCGGCCGAGAGACGGGAAACGAACTATGCGCCCGTTCTCGACCAGAAGGCCTTGAACAAGGTGATCTCCAGGATGGCATCCCGAAAACCCATCGCAATTTCCATCGAACCCTTAGGCTTCTCTCCTATGGACAGACACATGCTTGGCATTGCCATTTCCTTCGAACCGCACCACGCCTGTTATATCCCGCTGGCTCAGGACTCAAAGGGTCATGCTAAATATTTATCCAAGCACGGGGTGCTCAAAAAACTGAAACCTTTTCTCCAAGATCCGCTGATCAAGAAATATGGATATGACATCAAACGATCCCACATTCTCTCTAAACGAGAAGGTCTGGAGATTGCCGGATGGGAAACCGATGCGATGGTTGCCTCATACCTTTTCAATCCCACCCGTCATGACCACGGCCTCGGCACTCTCGCCGAAGAATATCTGGACCATCGAATGATCTCGAGAAAGGAGCTGATGGGCACAGGGCAAAAAGCCCGTGCGCCAGAAGACATTGCCGTCGAAGAAATCGGCCCAGTTGCCTGCGAGGCGTGCGACGTTAGCTTTCAACTCTCTCATACACTCGCTTCCAAATTGGAAGAGGGAGGACTGTCAGACCTTTACCGTGAAATAGAATTCCCGCTCATTTTTGTTCTTTCAGACATGGAAATGAACGGCGTAAAGTTGGATCTTTCACTTCTGGCGGAGCTCTCCAAAGAGTTCGAGAAGAGCTTGAATCGACTGATGAGGGAAATATACGATCTCGCGGGAGAGTCCTTCAACATTAGCTCCCCGAAACAGCTAGGAGACATCCTTTTCAACAAACTGAAACTTCCGCCCATTAAGAAAACCAAGACGAGTTTCTCAACGGATGAGGAGGTCCTGTCCAAACTCGCTGTAACCCACCCCCTTCCTGCCAAGATTATCGAGTTCAGGGGACTCTCAAAGCTGAAATCGACTTACGCGGACGCTCTGCCTACACTTGTAAACGGCGAAACTGGACGAATTCACACCTCTTACAACCAGACTGTGACAGCCACAGGAAGGCTCTCGAGTAGCAACCCAAATCTGCAGAATATTCCTATTCGTACCGAGGAAGGACGGAGAATCAGAAAAGCTTTCATCACTGGTAGGGGGTGCTCTATACTGTCAGCCGACTACGCCCAAATCGAGCTAAGAATCCTCGCCCACATCTCTCGGGATTCGACCTTGACGGCTGCTTTTCAAAGGGACGAGGACGTTCATCAGAGGACAGCAGCGGGAATCTTTGGCGTCTCTCCAGACAAGGTCGATGATCTCATGAGGCGGGAGGCTAAGGTCATCAATTTTGGTGTTATTTACGGGATGAGCGCCTATGGCCTGGCCAAAGAACTTGGAGTCGACACAAAGGTCGCTCAGGCCTACATCGAGGAGTACTTCGACAAGCATGGAGGCGTAAAATCCTACATCGATAAAATCATTCAGGAGGCACAACAGAAAGGGTACGTGACCACTTTGTTCAACCGGAGACGTTACCTTCCGGAGATCAATAGCTCGAACCGACCACTGCGCCAGTTTGCGGAAAGAACCGCCATCAATACGCCAATTCAGGGGACAGCTGCTGACCTCATAAAAATAGCAATGATTCGGATCCACAAAAGACTCAGCGATGACGGATTCTCGACAAAGATGATTCTGCAGGTTCACGATGAACTGGTCTTCGAAGCCCCAGACCGAGAGCTCGACGCTGTGAGCGAGCTGATTCGGAACGAAATGGAAGGGGTCATGGAGATGTCAGTTCCACTGAAAGTTGCGATCACCTGGGGGAAAAACTGGGGTGAGGCCCATGTATAGCCCTCATGCCAGAATCCTCCAGTGCCCATTTTGCATAAGCGCGCGGTCGTTTGAGAGAACGAATCATCCTACCCATGGGTAGATCGGGCTGGTAGGGAACCACGGCGACGTGCATTTCTGGTTTCGCCCCCACGATTCGGAGGAACCTCTCTGTCTCCTCCACAGGAAGAAGCCTCGAGTCCCTCCAATCTACGGCCTGGACTTTCATGAGGACCCGTGACGGATCGCCCACCATGTCAACCGCTTTTTCTGTGAGATGGGCAAACTGATCTTCCGTCTCCTCGATGGTCGTGAGATTCAGTTCCTCCTGCATCTGTCTGTGGTAGGCCATGATTGAGAAATAGTCAAAGGAGAGGTCCCGCGCCGCCGCGAGACTCTGCGAATACCAGGCCATTGCATTTTCGGGCTCTAAAATTGACTCGTAAAAAATATTGATAGCAAATCGGAGATCCGGTCTTATCGTCCTCGCGGCATTCATGAGCTTTTGAGCCAAGGCCAACACGTTCCGGTTTTTCCAACGGGCCCAAATCCAGAAACGATCCGTATAATTGGAAACCACAATCCTCCCGCCGTCTCCCGTTGAGGTCTCCCCGTACAAGAGCGACGGGTGGGGGTCATAACCGTGATCCTTGAAAAAAAGCTGTCTCGCCTCATCGCTGAATCCCTCGTTATGTTTCAATATCAGGTCATCTTGAAAAAGAATTCCATCAATAGGATACTGGGCTAAATCGCCGTACAGCCCCTCAAGGCGTGTAACAACGTCCTGCCGAAAGAGGTTGAATCCTTTTCCTGGCGCCATAATCCCCTTCTCGAAATCATAAAAGAAACCGCGCAGCCCCATCGAGCTCTCGAAGCCGTAATTGGCGTAGCGAGTGGTCATCCAGGCAAAAACCTTCAACCCGTAGCGATGTGCGAGCCTGACCACGACTCCCAGAACATCGCCTACCACAGGGGCATGCCGGGTCTGGAAATAGACTCCCGAGGGATACCGTGCTGTGGCGAATTGATAGGGTCTATCCCCCTCATTCTGAAAAACCCGAACAATGAGGGTATTTACGCCCGCCACAGCCAGCTCTCTTATTTTCGTTTCAAGATCTCGAAGGTTTTGGCAATAGAAAAGGCTCACCTGTGCGGCTATGATTTTCTCACCCCCTGAACCGAGTGATCCTATCGCACGCCCAGAGAATGTTGCTTTTCCAGCAATAAACTCACTCCCGGCGACCGGCCTCACGAACCAGACCCGACTGACAGCCATCACAACAAAGAAACAGATAACAACAAAGATCCCTCCTTTTCGGTTCAAACTTATTCACCCCTTCCTTTCCCGTAAGGACCAGGACCTCGGCCCGCTGCGCTGCCCGGGACTCGAGGCCCACAGTTCAATCCCCAAAATCAGGGGATCCTGCCCTGAGCAAACCCCATTGGCGCATGGCACTCGTCAAGCGCAGCGGTTCTCAAACCTCCCCTTTAGGAAGCCTAGAATAAAACCTTTATCATGTCTTCCACCGATCTGACTCCGAGGATTTCCATCTCCTTATCCGGCTTGATTCTCTCGAGGTTAGCTTTTGGCAGAAGGCATCGCTTGAAACCCATCTTGGCCGACTCTTTGACCCTTGGCTCTGACTGGGCCACTGCCCTAACCTCACCGCCGAGGCCTACCTCCCCAAAGAGGACCGTTTTTTCAGCCACTGGGCGGTCCTGGAAGCTTGATACGATTGCGGCGACGACGCCCAGGTCTGCCCCTGGCTCAGTCACTCTGATTCCTCCGGCCACGTTGAGAAAGATATCTTGATCGAACAGATTGAGACCCACCTTCTTCTCCAGCACGGCCACAAGGATGGCAACACGATGATAGTCCACGCCCGTGGTTGTTCGCCTTGGCATAGCCAGAAAGCTCTTGGTCACAAGCCCCTGAAGTTCAACGAGAACAGGTCGTGTTCCTTCCACACTCGGCACAACAACAGAGCCAGAGGCATTCGAAGGCCTCTCGGCGAGGAAAATCTCCGATGGACTCGAGACCGCCGTCAGGCCAGCGTCTCGCATTTCAAAGACACCGATTTCATTGGTGGAGCCAAAACGGTTCTTCACTGCCCTGAGAATTCGATAGGAATGCCCCGCATCGCCTTCAAAATAGAGAACCGTGTCGACCATGTGCTCCAGAACCCTTGGGCCAGCGATGGCCCCATCTTTGGTCACATGACCAATCAGAAGCACCGGAAGACCGGTGGATTTTGCAGTATAAATGATCCGGTTGGATGTTTCTCGAACCTGGCTGATGCTTCCTGCAGCCGATTGGAGATCGGGAGAAAAGACAGTCTGGATCGAGTCGATCACGACCACCCGGGGTTCTGTTTCTCGGATGTTTTCAAGGACGCCATCCACTGAAGTCTCGCAGAGGACGAGGAGATTCGAGGCGTGAATACCGAGCCTATCGGCTCTCATCTTGGTCTGTTCGGCCGACTCCTCGCCCGAGACGTAGAGAACATTTTGCCCCTGGCTGGCAAGCCCATCAAGCACTTGTAGAAGGAGGGTAGACTTCCCGATGCCCGGATCCCCGCCGATCAGGACCACAGATCCACCAACAATTCCTCCACCCAGGACCCGGTCGAACTCGTCGATCCCACAATGAAGCCGGTCCTTGCCGTTTAGTTGGATGTCGGTGATCGGGCGGGGTGACTCCCCAGCGCCGAGACTCGCTGACGATCTCTTCGCTGGCGGTTCTTCGATGATTCTCTCCTCTGTCAGGCTCTCCCACTCCCCACAGTTTGGACATTTCCCGAGCCATTTGGGCGAGTGAAACCCGCACGATTGACAGGCGTAGAAGGTTTTGTTTTTGGCCATAATTCCCAACTGCCCTCGGCGATCAGCGTCCTCTCAACACCTGTTCGTTCCCCGTCCTTCGGCTAATCATCCGATCGCCGACTACTGACCACCCATGCGTTTCATACTGATAGCACATCCTTCCTGAAAATGCCAAACTCGCCTGGCTTCTTGTCGTCAGTGCTGGCGGTCGATCGCTGCCGTTTCAACGAGAAGCGACGATCTACTCAGGTGGCGGAAATCATGCAACGTAAACACCTATTACCGTTGCCCTCCCCCTGAGGTCATTTATTTCGTTTGGGCGGCATAGACTTTGCACTCGCCTCTGTCTGGCACAAAACAGTAAAACGCATAGGAGGATAGTGTGAAGGCATTAAGTATCTCGATACTCGCACTGGTATTAGCATTTCTTTCAGGTGTTAGCGCTCAGGATACCCTCTGGTCAATTGATAAACCCCTCGATAGCGTCCCTGATGTCCCGATCAGAGGGCAGATCTTCGGCAAAGAGTTCATGCTGGATTCGGCGACAATAAACGACCATGCCCTCACATTGTCCTCCAGAGGACAGACTTGGCCCGACGGTCAGCTCATCATCTTCGTGGGCAAAGGTGAACTTGATAAAGACATCGTGGTAACCTCTGGCTCCCAGGGCATGTTACCGCATATTCATATGAAGTTTGTCAAACCGGGGCAGAATTCTCCAGGAACATTAATGTATGTCGGAGAATACGGCATGCGTCTCACTCTTGAGAGCAAGACGGACTCGGAGGTGGGGGCACGGATCCATGTCTCCTTGCCAGATTACAAGAAAAGCTACCTCATTGGCACTTTCACAGCCCTGATTAAATAGGATTAGATCAGGGGTCAGAACTTGACATGGGACACTTCAAAGCGTAAGGTCTTTTTTCTTTTTGAATCAAGACCCTGGCCAGGCCACTAGGGTCGGTACAAGGCGATTCTCATCGACCTGGACCGATATCTTCTTGAACTGAACCGCCATGTCCATCTAGATTCTGTCAGGGCAGAGGTGGTGGCAAAGTTGGAAGACAATCCCTAACATAGCTATCAATCTACCATTTCCAATGCCGAGGATAGCATCGTCTATTGAGATTTCATCTTGGGGATGATCTCCAGAGATCAAAAGAGGGCCCAAGGGGATGGCTATCTATTAAAGGGGAACACGAGACTTACCCAAAAGACAGACCGGACAGATGTTTGGCGGTATGAGCTACTCCGCCGTGACTAAAGCATACAAGAGATTTCCAGCAGAAGTGAAAAAGAGCAGGAGACTGCCAAAGGATCTCTAAGAGATCCCGGCGGTTTTGTCAAAAGTCAAGACCTGACCCCATAGTGATGCCCCACCTTTACCTAACAAGAAGCCTTCGATTATTGGGAATTATTCCTCTCATATTGTTTCTTGCCCGTCTCCGACATTTCTTGGTCCTTGGGGAGCCTGGCCAGATTCTTTGGGTCTGCCATATGTCAAACCTCATCCTTTCAATTGGTCTATTTCTGAACCAATCGGAGCTTGTTCGAGTCGCCGTACTTTGGCTAATCCTGGGGCTTCCACTATGGATCTGGGGGATGACCCACATGGGGATTGGCACTCTATCAACATTTGGCACCCATTTTGGCGGTTTTGTTGTTGGTATGTTTGCATTCTCCAGAATAGGGGGGGGCCGCAAAACCTGGCTCTACAGCCTCCTTTGGTTTCTCCTTCTTGAGCAGGTTTGCCGTGTGTTTACTCAGCCAGAGCTGAACGTGAACCTCGCCCACAGGATTTACAAAGGATGGGAAAGCGTATTTGGTGCATACTGGAAGTACTGGGCGGTCAATATTATTTTGGCTGGGATTAGCCTCTGGATTATTGGATTCATTCTTCGCAAATTATGGCCACCACAGGCAATCGGTGCCAGTAATTCGGCGAGAAAGTAGGATCGTGCCCAAAGACTCGTTAGAGCCGGCTCCCTGGGGTTGTCGACCGTATTTCCATCCTCAGAAATATGGATTTGGAGGAACCCCATTGAAAACAGTTCTTGCGGTAACCCTTGGATTCTAGCTGCTCCCTGGATGCGAGTCATCCAAGAGAAACGTCATTGTTGTTAGCCAGAATCAGTATTTTGAATGTGAGTCATCAAAGACGATTGAGACGGAAATGATCCGGTTGATCAATAAAGCGAGATCGTCAAAACGCAGATGTGGCCTCAAAAGATTGCCCGCGGCCAATCCCATGAAATGGAACTCGAACCTCGCAAAGGCTGCATTAAAGCATTCCATCGATATGGCGAATCATGACTTCTTAGGTCACAGGGGATCAAATGGGTCATGGGTGACGAAGCGGGTGGAAGAGGAAGGATATACCTGGAGTTCGGTTGGGGAGAATATCTCAGGAGGACGTGAATCATCGAAAGAGACAATCCAAGCATGGCTGGCCAGTCCCGATCACTGTGCAAACATAATGGCCTCCTTTTTCACGGAAATTGGGGCTGCGTGTTTTCGTAACCCTTCATCGAAATATGGAACGTACTGGACTCTCGTTCTCGCATCACCCAAGGAACAATCACATTCAGACGCCCTAGGGACGGCCTGGGAACGTGTTGCCATGTTTGACGCCCATTGATTTTTTAACTCAAAGGACGGCATGGTAGAATGGGGTATCATTCAGAACCCCCTCAGGACAGCTCTTTTTGATGAGCCTTTCCGTATGAGGAAGGGGCAATCGAAATCCAGAGCAAACCAGGTCTGGAGTGGTTCGTGAAGGGCCGAATTGTATAGGACCGGAATCTAAGGCATGAACTATCACATTGTCAAGGCGATATTTTGGGATAACGACGGGGTGTTGGTCAATACGGAACGGTTATATTACCGCGCCACCAAAGAAATTCTTGCCCGGGTCGGCGTGGAGTTGACTCCGGAAGTATTCGTCGAGTTTTTTCTTACCCAGTCGAGTGGGGCCTGGCATCTCGCCAAAAAAAGGGGCATATCTCAGGATGAAGTCGATGCACTGCGGGCAGAGCGAAATGAAATCTACGGCCGGCTGCTTCGTGAAGAACCTATCCAAATTCCCGGTGTGGAAAGGACAATTGCCAGGCTGAGAGATCATTTCATCATGGGTGTGGTAACGAGCTCTCGGAGAGATCATTTTGAGATCATTCATCAGTCGACGAATCTTGTTCCTTATTTTGATTTCGTCCTTACCCGGGAGGATTACCTCGAATCAAAACCCCGGCCAGACCCGTACTTGCGCGCGCTGGATTGTGTCGATGTCCAAAAACATGAATGTCTTGTAGTCGAAGATTCTGAAAGAGGTTTAGCGGCCGCTAAGAGCGCTGAGTTGACCTGTTGGGTGGTTCCTAATGAATTAACGAAATCTTGCAATTTCCGTGGAGCAGACAGCGTGCTAAGTGACATTACAGACGTATCTGCAAGGCTGCTTGGAGAGGATCCCGGGTAACTTTCAAAGGCTTGGAGGGATCATCATGGATCTGAAGACAAAAGAGAGATTCATGGGGCTATGGAAGAAGTATTTCAATGGTGCACAGCTTCCGATCGTCTTCTATTACACAGGCAGAGAGGGGGTGGCAGACCTGGTCAAACCCCCAGCAGGACACCGATGTGTTATTGCCGATTTGTCAAAAGTCCGGAAAGGAAAATCAATTTCGTTTGATATCAATTCAATAGGCTGTGGCGGCGGCAAAAGGTATTTCGGTTTTACCGAGGAGATAATGCCGAACTTCGAATATTTCCTCTCCTACGGCATACCCGGAAAACTTGAGGGTGAACGTTATAAGAAAACTCCTGGACTCGTCAGAGAGGCAATGAAAAACCTGGGCCAATACCGGGCCCCGGCGAGATATATCGTTTTCAAGAGATGGGACACCCTTGACCGGTTTGACGATCCGGTTGGCGTGGTGTTTTTTGCAGAGGCCGATATACTCTCCGGTCTTTTTACTCTGGCAAACTTCGATGAGCCAGAACCAAATGGTGTTTTCGCTCCTTTTGCTTCGGGCTGCGCATCGATCGTCCAGTATCCCTACCTCCAAAAGGATACAAATCGTCCAAGAGGTGTTCTAGGGCTTTTTGACGTTTCGGCTCGACCGTGGGTTTCAGAGAATATTCTTACCTTCTCTGTTCCAATAAACCGGTTTCACCAGATGGTCGACAATATGGAAGAGAGTTTTCTCATCACAGGTTCCTGGCAAAAGGTAAGAAAAAGAATAGGCCGACGCACCTAGATCCGTTTTGGTTCTGCACGCCCTCTGTTTTCTCTCTCCTCCACGGATCAGCAGAAATATTAAACTAACCGGATTCACAGACCGATAAGGTTAAGTGGTAGGGCATCCAATGCGAACCGTGAGTCCCTTTGCCAGGAAATAGATATGAACCGACGCTCCTGTTTCTCAATCGCCATCGTGCTCCTCTGTTCATTGATTTTCCCACCCTGGGCCTCTGGAGAAACTCTGGCGACTCCTCATTTCCTCATCATCTATCCATCGTCAGACGCCTCTCGGGCGAAAGAAATCGCTGAGACGATGGAAGAGGCACGGGAGATCCTCACAGAGGAGCTTGGGGTGAATCATGAGGATGTCTTGAAAGTCAGACTTGTCCCCCACTTGACCAGTGGCGGTGAAGCCCGCTACCTCACTGACCGAAAAGTCATTGAAGTTCTCACAGACCAAGGGATGGTCGAGAAAGGTGGTGGTAAACGGCCGCCATCGAGATTCAGAAAAGGAGTCTTATGGCACGAGTACATCCATTTTCTGCAACATCGGTCGATGAGGCGGTTCATCAAGGATCGCGAGGCCCTCTGGTTCATTGAGGGTACCGCCGAGTATTTGGGCACTCAGCGATTCATAGGCAGGTATCCTGCCGAAGCGGTTTGGGAGGAGGGGAAAACCGTCCTATCCCGAAGACGTCTGCCCACATTAGCAGATCTGAATCACTACCATGCGACCAACCAATATCCACTTACAACCTATTTTTTCTCATCCGATGCTGTTGCATTCCTCGTCGACAGATGGGGCACGGACCCGCTAAAGAAAATCACGCAGGAAATAGGGCAAGGGAAAGAACTGACCGCCTGCGTGTCCGAGAGCCTCGGCATCGATTTGGAGAGCTTCGAGCGAGAATGGCACAAGGATGTTGAGGATAGGTACAAATCATACATTAGAGATTCCTAGGCACGCTGAATCTCAATGGGCTCTCTTAGGACGGTCCCTCTCACGGCCCATCCAATCAGGTGATTTCTCTGACCCACCGACACTCCTCCTCTCTCTCGTTGATAAGCATGTGGAACCACGTCTAGCCCTGGTCGCCTTTGACAAGGCCTGACCACTGTGCTAATGTACTCTCTTCCATAAATAGAACTTTCCTCCACATTTCTCCGGATTGGAGCCAACATACTGGCCGTCAAAAGAGCGAATGGGCAGTGCCTTCCAAGGATTCATGAAATTGGTTAACCCTCGCTTATATCCAATCAACATGGAAAGAAGGTGAATACAAATGAAAGATCGGATCGGCGTGATTCAGTTTGGGATCGGTCCGATTGGCCAGGCCATCTTAAGGGATTTGCTGAAGAAAGGGGATTTCCGCATTGTGGGAGCTGTCGATGTCGACAAAGAGAAAGTGGGACGAGACTTAGCAGATCTGGTCGGCCTGGACACGCCTCTCGGCGTCACTGTCTCCTCCAATTCCGCCGAGGTTCTTTCCGATGAAAAAGCCCGGCTTGTTACCCTCTCCACGGTTTCCTCTCTTGTCGCTTGTTACCCTCAAATTGAAGAGATCGTTGAGGCTGGCAAATATCTGATATCGACGTGTGAGGAACTGGCCTATCCCTGGCTAACCCATCCAGAGCTTTCAAGACAGATCGACGACCGGGCTAAAAGGACTGGGGTTGCCGTCCTCGGCACGGGTGTCAACCCTGGCTTTGCCATGGACTATCTACCCATCGTCGTTTCGGGCATTTGCAGTCGTGTGGAACGAATCAAGGTATCCAGAATTCAAGTAACCATGATACAGACTTGAGCCTCACTGGCAAGAGGGGTAAAACCAAATCAGCAAGTAAAATCCCTTAAGTCAGGAGGCTCGTATGGAAGAGTACAGAAGGAAGGCCCAAGAAGGCAAGCGTGTTTTTGTGGGAGTGGATCTTCATCGGTTCAAGTGGCACGTCACGGTGATGACCGAGGACGAGGAGCTCTTCAGTGGGACGATACCGGGCCATTGGGAGGCGTTACGGAAGTTGTTAGATCGGTATCGGAGCTGTTCAATTCAGGTGGTGTATGAGGCGGGTTATTTTGGGTTTTGGCTTTATGATCGAGTGATCGGCTATGGGGCAGACTGTATTGTGACGCCACCGAGTCTTTTGCCTCAGGAGTATGGCAACCGGGTCAAGACGGACCGGCGAGACAGTCGGAAGCAGGCCTATCTTTTGTCCAAGGGGATGCTGAGGCGTGTTTGGGTG
>CAYGBK010000098.1:0-31023 GCA_964348095.1 uncultured Thermodesulfobacteriota bacterium | reverse complement strand
GTCAATGTGACGCCTATTCTGGCCGGTGCAGGAATTATCGGGCTGGCTGTCGGGTTTGGTGCCCAGTCGCTGGTCAAGGACTTCATTAATGGCCTTTTTCTGCTGTTTGAGGATAGTGTGGCGGTAGGAGACGTGGTCGTTGTGAGCGGCACGGGAGGTCTCGTTGAAGGGGTGAGCTTGCGGACGATTAAGATGCGAGACCTGGCCGGAAATGTCCATGTGATCCCCAATGGGAGTGTCGAGGCGGTCACGAATATGACCAAGGAGTACTCGCGATACGTTTTTGAGGTCGGTGTGGCCTATCGAGAGGATGTGGATGAGGTCATGGCTGTTCTCAAGGAGATTGGCGAGTCCCTAGAGAAGGATCCTGAATTCAAAGACGACATTCTGGAGCCCCTCGAGATTCTCGGAGTTGACAAGTTTGACGATTCCGCAGTGGTTATCAAGGCAAGGATCACAACACAGCCGATCAAGCAGTGGAGGGTGGCACGGGAGTTTAACCGGAGAATGAAGAAGGTTTTTGATGAACGAAACATTGAGATTCCCTTCCCCCATAGAACCGTATACTGGGGAGAGCCGAAAACTGGACAGGCCCCTCCGCTGGTCGTTCAGCCCACGGGACAGATACTGAAAGGAGGGGAGGAGATAGCGTAGGGATTGCCCTTGCTGTCTCTTAGGGCCTCTGATATCATTTTGACTGGGCGACATGATTGCTCGGTCGAAATCTGAGGACGCTGCGAATGATGCGATCGCTGCTCACAAGTGGTTTGGCGATGATGGTGCTTTCTGCGTTTTTTTTCGCCCTCACAGACGTGCTCGTTAAGTTCGTCTCCCCCGAATTTGCCGTCACTGAAATCGCTTTCTTTCGGTTTGTCATTGGTGGGGCGATTCTCCTGCTCCTGATGGCGCCAAGGAGAATTTCATTTCGAGGGAACCGGACGCCGATTCTGGTGGCGAGGGGGGTAGTCGGAACCCTCACCTTCCTCTCTCTTCTTAAATCGATATCCATGATCCCCCTCGCCAATGCCTTGGTGCTCTTTTACACCTTTCCTATTTTTGCGTCCTTCTTTGCCTTTATCCTTTTCCGGGAGTCTCTCTCTGGAAAGGAGGTAATTCTCATCCTCATCGGTCTGGGGGGGATCTACATACTTATCGACCCCGGAACTCATGTATTCAATTGGGGGGACATCTACGGACTCTTGGCTGGATGTTCTGCTGGAATTTCAGTCGTTTTGATTCGAAAACTGCGGGAAACCAATAATCCTTTCGTTATCTATTTCTATTACTGCCTTACTGGAAGTATTATATCATTCCCCTTTGTCCTAAAGGGGGTTAGGATGCATGGTCCTGACCAGCTTCTGCTTTTGATCATTCTGGGGATCGTATTCTTGATCGCCCAACTTCTTATGACCCAGGGTTTCAAATTCTGCAAGGCTTCAGAAGGCTCTGTGATTCTGATGTCAGAGGTCGTCTTAACAGGAATCGCTGGGGTGTTGATATTTAAAGATCCACTCTCATTGCATTTCATGACAGGGGCCTTTTTCATCTTGGGAAGTGGCGTCGGGTTAAATCTCATGAATCGGAGAGTGCGACTCGCGCAGCGGTCCAGAGCGACCGGAGGAATCCTTGGAGGTTGCGGTGATGGGGGGCAATCCCGGGTTTCGGCTGAGTGCCGCGAATAATGGAAAAGGGAGGTTATACCATGACGGGCAAAATCACCCGAATCATTCGACAGCTTGAATGCCCTGAAGGGAAGGGCATACCGTCCCTTTTGGTTGAATGGGAGACAAAAAAGGGAAGGAAGGTTCTCCGAAGTATCAGTTGTGATAATCCCATACTGGCAGACTACAGTGGCGAGGACTGCGACTGGCAATGCTGGGAGAAAATCTCTAAAACAAAATAGTCGGCCAGGCTCACCTTATTCCTCAGGAACGGCCGTCCAGTTTCCGCCATCAGGAGTCAGCCTTTGATTTTCCCGAGGGATAGGGGTGAACGTTTTGGTTGGGTCACATCAGGGTGAGTGATTCTTTCGACTCTTCTGAATCGTGCGTCAAGAGGTGGTAAGGGGCGGGGGATGGTCTGACATGGCCGCAGTCAGTCCCTTCCGCTTGCCCAGGTTGTCATGAGGAGTTGATGGTCTCTCTGAAAGTGGTACCATCGATCGGTTCTGGAGTAAGAAAAGACAGGCTTGTAAGACCCCCTTGGATACTGCCGGGCCTCCCACATGCCCTCATCCTTGGTGGGATCTAGGATATATATCTTGCCGCCGAGATACGACACAACCCAGGCATGGTAGTCGGGCTGGTCGATCCGGTACTTCCCTACCATTAGCCGCACGCATTCAAAACCTGCCTGAAGTAGCCTCGAATATAGCCAAATGGCCTTATCCTCGCAGTCCCCTGCCCCTCGTTTCTCCGTCTCCTCTGGCAGTTGCCAGTGCTCAAAGGATCTCTTCTTTTGTCGAGAATTAGATGGCAGACGATAGGTGGTATGGTGCCCACCATGTCCATCAGGGATGTATGCAAATCGGCTGGCGGCCTTTAGGTATTTTTTCAAAATCTTCATAGGGCGAATAAAACCTGATCCAAGAGACTCCTCGAGTTTCGGATGGGTTGAAGGGTTTTTCGACCCAAGGTATTTTTCTATGGGGCGGTAAAGAGAATCAAAGGGAGTTACAGGCGTGACCATCCCAGTGTAATCGTACTCCAGTGCCTTTCCCTCTCCTGCGAGGAACAGTGCCGATGCCACAGCGAGAGTGGAAAGGATGAGAATTCACGAAAGTCCAACCATTTTGTCCTGTCCCTTGAAAGACGGGTCAAAGAGGGTGAGTTCAAATGATCACAGGCCTGAATCTGTTAATTGGCACCCCTGAAATTACTTCCAGCCGATCGGTTCGTATCCTTTTTCTTGCAAACATCGTTCTACAAAACTCTTGTAGACGGGACTCGGTTGGGATGCCTTGAAGAGTCCACGGATTAAGCCCGCTGTCGCTCCAGTAGCTGCTCCAACCCCTGCACCTCGCCCCAATTCCCCGACCACGGCGCCTCCTGCTGCTCCGACGGCCCCCCCAGCGGCACCACCAAACACCGTACTTCCAACAACTTGCCCCGTTGGATTTGATCGAACGTAGGCATCGGCGTCCTGGCGGCATTCATCAGTGTCATATCTCGCCTGAGCGTCCCCGACCCTTTTCAGATGGTCGTTCGGATAGAGAACAGGCCTCGGGGTTCCACAGCCCATCAAAACCACGAGTGCGGTGCAATACAGAAAACACCGCAGCGGTTTTCTACCTGTCTGAACAAATGGCCTACCCATGAACGATGCGCATTCGGCTTCTTCGACCGGCGGGTCTTTCACCCCTTCTGATGGCGTGGCAACTTCCCGGGAAATTACTCACCACCTTAGCACACTTCCCTTCGAAAAACAATCTCTGGACCGAATCAAAAGGGACAGGAGCCAGAAAGGAAGGGCTAGAATCGATCTGGGTAGAGCGAAGAAAATTCTCCTGTTGTCAACAAATCTGGATCGGAAAGGACGGAGTTTTGGGAATGTGTTACTCCGGGCCCTTGTTCTGAGGTCTCAGTTCTGACTCGACCCTCCCTGTTTGACTCTTAAGGTTTTTATCTTTAGAATGTCCCGCAAGAGCGAGGGCCGAGGGACCGTGACGGAAGGGATTGAACATATTGTCCAGCATTTATTGGATAGCCTCGGAGAAGGGGTGATTTTTTTTGATACCGATGACAAGGTGCAGTGGACCAACGAAACCTTTGAGCGGATGCGGGGGAGATCTAAGTCGCGGACCCTCATCGGGAGATCGATCTTCGACTGTCACCCAACGAAAGACCACGGGAGGGTTTCCCAGATTTTGAATGATCTCAAAATGGACAGGGAGACTATCCGGTACCATCGTGCCAAACGGTCAGGAATCGTCGATGTTGAAAAAGAACCACGCTATGACATCTTCTATAGGGCCGTCAGAAACGAAGAGGGCGTTTACCTGGGAACAGCCATGATCATCAGGGACATCGGGGAGATAAAGAATCTTCAGGATCAAGTCCAGCGATCTGAGGAGAGGTACAAGGATCTCATAGAAAACATCGATTCAGGAATGTTTTCGCTAAACCAAAAAGGACGCATCACTTACGCAAACACGGGCCTATTGAGAATGCTCGGTTACCGCCTAAATGAAATGAACAATCGGCGCTGGACGGAGCTTTTCAGACGTGGCTTTAGAGCAGAGGCTGAGGGGATCCTCCGGACCGTCCTATCCCAACGAAAGGGGTCGATTTTTGAGACTCAACTTGCTCATCGGGAAGGAAGAGAGCTCTATGCCCTGGTCAACATCTCAACCCTAGAGGTCGATTCGGAGCCCTCGTCCGTTGTTCGGGGAATCGTCACAGACATCACCGCTCAGAAGGAACTGGAGAAAGAGACTTTGGAGAAAGAGAGGTTCGAAGGGGTGATTGAGATGGCCGGGGCGGCCTGTCATCATCTCAATCAACCGCTGACCAATATTCTTGCAAGAGCACAAATGGCCTTGAAAGATACGGATAAGGAAGACCCGCGGCACCGTTCTCTGAAAATCATCGAAAAGGAAGCCGTGCGGATGGCGAGGATCACAAAAAAGATTCAAAACATTACCAGCTATGCAACGGAGCCGTATGTTGAGGGATATTCTAGAATCATCGATCTGGAAAAGGCCACAAAGAAAAGATAATGGGTTCCATCCAGAAGAATCGAGAAGGGGAATCCAATCCCGCCCAAGCCCCTGCTTCATTCCGTAATTGCCGCTCCGAAGTTTTCTTACGTTCACCTGAGGGTCTGTCCGAAGTTCTCACATCGTATTGATCAATCCTATGAGCTGGAGTCCATAAATAGGATCGGTTGAAACTCGGGTCTCCCCACGAGACACCCATACGATTCAGAGACAAAAACATGTGAAGGAAAGGCCAGGGGATTTTATCGAGGGCCCAGAGGAAACCGAGAAGTCCAGAAAATGGGGATTCAGAGGTTGATTTCGATAGTCTTTCACGTTAGGTTTTATGGAAGTCCTATGGGATCTCGGCTGGAGTAGACATTCGGTGGACGCTAATAAAGAGATTAAGGAGATCAGGGAGACGCTCAGAATACTCGACGAGAAAGTTGGGGAAGTAAGCCGCTCCATACGAGCCTATGTCGATTTTCTGACGGAGAAACGGTTGGAGGAAGGGTTCGAGGAATTCCAAGAACAGATGACGAGACGAGTAGCAGGTTTGGAGAGCAGAATCGAGGCGCTAGAAAAAACCGCAGGGGAGAACAAGCAAACATGAGAAGAATCCTGGTCATAACCGCCGTTCTGTTGGGACTGTTTCTGTTTGCTGGAACGACATTACGGGCACAGGTCTGGCATGCTGCGAATGAGTGGACAATGGAAGAAGAGTTGAGGTTTGCCGCCTGGGTTACCGAGTACGTGGATGAGAACTTCTTCATTAATCATCGGGTTCCTATTGATTGTGCCGACGTTTCTTACGGGCTGCGGTGGATCTATTCCCGGATTAGGCGGTTGCCTGCTGCGGCCACAGGCACGTATGGAGAATTCATAGGTCATTGGTCCGCCGAGTGGGACCACCTCCCGTCCCATTCGAGGTGGGATAAGGACCCACGCTTTCGGGCAGCGCTCTTCAATGTTTTGGCGATGACGACGACAAAATCGATCCCAAATGATACCTACCCGATCCAGGTAACGCCATCATACGTGACTCCGGGCACGGTTTTTCTGAGCACAGAGGCTCATACCGGCGTTATTGGTCAGGTCGTCCGTAATGGGAGTACGATCCATCCGCTTCAAACCTGGGAGGCCTCTCTTCCGGTTAAGCGACAGAAGATGAAGATGAGAGACTTTCTGATGCATACTCCCTACGCGGCGAACCAATCCGGCCTCCTCAAGTTTCGGTGGGTGGAAAAGGTAGACGGTCATTGGCGGTACATTGATCGACAAGCCCAGCCCGCGTATTCTGAGGAGCAATATGGTCCAAGTTTCTTTTCTGAAACTACGGTCTATGTGGACGCTGTGGCGAAGCGGATCGATTCGCGGCAGCATGATCCACAGGAGAAGGTCCAACGAATCATGGACTACATCGTACAGATGTTGGACGAACGGGTTCAGATCGTGTTGAGTGGTTATGGTTACTGTTCGGAGAAACCATGCCCTGAGGCATCTGACATGTGGGAGGCCTATAGCACGCCTCTTCGAGACCGAAAAATCAGGCTCCTCTTCTGGTACCTCGACAAGGTGATCACGGAAAGCAATCTGGATCCTAATCCTCTTCTGGCAAAGATGAAAACCATACAGTTCGACATTGGAAACAAAGAGATAATCGATCTGTTGCACATTTACGAGAATCGAGAGTGGCTTTCCTTCGACCCAGATGATTCCATCGAAATGCGTTGGGGCCTCAAGAAATGCGAGATGATTCAATCAAAACTGGGGACACTTGAACAGTCCATCTCCTTTGTGAAGGAAGCGTACGAGGAGAAAGATCCTGACTACGCAGATTCGGTCATCACCCAATATAAGAGGGAAATGCAGAGGCTGAGACAGGAGCAGACCGTGTCTCAGTGCTCGGGCTAGGTTCGACCCCGCCTACTCCTTGTCACCCAAAAGGGTTTCCTTCGCTCTCTGACCCGTCCTAGTTCTTCGTGATCGGACTTCCTAAACTCCCCCTTTACGCCGGATGGGACAGCAAAGACTCCCCCTTTGGGGACACGGCCTTCGACAAGACAGGTCGATCCAAAAAGCACGTCATCGTCGTTCAGGGTGATTTATTCAAAACAAATCAATCAACAGAGGAAGCTTTCTCTCCGGCCCGCCATGATTTTCGGAAGGTCCTAGCGTGGGTCAGCGTGAAACAAGGCGGAACTGAATTCCGTTCGCTTGAGGAGTCGCCGCCATTCCTGATCGACGAGTGACTGGATCTCTTCGATATCTTCATCCCTCAGGTGGTCGAACCGGCCCTGGTCTTTGAGATATTCACTAACAGGGATCGCATCCGGGTTAATATTCAGGGTGTAACGTTCACCATTTTCGATCTCCAGAAGCGGAAAGACCCGGGCTTTGACAGCGAGGCGGGAGAGTTCTACCACCCTCTCTGAAGGGATCTTCCAACCGGGTGGACAGGGAGAGAGAATGTGGATAAACTTGGTCCCATAGATCTCTTTGGCCTTTGTTATCTTACGAATCATGTCCTCGGGGTAGGCGATGGTGACGCTGGCGACATAAGGAATCCGATGGTCAGCCATAATCTCGAGCATGTTCTTCTTGGGGCGCTCCTTGGGACTGTGAGCGGGGGTGGTTGTGGTCCATGCGCCATAGGGTGTGGCTGAACTTCGCTGTATACCGGTATTCATGTATGCTTCATTGTCGTTACAGATGTAAATGAAGTTGTCATTCCGCTCGGCAGCACCCGAGAGTGATTGAAGACCAATATCGAACGTCCCCCCGTCACCCGCCCAGGTGACGACGGTGAACTCCTTATCTTCCAGAACTTCAAGAGCAGCGGCGATTCCCGAGGCTGCCGACCCCCCTGTTTCAAAGGCTGCGTTGTATACAGGAACATCAAAAGCCGAATGAGGGAAAGCCCCTGGGATGATCGACCAGCAACAGGCTGGAATGACGAGTATGGTCTTCTCACCGAGGGCTTTGAGAGCCAAACGCATGGCCACGGCAGCGCCGCACCCCGCACAGGCCAGATGCCCCCCACTCAGAAGCTCTCTGTCGGGAATCGTATAGTTCTTCATGGTCTCTCCTTGGTCGGAATCTTCCAGTTTCCCCTCAATACCGTGTCAGATCTGAGTCGTCGAACTCCCCGGGTTTTGCCTTCCTCGACAAGGCACTCACCCGAACAGGTTTGTAGAGTTCGGTTGCGAGTTTGAGATCTCACGGTCCAAATGCAAAGTGACGCTTTCATGTCTCAATATCCAAATACATCATCCCTATGAGAATTGAACACCTAAATCGTTGGATCAATTCTGATCCCAAAGCCCCGACGAACCACTCCTATTTGTCATTATGAATGGGGCTTTTCGCCTGCCGACTTAGAATGATTGCAGGATCATTCTCTGAAGAACCGCAAGGCCGTTACCCTAGTGTTTGAGGCCTATCCAGATTATCTCTTCTTTTGGGCCTTCGTTTTCTCGTGTATGGGAGATCATTTCTCGAATCTGTTCGGGCGTAACATCCCTTCCGCCGAGGCCAGCGACAAAACCGAAAATCTTGGGTCGTTCATCTTCGTTACAGAATGCCGAACGAATCTCCTGGGCAAAGAAACCGCTCTGTCCAAACGAGACCCCCCGGTCGAGGACTGCCACCTTTGCCGTGCCACCCAGAACCTCTCGAATCTCTTCCGTGGGGAAGGGTCGGAACATCTTTATCTTCAGAAGACCAACCTGAATACCCTCTCTGCTCAGCTCATCAACAAGGAAACGGGATGTGCTGGTAACGGCTCCCGAGGCCACAAGCACCGTGTCGGCACCGTCCCAGTTATACTTCTCCATGACGCCATACCCTCTCCCGAATTGCTGCTCATAGTCCTCATCAACCTGTCGAGCCACCTCCTTGGTTTGATCCATGGCGTTTTGCATCTTGTAGCGAAACTCCATATAGTAATCCGGGCTCATGATCGGGTTGAATGACTGATGGCGCCGTCCCGTCAGGGTGAATTCGCCCTTATAGGGGGGTAAGAATGCATCGATTCGGTCCTGGTCAGGTATCTCGGTCGGTTCGGCTGTATGCGACAGAACAAAAGCATCCAGAACAACCATGACGGGGAGCTTCACGGTTTCCGCTATGCGGTAAGCCTGGGGAATCGTATCGACAACCTCTTGATTGTTTTCGCAGTAAAGCTGAATCCATCCTGTATCTCTCTGGGAGAGGCTGTCGCTCTGCTCGTTCCAGATACTCCACGCCGGAGCCAAGGCTCGATTGACGTTGACCATCACAACGGGTAGTCTCGAACCTGACGCCCAATGGAGCATCTCATGCATAAGCGCCAACCCTTGCGAGGAGCTGGCCGTGAAACATCGGACGCCCACCGTACATGCGGAAATGGCACTGGCCATGGCTGAATGTTCCGATTCGACCTTCAAAAACTTTGCCTTCAACCGGCCGTCGGCACACATCTCCGAGAGCTCCTCGACGATGGTTGTTTGAGGCGTGATGGGATAGGCCGAGATCACCTGAACCCGCGAAAGCTTTACCCCATGGGCCACGGCTTCATTGCCTGTGATAACCTTCTTCATTTCTCTTCCTCCTCCATGGAGATAGCATTCCTCGGGCATTCGGTGAAGCAAATGCCACATCCCTTACATTGGTCGTAATTGATTGCGTGTTTGAGTTTTCTCATACCCTTCAGTATTGACACATCGGGGCAAAAGACATAGCAGTTTTCGCAATCGTTGCACGTACCACACTTGAAACACCGTTCTGCTTCGTACCGGATCTCTCGGCGGCTCAGCCCATCGTTGACTTCTCTAAAGTCGCTGATTCTCGCAGACGCTGGGATCTTTCGTGCCTCTGTCCTCCTCATGAACTTGAAATAAGCGGTATTCAGCTCGTCCAAGGAAACCACGTGGCGACTTAGGGCCCTGTAGGCTGTATCCAGGTACTTTCTCATTGAGACACCCCCGGTTTCACCAATCTGTGTCATTTCTGCTGCCTGCGAGATATTGTCTTTTCTGAGAAAGGCATCGATAGAGATGGCCCCTCTCTTCCCCGACCCGATAGCATCAGCGACTGTTCGAGCCGGAGACACGAGATCTCCTCCAAAAAAGACTCCCCTCGATTCACCTTTAGAGGTGTCCTTCAGGGTAAGGGAATCCCAATTCATTCGAACATTCGAGGGCATGAGGGACATGTCCGGAGCTTCCCCAATTGCCACGATAACGCCATCCACATCATAGGTGAAGTTGGATCCCTCAATGGGGATCGGTCGCTTCCGTCCACTTTCATCTATGCTACCCAGCCGCATTCCCATGCATTCAAGGCCAGCTATCCTTCCGTTCTCTCTGATGATTTGAACTGGTTGGGTAAGAAACTCAATGTCAATGCCTTCTTCGAGGGCTTCTTCAATTTCATCTGCAAAGGCGGGTATCTCCTCCTGACTTCTTCGATAGAGAATAATCGGTTCTGATCCCGATCGGAGTGCTGAACGGGCTGCATCCAGGGCGGTATTGCCGCCTCCAATCACCGCGACTTTCGCTCCGAGTCGAGGCTGCCGACCCATTCTGACCTCCTTGAGAAATGTGAGCCCGGGTATCACGCCGGCCCCTTCCTCTCCGGAGATTGCCAGATGCTGACTTCTATGGGCGCCCGTGGCGATAAAGACGGCCTGATATTCTTTTTTGAGTTTGTCGAAAAGCGTTCCATCCACGTGTGTGTCCGGCCGGATCGTAACACCGAGAGCTTCGATATCGGAAATCTCCCGGTCAAGAATTTCAAGGGGGAGACGATATTCCGGTATCCCGACCCTCAAGATACCTCCAGGTACTGGGAGAGCTTCAAAAACCTCTACCCTATACCCTAAAAGTGCGAGATGGTAGGCACAGCTCAGGCCTGCCGGGCCTGAACCAAAGATGGCGACCTTTTCGGACCTCTTTCCATAACGGTCCAGATGGCGTGATTTCACCCGTCTGCATTCGTCAGCGACAGACCTCTCGACGCGGTGGATGGAAACAGCGTCGTCATAGTGGTTCCGATTACAATGGGTTTCACATGGATGGAAGCAGACCCTTCCGCACACGCCAGGCAAAGGATTCTCCTCCTTGATTTTGAGCCAGGCAGTCCTGAATTTCCCCTCTTCCGCCAACATCAGGAATCTGACGATGTCGTTTCCCGCAGGGCATGCCTGATTACAGGGGGGTGTCTTGTCCTCGTATTTGGGTCGAATGTAACGCCAACTACCAGTTTTACTCCATTTCATATCTCCGAAGGAAATCGGTACCGTTGGCATCTGCGATTCTTTTTCGTATTTCAGAACCTTCGACATATGGATTCCTCATCGACAGGTTGGGTGTGTGAAAGGTGGGCAGTTAGATTTCCCACAAATTTCCACTAACCCGGAACAACAGTCTTCTCATAGGCCTCCAGGGCGGCCCGTGTATTTGCTTCTGCTTTTGCCGGGACCGACTCCTTTATCGACTCAACAACCGTATCGATACTCACAAGACCCGTCACCCTGGAGAAAGCGCCAAGGATGGCCGTGTTAACAATTGGATTGGTCCTTGACCCTAGCTGGTTTTCCACGGCGATTTTTGATGCATCTACCGTACCAACCCGAAAGGAAGCGAGATTACTGAATTCCCGGGGATGACGATCGGAGTTGAGTACGATCCATCCGTTGGGCTTCAGGCCACTCGTGACATCGACCGCATCCAGTAGAGTTGGATCCAGCACAACGATGTGATCAGGCTGATAGACATTCGTGCGAAGCTTGATGGGATGGTCGTCAATTCTCAGGAATGCCGCTACAGGAGCCCCACGCCGCTCAACACCGAAGGCTGGGAAGGACTGAACAGATTTGCCCTCCTTGAAAAGGGCGGATGCAAGGAGTTTTGAGGCCACCACAGCTCCCTGTCCTCCTCGGCCGTGAAATCGAACCTCAATCATGATTTCTCCTAATTGTTCTCTAGGAACTCATAGCCCTCCACCTAGAGGGACCGTGCGTCAAAAAATTGAAATCTGACGTTGCCCCGTCCGGGTGTTTCCTGGACTTCTCCTGTGAAAAATACAGATGACACCATCGTCAGCGATTTTGAAAAATCATCTGTACCGGTCAGGAAACGCCAGCCAAACATCTTTTGGTTCGCCTTAGGGCGTCGAGAAAACTACTGCAATCGCCTTAGCATTTCTCTTGCCCACCGCCCGGTATGCATGGGGGACATCGGATTCAAAATACAGGCTGTCTCCTTGTTTGAGCCGATGGACGTCGTTCTCCGTTCGGAATTCGAGATTCCCTTCAAGGACGAAGAGAAACTCCTCACCGTCGTGGCTATAGAAGGATAGGTCTTTTTCGTCTTTGCGCTCAAACTCGATCAGAAAGGGCTCCATGTTTTTTCGTGTTTTCTTGTATGCGAGGGATTCGTAAGAGTAACCACCGTCGGTCCGTCCCAGTTTTTTCGTATCCAACCGTTCCCTCTCAAAAGGCCGTACGACAACTACCTTCCCGTTGTTGTCAGGTTCCTGGAAGAAGAAGGTGATGTCCTTTTCCAAAGCTCTCGATATTTTCAGCAGGGTCGAGATGGGGGGCACAACAAGTTCGTTTTCGATTTGTGACAGTAAAGGCTTTGAAAGGCCGGTCGATGTGGAGAGGTTTTGTAGGGTTAGGGCCTTTCTTTTTCGAAGCTGTCGAATCTTGCGTCCGATATTAAAGGCTCTAACGCCGCTGTCGGTGGCAGATGACTCGCTCTTCTTCAAGTTTGCCTTCACCGAGAGATGGTCCTTAGCTTATTCGATTTCCTTTGGGTGAGGCGCGAGAAGTAATTTAATAATATCAAATTTTATTTTAATTATATCAAACTTATTCCTGTAAATCAAGTGGCGATTGAGCCACCTTTCCCCATGGCGGGCATCCGCCTATGCCTGGAAACGCCCCGCACACAACGGCGGGATCGGCCATTCGCGACATGGGCACAGAAGTTGCAAGCTTGTTCCACCGGTTCGCAGTCGTGCCGGGCCAACCTATTCTCTATGGCCAATCGGCTCGGTTCTGCCGACGTCTGAAGTCTAAGCGTAATTAGTTTGTCTATGCTGTCCATGGGAGGGGTGATGACGTCAATCAATTACAGTGTAGTTTTTGAGGGGAAGATAGCAGTAGGACGCGAGCTTGGAGAAGTTAAGAGAAACCTGAGTTCTCTCTTCCAGATCGATGAGGGTCAAGTTGACCGTCTTTTTACAGGCCAACCAGTTTCAATCAAGAAAGAGATAGACTATCAGACAGCCCTGAAATACAAGGATGCTCTTGAGAGAGCCGGTGCAATATGCCGTGTTGAGGCATCCCCGAGTTCTGATAGCCGTCAACCTTTGCCCGGTGAAGGATCTCGATTAGAACCAGCCCCTGAGGCGGAATCATTCGGTGAGCACGAATCTGCAAGGTCTGTCCCTCCTATGAGAGGAAGACCATATACACAGAGGATTCCCCGCCCTCCTTTCAAAATGAGACCTGGAAGACTCTACTCAATTGTCCATCCTTTATTCATGTCTTTTTTCTCAAAAGACTTCTACCAGGATGTGGGAAGAAGCTGGAAAGGGTTCTCCTTGGTCTATCTTTTATTTGTCCTCTTTCTGTGCTGGATACCGACGATGATAACCCTTCAGCATCAAATGTCTGATTTTGTCCACAAGTCAGCACCGGAGTTTCTTGTTCAGATTCCGAAAATCACTATTCTTCGTGGCGAGTTGTCGATAGACGAGGAAGAGCCGTACTTTATCAAGGATCCAGAGAATAGTGACGTCTTCGCGATCATTGATACGACTGGGCAGTATACGTCTCTCAATGATGGAACTGCAAAGATCTTGATCACCAAGAAAAAAGTAATTCTTAAAAAGAGTATGCGAGAAACGCGGACCTTCGATTTGTCAGATATAGAGAACTTCGTGCTCGATCAAGACCTCATTGCCAAATGGATGGAGATTTTTGAAAAGTGGTTTGTCTTCATGTTGCTCCCCGTGGTTGTCTTTGGCTCCTTCCTATATCGGACAGTTCAAGTAATGATCTATGGGGCAATCGGAATCATATTCTCAAAGGTGGTAAAGATTCGATTAGGTTTTCAATCTTTGATGAGTATCGCAATTATGGCGATTACGCCGGTTCTCATCGCGGATGTCGTCATAGGCCTGACGAAGGTATCGATTCCCCTGTGGACTCTGTGGGGTTTCATAATTGCCATGGGCTTCCTCTACTATGGAGTGAAAGCAAACGCCGACGGTGAGATCCTCGGGGAAGGGAACAACTCCGCAAGGCTCGGAGTGTGAATCGGATATTCCTTGTTGCCGGCAGAGAGGGTAAGCACAAAGCGACCAGAATGAACAGATCATGAACAATCGAATAAGGCCCAGCCGCTTGTATTACGGAATAGCCGGTCTCGTTTTTTTTGTGGGGGCTTCTGTATTTGGTCTCTTCCTCATCAGGAATGTGATTGGTTTGAAGGATAGTCTTGCACAGCTCGTTGTGCCCGGACAGTATGACATAACGCTCTCAGATGTTGGAATGTACACGATATTCTACGAGTACCAAAGCGTCATAGGGAGCAAGATATACGCAGCACGGCAGCATCTGTCCGGTCTTCGATGCGCCCTGGTTTCAAAAGACACGGGTGAGCGAATTAGACTCTCTGGTACCTCGATGAATGCGACCTATTCTTTTGGAAACCGTTCCGGTGTGTCTGTCCTGAGTTTTGCGATTACTCGCCCCGGAAGCTATGAGTTCTCTGCGTGGTACCCGGCGGGGCTGCAAGGGCCAGAAGTCGTTCTCACGATCGGCCGCGGTTTTACGAAAAACCTTGTGACAACCATATTGGGCGGTCTGTCAATTCTGTTCGGATCCTTTGCTGCCGCAACTATTATCGCACTCATGACCTTCTTGAAAAGGCGAAAGGCGGCGGTGCAGCTGGAAAACCATCGTTCTGGGCGATCTCCTATGGTGCCACGTTAGGCAGCCTCAATGAGTTTGGCCCATGGCGTGGTGAAGGGACTCCCATCCGCCGTCCCGCACAAAAGAGAAGAGATCTCTGTAGGGCCATATGGGGCAGGACATTCCAGGACGCCTAGGCGAACCATGTCAGAGGTATCATGGTAGAAAAATCATATCATTTTAGGTAGATAAATTGTAAGCCCGTAGATAGTTTCTGTGGATTAATGTATAATATCCGGATAAGTCATATGAATTTTTACAGAACTATCCGTTTTTTTGCTTGACAAGCCCACATATTGTGGGTATAAATAATCTGACACCAATATATCGGAGTGAGTCGACCATGCCTTACATCGTCTGTGACAAACGGAGAGGAAGCCCGAAGCTCAACGTGGAAGTGTGTCGTAGAAAGTGTCAATTCACGGAGGAGTGCAAATCCTACGGACGGTATCTGGAGGCTAATGCTTTAGAGGAGCCTTCCTTGGACGCCGAGAGTCCTGGCGCTTCGATGTCTCATCATGAAGCGGCTAGCGAGGAAGTGCAAGCGGCCTGACTTATCCCAAATCCCCCCATTCGTATTGGAGAATGCTCGCAAAACTCAATCCTGCTGTTTCAACCCTCAGGATGCGGGAGCCCAGCCCGATGGGGATGAAGCGAGCCTTCTCAGCCAGTCTCACTTCGTCCTCCGAGAATCCGCCCTCGGGGCCGACAAGGAAGTAAACGCTTCGGGAGGCACCATCGATAAGATTTCTCTCTTGACAGAGGGATTTGAGGGTGCGTGTTCCCCTCTCCCAAAGGATGATCCTCTCCGCCCCAGGGGATGCTCGTTCGAGGGCTTCGCCAAATCCCAACACCCCGTCGACCCTGAGAGGGATCACGCGGCCACACTGTTTCGATGATTCTACAGCGATTCTTTTCCACCGCTCCACCCGCCGCTCCATTGTTCCCTCGTCAAGAGAGGCCACTGACCGGGAAGAGACGAAAGGGATGACCTCAGAAACGCCCATTTCAGTTGCTTTCTGAACAACAAAATCCATTTTTTGCCCTCTAATGAGACTCTGCCCCATAACTACAGTGAGGGGGGATTCCCGACCGGGCTTTCTGGCTTCTCGTATTCGTAGTGCCACGGCCAGACGATCGTGCCGAACGATTTCACTCCGATATTCCCACCCTGTTCCATCGAAGATGTCAACCTCGTCTCCCACCCTGAGACGGAGAACGCGTTGCATGTGGCGGGCCTCTTGGCCCGAAATGACAATTTCCTCGTGGGCGATTATGGGATTAGAGGCAAAAAATCTGGGCATAACTGCACCTATCGTTATAAGCCTATAGGGATTAGCAACAAGCGATCAGCCGAATGGCGCAGGACGTCCTACTATTGATAAGTTGCAGAAATCAAACACCTGTCCGAATTATTCGAGGCGTAGCCCAACGCTAAGCGCTGATGGCTTAATGCTCGCGGCGACGCCGCGACTTTTCAAACACCACGCAACTCCATCCTTCTCTGTTTTTTTCGTCGATCAATGAAAATCGCTGGGCCGTGAACAGTCTTCTGACGAGCGATTTCTGTTTTGCAAGAATCCCAGAGAGAACGAGCTGGCCTCCTGGGGAAACATGACCGGTTAGTTTCCCTTTGAGCTCGGTCACGGTCTTAAGGTCGATATTGGCAAGAACAAAATCGAAAGTCCCACCCACCGCATCCAGACTGCCTGAGATTATTCTAACCATCTGCTCGACACCGTTTTTTTTCACATTCCGTCGGGCCGCCTCGATAGCCCTGTCATCAATGTCGATTCCCAGAACGGGCCTGGCCCCGAGCCTGCCTGCTGCGATTGCCAGAATTCCAGAACCTGTTCCGACATCCAAAAGAGACGGGACCTTGCCCCCCTCCATTCTTCGACCTATTTCCCTGTCGATCATCTGCAAGCAGAGCTGAGTAGTGACATGGAGCCCCGTTCCAAAGGCCATTCCGGGGTCAATTTCGAGGACCATGTCATTTTCCCCGGCATCGTAGGTTTGCCAGGTCGGCTTGACCACGATTCGCCGGGTCACCCTGACGGGCCTGAAAAATGCCTTCCACCTGTCCTCCCAATCTTCTTCTGAAATCGAACGTATGGAAGCGTGCCATTTTGTTGTGGATGTGAAGTAATTCTCAATACTTTCGAGATAAACCCAGAGTGAACGTTTGAGATGATCCGGTGCTTTATCTGCAGGGAAGTATGCTCGAACTGTCTCAGTCTCGCCTCCAATGTCCAACTTCTCAACCGCCGCGCCAAGAGCCCCTTGTTCCATAAAGAAATTCTCTACCGCGTCACTCGCTTGCCAGGGAACAATCACAACAATCTCAGTGAATTCCTTTCTGGAAGTCATTTTTCAGGGCCTTCTGGGCTGATCACCGATGGCTCGGTGCTTACTTCTTTTCGTCCAGGGTTTTGAGAAATTCCGAGGCCTTCTGATTGAATTCATCTGGCTGTTCGATCATCACCATATGGCCTGCCCCATCGATTATCTCAACCTGTGCGCCCCTGATACGCTCAGCCAAATAGTAGGCGTATTTTGGCGGGGTCAGCAGATCGTCTCTGCCGCAGATAACAAGAGTCGGGATCTGGATCTCTGCTACCCGATCCATAATGTCGAATCGATCGCATGAGGTAAAATCACCGTGCAGAACAGCTGGGCTCGTCTTCATCATGGCGTCGATGCCCTTTAGTATCAATCCCCTGGGTGTTTCGCTCGAAAAGGCATAGTCGTTGATCAGCCTCACTGTCGGCTCGAATCTCTTGACAATTCCTGTTAGGATTTCCGGTTTGACCCTTAGGCGAACGCCCGTTCCCACGAGAATAAGGGCTTCTAGGTATTTCGGATGTTGAAGACCGAAGGTTTGCGCGATCGCTCCTCCCAGGGAGTGGCCAAAGAGACAGAAAACGTCCACAGGCAGTGATCGGAGAAGATTGTAAAGGTGGTTTGCATAAGCGTCCACCGACTCTTCTCCGTCGGTGCTCGCCTCTCCATGACCTGGGAGATCTACGAGAACAACGTTATGGGACTTCTGAAAGAATTGCCTCTGGTAATTCCAGAGGAGATGACTCGCCCCTGAGCCGTGAACAAAAACCAGTGTCTTCCGTCCCTTCTCGATCCCTCCATGGCCTGTTGTGTAGGCGATCTCCTTGCCATTGCTTTGAAGCACGTCCATCACCGCCTCCTCTTGGGAAGACACACATCTTCTTTCATTGCCTCCGACTTTACCGTGGCTCTGAGGTATTTCAGCGTTCGCCAACCTGCTCGCCTCTGGGTATGGGCCCAATTCCCATTCCGTTGAAGGAATTTGAGCATGTCGTCATAGGTGTCGATATCATACCATGGGCGCAACAGGGCGCAATGAAGGCCCAGCAGTTGCGCCTTCTCCAGCGTTGTGCTCAGGACCCGGTCGGTGCTCCATGGGATCTGCGAGAAAAGCTCTGGAATAGGTCTTTTCAAACCAACCAGATAATACCCACCATCGTCACAGGGGCCAAGAACTATTTCCGTGTCACGATTTTTGAGAAGGCGAATTGATCGGCGAACGATTCGGTGGGATAGATCTGGGCTGTCACTGTTGATGATATGAACCTGCCCATATCCCTTGGCAAACATCCTCTGGAAAATATTGGAAAGTCTCTCCCCAAGGTCCGCCCCCTGCTGGGCGAAGAGCTCGATAGGGAAGGGAAGCATTTTCTTGAATGCAGGCTCGGCGTCTTCTGGTGTGTACGCCAGTGCCAGGTTGTGCCCAGAGAGATAGGCCATTTCTTCTATCGTGTCCTGAATAGACAAACCGTAGAGCTCCGAGGCCTGATGTGCACCGAAACGGGAAGAGAGGCGCGTCTTGACTTTACCGGGAACCGGTTCTTTGGCTACGATGACCAGAATCGCTTTCATGGGATCATCTCAAAGGCTCCATTCCACACCGCAACCAGAACAACAGACGGGAGGCTGCATGGACTGGTGCATCTTGCGAAAAGCCTGGTATTCTCGACCCTGCCAAATTTCATCGAGAGGTTGCTTGAATACGTTTCCCAGAATCAGGGATTGATAGTCCACAGTGGAGAAAGGAGAGATGCAGCATGGCAAGACGTTGCCCCAGGCCGTTATGTAGGCCAGCTCCCATGGTCTTTTGCACTCACGCCACGGTCCCGTTTCCCTCGATCTTTGGCTGAGGCTCTCAGAGGGTGACGAGAGTCCAGAGGCCATCAAGGACACGCCGAGTTGACGGCCGAGGGCCATGCTTTGACGAAGAATATCATCAACTTCCCCTGACGGATCCGTTACAGCTTTTTCCCTCGCGGCCAGACCATATCCAGGTCCATCAACCGGGAAGACGAGTCTCTGCAAATACACCTCATCGATTCCCACACGAGCGGCCAGCTGTACCAGATGGGGCAAGTCTCCGACGTTCTCCGTCGTAGCGACCATCCACACGGATATCTTTGGGATCGATCTATCCCTGGCTCTGCGTAGCTGTGCAAGGGCCTCGATGTTTTTGACGACGGTTACGAAATTGGAGGAGCCACGTACCTTGGAATACGCAGCCTCACTCGCTCCGTCCAGTGACACTCGAAATTCGTCGAGTCCACTCGAAACAAGCCGGTCTGCCCAATGAGTGTTCAGGAGAAGGGCGTTCGAGTTGAAAAAGACATGGACCTTCCGGTTCTTTAGGTAGGTTATGATATCGACCAATTCCCTGTTCAACAAGGGTTCGCCGATACCGTGCAAGGCAGCACGATTCAATGACGGAATCTGATTGACAATGTGTTTTATCTCTACGAGTGAGAGGTCGCGAGGTTTCTCCTCCATCCCCCGAAACCGGAGGCACGTCAGGCAATCGAGATTGCACCGATTGGTAACCTCGAGATAGAGGGATTGAGGTAACGGTATTTTCGAGGTTTCCCTACCTGCCACCTGTCCTCTCCTTCGAGCCGAATCCCGATTTAGGCCGGTGGTCAAGGAAAATGAAATCGCTGTCGAAAACCGGCAGAATCCGAAACCCGGAGGACGAAGCAAATGGGGTTGACAAAAACTCAGAATTCAAGACGGTACAAACATAACCGAGCGGGTCGAGTCGTCCTAGAACGATTGCACTGGGAGAATTGATGATCTGAACCCACCACATGTGAATATTGGATTTGTTTCGGCCTCCTCTGATATTCTGATTTGTAAGCACCCTGACATCGTTGCCTATTCAGAGACGGTGAAGGCGTCTTGGACGCTCTCATCCCCTGACAATCGTGGTACAGATACTTTTGGCCCTCAGTAGCTTCCTATCCGGAGCCACGGAAGGGTTGAGCCTTTTTGAGTCTCCGCGGCAGATGGGGCAGTAGTTGTCAGGCTCGGCATCCTTTCCGAGGATGAGATTCCGACTCCGACAACCGCCTCGACAGTTATCGAGGTGTTCGCACACCATGCAGGGTTCAGGAACCTCTCTGGCCTTGCGAAAGGACGGAGTCTCCCATACATTCTCTCCGAGTCTCATCAGGTCTTTCACGTCGATCTTCTTGTCTGACCAGTAGACGCATGGCAAGACCTGTTTGAGAGGCGTGATACGAATGCTTTTTCGACCACATGGAGATCCGTGGAGGCTATTGAGCCCTGAGAATGTGTTGACCAGAGGTTCTGTGCAGCTTATTAAAGTTGCCTCATCGAAGAGGATCTGGAAGGCCTCCCAATATTGATCGTACGTGAGTAGATAGGTTTGGTTTTGAACAGGCTGAAAAACATTCACCCGAAGGTTACAGTCAAATGAAGCGGCCACCTTGGCCAGTTGCCCGAGCTGTCGATAATTGAGACTCATGAGAACCGCAAGAATCGAGGCCTCCAATCCGAGCTTCTTGCACCGTTCGATATTACGAAGTATTCGCGCCCAGTTTCCAATTCCCCGAAAGGCATCCTGTTCCTCCTCGGTAGGGAAATCGATAGAAAACTCGACGTCTCCAAATGTCCGGAGAATCTCCTCTGGGGTGTTCTCGATGGTATACCCATTCGAGGCCAGGGTGATCGGGATGTCTCGATTTCTTAAGTATTCAAGAATCTGAAAATACTCAGGGTTCAGGCCGTTTTCCCCTGTTCCCAGGCCCACAGAGTCTACCTCCAGGCATTCGCAGATTGACTTTACATCCTGAAGGGTCAGGTTGTAGATCCGCCCTTGTGGCCGGTAGCAATGAGGGCAGCTAAGATCGCAATCGTTGGTGAGGCCTAATCCAACAGAGATACCCATGCCTTGTTCCTTTCAGTCAGTCCTACTCTTGCAGATCAGGTGAAGGTACCGGCTAACATTAAGATATGGTAACAACCTCGACGCTTCTTTTTCCAGATCGAAGAGGAGGCGGTAGTTTTCGGGAGCGCTGGCCATTTGATGGGGCAAATAATCGGTGAATACGCGGATTCCATAGCGGCCCGAAACCTCAAGATTCAGCCCATGGACCAATTCTTCAAGAGTCTCGAGGGAAAAAGTGCGCTTTCGCACCCCTTCGAAAAGGGACGCGTGAAAATCCCTTTTTTGAAGTGCCTGACGGGCTCCTGCCAGGTCATTCTTGACAATCGCCAGCTTGAGAACTTCGCTCAAGGAATTGACCACCACTAGGGAGAGGATGCCCCCCTGTGCAAGCCGTTGAGCGAGGGAAGTCACCACCCCTCGGGGATTATTGACGTACTCTACCAGCGTGTGACAGAGGATGACATCGAAGAGCCCTCTCGGGAGGCAATCGTCGAGGTCTTCCACGCGACCATGGATAAAGGTGATGAAATCGATATTGAGATCGGGGTGATTTTCCACAAGCCGCTGCCTTGCCGTCTCCAGCATTTTTTCGGAAAAATCGAGAAGGACGAGAGAACTGGCTTTCCCAAATAGTAAGGATGCCATTTCGCCCAAGCCACATCCAACATCGAGGACCCTCAAGGCGTCCCGTCTCGATGTCAGGTGACGTTTGAGATTGCACCAAATGAGCTCTTGGCGAAGTCGGCCCTTCTGGCTTTTTGAATACTCAAGCCATTGCGCTACATTTCTGTCAAAAAGAAGAGGTGCTCTCGGCAATTTTTCTCATCCTCTGTGCTTGCAGCCTCCCCCGTTCCTGGAGGACATCGTTCTCCCAAAGCGACGTCTGCGGGAGCGGTGGCGCACTTATCGTGGGATAGCGAACGGGGAAGGGTCAAAGGTTCCCCACCCCGCGAGCCCCGTTTAGGTCATCGTGAGGGCGTCGGAGCGAGGAACCACGGTGTACGCCAAAAAAACGTGAACGACACGCCGTCACAACCTCAAAAATCCATTGTGTAGGACTCAGGATTTCTAGTCCTACTCCTTAATGGTGTATCGAAGAGGAATCCACAGCATGTAATATGCAGCCAGAAGCGATCCTTTGACTGTGCCAGTTACCTTTGATTCTCCAATCCGTTTCCGGTAGTTGATCGGTACCTCCATTACCTTAGCGCCTCGTTTGGCCGCTTTCACCAGCATCTCCACAGGCCAACCGAAGGTCACTTCTTTCATTCCGAGAGACAGCAAAAGATCTCTCCGTATGGCTCTAAAGGAACCAATGTCCGTGATATTCAACCCATAGACGCGGTTCATGAGTCTGGCGATAAACCAATTTCCCAACCGAGCGTGATAAGACATGGCACCGACCTCCTGTGAACCGGCGAGCCTCGAACCGAGGACAAAATCCGCTTCCCCCTTTTCGATAGGTGCCAGGAGGCGTGGTAGGTCCTTTGGATCATCGCTTCTGTCTCCGTCCAAGAAAACAATGACATCCGTTTTCTTTGTGGCCATAAGTCCCGCCCGACATGCCGCTCCGTATCCTCTCATTGGCTCTTTGACAACGATAGCCCCTGCCTGCTCTGCTCGAGTTGCTGTGGAATCAGCAGATCCATTGTCTACCACGATCACCTCATCGACTGAATCGGAGGGGATGCCCCTCACAACCTTACCGATTGCCTCCTCCTCATCCAGAGCTGGTACGACAACGGATACTCTCACAGGTGAAAGACTCCTTTGTCATAGGCCGTGACTGGGTCGATGTCGTGATCATCCCGGATGGAAGACTTCGAACAAGGAAGCCCGAAGCCCGGAACACCCTCCAGACCCGAAAACTACCGGATCACGATACCCGATTTTCTTCTCACAGCGAGATGTTAAGCACTCATCGTCGTTTTGTGGCCTTCTTCACCCGGAAGCCTCAAGGGAAAAAAGCTTCTGAAAGACTTCCGGAACATAAAGTATTCCACGGCGAGCAATAGGAAGAATGGTATGTACTCCATATGTCTCACCCATTCAGGAAGAATCCCGTCAGGCGATTGGTATTTCAAATAGGAGAAGGGAACCATCAGAGAAAAATAAAGCCATGCCGGAGAAGGGTAAAAGGAAAGAAACGGAATAATCCATATGAGATACCAGGGGTGAAAGGAAGCGGATACGAGGACAATCTGCAGACCTGCCAGAAAGTAGGCGAATCGAATCCCATCGAATGCGTCTTCTTTCTTCTTGATCCATACGACCGCTGCTGCAACAACCAGGGCAATGGCGAAAGCAATTGTGACCATCCAATGGCCCAAAAATGAAGGGATTGCCAGTAGATATGACTTGAGGCCTAGATTGAAGGTCTCATGGGGATTTGTGAGGTACTCCGGAAGAAAGCCCAGAACCTTTCCCCCCACAGAGAAGTATGGCAAGTAGAATAGGAGGACGATCGCACCGAAGAGAAACACCTTCTGAACCTTTTTCTGCCTCAGGAGGGCAGGGAGAATAATGAGGGGATATAGTTTGAGGGATGTTGCCACCGCGAGACTGCTTACCGTTGCATTGGGCCGTTCTGTGACCAGGAAAAAGATAGCCAACAGTACAAAGAGGACAACAAAAGCGTCGAGATGTCCGTTGTTGCCGATCTCATAGATGACCAGAGGGTTCCAGGCGTAGACCAGCACCCTTTCTCTTTTCAGTCCGAGGTTTTTCAGGATGACAACCAAAAGCAGAATAGAGCCCATATCACATAATACTGTGAACGCTTTGAATGGCGTGACATGTCTTACTCCCAGCCTGTGGAGGAGATAAAAAATGGCCTGAGCCCCTGCCGGATAGATGGTGCGAGAACCTTTCCGGTTGATATGAGGGTAGACGGTATTATCTCTCAGGTCCTTGAGTGCCTCGTCATTCGGGGGATACCGATACGGGTTGGTACCATGGGCCTGGACCCTGCCGTCCCAGAGATATCGATACATGTCGCTCGACAGGACTGGCTGGGAAGGAAGGAGGAAGATTCTGTAGATCAGGCCGAATAGAAGAATGACATACAAAACCTGTGAATTCACCTTGTTCTCACGATCGTGCTTGAAAAGGATCACAATTCCGACGAGATACAGGATTGCAAGGGGCACGTACTGGTACAGAAAAAGGGTGAACGTGCCGGTCTCTGGACCGACGAGGCCTCTCTTCTGGAGGATCTCGTAAAGCCTGAAGTTTAGCCCATAAATGGGAAGCCCCATGATACCGAGACAGAGTATCGACAGGGTTCGTCTAGTGACCATCCTTAGACGCCTTTCTTTTTCCTGCCATGGAATGGAAGATGGACAGCGAGAAGACAGAAAAAAAGCCCAAGGTGTAGATCACCAGAAAGGGGCTGATAAAATATTTCCTCAAAGCGACAAATAGAATGAGAGCAACGAGGGCATAGCACCCCATGAGGAATTCGACTATCGATAGGAGACTCTCTGGTGATCGGTAGATCTTTTTTCTCCAGTTGTCGGCCCGGGACCAGATATCGTACTTCGGTGTTCTGATAAATGTTCCCGTTCGTCGTCCAAAAGCCTCGAGAATTGCTTTCGTATTGCTGACCGCAATCCCAGTCCCAAGACAAACCAACAGGGGGAGGTATCTGATGTTTCTTAGCCAATCTCGATAGAGAATACGCTGGGAATAGCAGTAGAGTGAGGAGGGACCGCAGGTTGCAAGGGTGATGAGCGTGAAAAACATGATGGGATAGGAGAGGCTCGCGTAGAACCACTGTGTGAACAGCATAGGCAGGGAGGTGAGGACCACGATAAGCATGAGGGGATGGACCAGGTAGTGAGTCAGATGGAGAACAGCCTCGAGCTTAACGAATAAGGGAATCCTCGCACGGAGAATCCGGCCGAGTAACTTTCGGGCCGTTTGGATAGAACCTTTAGCCCAGCGATGTTGTTGCGCCTTGAAAGCATGGATCTGGACTGGCAGTTCTGCAGGGCAGACCAGACTGGGCGAAAACTCCAGCTTCCATCCCTTGAGCTGGGCTCTATAGCTGAGGTCCATATCTTCGGTCAGGGTATCATGCTCCCACCCTCCTGCATCCTCAATGGTCTTTCTTCGCCAGAGGCCGGCAGTTCCATTGAAATTCATAAACAGTCCACCCCATGACCTGGCCGGCTGTTCGACACCGAAATGACCGTCAATACCCATCGATTGAACTCGCGTGAGGAGAGAGTAGTCACGATTAATGTGGCCCCATCTGGCTTGAACCATGCCGACTTGAGGGTCCGTAAAATGGGGCAGCGTAGCTTCTAGAAAATCGGGGGGTGGGATAAAGTCGGCATCGAAAATGGCGATAAACTCACCCTTTGCTTGAACCAGGCCTGACTCAAGGGCTCCGGCCTTGTACCCCTCACGCTTTGTCCGATGGAGATGGACGATGTCAAAACCCTGCCTTCGATAGGCTGCGACTGTCTTCCGGACAATCTCAACGGTGTCATCTGTTGAGTCATCCAAGACCTGAATCTCGAGGAGTTCTTTTGGGTAGGAAACTCCTGTCACCCCTCTCAAGAGCCTTTTGACAACATACCTCTCGTTGAAAAGGGGCAGTTGGATCGTGATTCTGGGAAGCCCATTTCGGGTTGTCTCTTCGAGGAAGAGGTCCCTTCGTCTCCGTTCATTTTGTCTCGCCCTGTTTCGATAGAATCGGTGGACAACCAGTAAGACATAACAGTTGACGCCATAAGCAAAGAGGGAGATCAGGGCGAAGAGGTAGACGGCGATAAGAAGATAAGTCAGAATCTCCATAGGTTCCCCCAAAAATAGATCCAACGATCACATTCACTTGAGAGAAACATGGGAGTCATCATGACGGATTTGTCGTTGCGTCGTCGAGGTGACGGACCCTCCAATTATAGACTTTTTACTCTCCCCCATGCTAGTATAAAACTCTAAAAAACGATATGCGATAAAAGCAGGGAAGGAAAATGGCATGGGAGTTCTCCACCCAAAGAAAATCAGGATTTCCGCTTGCGTCCTGATTTTGATCGCTTGTTTACTCTTTGTCCACGCTGACGCGGGGTCTGAGACTTACTTGTCAGGAAAGGTGATCACCTCAGACGGAAAGGTTGTCACCAGCGGTGCCGTGGCCCTGGAAAAAGGGGAACTCCACAACAATGTCTTCGTCGCAGGCGGGAAGATTCTTTCGGACGGCACATTCAAGATTCCTCTATCATCAAGCGGCCCCTGGGGCCTGCACGTGTATAGTGAGGGGTACCTTTACTTCCCCCTTCAGATTCAAATCAAGGAGGGTCTGGATAACGAAATACCAGTCATTCTACCTCTTGACGGCGAGGCGGCTGATGACCCCAAGATTTCCGACATCCGTTTCAAGAAAGTGTCTGATCAGGTGATCCGGATAACAATGCGAGTCGATGATGGGGACGGCAATCTCGGACCCCAAATGCTGGCGATCGACACAAAACGCTTCAAGAGTTACAGAATGCTTCCCCCAGCTGGAGATCTGCAAGACAAAAAGGCCAATTTCCCCTCGGGTGAATACGTCTCCCCGTTTATTCCCGCACCTTTTGATGAGGAAGAGCTCAAAGACTGGCTATTCGTCGTCGCGGACCATCAATGCAGTAACGGTCCGATTTACGACGGCCTCAATCGATCGGTTTTTAGTGCACCCGTTCTTTATGCGGAAGTTCTGAAGTGCGAGGCCACCGGCATTTGGAAATCCAATTTTGGAAAAGTATACCGGTTTGCACTCGTGTCACCAGGACAGTTGGAGGGAGAGCAGCTCGAGGGTGAGATTGTCATCGATCGGCTGGTCCAGAAAGAAGATCAGGTCACCATGGGTTTTCGTTTCGAAGGGAAAAAAGGAGAGGCAAAACTCCGTTTGGATTGCGAAGATAGCACGGTCATGCTAAAAGGCACCTTTGATCTTCCAGACCGATCTGGAGAATGGATCTTTACGAAGCTCAGAAATGAGAAGTCCTCTCCACAGGGTCAGGACCTTTTTGCGGCAAACTGTGCCGTTTGCCACTTCAGTGATCGGACTGATGCCAAAGTGGGGCCGGGATTGAAGGACCTTTTCAAGAATCCACAGCTTCCCGGAAGTGGTAGGCCAACGAGTGAAGAGACCGTGCAAGATCAGATTCAGAAGGGCGGAGTCAAAATGCCGCCATTCAGAAACCTCACAGAAGAAGAGGTCTTAGCCATTATCGACTATCTGAAAACGCTTTGAGCTGGGATTGAATCTGAGTCACTCTGCCTTCCTGAAAGCAATTGTCGCCCTATCATTGACGGGAATATTGGCTCTTCCTGGAGAAGGAGGGGAGTCAGCCGTGTTCCTTCGACCTCCCGGGTTCAGGCTTGTGGAGGATCCATCAATTGTCATTCCTACCGTCCATCAATATCTGAATCAGAATCTGGAACTTCCCAATTATCGGGATTCTGCGGGGAAGCCGGAAAAAGGTTGGACCGTGGAGGTGATAGGGACGAGACGGTTCTCGAGCAGCCAGAGTGCTCGTCTCTACTTTCGGATGGCGGACCTCGTCCGGTCGACGGTTTTTGAAAAGCGAGATGTTCCCTGGGATATGCGGATTTGGCCTT
The DNA here is from genome assembly GCA_964348095.1 of uncultured Thermodesulfobacteriota bacterium. Lineage (GTDB taxonomy): Bacteria > Desulfobacterota > BSN033 > WVXP01 > WVXP01 > WVXP01. Next base: position 3,501 of record CAYGBK010000098.1, on the reverse strand, counting down.
CTGGGACTATCCTGATTCTGGAAGCGTACGACGGCGATGGTTCCGTGGTTCCAACCGCGAAACCTGTTGAAATTGTGGCCATGTCTAAAATGGGTACGACCGAGGCTGGTTCGTCCTCGGTCTTTTACCCGGTCGACTGGAGTTATGCCAGATTCACGCCGGAAGGAGAACCTTCCCTCCTCCCAGATGATGTCCAGGAATGCCATCGATGCCACAGTATCGCCTTTCATCTCACCGGTGATTTGATTTTCACCCAGTTCGCTCCAGAAGAACCGTGCGCCGCATGTCTCCCCCCTGAGACGGATAGTCCGATGGAAGAATAAGGCTTCGGGATGGGATCGGGACGAGGGACCATGGTATCTTAATGGTTGGAGACCAGACTTCCCGATTTAGGTGCCCATGTGGCGAAAAGGGGAATAAAGTTCCTTTGGGGGTGGGACGGACCGGTTTGACTATTGGAAGGAGTACAGAATGATCGATTGACACCGATCGATGAGCCGAGTTATGTGTCCGTTTGTGAAATCTTTAGATCACGAAACGAGGGAGAGACTTTATTCAAGGTTTCTGAGTATCCTTCCGTGGCTCAATCTCTTCGGGGCCGTGCTGGGCTTTGTCCTTATCTCTCTTTTTGCAGCGATCCATAGCGACCTGGCCAAGGAAATCTCAACTGGAGAGAGCCCCGCCTTCTCGTGGGCCAGGACGTCCATGCCGGTGTTCCTTTTGATCGGATTGGCATTTTTCTCGGCAGTTTTTTGGGTTCAGCGTCTTGAACTTCGACGTGATGGCCTGCCTTATCGTCGGGCGACGACAATCATGATGTGGGCTGAGACTGTTGCGGTGGCAGTTCTTGCCACCGGCTTTCTCCGCTGGTGGGCGGGTGGTGTTTTCTGGGGGCATGTGCTCTTCCAAGTCTCGATCCTGGCGCAGGCCCTCCTCACCCTATGGCGGTCGAAAAGAACGGAACTTCACCACGCCATCGCTCAGTTGAGCCTCCCGGAACGCCAGCCCTTTCTCTTTCTCTTCTTTCTTTTTTTTCTGGGGGGTATGACTGCATACTTCGATCCGTCATGGAACCGAATGGAGGGCTACATCCACCTCGACACGGGTTCCGAGATCCTATTGAGCCGAGTTTTGCCGCCAGTATTGTCCGGGATCACAGCGCTGTGGTTTGGCATCGGGACCTTGGCGATTCTCACCGGTTTCAGGGTTTTGACTGCCCGGGGAATCCGACAGCACGGTGATGGGAGCGTGTTCTTCTTTCTACCCTTTTTCTCCATATCCGGCCTGTACAGTGTCATATGGCTGGAATCATTGATCTATGCGACTGAATGGGAGCTGAAAGGGCTCCACCTCAAGGCGGCTATTATCCCCCTTTTCATCCTATTGTGTGGGGGAGGGGGGCTGTTGCTCTCTGCGGCTTTTCAAAGAATCGCATCACATGGTCCCCAGGGGGAGAGGAGGAGTCAAATCGGAATGATAACCCTTTCTATGGGAGCCGTTCCTCTCTTCCCATTAACGTGGATACTGACACGTGAAGCCTATGGCCGGTGGTCGTGGCGTATTCTCCTTCTCTCGTGCCTTTTTTCGAGTCTTTTCCTTGGGTTGTACGTCCTCTATGGGGATCTCTTCGATCCGTGGTTTACAGCCTTCTCCTATTTGAAAGGAGCCATACTGAAATCAGCAGTCCTGGTGGCGGCCGGTATTCTGGTTCTGGTTGCACAAGAGCTGTTTTCTGGGGACTCAAGAATTCATCCGAGGCTGGAACGAAATTGGATCGTGGTCGGAATGCTCTTTTTCACCGGTTTTGTCCCTTTTGGACTTCTTGAGCGATATGGAGAGACAAAAGTCGCCGTTTTTCAGTTCAACGAGCTCAGCAGAGTCGATGCTGCCTATGCGAGAGGGCTGTCGAATGCCATGGGCGTGGGACGGTGGATCCGCTTGGGACAGAATCCGGACATGAACAGAAATCCAGAACCGTGGCCCCTGCCATGGATTCTGAGAAAAACCCGCCCGTCGCTCCTCCCCAAAGACTTCAATATAATTGTTGTCGTGGTCGATGCGCTCCGAGGAGACGCCTTCCACTCGGCTGGTTATCGTCGCAACCTCACCCCTTTTCTGGATCGATGGGCCTTCGAAGATGCTATTTCTTTCCGCCGGGCTTACAGCCAGGGAGGCGGCTCTTTTTCAGCTTTTCCTTTTCTGGTTGGTGGACGGAGCCGTTTCAATCTGTATGGGCCAGACATATACCGAGAGAATCTCTATTTCAAGCTTGCCCAAGCCGAAGGAATTCAAAAGATTATGGTGGGGAGAGAGTTTGGTCCCAGAGCGATTTTCCCCCCTGACTTCCCTGTCATCGAACTGGGTAGGTCCGAACCTAGTACCGATCGGCGGTCTGTGTCGGCTGATGAGGTTTTTGGATGGACCAAAGATGCCATCGACAAACTCCCCGAAGGCGAGAGGTTTCTCTCCTTCATTCACCTGATGGATGTGCATAACGATCTATGGAAAAAAGAGGGCGGTTTGGATTTTGGAGATAGCCCGAGGGACCTCTATGATAACAATCTCTCTTATGTTGACCGTGCCTTTGAGAGGTTTGTCGCCTGGCTCAGAGAAAAGGGAATCTATGAGAGGACCGTCATTCTCCTTACCTCTGATCATGGAGAACAGTTCTGGGAGCATGGAGCAAGCCTTCACGGTCACACCCTCTATGAGGAGGAGATTCGAACCCCTTTAATCCTGCTCGTTCATGGGATCCGCAAAAGGGTTGAAGATGTCCCGGTGGTTGCAGCGGATATGGCTCCCACACTCGTCGATTTGGCAGGGTACGATGTCGACCCTCCTTACGACGATACGCACATGGGAATTTCCCTTGTTCCCCTGCTCCTGAGAAACGAACAGGAGCGGTATCTCAAGAGAGATATCGTCGGAAGAGCATCGTTCAAACGCCGTTACTTCCTATATCGGAATTGGGAGTGGAAATTGGTCTATCTTGCCGAACTCGATCTCCTCCAGCTGTTCAATACCCGAGAGGATCCCATGGAGAGGAGAAACCTCCTAGTGGAGAGGCCCCATGTGGCGGTTGAGCTCGAGAGGGAACTCCTCGATTACCTCGAAAAGGTGGAACGGAAGACGTATCGACCGCTGCTTTCAAGGGGACTAAAGTGATAAGCACTCGCTGTCTGGTCTGGTGACTTTAGGGGAGCGCGGGCCTGTGCGTCAAGACAAAAGAGGCGGGGGGGATAGGGGACGAAATTGGATTTTTTAACCCCAGATCTGGATCGACTGCGCCCCTAGGCCATTCTGTTCTTTGAAATCAGGATACACAAACATCCCTGGGCCGTTCGAGGTCTTCCGGGAGGCACTCCTCAGAGGGCGGAAGATGATCCTCATCCTTCCCTGGCACTGTGGACAGGTAAGGGGTCGACCTTCCCCGATTGAGTCGGGGACGGGCTTTGGATTGGTAGGTGATTTTGGGCTCTTCGGGAATGTCAGTCATACTTT
>CAYGBK010000097.1:0-44861 GCA_964348095.1 uncultured Thermodesulfobacteriota bacterium | reverse complement strand
CTCGTGATCTCGGGTGGGATCTCTGGCTCTGCTGGCGCGACCTATGCGTTGCTGTTCTCGTACGTGGGGGCTTCTTTCGCATCGATTCTGTACTCCATCTATCCTTTGCTGTGGACGCTTCTCGGGGGAACTGGAACGACGATTGGTCCCCTGCTGGGAACCGGCCTGATGTTCTATCTCGTCGACATCACGAGTGGGCTCACGTCGAGCTACCTTCTCGTTGTCGGCGCGGTACTTGTCATGCTGATCCTGTGGTTTCCCCAAGGCATCATGGGAGCGATACGGGTGAGGTGGCTGCCGTGGTTGCCTTAGATTCGCTACTCGAGACTGCTGTTCTGTGCAAGAGCTTTGGCGGGCTCCAAGCGGTCAAGGATGTCGACTTCAGTCTGTCTCCCGGGGAGATTCGGGCTATCATTGGGCCAAATGGGGCTGGGAAGACGACGCTAGTGAACATGATCAGCGGGCGGATTCCTCCGACATCGGGGAGGGTCAGGTTCAAAGGTCAAGATATCACCGGGCTGAGCGCCTGGGATAGAGTGATTCAGGGAATCGTTTACACCTTTCAGGTGACTAGCATCTTCAGGAATCTGACCTGCTACGAGAACGTCGCCCTTGCCGCACAGCGGCGTCTGATGGGCAGCCCAATCGATCACCTTGTGCTCAGTGAGCGACAGGTTGGAGACCGCGCGAAAGCCGCCTTGCTCGAGGTGGGGCTGTCAGGCACCGATGATCAGCGGGCCGGTGCGCTGCCATACGGCCATCAAAGACTTTTAGAAGTGGCGATGGCCCTCGCGCTGAGTCCTGAGCTTCTGATTCTCGACGAGCCCACGCAGGGCCTCACGCAAGAGGAGATTTCTGCATTCTGCGAGCTCGTCCGGACGATCTCGAAAGGGGCGACCGTTCTTCTGATCGAGCATAACATGTCGGTCGTCCTTGAACTGGCTCGGAAGATCACGGTGATGGACAAAGGCATCATCCTTGCCGAAGGCTCTCCGGCAGAAATCGAGCACCACCGAGAGGTTCAGAAGGCTTATTTGGGTCAGTAATGTTAGTTTTAGAGCGAGTCAACGCTTACTATGGTGACGTTCACGTCCTGAAGGACGTCTCCTTTCGCCTGGCGGCTGGTGAAATACTCGGCCTGCTGGGCCGAAACGGAGCAGGAAAAACGACCACACTCAGGGCGATCATGGGCCTGGTCAAGCTGCGATCGGGGAGCATCCAGCTCGACGGACGGGAATTGACCCGGCTAGGCCCCCATGACATCCCGCGGTGCGGCATCGCTTACGTGCCCCAAGGACGGAGACTCTTCCCCCATTTAACCGTCGATGAGAATCTGCGGATGGGGCTTTTGGTCAAAGGCGAGGGCCCAGAGACCCTTGAGTGGGTGCTGAACCTGTTTCCGGCGCTCAAGGAATTGCTGCGCCAGCGTGCGGGAACGCTGAGCGGCGGGCAACAGCAGATGCTGGCCACGGCTCGGGCACTCTGCCTGAGCCCAAAGCTTCTCCTGTTGGACGAGCCGAGCGAAGGCCTCATGCCCACTCTGGTCGAGAAGCTCCTGGACACGATCGTTCAGCTCAAGGCGCATCAGGTGGCGGTGCTGCTCGTCGAGCAAAACATCGACGCCGCACTCCGGGTGGCGGATCGGATCGCTTTCATCGAAAATGGTTCCGTCTGCGACGAGTCTGTACCGGAGGAATTGGCTGTCGACCCGCAACCGCTGCTTCGATATGTTGGCGTCAGACGGTGACGGCGTTGAGACGGACAAGGGCGTGGGTGTTGACAATATTGACCTAGAGGCTGCATATGATCAACGAAAAAACACTGGCCACGATAAACCCACGGCCTACCTCATAAACACTTCTCGGGAAGGCATTGTGAATGAAGACGCCCTCTACGAGGCCCTTTCGAAAGGGAAAATAGTGGGGCTGCACTCGATGTGCGAGAAAAGGAACCCCCGGGCGAGAGCCCACTGCACAATTTGGAAAATATTCTCCTCATGCCTCACATAGCCGCCTTCACCAAGGAGGCCCAAGACAAAGTCGTGGAATCTCTGAGCGAGGATGTGGATAGAGTCCTCTCGGGCAAACCCGCGCTCAGGTTTGCGAACTTCCCTTCTCCGAGAAGGTAAACTATGGCGGTGCACCCATAGATATCCTCTCGCAGACTTAGACCTAAGGGAGACTGCCCCAATTCGGATCGGAAGGGCACGACGTGAATATCGCCCTGAAGATTACCGAAGCTAAGATTAAACCCATCATAGGAGCCACCCTAACCTCGACTCAATACCTGGTTCCCGTGCCATCTGTGCCACAATGTCGCATATTTTAGTTGACAGATCTACAAAGCTGTGCTATTCGATGGGCTGGATTTTGGGAAATCGTTTTTGATTGTCGATGATTATCACCAGCACAGCGAGATGAAAAAATCTGGTTCTGGGGGGGGTGATAGTGTCTGGTCTAGGGAATATCTAAACCCTGTAAGGAGGAGAGAAAACAGACATGAAGAAAAAAGGGAACATGACACGCCGTGATTTCTTGAAAACCACTGCCATCGGTGCCGCGGGCATGGCTGCCGGGTCCATCGGATTTCCGACAATTCTGCAAGCCGCAAAGAAACCCATCATTATCGGCCATCAGCCAGATATGACCGGATTTCTGGCCTCTTACGGGTATTTCTACGACAAGACGGTCAAAGCGGCCATCGACAAAGTGAACAGTGAGGGAGGAATCGCTGGAAGAGAGGTCAAATATATTCTGGAAGATTCCGCCTCTAAAGCCGATGTGGGAGTCAGGGCCTTCAGGAAATTGGTTCTTAAAGACGGTGCCGACTTCGTCCTTGGGTCTGTCCACTCCGGGATAGGCATTGCGACCGCTCCGATCGCCAAAGAGTTAGAGACTCCGTACTTCCCCAACGGCATGTCCTCGGCAATTACCGGAGCAAAAGGGAATCGCTGGGTCTTCCGCTCTATTTGCCACGCCCGGATGCAGGTGCAGGCTTCGGCAAACCTCGCCTTTGACAAAATCGGGAAGGACTGGTTCGTTGTATACATGGACTATGCATGGGGCCACTCCCATAGGGACAACTTCAAGAAGATCATCGAAGGATTGGGGGGTAGCATCACAGGGACGGTCGCCACCCCGATAGGGACCAAGGATTTCATGCCCTATCTGGCCAAGTTGCCTTCTGGAACCAACGCCATCTACTATGCAACTCTTGGAGCCGATACCGTCGGATTCCTCAGACAGATAAAAGAAATCGGATACCAGGGAGAGAAATTCTCAGTGATTTGTCCCCTCGATGGCGTTGATGTGGCGAAACTTGGTGAGATCGTTGAAGGGGATTGGATCTTAGAGTATCTACCCAGAACGCTGGCCGACTACGACACCCCATACCACAGGGCGTTTCGTGAGGCTATCGGTATCGACGAATTTGGGTACGAGAAGGGGACGGAAAAACCAATCACTGGTTCCCACTACTGGTCCAACTATGAGAATGTATTCATCATCAAAGGGGCCATCGAAAAGAGCGGGTGGACAAGCAGGAAGGATCATTCCAAATTTGTCGAGACTCTCGAGGGCATGCGGTTTACGGAGGGGCCGGGGTTTCCTCAAGGCGATCTGGTCATGAGGGCTGAAGATCACCAAGGCTTTCATCAGCACTGGATGTCACGCGTTGAGGGTGGCAAGCTCAGGGTGAAATACACCATTCCAATCGAGAAAGTCATGTATCCGGCCACTGTTGATTTCACGAAAGAAGCGCTTTAGTCCCCACGGATTAGCTGTTAACATCCTGTGAACCGTGCCCGGTTCATCCCTTTGGGTTAACTCCGGGCACGGTTCGCCTTATTCAGCGAAATTCTCCCCACAAGGCCCGAATTTCATCCGACTCGATACAGTTCGGGTTCGGGGTGAAGACGGATCTGCTCATAGATGTAGGATAGGGGGTCTCGGCAGGAGAATAAGGATTTGGACCTGTTAACTCTCATTGGATTTCAGGCTGTAAATGGCCTCGTCTGGGGATTGATCATCGCCCTCATCGCCCTGGGCCTGAGTCTTGTCTTTGGCCTCCTCGAAGTGATCAACGTCGCTCACGGCGCCCTTTATATGCTCGGAGCGATTATCGGTTGGTATATCGTTAGTTATTTCGGGAGTTTCTGGCTTGCCCTGGCTATCGCACCAATTGTGGTCGGCCTCCTGGGGCTTTTCATAGAACGGGGGATACTCAGACCAGTTGCAGGCGAGCACGTACTCACAATCATCGTGACATTCGGCCTGATGCTTATCCTTGAACATCTGGTTCTGGCCACCTTCGGGGGAGCCGCCCATCGAATGGCGGCTCCATTTGAGTGGAACCTTAAGATCCTGGGATTCGGTTATCCGGGATATCGGATATTCGTCGCCGCGACATCGGTTGCCACCATGATCGGGTTATGGATCTTTCTCCACCGGTTTAAATACGGTCTCTGGATGAGAGCGGTGAACCAGGACCGAGAAATGGCCCTTGGTGTTGGAATCCCCGTCCGCAGAGTTTTCATGTTTACCTTTGCCCTCGGTGCCTTCCTTGCCGCCCTCGGAGGCATCCTTGCCTCACCGATCGTCCCGATTGAATTCCGAATGGGCCTTGACATCCTAGTCATCACATTCATCGTCGTCATCATCGGAGGCTTGGGGAGTCTCGAGGGTTCGGTCGCTGCTGCCATATTGATCTGCGAGCTTGAGGGTATTTCTTCGGTCTTCGTCACCCCCACGATGGCCAGAATATTCTCCCTGGTTTTCATGGCCTGTGTATTGCTCGTTCGCCCGAGCGGCCTCTTTGCGAGGAGATGAGTTCGAATGGACCTCAAACCAAAAGTGGGCTCCAATCAATTCGTTTTCGCCTCAATCCTCGCAATACTCGTATTCGTCCCACCCTTTCTGGGCGCTTATTACAAGGTCCTTCTCACTGAGATCATGATATGGGGCCTGTTTGCCCTCTCCTTCGACATCATATACGGCTACACGGGAATGCTCAGTTTTGGTCACGCCCTCTTTTTCGGCGTCGGTGCTTACAGCGTCGCAATCTCTGTGACAAGGTGGGATGTCAATCTCTGGTCAGCCATACTCTTCGCGATGTTCGTGGCCATGGTCTTTGCTTGGGTTGTCGGGTTCTTGTCCATAAGGGTCATTGGTGCATACTTCGTCATTATTACCATCATTTTCTCTCTTGTCTTCTTTTTCCTATCTCTCAATTGGAAATGGTTAACCGGGGGGGAGGATGGGTTGTCCTTTTCGCCGCCACCAATCTCCCTGGGCGTGATCGACCTCTCCTTTAGGCATCCGCTGAACAGTTACTATTTCGTCCTCATCTTTGTTGTCGCGTCGTACCTAGTGTGTCGGAAGGTGATCAATTCTCCTCTCGGAAGGATATTTGAGATCATCCGGGAAAATGAGGATCGAGCACGCTTGATCGGATACAAGGTAGAACGGTTCAAGCTGATTTCATTCATCATTGCAGGAATCTTCGCGGGCCTGAGCGGTGCGCTCTTCGCCATTACATCTCGCTTTGCTAACGTGGAGTTTCTCTACTGGACCATTTCCGGTGACGCTGTTGTCTGGACAGTCATCGGCGGAGCCGGAACCCTGATCGGTCCGATGCTGGGAACGGGCCTGATGATCATCTTTACGGACTACATCAGCTCCTGGTTCAAGAACTATCCCATGTTGGTTGGTGGCCTCTTGATCCTTGTCATATTGACCTCCCCCAAGGGTATTATGGGATTGTTGAGTATGGGAATCGAAAGATGGAAACGATAAGTCAGTCCCGTACCGAAACGATCATATTGGAGACGAAAGGCCTCACAAAAACATTTGGTGGCCTCACCGCCGTCGACCATCTTGATCTAGCGCTGAAGGAAGGGGAAATCAGGGCGGTTATCGGCCCAAACGGGGCCGGGAAAACGACGTTCTTTAATCTCCTCGTGGGCACCCTACCGACGACAGAAGGGAGGGTATTCTTCAAGGGCGAGGATATTACCAATCTGGCTCCGTACAAAATTTCTCAACGGGGAATCGGAAGAACCCTACAGATAACAAGCATCTTCAGCGGTCTCACGGTTTTTGAGAATATTTGGGCTGCTGTGCAGTCGCGGAAGCGATTTTTCAACCCCTTTATCCACTGCTCAAGGCTCCGAGATGTGGAGGCCAAAACCAGAGAGATGATCGAACTCATAGGATTATCAGACAAATCAGATACCCCAGCATCGGATCTGTCATATGGGGACCAGAGGTTACTTGAAATCGGCCTGGCCCTGGGAACCGAGCCAGAGCTTTTGCTTCTCGACGAACCCACTGCAGGCTTGAGCTCGGAAGAAACAGCGATCGTGACCGGAAAGGTGAAGGAGCTCTCAGCACGGCAGACAATTATTCTTGTCGAGCATGATATGGAGGTGGTCATGGGACTCGCCGATCATATCACCGTCCTGCACTACGGACAAAAGATCGCAGAGGGCACGCCGGATGACATACGGAGGAACGAAGAGGTCATCAGGGTATATCTCGGAGGGGATTAGGGGCCTGAATATGTTGAGTATCAAAGAAATCAACACATTCTACGGGAAGAGCCACGTATTGCATGGTGCTTCACTTGACGTTGGGAAAGGAGAGTTGGTGGGACTTCTCGGGCGCAACGGCATGGGCAAAACGACCACCCTTAAGAGCGTCATGGGTCTTGTCCGTCCCAAGTCCGGGAGAATACTCTTCAACGGTACCGATGCAATGCAACTTCCCGCCTACAAAGTCCCCCGCCTTGGAATCGGTTACGTCCCCCAGGGCAGGCATATATTTCCGTTCCTAACAGTCATGGAGAATTTGAGAATTCCCGTGGTCGACGGCGAGGTCGACGTTGAACTCCTCCAAGAGATATTCACTTATTTTCCTCAGCTCAAGGAGAGGGTAAATCAACCTGGCCGGACCCTTAGCGGTGGTGAACAGCAGATGCTGGCCATTGCACGGGCACTCATGGCAAAACCGAAACTAATCCTTTTCGACGAGCCGACAGAGGGGCTGATGCCGCTTCTGGTCTCAATGATAGGCAAAACGATCAAATCCATTAACGACCGGGGGGTGAGTATCCTCCTGGTGGAGCAAAACCTGAAGATGGCCGTGCAGGTTTGTCAGCGGATCTATATCATTGAGAAAGGGTCAATTGTCTACGAGGGAGAGTCGGTTAATCTGGCTCAAGATGAAAAGACTCAAATGAGGTATCTTGGGGTTCACGTCTGAGGGGACAGAATAATTTCAGCTGGTTCTTGGGTGGACGCTCCCCCCACCCCTGGGGGATCTCAATCCGGGCTTACTGGAAGGGTCTTTACAAGAATCACCTGATCAGAGAGGGCGGTTTGAAATAAGGAGGGAAGCAGATGGCGGTGGCGAAGGGGATATATTGGGATGAGGAATTGGAGACCATGCCACGGGACAAGCTGGAGGAGCTCCAGCTCGGACTTTTGAAAGAAGAACTTCTGTTTTCATATGAGAAATCCCCCTACTACAAGCGGGCCTTCGATGAGGCCGGAGCCAGTCCCAAGAAAGTGAAGGGCCTTGAAGACATACGGAATTTCCCTTTCACGGATAAGAAAGTAGAGCGGGATAGGCAGGTGGCGGTGCCTGACTTGGGCGACATGGTTGCCGTTCCGGAGGACGAGATTATCTACGTGTCGGCATCGAGCGGATCTACCGGAACTCCAACTCTCTCTCCATTTACCTCCCTAGATTTCGAGGAGTGGCAGGACGCCGAGGCGAGGTTATTCTGGTCCATCGGGATGAGGCCGGGGGATCGATACTGTCACGCCCTTAATTTCACCTTGTTCGTGGGAGGGCCCGATGTCATGGGTGCCCAGAAAGTGGGTGCTTTGTGTATTTGGGCGGGTGCTATTCCGTCAGAGAGGCTTCTCTTTATCATGAAGGAATTCAAGCCTACCATTACGTGGACGACCCCTTCCTATGCATGGTATCTGGGGGAGACGGCCTTGAAAGAGGGAATCGATCCTGCGAGCGACCTCGCCATCAATAAGATTATCGTCGCTGGAGAACCGGGCGGATCAATCAAATCGACCCGGGACGCTATTGAAAAACTGTGGGATGCCAGAGTCTATGATTTCTACGGCCTTTCTGATATCTATGGTGCCAATGCGGGCATGTGCACAGAGCAGCAGGGATTGCACCTTACGGAAGACCATCATCTCCTAGAGGTGCTCGACCCCGATACCCTCGAACCGGTTGGTGAAGGTGAGAGGGGAGAAATGGTGCTCACGACCCTGAAGAAAAGGGCGAGGCCAATGATCCGTTTCAGAACCGGCGATATCATTACCGTAAACAAGGAGAGATGCAACTGTGGTCGGACGCACGCACGGATCAATATCCATGGTCGAATTGATGATATGTTGATTATCACGGGTGTCAATGTCTTTCCCAGTGATATTGAGAAGGTGGTTCGAAGAATAAATGAGCTGACGGGCGAGTATCGGATTGTCGTTTACCGGGAGAAACATCTGGACAAGTTTGACGTCGAGGTTGAGAAGAAGGACGGCATCGATGTTGAGGACGACACCCTGGCCGGGACGGTCAAGACGAAGATCAAAAGTCTGGTCGGGGTATCACCTCGGGTCAAGATCCTGAAGGAGAACACCCTCGAAAGGGCGACACATAAGGCAAAGAGAGTTATCGATAAACGGCAGAAGGTCTGGGAAGATTAGGGAAACACCAAAATCTCATCTGTCTAACACCTCGGCTGCCGCCTCACCGGCAGAAACTGGGTACCCACAACAGGAAATCCTCTCCGTGCCATCTATCATCTAATCCACGAAAGCAAGGCGATTCCGAGGACGAGGGCAATGATACCCGAGAATCGATACAACCGTTCCGAGGCCTCACCGGACCACCAGGCAACAACCATATCGATCTGGCCTCTCGGGCCCACTAAGAGGTAGAGGCCCTTGGCCACGGCAAGGAGCCCGAGTAGGAATACGAGCCAGAAGATTTCACTCCAGCCGGCACTGATGACGAGGAGAATCCCAAGTACGAGTGGTATCGGGCTAAGAAACCGAGGATTCTTGTTTTCGAGATGCTCCTTCAGGAATTCTCGGAGCCAATCGGTATATAGGATAGAAACCGTTCCAAACACCACCCACAGGATACTCATAACATAGAGAAACCACCCCATATCATCACCCTCTTTTTTCGTTCCTTACCGATACGAACAAACAGTATACTAAAGGAGTCCGAATTTCTAGGGAATTCGACATTTCCAAAGAACTACCCCCGCCCGCACTGCACGAGCCGCTCAAGACCACATCAATCTAGAGGGGTGAACCGAAGTCAAAGGAGAGAGTTTCGGCACCGGCCTGTTCAATAATGTCTACTCTGGACTGATAGCGCTAAATATGGCCGAGTAATCGGTCTCGACCCATCCTCTACTGATTGTTTTCTCAACCAGCTGCCGAACTCCATCGATTCCGGCTGTCTCCATGGAAAGGGATCTTGCCTCGTTCAGAAACAGATCGATATCCTTAGCCAGATGTTTGGTTGGAAAATTCGGCTGACCGTATTCTCGATCGATCATCCGTTTCAGCTTGTTATCAAACATAGGCGCATACAGGGCGCTTTTCCGAAGAATCTTCATGAAAAGGTCTACGTCGATTCCTTTGCGTTCCACGAAGTTGAGGCTCAGGGCGAAGGCGGCCGAAAGGGAGGCAATGAGCTGATTCAAGGCGAGCTTAAGGGCTGCAGCCTGTCCGACAGGGCCGATCAATAGAGGATCGGAGCAAAAACACGTCAAAACACCTGACCATTGATCGAACTGCTCTGGCGTCGCTCCGACCATCACAATCAGGTCTCCCTTCTCGGCTTGAGGAATACTCCCCAAGACCGGGGCTTCAAGATAGTCCCCCCCTGCACGGTGAGTTTCTTCTCTTATCTCTGAACTCTCGGCAGGAGATATGGTCCCCATTTGGATTATGGTCCGTCCGACCACGGAAGGCGAAGAATCATTCAGAGACATGACGTTCCGGATTGCCCGAGCATCTGACAGCATCAAAATGATGCATTCAGATGACCGAATCGCCTCGTCAGGAGTTGACGCAACCTTCGCACCCAAGGGAATGAGGGGGGTTGCCTTTTCCATGGTCCGGTTGTAAGCAATGAGCTGATGCTTCCCTTTGAGAATTCTCTCGGCCATGGGACGGCCCATCAGTCCAACTCCCATAATGGCGATCTTCATATCCTTTACCCCCCGTGTCCATTTCGAATACGGCCTGGACGGGTTTGATGACTTTTCCCTGTGGTGTTGCAACCGGGTTGAGGGAAGACCAAAAACGTAAGAAGAGATATGGCTTAGACCTCTCCAGGGGTTTCACACCGTTCTTGGTGCCCTGTCGAGCGGTTTTTCCCTCATCGGTCGGTCCAAGGGTTCACCACTCAGGCCTTAATCAAAAAATACTCTGTAATTTGATTAGGAGACCAATGTTGCCCTGGGCTTTATATTTACCGCTCAAATACGCTCTCTGGCCGCTTAATTCGCCTCGAGCGATTGCCAGCCACACGTCAGCTGGCGTTTTAATGGTCACGTCCGGTTTTTCGGCTGGGCCCTGATGGTAGGTGCATCTGCCATTGGTGATCTGCAAATGGGCCGTGAAGTCCTCTCCATCGGTCACTTCGAACTGGTAAATCGCCTTCAGATCGCTAGCCGCCTCGGGCTTGAACCCGAGGGGCATCATCTTCAGGAGTTCCCGGCAGCTCTTGGCGGCGTGTGGGCCGACTTCGGACGAGGGGGTCTTTCTCTCTCTCCTCTGCCCCTGCCCTCTTTTCTTCTCCCTGGAAATCATGTCGCGAAGCCAGGATTTTCTCAATTCCGGATTGTAACGTCTTTGACTGAAGGATTGCTGAACATAACGCTCAAACCCTTCGAACAGACCGAGTTTCTGCCAGTGTTCGTAATCAGCCTTCATGAAGTCCTTGTTCCTCTGAATAAGATCCCCCATGAACTGGTAGAAGAGAAGATTCCTGTCAGTGGCCGGATAGCGCCGCTTCTTCCTGATGGCCAGAGTTAAATCCCTGGCTAAATCCCCAGCCCGCGCCTGGACGGTGTCCTCCCCCAGAAACCCACCGGGTGCCACGGCAATTGCCGTCAGCTGCCCCACTGAGAAGGCTCCAAATATAGCCAGGGCACCAGCGAGGTAATCGGCAACAGCACTTTCACCCATGCCGGCAGAAACAGACACGGCAAGGCCGGGTTTCCAGCTGGGGCGAGGCCTGTGCCCAAAACCTAAGGATCGGTCAAGAAACGCTTTCATCTGGGCAGGCACGTGCATAATATAGACTGGGGATGCGAGAATAATCCCCTCGGCGTCTATAAGGCGTGCTGCCAGTTGAGCATAATCGTCCTGACGCCAGCATGTGCCTTTTTCCAAACACATTGCACAGCCCACGCAGTAATCGATATTGTGTTGGGCCAGGTGAAATGTTTCTAAGGCTAACCCCTCTTCGGCTAGGGGGCCCTGCAACATTTCCAGCATCATGGCCGTGTTGCCCATCTCTGCGTGGGGAGATCCGTTCACAGCGACGATTCTAGGTTTATCTGCCATCATATCCTCCGTGTGTGGTGATGGGTTAAATGGTCCGGTTAAATTCGCCTTCAAGCCTGAGAGCTGTTTCTTCGCCCTCACAGGCTCTAATCTCAGTTTCCGTTGATAGTGATCTGGATAATACTTTGTCAGGGGGAGACCGACACCGAGTAGAAAAACCATGGGCAAGACCAACCGAAAAAGCATTCCCGTCAGCTGTGTATCCAGAGAGGAAGCGATGCTGGGAATCAAAGCCGCCAAACTACACGCCCCAAAGATCCCAGCCCAGGCCCAGGTCATCCGAAGGTTAATGGTCTTATAGATTTCTGTCTCCCTGACTTCAACCGGCGTCCTCCGCCTGGCAAAATGCTCCGTAAAGGGCTCTCGACCCAGAAGGGGGGGTACGGCCACGGCAATAAAGAAGAACGCATAGAGCATGGTCTCAGGGTAGGCCGCCACTATCCGACCCAACCCCTCGGGCCAGAACCAAACACCAGCGCCAGCCAAGACCAGATAGGCGAACATGGTCTTTTCAATGACCGAGGCCCGATCGCGCCTCTTCAAGAGATAAAGAGTCGGGCCCATGAGAAGCACAAGAAAGAGGGTAAGGGGCCTCATAACCTCAAGACGAAAATCCCCAATTCTTCCGACCACCATAAAGGCAACGATCCCGATTGTTGGCAAAACCGTTGAGATGCGAATCACGATAACCTCCGTTCAATGACCATTTTCCGATAAGACTTGTCCTAATGTTACGAGGAGGACGACCGGTTCATATCGGCACCGGTCCTCTAAACGGGAGCACAAGCCCTCGCCAGATGACGACTCCCCAGACAACGATATGGGCCAGACGGTGGATCATTCTGATCTCACGGGTTTGACCTCTCTTCATCCCAGTGTCCTCCTCTCTGACGATTTCTATTTATCCATGTCCTCGACTTCGGCCATTTTGTTGAGCGTGGCCAGTGTTTCATCACACCATTTCGCGAGGGCGCGGTAGACGTGCTGTCCATAACTCACTGTCATCAGCCAGTATGGAAGCTCCGGGTTCCCCTCTTGGTCCACCTTCAACCACCCCTCGATCGACTCGAGTTTCTCGAGTGACTGATGATGGAAGTCCCTGAATTGTCGTACATGATGGATGTGATGCTTTGCCGAAACCTGCCGGCCAAAAAAGAGCTTTAAGAGTATCTCAATCCGCTGCTTCTGCTCGTCTGCGGGTTCTATCAGCCATTGGTGTAACTGCTCTTTACCCCTGTCGGTCAACGCATAGACGTGGCGGTCTGGCTTGCCCATCTGTTTGACAACCGATCTGGTTGCCAGTCCCTCCTCCACCAGACGTTTGAGAATCGGGTAGATCTGTCCATAGCTCTCGTTCCAGAAGTTGATAATGCTCTGCTCGAAGATCTTCTTGATGTCGTAGCCTGACATGGGGCCCATACTCAAAAAGCCCAAGACAGCATACTTACTCTTGTTCTCGCGCATCATAGATCCTCTAGATATATATCTGTTAGATATATATCATCCAGATTCTATCCTGTCAAATATTTTTCCAAGAAAGGCGAAAATTTCGGGAGGTCACCCAGGGTTCCGGGCCAGAGAGGAAATCCGATACGCCTTAGGCTGAAAGGACTTGGTCGAGAACCTTTTTCATGCTTTCCAATGTTATGCCTTGACGATCACCGAAGAAAGGGCATTTTGAAACCCAAGGAATGGCTTCTCACAGTTCAGACCAATATGTCACAACGACAACACAGACCTGAATTCCTTTGTCCTACCTCAACCCATCCTCTTTCTTAGCCTCTTCCTTCACTAAACCCCCTATTCTTGCATGGGGGCGTCCTGAGTCGGTGACCGCTAGAACCACGACAATCTCGTCGGCCTTTGGTGCATCGTGGACTCTCACCGTCATGGCGTCAAAATGAGACCTGACAAAGGCCGCGTCTTTATAATGAAGGGGGACATCGATCTCCGTCCCGGGCCCTCCCATCTTCTTTGCCGACGGAATGATGGCCTTCCCCCCGCCGACCGCATCGCGAAACGGTTTGCCAAGTTTCGGATGAAGGATGGCCGCAGCATGCTCTAGTTCGCCGTCCATGCCCACAATCGCCGCCTTACCATAGCTTTCGGCCTTCTCCACGGGTTGTCCCAAAGCCTCAACTGCCTTCTTTCCCAGGATTGCCCCCAGTTCCTCTCCGGCACCCATCAGATCATCCAAGTTCTCCTGATATTTTCCCGAAAAAGGGTTTTTGATCACAGCCATCGCTGCCGCCTTCCGCGTGGCCGGTGACACCTTTTTCCCCCCCTCCATAAGCGTCTCTTCGACGAAGGTCACAAACTTCCTGATTTCCATGATGCTCACCTCCTCATCCATCCAAAATCGAAGGCCCCCGTAACAGACCGCCCAAAAGATCCGTAGCAGGACAGGTTGTTCCTTGGCTTTTCGGAATCTCTCTTACCTCATCCCCTTGGGGCTGACCCGTCTTTTTGTTCCCGCATGAAGAAATTTCTCCCTCGACGCTCAAGATTGGGAGTCCAACATACCCGTCCCTTAACGGCGATGAGAGCGCCTTTGATCAGCCCTTTTTCACGCAAAAGGGATGCTTTTCTCATCCCATTTTGGAGAGCCTCATCTATCTTCCTCTCTCCAATCTCTCCAACCCTTGTGACGACACGCTGACCGGCGAGATCCGTGTCCGGGTAGAGCACCTCCGCCAGCTCTGTTTCAACCTTCGAGTCTTCAACCCACGTCGAATTACCGAGGACCGTTGCACCAGTATCTGCATAGGCTGCGGACGACCCAATGCAGACAGCCGCTGAGGCGATCCCTTTGGTGAAGCTTCTCCCACCGACTCCACTCGTCGCAACACCACCAATTCTCCATCGCCCATCCACGACGAGGCCATAGGGGCAATCGCCTCTGCTGACATCTGAACGAACACCCACTATGACCTTTTCTTCCTGACCAAGTCGGAGGGCGATGTCTCCACCATTGTTCACAATAATGCGACTTCCACCACGGGCTTTCAAGAAGTCGGCAACCTGATCAGAGACAGCGCCGGCAACCGCTGCGAGCGGGGTAACGTGGGTGTCACCCGTCTTCTGAGCGGCCCGAATCATCTGCCGCACAATGACAGGTAATCCATGGACTCTCTTAATTCGAGTGCAGTTCAATTTGATAATGGAAAGCCACCGAGCCAATTCCTCGAGTAACTCCAATGCCCTCTCTCCCCCCTCCCGGGCCATGTGCGTCGAGGGAGTTCCGTTCTTCGAGACGGTGATCGTCATATGGAGTGGCCCACGACTAACCAAAATAGATCCGTCCAGAAGTTCGTCTATTGTCTCCATGTCAATCCTTTTCTTCTATTGACGCCAAGACTTCCTCCAAGGACCTGATTGCTTCTCTATGGCCACCTATTTCCAGATATTCCTCTGTGCGCATCGTATATTCGATAGGAACGACAGGAGCCGGTGTCGGCACCCAGGCAAATGCACGAACCATAACCTTTTCGACATCTACAAGAAAATTGATTCCCCCACCAGGAAGCAGAAAGACCGGCGCCCCGCCGACAGTGAGTTTTGCTCTGTTACTATGGACCGCCTCGTTCAGCTTGATGGGATACTTCGTTACGCCAGCACGAGCGCTTCCCCCAGTTCCGCCGACAAAAACCGCAGAGACCCTTGAAGGTTGTGAGGTTTCTGCGATGACGTTCACCGCCTCCTTCGCTCTCTCCGAGAGACTCACTTGCTCAAATCCACCCTTTTCGTTCAGCCGAAACATCGCCGCTCGCTCTCCAGTCGTCTCGGTAATGAGAACGGTCATTCCCGGTTTCGCAACCGCCCTATCGACGCCCTCAATGATGTCGAGAGGATTCTGAATAGGCGTTCCACCCCACCCTGTGCCGTGTTCACCGAAGTATCTTCCGGGTGTACTCTGTCGCGCCCTGAGATGAACACCGCTCTTGCGAGCCCCAATGAATCTCCCTGCGGTGTGTTCTGTGAAGAGCCCGATCAGGTGAGAATCCAGTACGATCACCTCATCAGCAGCTTCCAAGAAATAGGGCGCAAAGAGCCCCATTGAAGCCGATCCGCACCCGACCCGCATCAACCTGACCGTCTTCTTATCGATGACGGGGTTTTTGCCAACGTGAAGATCTAACGTCGCCCCATCTTTCACCTTCAGTGAAAAGGGTTTTCGGTTGGCAATATCGACAATCAGACGGGCTACAATCAGTCCATGTTTTCCTGTTAATAGGTTAACACCGCCGAGAGATAGCATTTTTGATCCATATTCCTCGGTCGTGAGGTGCCCCACTTTCTTTTTGTTCATCAGAACAGGTGCACCTTCTTTGCCAAGATAATTGTCGGTGTCGATCTTGACTTTGATACCGCTATAGCTCAACGGTGCCTCTGTCACAACGGTGACGACGTCCACGCCATCGATCTCTGACTGGACGATGTAGGGAGCCGGCTTGTAGTCGGGATAGGTGGTGCCAGCCCCAATTCCAGTAATCAACGGCTTCCGAATTGCCGCCTCGTGGTCTTGTCCGACTACCTCCTCCACGTCTTCAAAACGCCGCAGCGGAGTGCGTCGCGTCAACACTCCATCGGTGTTGATAAACCGATGGCACGCCCCGATTTTTCCCGGTTTGATCTGACAAAGAATGGGACAGGCAGGGCACTCTACAGCCTCTTGGGGAGGCTTTTCCGCTTCCTGAAGTGCCTCTTTCGGACACACCTTCTGGCAGGCACCACAGTCGACGCAGTCCTCGCCTATGATCGCCTTTTTTTTAACAATGCTGATCACTTCGAGAGGACAAACCTCAGCGCACGACCCGCAGCCAGTGCATTTTTCAAGGTCAACCTGCATTCTCCCCCACATCTCCTTTTTCAGCTCTTCTCCCTCCCCCATGAAACGGGGGACGGGTGCCACATTCAACTTTCAGTTCATCCTTCTTTCCATGTTCTCGTCGGCGGTGGGGTGTTCCGGCTTTTCTTAACGACGATCTCCCCATCTATCATGACCATCCCAATGCCTGGAATATCTCCTGTCTCCAGGCAGGAGAGGGCGTCCTTCCCCACTGATCCCATCGCCGCGTCCATGATAACCAGATCCGCCTCCATCCCCTCCTTGATCATGCCGGTCTCCAACTTATGTACTCTTGCCGTATTGCCGGTGGCCATGGCGAGAGCGATTTCCCCCTTGATGTCTCCGAAAGAAGTAATGAAACTGACCATCCGCAGTATACCGAGGGGGACCACCCCGGTTCCAGAGGGGGCATCGTTTCCAACGATCAGCCGGTTGAGTGCCTTGGCTTTCTTGGCAATTTCCAACACCTCGGCCGCGCGTTTCATATTGCCACAGTGGACAATCTCAATGATGTAGGACGTCTCTTCTATGAGTTTTTTCGCTTCCTCCAGGGACAGGGCCGTGGGCCCTCCATTGATATGGGTTACTATATGAGGGTCGGTGGCGATAATTTGATCTGCCGTGACCACACTGCTTCCAGGGATCGAGGTCCCGCCGCTATGCATCATGACCACCATCTTGTATTTCTTGGCCCACTTCACCATAGGAGCCGCATCCTCGGGTCGCTTTACCGCACCGAGACCGATTTCTCCAACAATGTGAACCCCCTCCCTGGCGAGCTCCTCAAAATCCTTTTCCTGAAGGCCAGGCTCAAGAATAAGCGCTCCCCCATGAACCTTCACTCCCCCAGGTCTGGCATTGGAGAAGGATTTTGCAGCTAGGATCGCTAATGCCTTTGTTCCCGCTACATCTTTGGGCCTTCCGGGAAGATGCACCTCTCCCGCAGAAACGACGGTTGTTACCCCCCCATGGAGAGAACTCTCGATGAAATCCAGCATTCTCTGCCGTGGCGTGAAGTCGCCAATAACAACGTGGCAGTGAGAATCAATCAAACCAGGGGCAACCGTGGTTCCCTGAGCATCAACCACCCGATCCGCCCCCGATGTGTCCAAGGTTTTCTCATTCCCAATCTGCGCGATTTTCCCATCTTTCACGACAAGGGCGTCGGCATCTAACAATGGATTCTCTAGATCCCCTGAAACCAAGGTCCCAATGTTCCTCACGACCGTCATTGGCATATCTTTTCACCACCTTTCGAGGTCTGAACCGCAGAGCATCATCACTATTGAACAGATTTCCGAACCCTCTCTAGTGAGGCCGGAAGATCATGGATTCTCGCACCGAGTGCGTCAGCGATAGCGTTCAGAATTGCAGGAGCCGTTGGGATGAGGGCCGGTTCTCCAATGCCTTTTGCTCCAAAGGGCCCTGTCGGTTCCTCATCTTCAACAATAATAGGCACAATTTCCGGAATATCCTTGATCGTAGGGACAAAGTAGTTGAGAAAGGAGTTGGTTTCGCCCGGGACAAACGCCTCGGTCAGCGCTAGCCCGAGCCCCATAGCCACGCCGCTGTTGATCTGTCCAATAACATTCATGGGGTTGATGGCCTTGCCGACATCATGGGCCGCAATGATTCGGCGAACGGTGACCTCGCCTGTCTCGCCATCCACCTCAACCTCGGCAAGATGAGAGGCAAAAGCATACGTGCCATAGGGGTTCCCCTGGCCAGTCTCCAGATCCAGCTTTGTCGTTTCGGGGTCGAAGAATCCCTCCCCCCGCAACGTGCGCCCCTCCCGATGGGCCCGGGCTGCAACGTCTGCAAGAGGAATTGACATCTCCGGGACCTCCCGCGAAAAGATGTTCCCCCCTTCCAGGAACAGGTCCCCCTCCCAGTTATCGACGTGTTCTCGTGCTTCCCTGAAGAGGATCTCTTTCAGGTTCATGCACGCAATTCTGACTGCGTTTCCTGAGATATAGGTTTGCCGGCTCGCAGAAGTTGCCCCAGCATTTGTCGTCTGCGCCGTATCGGCACGGATCAGACGTATAGTCTCCGGTTCGACTCCCAATTCTTCGGCTGCAATTTGAAGGAGAACGGTATCCGACCCCTGCCCAATATCGGCAGTGCCCGTAAAAAGAACAACATTGCCCTGCCTGTCGATTTCGATCTGGGCTGTGGAAGGATTTGCGATCCCTGTGTTCCCTATTCCATACCACATGGAGGCAACCCCAACCCCCCGGGCGACTCGGCCTCCCTCGTGACGGCCCGTTCGAGAAAACTCGTCGTCTCCCTTTCCATCCCTCCACTCTTTCAGTTGTTCTAGGGTCTTCCCAATGCCCACGCTCGCCTGAAGAATCTGGCCTGTTCCGGTTGAAGATCCTTCCCTCAAGACATTCTTCAATCGGAAATCGATGGGATCCATGCCGAGTCTTTCCGCCATCATGTCCATCTGGGATTCATGGGCAAAAGCGAGCTGAGGAATGCCGAACCCTCTCATTGCGCCCGCCCAGGTATTGTTTGTGTAAACCATGATGCTTTCTGCCCTGAAGTGAGGCACCTCATAGGGACCCGTCGCATGGACAACTACCCGGGTGGCAACCGTGGCGCCATAGGACGCATAGGCCCCCGTATCTCCCAGGATTCGTGCATCAATGGCCGTGAGCTTCCCTTCTTCAGTCGCCCCTGTTTTGTAATGAATTTTCAAAGGATGTCGTTTCGAGGTGGCCGTGAAAACCTCCTCCCGAGTGTATACGAGTTTTACCGGTCTCTGAAGGTGAAACGCCGCTAACCCAAGATAGCATTGAACAGATACATCCAGCTTGCTTCCAAATCCCCCCCCTGTCGCTGACTGAATCACCCGTATTCGGTCGAGGTCCAGGCCAAGGACCGAAGCGACCTCTGCCTGGTCATAATGAGGGTTCTGGGTGGACACGTGCAGGACAATTCTTCCAACGTCGTCAATATAAGCGAAACCCGCATCTGTCTCCAAGTAGGCCTGCTCCACCCTTGAGGTCGTGTAAGTCTGATCGACGATCATATCGGCTTCTTGAAATCCTCTTCTGATATCCCCCTTTGTCACAACTCTCCGAGCGAGTAAATTTCCATTCTCATGAATCTTGGGTGCATCCTCCTCTAGAGCCCTTTCAGGAGTCAGAATGGATTCGATCGCTTCGTAATCGACCTTCACAGTCCTAAGGGCTTCCTCGGCAAGATCCTCTGTCTCCGCGGCGATTAGCGCTATCGGATCGCCAATGAAACGGACCTTATCCTCAGCCAAAACGGGCTGATCTTTCGTGATGGGTCCTACCCGGTTTCTCCCGGGGATATCTCGAGCCGTGAAAACGCGAACGACTCCAGGTAATTTTAAGGTCTCCTCGCCGTCGACCGCCTTAATCCTCGCATGGTGCTCCCGACTTCTGAGGATTTTGAGGTGGGCAGTCCCATCCACAAGAAAATCATCAGAAAACTTGGCCTCACCCAACGCTCTTTCCAAAGCGCCAACCCGCCTAATGCTCTTTCCGACAATCTTCAGGGTGCTATGTCTATCGTCGCTAACCATGGCCCTCTCATTCTGCCAGGATGTCTTGGAGCGCTCTTCTCACCAACACATTGACAACCGGTCGCTTGTATTCTGTTGATTGTCGAACTCCGCTCAGCTCGACCATAGACTCACCGACGATCCGGCAGCCCCTCTCTATGGTCGGCTCCGAGGGGATAGCCCCCATAAGGAATTCTTCAGCCCGTGTCATGCGGCACGGCCTTGGCGTCACCGAACCCACGGAAATTCGGATGTCCTCGATTCGCCCACCACTGTTCTTTTGCCGCAACAAGACCCCCCCATTAATGCGGGCCGTCGCCATTGCCTTACGGCGGGTCAGTCGAAAAAAACGGTAACGTGCCCCTTCAGGGATCTTGTCAACGATGATGTGAGATACCAACTCATGAGGTCCGAGGTTGGTTTCATAGGGACCCACATAGATGTCAGAAAGCGGCACTTCACGATGGCGGTTGCTCGAGACGATCTTCAATCGGCCGTTCAATACCATAAGAGCCGGTACCGTATCAGCCGCTGGTGAACCATTGACCACGTTCCCTCCGATGGTCCCTAGGTTTCGGATTTGCCGCGAAGCGATCCACCCGGACGCCTCAGAAAGGATACCCCCATGTTCTTTGAGCATGGGCGATTCACTGATCTGGGTATGGGTGCAAGCGGCTCCGATCGTTATCTGATCGCCGCCGTCCTCAATCTTACGAAGCTCCTCAATCTCGGAAATATCCAGCAGGTAACGGGGCCTCACCTCCCCCCGTCGAAGGCTGAGGACGAGGTCGGTTCCTCCCGCGATGATCTTGGTTTCTGAACCATTTTTCGCAAGAAAGTTGCAAGCCTCAAATCGGTCTGAAGGCACAATGTATTCAAGGGGTGGAAGCATGTTGTGGTTACTCCGTGGCAGCAGCTTCGACGGCCTCAATAATCTGCAGGTAGCCGGTACACCGGCAGAGATTTCCCGCAATCGCTTCCCTGATCGCATCTCGCGACGGATTGGCTGTCCGATCGAGAAGGGCTTTACTCGCCATCAACATGCCGGGCGTGCAAAACCCGCACTGAACCGCCCCGTATTCGACAAAGGCTTTTTGCAGGGGATGCAATCTCTCCTGGCTCCCCAGCCCCTCCACGGTCAGAATCTCCTTTCCCTGGGCCTTGACAGCCATGACCAGACACGAATTGACAGGTTCTCCGTCCATGAGGACGGTGCATGCGCCACATTCTCCAATACTACAGCCTTGTTTGGTTCCAGTGAGCCCGAGATCATATCTGAGCACCTGAAGCAACGTCTGGTTGTTCCGAACATTCAGACTCCGCTCGATCCCGTTGATCCGAAAAGTAATAGGAGTCTTCCCCTTTTTGTCAGATTTTTCCAATTCTCACACCGTAACCATTCTTTTTTTGACCTAGACAATTACGACCAACACGGATCACGGACCTGACCTTTTTCTCTTAACATAGAAATCAACGGCCCTGATAGTGAGTTAGGCCATTCCAATGACCA
Source organism: uncultured Thermodesulfobacteriota bacterium (assembly GCA_964348095.1). Lineage (GTDB taxonomy): Bacteria > Desulfobacterota > BSN033 > WVXP01 > WVXP01 > WVXP01. The sequence continues at coordinate 23,353 of CAYGBK010000097.1, read as the reverse complement.
CGACTTTAGACAAATAGATTCTTTGGACCCACTCCTTCCACCCCTGTCCATCAGGGCACCATCGCGAAAATGGCTCCCACCCCAAGCATTTGGCCCAGCTCTGCGGCCACATTGAAACTCAAAACCGAGAGCGTAAGCCCCGCCATTGATATCCCGAACTTCCCCAGAAGGCTGGAGAAACAGAAACCCTTTATGCCTCCAAAGGAGAAACCGATAATTCTTCTCTATCTCGGGTCCATCTTGCCAGGGAGATTCTCACAACCGCCGCGGCAGATGCTAAGGGCACCCGACCTACACCCAGCGGGCGGTAATTGTCTTCTCGTCCATGAATAGCCTCATCGACGCCATTCGGGATTTGGCTGATCCGACAAAGGACTCCCTTTTGGAGCCCAGCGGGAAGAAGGCGTAAGGCTGGGCAACACCCACATTCACCCCCACATTGCCAACGTCGACCTCTCTGATGAATTGACGCGCCGCCTTCCCACTGGCTGTCATAATACACGCCGAATGCCCAAGATTCGTCTTGGTGTTGATCCACTCTATCGCTTCATCCAGGCTCTGCCCCCGAATAAGGGCGGCCACTGGGCCAAAGGCTTCCTCCTTGGCCGTCGCCATGTCAACATTCACATCTTCGAGGATCGTAGGGGCCAGGAAGTAACCGTTTGAATAGTTATCTACGGTCACCGTTCTCCCATCCAGGACCACTTTCGCACCCTCTGCGATGGACTGGTCGATCCACGTCAAAACTCTATCCTTTCCAGCCTGAGTGGTCATCGGGCCGAGTTGAGTCTCTTCATCGAGACCATAACCGAGTTTCATATTTGCGGCGGCTTCCTTGAATCTATCTCTCACCTCGTCGAATATGTTTCCAATGATGACGACGTTATCAACGCCGAGGCACCGCTGCCCCGCCATGCCAAAGCATGCCCGCAGGAGCCACTGAATCCCCTCATCTATGTTCGCGTCTGGCATGATGACAAGATAATTCTTACCATTTCCATTCACTGAGGACGTCTTTCCAAGTCTTCCACACATTTCGAAGAGTTCCCACCCCGCTTTATTAGATCCGATGAACCCCACACCCCGTATCTCCGACCGGGCCAGTATCTCTTTGTTGATATTCCTTCCTCCGTGAACCAGATTGATTACGCCGCGGGGAAATCCAGCTTCTTGTGCCACTCGGCAAATGCTCTCGGCAGCCACGGGATCCTGCCGGCTTGGACTGACAACAACCGTACATCCGGCAGCAAGAGCATACGGCACAAACGAGGACCACGCGTGCATTGGGATGTTCCCCGGTGTGACGATGAGAAAAGCTCCCAATGGCTCCCACACGAGGTACTGATCAATGCCTCGAGCGAGTTGGTCCAAATGCTCGTTCCGCTTGACCAGGCCATACAAGGCAGAGCACGCTGATTCAATGTTTTCGATGACCCGTCGCAAGGAACCCCTGGATTCCTCTATCGTCCTCCCATGATCCTGTGTCAGGATGCGGCACATGTCATCGATGTGCCCCTCGAACCTCGCCCGCATGTCGAAGAGTAAACGGGCCCTATCCCGCATGGGGAAATCTCTCCATTCCTTGAAGGCCTTGTGAGCCGCCTCAACTGCGGAATGAGCTTCGTCCTTTGTTGCTGACGGAAATTCGGCGATCACCTCACCTGTGGCCGGATTTGTATTTTCATTGATGATCGTTGATTTTGAATCGACCCACTCTCCGTCGATAAGGAACCTCAACCTGCCGTAATGCTTTTTCACCTCAGGCACCAAAGCCATGTTCCCCTCCTCCGCTGGCATACTCGCGTGCTCTATTTCTCGATCTCATTCTCTTCCTTCGACCCCATTACGAACAACACGAGAAGAACTGCCTGCCTGCGACACCACACCCTCAGGGAAATCTCAAATCGACCCCCCATACCGATCATGCTCTCGTAGCGGCCCTCACGCCGAATGATTGCTCGGCCACATCGGGTTTTGATTCCTCCTCACCGAAGATCGTCTCTTGAAGCACATGCAACCCCTTCAAAATGTGCTCACGATTCAGCCTTTCAGCAGCGTCCTTATCTTTCCTCTTGATGGCCTCTAAGATCTCCCGGTGATATCGGCAAGAAGATTGCAGATGATTCCGATCAGCAAGTGATTTGTAGCTAAACCGCTTGACCTGATTTTGCAAGCTCGCAGCGATTTTCTTCAGCCGTTCATGCCCCGCAATTTCGATCGTCACATTATGGAACGTCTCGTTGAGAGTTTGATATTTGACGAGATCAGTCGGCTCGCTTCTCACACACTCCTCCATCTTTTCGACCTCTCTCTCGAGCCTCCTGATTCCTCTGTCGGATATCTTCTCAATCGCCAATCTGGCCGCCAGACCGTACAGCGCCATTTTGAGACTGTAAATCTCCCAGATATCATCTGCATCGATTGTCGAAACAAAAACCCCTCGATTAGGCTTTCGTGTGAGGAGTCCCTCGGCCTCCAGGATTTTGAAGGCCTCCCGAATGGGCGGCCGACTGAAACCTAGATGGGAAGCGATCTGTTCCTCTTTGATCTGCTGGCCTGGAAGGAAGGACCCTTTGACAATGCCGTTCTCAAGGTACTGCTTGGCATGATCAACAAGGGACTTGATTCTCATGGTGAGACCCTCACCTTCAGTGAAGCGCATATTGTATACAATAGACAAATATTGCGTGTCAAGGGGAAAACCGTTGAAAGATATGTTAATCTCTTTAGAAGAAAAGACGTGAGTCTGTCAGATCTTATCGAGTCCTTTCCCACGCCCTCCAGAGAGATGAACAGGGGTTGACGTGACACCTTCGACCCGGTACATTGAACTAATCAGGAGGGTTTCCCCAATAAGGGAACGGAAACTGGAAGCCAAAAGGCGATCATTTAAGAAACGGTTCTATGAAGATTTTGCACAAGGCACTGGGCATCTCACTCCTGATTCACCTCGCAGTTGTGGTCTCTCTGATAGCTCTGCCCGCGTTTTTGGCTAAGAAGCGGTATACGCCTGTTTACCAGGTGTCACTGGTCACTCAGCCAGAACCCCAGCCCAAAAAACCAACGGTTCAGGCTCCGGAGAAGAAGCCGCCCGTAAAAAAGCCGACCAAAAAAGAGAAGAAAGCTGCTCCACCGAAGAAGAAGCCGAAAAAGACAGTTAAGAAGAAAGAGACTAAACAAAAAGAATACTCTATGAGAAATGTACAGAAAGCGATCGACGATATTAAGAGAAAGATGGCTACCCAGCAAGAGACGGAAGCGGAGCGTTCAAGAACCGCTAAGATCATTGAAGCCAGAAGAAACCTCTATTTCGATACCATCGCTGCTCATATTCAAGCAAACTGGAGCCTGTTGAAAAACCAAATGGAGGACGTGGGAATTCTTACGACAGACATCGGTCTTCGGATTCGAAGGGACGGGACAATCACAAGAATCGTGATTGAGAAGCCCTCGGGGAATGCATTATTCGACGAATATGCCGTAAGAGCCGTGAAGAGATCCACCCCACTTCCTCCCTTTCCCAGTGTTCTTAAAGAGGACCGTCTCGACATCACAATCGGCCTGAGTTCATAGGAGATAAGCAATCAGCGGTTAGAGCGCGGCTAGCCCAGAGCAAAACGAAGAAGATGTATCAAATACAGATCGCCCCGCGAGCACAATAGAGGGGTTTCAAGTAAATCTTACTCAAAACCTCAAAGTCCAGGCAACAGAGGTGGACAGGTCATCGAGAACCCACATGGTGACGGCTAACGGTTGATTGCACCGATAGGAGATTCGATGAAAAGGATTTTCCTCTTATGTGTCATTGCACCGATATTGTTGTGTCCAAACCGGGGAGGTGCCAAAGTCTACATCGACATTGGGAGCCCTATCTTCCGACCATTTCCGATTGCTGTCACCGGTTTCGAACCCCTCTCTGCCACGTCCAAGGATCTCGCAGAATCCATGAACAAGGTCCTTACGAATGATCTGAGTATATCCGGCATATTTGAGATAATTGAAGCGGAGAACTTCCCCCAGTGGCAATCTCAACAGCAGCTTTCAGAAGAGGACTATCGAAAATGGCTTGAAACTGGCGCAGAGGCTATGGTCTGGGGGACGATCCTAGAGGACGGGGGTCGGATCAACGTCCACTTCTCGTTTCTGGACCTTATCGAGAGGAACCTGACGACCGGACGCTACAGCGGAAGTGCCGGGATCATCCGGAAGATTGTTCATCGGATGGGGAATGAGATCATCCGTCAGATAACAGGCGAGAAAGGGGTATTAGAAACCCGAATCGCTTACCTCTCCAAAAAAACCGGAAACAAAGAGATCCATGCCGTCGATTTCGATGGTCACAACGTCGAACAGATCACGACGAACGGTTCGATTAATCTCTCTGCGGCATGGTCCCCAGACGGCAGGACAATTGCCTTTACCTCTTTCAAAAAAAGAAACCCAGATCTCTATTTTATCGACGTCGGAACAAAGAAACAGGAGCTTTTTCTAGGAGTTGAGGGACTCAATGCAGCTCCGGCATGGTCCCCAGACGGCAGAAAGTTGGCCCTCATGATGAGAAAAGGAGAGAGTTCTGAAATCTTCGTGATCAATCGAGATGGATCCAATTTGGTTCGCCTGACCTATACCAACTACAATGAAGCATCTCCCACATGGTCTCCAGACGGGAAAAAACTCGCATTTGTCGCAGATCGAACCGGAGGCCCTCAAATATATGTCATGGACCTGTCTTCGAAGAAAACGTCTCGCTTGACCTACAATGGGAGTTACAATGCCTCTCCCGACTGGTCTCCACGAGGCGACCGTATCGCTTATTGCGGCAGATTGGAACGCCGCTTTGATATCTTCACGATTAGAGTCGACGGCTCGGAGAACCTGATTCTCACGTCAGAGGCGGGTAACAACCAGGATCCTGTGTGGTCACCCGACGGCCGGTATATCGCTTTCAGTTCAAACAGGAAGGGAAATTCACATGTTTTTGTGATAAACGCCAATGGGACCAATCAGCGGCAGCTGACACGCCATAAAGGAGGAGAGACCCAACCAAGCTGGTCTCCCAGGATGGAATAGAAACACGACCCGAACCAGAAAGGAGGAAAGAAGAATGTCCATGAGAACCACGATTTCCGTAGTGCTGATCCTCTCAGTGGCCCTTCTATTCACGGGATGTAAACGGAAGGTCGTTATTGAGGGCGAAGGGAAGCAAGAGGCGATTGCAGGGGAAGGTATGCTTACGGAGGAGGAGAAGCTCGCCAGAGAGAAAGAGCAGATTGAAGCGAGTCTAGAGACCAAGAAATATGCTGGTATTGAAGGAGAGGTTCTGGAAAGCTCCATGCTCAGAGACATCCATTTTCCCTTCGATCGTTACGATCTAAGCCCGACGGCGAGGGAGGTATTGGCAAGCAATGCTGATTTCATCCTCAAGTTTCCTGAGGCAAAGATCCAAATCGAGGGTCATGCCGACGAACGGGGAACCAACGAGTACAACCTTGCCTTGGGTATGCGGCGTTCGACGGCCGCTAAGAATTATCTCGTATCTCTCGGTGTCCCAGCTCAACGATTCTCGACAATCAGCTATGGAGAGGAATTGCCAGTCGATCCGCGGCACAACGAGGAGGCCTGGGCCAAAAACAGACGGGCCCATTTCGTCATCCTCTCCAGGTGATCCGATCCGACTATTCGGAGAGCATACGGCGCCAGAACGTTGGAGGCGTGAGGTGAAACGGCATAGGTCATTTCTGTCATTCTTATCCTTCTCAATTTCTGTTCTGCTCCTTTCCGGATGCGTTTCCCAGGACTCACAATTCGTTAGAAGGGATATCGATACCCTTCAGCGACAAATAGATGCTTTGAGGGAGGACATCAAGGGGACAGAACCCTCCTCTCAATCATCACAATCCATGGGGGACCGGAAGCGACAGGCGGATATTGAGGCGGAACTGGAAATCATGAAAAGAGATCTGAACAGCCTGAGGGCTGCCGTGGAAGACAACCAGGAACTCACGACAAGGGCAATCAGAAGGCTTGACAATCTCGAGAAAACCTCGACAACTAGACTGAATGACTTTGAGGCCAGACTCGATCAGGAACTGGCTAAAGTCGAAGGAGCGAGACGGCCATCCCCGGCCGTTTCACCTCCAGAGGGCGCCAAAATGCCTTCTCCTGTCGAAGTGAAAGCACCACCCCCCTCCGAGGCCCCACCTGGCCAGGTTCCATCCGACGTGGAACGGTCCTATCGCGAGGGCTATGAGGCTCTTAAGGCTGGTGATCTCGACGGAGCAAGAGAGAAGTTTCTCTCCTTTCTGAAAGAACACCCAGACACCCCACTATCTGACAACGCTCAATTCTGGATTGGGGAAATATACTTTAAAAAGCATCAATATGAGGCAGCAATTCTTGCCTATGAGGATGTAATTAAGAAATATCCTAACAGCAACAAATTACCAGATACCCTGTTGAAGCAAGGCCTGGCTTTTCTGGAGCTGGGAGACAAGATCGACGCGCGGATTATCTTAGAGAACCTGATCAAGAAATATCCCACGAGCGAACAGGCACGCATCGCAAAAGGAACGCTAAAGACGCTGAAATAATTTTGGCATCATGACGCCTCGTGATGTCGATGTCGAAAAGATTTTTGGCCTCGCCCGCAGGGGATCTCCCAGTTTCATTTTCTCCTTGTATGAAACCTCAAAAGATGTCATAATTCCTGCCTGAAGAGGATGTCGCGAGAGGGGCAAGATGGGCGTTGCAAAAGCCTTATCCCACAGGACAACGTGGAGAATGCTGAAAGGGCGTTTGGACACAGGACACACCATAGATGGCGAGTGACTTTTTTTTGAAGAATATTGTGAAGGAGGGCACAAATTGAAGTTTCTAAAAGTTCCTGAGGCGACTATTAGACGGCTGTCGCGGTATTCTAGATCCCTGGAGAATTTGATTCGAAAAGGTGAGAAGGTCGTATCCTCGGCTCAACTCGCGGCTCATTGTGGCGTCAATGCGGCTCAGGTTCGGAAGGATCTTGCCTATTTTGGTGAGTTTGGTATTCGAGGTGTCGGATATTACGCCACTGAATTGATGCATGACATCAAGAGGATTCTCGGTCTGAACAAAGAGTGGCGGATGGCCCTCGTAGGAGTTGGAAACCTTGGTTCCGCCCTTCTCCTTTACAAGGACTTTCTGAAGCAGAACTACAAAATCGTCGCTGCCTTCGATATCAATCCAGCGCGAGTCGTGGGCAGGGTCTCCGAAAAGCTGGGAAAGCCAATAGAGATCCTTCACACTGATCGAATGAAACAGGTCGTTGCAGAAAGGGACGTCGAAGTTGGAATTATCACCACCCCCGCGGCTGAAGCCCAATCGGTAGCAGACCAAATGGTAGAAGCCGGGATTAGAGGCATACTCAATTTTGCCCCAGCCCAGATCCGCGTCCCAGAGGGATTCATTGTCAAGAACGTCTTTTTCACCACAGTTCTCGACAACCTGGCGTATCTTCTATCGAGTAGCAAGGTCCTAGCGAAAACCCTTCCAGATCAGAAAGATGACACCCAGACAACGGATAAGGGTGATGAACTATCGAGATAGTATGAGGGAACGACTCATTTTGCCAGGGAAAATCGGGGATCTTCTACAGTTCCACGGATCGAAACGACGAACGGTCTAGGCTGACCGTCACCACGATTGTAAAAAGCCTTTATCGCTGGATATCGTTTGAGAAACCTTTCTGTCGCCTCGATCTCCAGGCGACATACAACCCTGCTTCTTTGAAATGGATTCTGAATATCGACATGGCCTGTCAGCCTCCCTCTCAGATCCCCTCCACCAATAGACACCTCCTTGAATGCGATTCGGCCCCCTGACCAGTTCATCTGACCCTGTATCTGTCCCAAATCGAGCAGGGGTAGCTTCAATCCGGGCAGCTGAAGATTTCGGATTTTTCCATCTCGAATTTCAAACAAGGACTCTCCGTCGATCCTTTGATCAAACTTCTCCCAGAGAATCTTCCCGAATACAGAGCAACCAAAGGAGGCCTCATCTGTTGAAGGAATTGGGAATCGGTCAATCTGAATCCCCTCCCACTCCGCCACACCTTGATGGCCTTTTCTTCCGACCCTTACGGTTGCTTGAAAAGACCCGCCCAGCACGGTTCCATGGGAGCGTGCCGACAGTCGGCCGACAAGAAGTGATGGGATATGAAGTTGGAATACCCAGTCTTGAATCTCAATTGGAGGAAAGGCTTCTTGGCCCGGGTAGAGGACTTCGACCCTGGCCCAGCGAATACCAAGAAACCGCTGATGAAACTCCGAAGGCGACACAGTCAGGTTGGTCTGCTGTTCCATGGTATGGAGCATTCGCCTTCCCATAGCTTCGTAAGGAAAGAGAAGATGAAAGAACAAGAGTAAACAGAGAAAACCCCATACGCAGTAGCCGATCCATTTTAACCATTTCGCCATTTGACCTTATCCCAGACCCTCGCCCTCAGGAGAGACGATCCAGTACTCGCCCACAAAGACCGATGATGACACCATGATGTCAGAAGCGCTTAAAAAAATCAAAGACGCCACCGATGAAACCGGATCCTGTGGAATCAAGAAAGCGGTGAGACGAGTTACACCGAGTCAAACGAGCTTGCGAGTAGTTGCAAAAAACCTCCGAGTATGTCGGTGCAATCGCTCTTGAGATCTAAGATTTCCTCCCGGACCCTGACAGATGCTCTTCTCCGGGGTTTCCCCTTAGTCCTCGAGCTCTTTCACCTTCTCTGCTCGTTTCCCTTCGGGCTTCTTCTGTTTCCCTTTAGCCTCGGTTTCGGTGGTCTTCTTGGTTTTGGAGGATGCCCGAGTAGTCGTCTTCTTTCTTTCTGTTTTGACCGTCGGCCTACTTGGGGCAGTCGATTCGGTGAGCACAACCACGGACAAAGGAGCTGCATCTCCTAAACGATGACCGAGTTTGAGGACGCGGGTGAATCCCCCCTGTCGGTCCTGGTAACGGGGCGCGATTTCCGAAAAGAGCTTCCCCACAACCCCTCTGTTGGTGAGAATAGCCAGGGCTTGCCTGCGAGCAGGGAGATCTCCTTTCTTTCCCAGAACGATAACTTTTTCGGTGAGCCGTCTAACCTCCTTCGCTTTCGCCAGGGTCGTCTGGATTCTCTCGTGCTCGAGGAGAGAGGTAACCATATTCCGCAACATCATGTGGCGATGACTTGATGACCGATTGAGTTTTCTTCCGCTTTTTCTGTGTTTCATCTTCTTTTCTAAACACCACCGTTATGAGATTTCAGGAGAGTTTTGAGATCCCAAAAAGATACTAGGATAACGCCTTCTAGAAAGACTGTCACAAAAACGCCATAACGAGATAATTCAAGAGGCAGCCTCAGGGGAATCGGGGACGGTGGCCTCTTCCCCTGCATCGGTTGAACTGGGTGGGAAGTTCTCCAACCTCATGCCTAGATTCAGGCCCATTTCGGCGAGGATCTCCTTGATCTCATTTAGAGATTTGCGACCAAAGTTCTTCGTGGCAAGGATTTGCTGTTCCGTTTTCTGAACGAGTTCACCAATATACTTGATATTCGCATGCTTAAGACAGTTCGCAGATCGAACCGACAGCTCGAGTTCATCAACACTCTTGAAGAGATTCTCATTTAGCTTCTCACCTTGCTGGTCGTCCTCAACCTCATCTGCTTCCATGTCTTCCTCGAATTGAATAAAAATGCTCACTTGATCCTGCAGGATCTTTGCCGCAATCGAAACCGCATCCTCAGGCGAGGTGCTTCCGTTAGTCCACACCTCCATAGTCAGTTTGTCGTAATCCGTTATCTGTCCCACCCGAGCATTAGTAACCGTATAGTTGACCTTCTTGACAGGTGAGAAAATGGCATCCATGGGGATTGTGCCTATTGGCTGGTTCTCCTCCTTGTTCCGTTCAGCTGGAACGTATCCTTTCCCCGCCTTGATAACCATTTCCATATCGAGGTTGGCCTCGGCAGACGCGGTTGCAATGTGCTGATCTGGGTTGAGAATTTCAACATCACTGTCAGTGGTTATGTCCTTTGCAGTAATCTCACCCTCTCCCTTGAACTTCAGGTGGGCCATCTTAGGCCCGAGGCCGTGCAACTTGACCATCAACCCTTTTAGATTGAGAATGATCTCGGTCACATCCTCTTTTACGCCGGGTATAGTGGAGAACTCGTGAAGGACTCCTTCAATTCTGACGGAAACGATGGCCGCCCCCTGCAGGGATGAGAGGAGGATGCGACGCAGGGAATTTCCAATGGTCATTCCAAATCCTCTTTCAAAAGGCTCCGCTACAAACTTCCCATAGGAGGGGGTAAGACTACCGTCCTCAAATTCTAGCCTTTTTGGCTTGATAAGCGCTTTCCAATTTCTCTGCATTCTATCTCCCTGTCTAAAAATGATTTATTCTATTTCGAGTATAGCTCTACGATCATCTGTTCCTGCATCGGCATGGTCAGTTCCTCTCTCAAGGGCAATGCCTTGATTGTTCCGACGAAGCGGTTTTTGTCCAACTCGAGCCAGGAAGGGACGCCTCGCCGAGCAACAGCCTCCATTGCCTCTTGAATTCGAGTTACTTTCCGACTTTTTCCCCTGACCTCAATGGCATCCCCAGGACCTGTCAAATAGGATGGGATATTCACTTTTTTCTTGTTGACCAGGAAATGGTTTTGACGAACAAGCATTCTGGCCTCACTTCTAGAACTGGCAAAGCCCAGACGGTAGACCATGTTGTCGAGACGCCTTTCCAGCAGGATGAGTAAATTCTCCCCTGTAATTCCCTTCTGCTGATCAGCTTTTTCAAAATAACTTCGAAACTGTCTTTCCAGGAGGCCGTACATTCGCTTAACCTTCTGCTTTTCTCTAAGTTGAACACCGAAGGGAGAGAACTTTCCCCTCCGCTGCCCGTGTTGACCGGGCGGGTAGTTTCTTCTGTCAACGCTACATTTGTCTGAATAGCACCGATCTCCCTTGAAAAACAGTTTCATTCCCTCCCTTCGGCACAGTCGACAAACGGATCCTGTATATCTCGCCAAATTACATCCTCCTCTCTAGACACGCCTCCTTTTGGGGGGGCGGCAACCATTGTGGGGAATCGGCGTCACATCCTTTATGAGATTGACTCTAAGGCCGGCTGCTTGGAGAGATCTGAGGGCCGATTCCCTTCCTGCTCCTGGCCCTTTAACATACACGTCAATGAACCTCATACCATTTTCCATAGCCTTCTTGGCCGCATCGTCGGCAGCCAACTGCGCAGCAAAAGGTGTGCTTTTTCTTGACCCCTTGAATCCTCTCGCTCCGGCGCTAGACCAGGAAATTACATTTCCATTTACATCGGTTATCGTCACGATTGTATTGTTGAATGTCGCCTGGATGTGAGCTATTCCGTTCTGTACGCTCTTTTTGACCTTCTTTTTCGTGCCCTTGCCCTTGGGTTTTGCCATGACTATTCCCTCTATCTCTTCTTCCCGATGACAGCTCTCCGCGGTCCCTTTCTGGTCCGTGCATTGGTATGGGTCCGCTGACCTCTTACAGGCATTCCTTTTCTATGGCGCAGCCCACGATAACTCCCAATGTCCATGAGTCTCTTGATGTTCATGGCCACGTCGCGCCGCAGGTCTCCCTCGACCTTATACTTCCGATCAATGACTTCACGGATGCTGACGACCTCCGATTCCTTGAGCTGGCTGACACGGGTATCGAAATCGACACTAGCCTCCGTCAATATCTTTTGAGAGGAGTTTCTACCGATGCCAAAGATATATGTAAGAGCAATCTCAATCCTCTTATCTTTTGGTAAATCAACGCCAGCGATTCGTGCCACTATTGTCTCCTTCCTACACTAGCTCGCCGTGGTTCAGCGAGTCGCTAGAATCTGGTTGTCCCATCTCATCCCTGCCTCTGCTTGTGCCTGGGGTTTTCGCAAATAACCCGAAGGACGCCTTTACGCTTAACGATTTTACATTTGTCACAGATTTTCTTGACTGAGCTCTTGACCTTCACAAATTCCTCTCCACAAATAACGGAGCCACGACAAGCACCCGTCCACCAGCCGAGACGTCCCACGTCGACACAAGGCGATGATCACCCGGGCTTCTTATTTCGATCGATACGTGATTCGCCCCCGACTCAGGTCATAAGGAGAGAGCTCCACCGTAACCGTGTCGCCTGGGAGAATCTTGATAAAATGCATCCGCATCTTTCCCGAAATATGAGCCAGCACCTTGTGGCCATTATCCAGTTCAACTCGGAACATGGCATTGGGAAGGGTCTCCAAGACTTTTCCCTCTACCTGTATGGCCTCTTCTTTTGGCATATTATCCTCAACCTAAAGACTACCTCCGACGCCCCTTTATCCTTCCGCCCTTTCTCATTAATCCTTCATAGTGTCGAGTCAACATATGTGATTCGACCTGTTGTATCGTATCTAGGGCAACGCCAACTACAATGAGCAGGGCAGTCCCTCCAAAAAAGAAAGGTACCCCAAGACGGTATATCAGGAAAGTCGGAAGAACACACACAGCAGAAACATAGAGGGCTCCCCCCAATGTGATGCGAGTTAGAACGCGATCGATATATTCGGCTGTTTTCTTGCCAGGCCTAATTCCGGGGATATACCCGCCAAATCTCTTCATGTTATCGGCAACATCTGTCGGATTGAAGGTGACAGCCGTATAGAAATAACAGAAGAAGATAATGAAGCCTACATAGAGAACATTGTACATCAGGCGCCCAGGTCCGAGGCTCTCAACGAGACTTTCAAGCCACGGGTAGGATTCCTTAAGACCACCGGGAAGAAAATTGATGATCGTCAGAGGAAACATGAGAATAGAGGAGGCAAAAATTGGGGGAATAACGCCGGAGGTATTGACTTTGAGTGGCAGATGCGTGCTCGAACCTCCATAGATCCTTCTCCCGACGATCCTCTTGGCGTACTGAACCGGAAGTCGTCTCTGGCCGGTCTCAACGAAAATGATCGCTCCAACCACAAGGACCATCATGAGAGCGAGGAGGATCAGTTTGAAAATACTCATCTGGTCTAAAGCAACCTGCTGATAGGTCTTTCCCATTGCACCGGGAAGCCTTGCCACGATACCGGCAAATATGATGAGGGAGATCCCATTGCCGACCCCCCTTTCCGTAATCTGTTCTCCTAACCACATGATAAAAGCAGTTCCAGCGGTGAGTGTAATGACCGTCATCAGTCTGAAACTCCACCCTGGCGCGTAAACAAACTGTTGCCCTCCCTGTCCCATAGTCTCCAGGCCCACTGCGATTCCGAATCCCTGGATAATGCTGAGAAGGACCGTTCCGTATCGGGTGTACTGGGTGATCTTCTTTCTTCCCGATTCCCCCTCCTTGCTAAGTCGATCGAGATAGGGGACGACCACAGTAAGAAGTTGAAGGATAATGGATGCACTGATGTAGGGCATGATCCCAAGGGCGAAGACGGAAAGCCGTTCCAACGCCCCGCCGGAAAACATGTCGATGAGGCTGAAAAGGGTCCCCTGTGCCTGAGCAAAGAAGTTTGCCAGCGCATCTGCGTTGATTCCCGGAGTTGGGACATGCACGCCGATCCTGTAGACAGCAAGGAGCAGAAAAGTTATCGTGATCCTTCTCTTCAGCTCCGGGATCTTAAAGATGTTCCCAAACCCGCCTATCAAGAAATCACCTCAACCTTGCCCGCTGCCTTTTCGATTTTTTTGGCAGCCGATGAACTAATTCTGTGCACCCGAACCGTCAAGGGGATCTGAATATCCCCTGTACCGAGGACCTTTACGCCATCATACACTTTCTTTATGATCCCTTTTTCCTTCAGGGTTGTCGGATCTACCACACTGTTAGCTTCAAACTTTCCCAGATCTCGAAGATTAACGAGTGCAAAGTGCTTTTTGAAAATGTTGGTAAACCCTCGTTTCGGAGTTCTTCTCTGAAGTGGCATTTGGCCACCCTCGAATCCAGGACGAACCCCGCCACCGGATCGGGAGTTCTGGCCCTTGTGTCCACGGCAGGCAGTTTTGCCGTGTCCAGAGCCAGGACCCCTTCCCACTCGCTTTCTTTTTTGCCTCGACCCTGGCATTCGTTTCAGCTCATTGAGCCGCATGAAGATCCCTCTACTCAACCACCTCCACGAGATGGCTAACTTTATTGATCATTCCTCTAATCTCTCGAGTATCCTGCCTCGTCACCACCTTATTCAGCCTATTCAATCCGAGACCTTTGAGGACGAGTCGGTGCCTCGTTGGACGGCCGATGCCACTTCTTACCAGTCTAATTCGTATCTCTTTTGGCTTGCTTTTCTTAGGCATACCTTTCCCCGTTAGAGGATCTCGGCGACTTTTTTACCCCTCTTCTGGGAGATCTGCTCCGGTGACCTAAGCTGAAGAAGACCCTGGAAGGTTGCCTTAATCAGATTGTGTGGATTGTTGGATCCCAGTGATTTCGTCAGGATGTTCTTTATCCCAGCCGTCTCTACGACAGCTCGAGTTGCCGCACCGGCAATAACCCCTGTACCTTCGGATGCGGGCTTCAGTAAGACCTTGCTTGCACCAAACCGGCCTATGATTTCGTACGGAATGGTTTTCTTGATAATAGGAACCTCAATGAGGTTCTTCCGGGCATGTTCAATCCCCTTCCGGATCGCCTCCGGCACTTCATTTGCCTTACCCAATCCCCACCCAATTTGCCCGTTTCCATCTCCTACAACAACCAGAGCACTGAAACTAAACCGACGTCCCCCTTTGACGACCTTTGCCACTCGATTGATATGGACGACTTTGTCAATCAGTTCTGGTTGTTCCAACTCATTTGTTACCACTGTACTCCTCCTAGAACTCGCACGACGTGTCCAAAAGAACTTTAAGAGAACACTTCTACGTCCGATAATGACGGGCAAAAGGACGACAAGTTCAAACAAAACCTTTGTTTCTTAACCTTGACCCTTTGGCCTTGGCGACCTGTTGAAAACCTTTGTGCAACGAAGAGCGACCTTTCTGAATTCCGAATCAGAAAGCCAGTCCACCTTCCCGGGCGGCCTCTGCCAGGGCCTTGACGCGTCCGTGATAACGATACCCTCCCCGATCAAAACTAACTACCTTGACGCCTTTCTTTGCAGCTCGTTTTGCAATCAAAGCCCCAACCTTTTTCGCCACTTCTGTTTTTCCCGCTTTCTTTTTCTCTTTTCTGATCTCATCACATAATGTAGAGGCACTGGTCAGAGTCTTGCCTGACGTATCGACAATAACCTGTGCATAAATGTGGCGGGCACTTCTGAAAACGCTGAGCCTTGGCCGCTCATCCGTTCCCCGGATTACTTTTCGGATCCGTCGTCTCCGTCTCACCCGGGCCCTTTCTTTTCGGCTTTTTCCGCCCACCAACCAACTCCTATCGAGACCTATGCTTTTGCTTTGCCAACCTTGCGCCGCACCCTCTCGCCAACGTATCTAATACCCTTTCCTTTATAAGGCTCTGGCGGCCTGAAGGAGCGGATTTTGGCAGCTACATCACCAACGAGTTCCTTGTTGATTCCCTTCACCGTCAGATTAACCTGTTTCTCAACAGCGACATCGATCCCCGGAGGTAGAGGATAGAGGATCGGATGGGAATAACCGAGTGTGAGTAACAGCCCCTCACCCTTCCGCTCGGCACGGTACCCAACCCCAACAATTTCGAGCTTCTTCTCAAATCCCTCAGATACACCGAGCACCATATTGGAAAGCAAGGTTCTGGTCAATCCCTGAATGGACCTGGCCTGTCTAGAATCATTGGGACGTTCGACCGTTATCTGGTTGTCCTCGACACGCACATCGACCCCCGGGGGCAGCTGACGATCCAGCTGCCCTTTAGGTCCGGCGACTTCAACAGTCCCGTTGGACAGGCTCACTTTCACTTCTGGCGGTATGAGAATCGGTTGCTTTCCAATTCGGGACATTTCCTGACCTCACCAAGCCTACCACACGTAGCAGAGCACCTCACCCCCAACATTGGCTTTACGAGCCTCCCTGTCAGTTAAGACCCCCTTCGATGTAGACAGGATCGAAATGCCAAGCCCGTTGAGGACCTTGGGAATATGCAGGCTGTCCACGTATACTCTGCGTCCAGGTTTACTCACTCGCTTTAAATTGATGATGCCTCTGTCTTCCTCATCATACTTAAGATAAATCCTCAGAACACCCTGCTTTTTGTCATCGATGACTTTGAAGTTCTTCACATACCCGTCCTCCTTCAAGAGCCGGGCTATATCGTTTTTCGACTTGGACGCCGGGATATCAACCTTCTCATGTTTAGCATGACTCGCATTCCTGATTCTGGTTAACATATCGGCGATAGGATCTGATAATGACATCTTATGACTCCTCACATACGGGGGTCATCGAGTTTGACCGATGATCATATCCTCAGAGTTCCGAGAAACCTACCAACTGGATTTCATCACCCCCGGGACCACTCCAGCGAGGGCGTATTTTCGTAAACATATACGGCACATATTGAACCGGCGATAGAAACCCCTCGGCCGCCCACACATAGAACATCGATTGTATTGCCGAACGGCAAACTTCTTTGGCTTCCCAGCCTTGACGACTAAAGACTTTTTTGCCAACACCAACCTCCTAGCTTCTGAAAGGCATTCCCATCATTTTTAGCAGTTCCAGCGCCTCCTCATCGGTTTTCGACGTTGTGATGATAGAGATATTCATCCCCTTCGACTTTTCGACTTTATCGTAATCTACTTCCGGAAAAACAAGCTGCTCTCTCATGCCTAACGTATAGTTTCCCCTCCCATCAAATGAGTCCGGGGAAAGACCTTTGAAATCCCTCACCCTAGGCAAAGCTGTGTTGATAAGGCGATCCAGGAAATAGTACATCCGGTCCTTTCTCAAGGTCACCATACACCCGATGGGCATTCCTGCCCTCACCTTGAATTGGGCGATAGATCTTTTTGCCTTCGTCACAACGGGCCGTTGACCAGTAATAGTCGCCAATTCATCCGTGGAGGCGTCGAGGATCTTGATATTCTGAATGGCCTCCCCCAGCCCCATATTGATAACAATCTTTTCCAGTTTCGGGACCTGCATAATGTTCTTGTACTTGAACCCCTTCAACAAGGCTGGAACGATCTCTGCCTTATACCTCTCTTTCAAAGTCGCCATGGCTCGGATTCCTACTTGTCAATCATTTCGCCACATTTTTTGCAATATCTCGCCTTCTTCCCGTCTTCAAGCGCCTTGTGTCCAATACGGATCGTTTTGTTGCAACTCTCACAGATCAGCATGAGATTAGACAGTTGCAGAGGCGCCTCTTTTTCGATGATGCCACCCTGGCGCTGCTGACCACTGGGGCGTTGGTGCCGTTTTACGAGGTTGATCTTCTCTATGATCGCCCGGTCCTTTTTTGTTAAGATCCGGAGAATCCTCCCGCTTTTCCCTTTCTCTTTTCCAGCAATGACCATGACCAGATCATTTTTCTTTAGATCTCGGTTTTGATACTTCATGGGGGGCTCCAAACCTACTGCCAAAATCTGATATTTCAGATTCCCTCAGACAACCTCCGGCGCGAGAGAAACGATTTTCATGAATCTTCTAGCCCGTAATTCACGGGCCACTGGTCCGAAGATTCGTGTGCCAATGGGTTCTCCCTGGGGATTTATTAACACAGCTGAATTGTCGTCGAATCTTATGTAAGAACCATCAGGCCTGCCTAACTCCTTTCTCGTCCGAACGACCACTGCCCGAACGACTTCACCCTTTCTAATCTTCGAATTGGGAACGGCATCTTTCACTGAGACGACAATGACGTCACCAACCCGGGCATACTTGCGCCGAGTTCCTCCCAGGATCTTGATACACCCAACTTTCTTGGCCCCAGAATTATCCGCAACGTCTAATATTGTCTGCATCTGGATCATGAAACATCACTTCTTCCGTATTCCCCACTTGGAATCTATACGGCCCTTTCTACAATCTGCTTCACGCGCCAGCGTTTTTGCTTGCTCAGGGGCCTTGATTCGATGAGGAGAACCCGGTCTCCCACATTACACTGGTTTCCCTCGTCGTGAGCTTTATAGGTGGACCTTCTGCGAAGGTATTTCTTGTATTTCCGGTCCCTCACCAAGCGATTGACGACGACCACAACGGTTTTGTCCATCTTATTGCTCTTTACTTCACCGACAAGAGTCTTCCTAATGCCCCGTTCGGTGCTCATGCCACCCACCCCATTATCTCTCTTCTGAGACCTCATTCTCAGGATTCTGTTGTCCGGCCCTTTCCCTAAGAACTGTTTTGATACGGGCGAGGTCTTTCCTCACCTGGGGAATTCTCATGATATTCTCCAGCTGTCCGGTGGCGTGCTGAAATCTCAAATTGAAGAGTTCTTCTCTGAGATCCTTTTCCTTCCCCGCCAATTCATCCACACTAAGATCACGAAGGTCACGAGCCTTCACGCGAAACTCCCCCTTGAAACAAACTTCGTTGCCACCGGAAGCTTGTGGGCTGCGAGTCGAAGGGCCTCTTTTGCAATCTCCTCGTCAACCCCCTCCATTTCATATAGGATCCTTCCAGGTCGGACGACGGCCACCCAGTCCTCAGGAGGTCCCTTACCTTTTCCCATCCGAGTTTCCGCGGGCTTCTTGGTGGTGGGCTTGTCAGGGAAGATCCTGATCCAGATTCTTCCGCTTCTCTTGATGAAGCGAGTCATCGCGATTCGAGCCGCCTCTATCTGCCTGGCCGTCACCCATCCCGGCTCAAGGGCCTGAAGCCCGAAATCCCCAAAATTAAGGCTGACTCCAACCGACCGAATTCCTTTCATTCTTCCCTTCTGCTGTTTCCGGTATTTCACTTTCTTCGGTGCAAGCATGGCAAGATCCTCGTGCCCTCACGCATCGACACAGGCTCTCAGGCCTCAGGTTTTTCCTCTTTGTATTGAAAAACCTCACCCTTGTATATCCAGACCTTTACCCCAATTTTCCCATATGTGGTCTGCGCTTCGGCAAAACCATAATCGATATCAGCCCGTAGGGTGTGAAGGGGAACCCGCCCTTCCCGATACCATTCCCGACGAGCCATCTCGGCCCCACCAAGTCTCCCAGCACAGGCAATCTTGATCCCTCGGGCTCCCATCTTGAGGGCTGAGGTGACTGACTTCTTCATTGCTCTCCTGAAGGCGACTCTTCGCTCAAGCTGGAGTGCCACGTTCTCCGCAACGAGTTGAGCGTCCACCTCCGCCTTTTTCACCTCTTGGATATTGATGAATATTTCCTTCCCGGTCATCTGCTGTAGAGTTTTTCTGAGATTCTCTACTTCTGCTCCCTTTTTGCCGATGATAATCCCCGGTCTTGCTGTGTAAATATTGACCTTAGCTTTTCTGGCCTTGTTCGCCGCTCTCTCGATTTCAATCCTGGAGACACCAGCATGAGAGAGTTTTTTCTTTACGAAGTCTCGAATCTGAATATCCTCGCTTAGGAGTTGGGGGAAGTCCTTCTCAGCATACCACCGAGAATCCCAGGACTTGATAACGCCCAATCTAAAGCCAACAGGGTGAACCTTTTGTCCCAAAACAATCCCTCCCTAAGTTTTCTACTTCTCATCCAGAATAACCGTGATATGGCTTGTTCGTTTGCGGATCCGAGTCGCTCGCCCCATGGCTCGGGGACGAAATCTTTTCATCGAGGGCCCCTGGTCGACTGTGATTCGTTTGACAAAGAGGCTATCTATGTCAATGTTCCCCAGCTGGTCCGCATTGGCCAATGCAGATTTCAGCACTTTCGTGACGATGCTACGACCCGCCTTCCTGCAGAAAGCCAGATCTGTCAACGCCTGCTGAACTTTCTTTCCCCTAACAAGATCCGCTGTCAAACGGGCCTTTCGGGGCGATATTCTAATGAACCTGGCTTTTGCCTGAACCTCCACCTTATTTCTTTCCTTTTACCCGGGTTTTTCTATCTCCAGCGTGACTGTAGAAGATTCGCGTCGGAGCGAATTCACCTAACTTGTACCCCACCATCTCTTCCGTGACAAAAACAGGAATGAACTTCTTGCCGTTGTGAACCGCAAAAGTGAGACCGACCATATCGGGTGTGACTGTAGACCTCCTTGACCACGTCTTGATTACCTTTCCACTCTCGCTCTCATTGGCCTCCTGCACTTTTTTTAGAAGGCTTTCCTCAACGAAAAACCCCTTCTTGATTGATCGTGCCATCACATTTCCTTTTTCTACCCTCTCGGTTTAACGATGTACTTGTCCGTCGCTTTGTTTTTTCGGGTCTTGAAACCTTTTGTTGGTTTACCCCACGGCGTGCATGGATGTCGGCCTCCCGAACTCTTTCCCTCACCGCCGCCCATAGGATGGTCCACGGGGTTCATTGCAACCCCGCGCACCCCTGGTCTTCGACCCAACCAGCTCGACTTGCCTGCCTTGCCGAGATCGACGTTCT
The DNA here is from genome assembly GCA_964348095.1 of uncultured Thermodesulfobacteriota bacterium. Lineage (GTDB taxonomy): Bacteria > Desulfobacterota > BSN033 > WVXP01 > WVXP01 > WVXP01. The sequence goes on along the minus strand of CAYGBK010000097.1, from coordinate 2,920 downwards.
CATGCTCCACATTACTTACCTGACCAATCGTGGCCATACAATCGAGGAGCACCATTCGAACTTCCCCTGAAGGCATTCTGATCTGCGCGTATTTACCTTCTTTGGCCATCAGCTGGCCGTAGGTTCCGGCGCTGCGGATGATCTGGCCTCCGCGCCCTATTTTGAGTTCCACATTGTGGACAGTGGACCCCACGGGTATGTTTCTCAGGGGAATGGCATTCCCCGGTTTTATGTCTGCTCTATCGCTGGCTATGACCTCATCGCCAACATGCAGTTTGACCGGCGCGATTATATATCGCTTCTCTCCATCAGCATAATGGAGCAAGGCGATCCGAGCAGAACGATTTGGATCGTATTCAATAGAGGCGACTCGTGCGGGAATCCCCTTTTTGTCTCGTTTGAAGTCAATAATCCGGAATCTTCTCTTATGACCGCCTCCCCGGTGGCGGCTGGTTATCCGTCCATAACAGTTTCTTCCACCCGTCTTGGTCAGCGGCTTTGTGAGACTCCGCTCCGGTTTCACCCGAGTGACGTCTTCAAAAGTCTCTCCGGTCATCGCACGGCGAGACGGAGACGTTGGCCTGTAGGTTCTTATCGCCATATTTTCAGCTCCTCCTCAACACCAAGACCGCAGCCCCATGCCAACACACAGGGGCCCCGTCTCCGGTTTATGCCCCCTCAAAGAAGTCGATTCGATCTCCCTCTCTCAGACGCACCACGGCCTTCTTCCAATCCGGGCGCTTTCCCAGATTTCTTCCGAGCCTTTTTACTTTGCCATGTACCCGAGACACACTCACCCGCTCCACCTTGACTTTGAAGAGCTGTTCGACCGCCTTTTTGATTTCTATCTTGTTGGCATTCCGATCAACTTCGAAGACGTAGTGGTTGTGTGTCTCCTTCTGGCGGTTACTTTTCTCGGTAACGAGAGGCTTCTTAATGATATGGTAGAACTCCTCCAATTTAAAGAACCTCTTGAATTCGTTGAACAGCTTCCTTCAAAAAGACCACGTTCTCATGAGAGAGAAGATCATAGACGTTGAGTCCCTCGACTCTGAGGACTTTGACTCCAGGGACGTTTCTCGCCGATTTCTCGACATTGATGTCCCGCTCGGGGAGAACGATCAGGGCATTATCGAATCCGAAGGTCTCCATAAACTGGGCAAACTTCTTCGTCTTGATTTCTCCAAATTTCAAATCTTTGAGTACCCAGAGTTTGCCCTCTTTATTCTTCAGACTGAGTAAGGATCGTAGCGCCCCTTTTCGGACTTTCTTCGGGACAGGGATATCATATTTCTTAGGATGGGGACCAAAGACAACCCCTCCGCCTCGCCAGAGAGGAGAACGAATCGTGCCAACCCTCGCTCGTCCGGTTCCTTTCTGCCGCCACGGTTTGGCTCCACCTCCACGAATCATGGAACGGGTTTTCGTCGAGGCTGATCCGCTTCGTTTGCGTGCCATCTGCATCCTCACGACATCATAGATGAGATGGTCCTTAACGTCCGAGTTGAAAATACGATCGTCAAGATCGATTTCTGACACCTTCTTTTTTGCATTGCTGTACACGTTGAGTGACGACATCCCTTCGCCTTCCAAGAAAAGACCTAGTCAGAACTCTCTGTAATCTCGGCACTTTTCTTCGGTCTTGAGGCCCTTTTCTTCGCCTCCTGAATAATCACAATACCGTTTCTCCATCCTGGGAGGGCTCCCTTGATAAGAAGAAGGTTCTTCTCCTGCCTGACATCCAAGATCTCCAAATTCTGCACAGTGATGCGTCTGTTCCCGAATTGGCCAGGCATCTTCATGCCTTTGAAAGTATGAGCCGGGTACGCTGCCGCCCCAATGGCGCCGCCGTGGCGAAAATACTCATGGGTACCGTGGCCCCTTGGAGAGCCTTTGAAGCCATGCCGCTTCATGACCCCGGTGAATCCCCTCCCCTTGCTGGTTCCTATGACATCGACAATCTCCCCAGGTTTGAAGATGTCCACCGTAATCTCGTGGCCGACTTCAAGTTCACTCATATCGTTCGTCCGTATCTCCCGTAGGATATAATAGGTGCCCTTGTCAGCTTTAGCAAAATGGCCCTGCCGTGGTTTGTTGACCCGACTTCGCTTCTTGGGCAAAAATGCGAGCTGGAGAGCCTCGTACCCGTCTTTTTCCAGAGTCTTCTTCTGGATGATGGGACAGGGCCCAGCTTCGACAACAGTCACTGGGGCAGCGTTTCCATCTTGCAGGAAAATCTGTGTCATGCCCAGTTTTCGCCCGATAATTCCCTTCATTGTTGACTCTCGTGGACCGACTCTCTAGAAAGTCCCCCTTTTCTGCTCAGAATCTTTTTCTGTCTGTTGTCAATTGTCCGTTATTACAACGCGCTACTGACAATGGCCCCCGAGCACCTCCTGCCCAGAGCTCCCGTTTGCAATCGGTGTAAAACCCCTCCTCGTGCTGAGGCGCTCTCTCGCCCCTGGAGCTAAAGCTTTATCTCCACATCGATACCAGCGGCAAGATCCAGTTTCATCAGCGCGTCTACTGTCTGCTGAGTAGGATCCAGAATATCGATCAATCTCTTATGAGTGCGAATTTCAAACTGTTCCCTAGACTTCTTGTCCACATGGGGCGACCGGAGTACGCAAAACTTGCTGATCTTTGTTGGTAGGGGAACAGGTCCGGCCACAATGGCTCCAGTCCTTTTAACGGTATCGACAATCTCACTGACCGATTTATCGAGCAACTTGTAGTCGTACGATTTCAGTGACACTCTGATTTTCTGCCCCGCCACGGATCATCTCCTTCTGGCCAACTATTCCATCACATCGCTGATGACGCCGGCTCCGACGGTTTTGCCGCCTTCTCGGATGGCAAAGCGAAGCTCCTTTTCCATTGCAATGGGGGTGATCAACTCCACCGACATCGATACGTTGTC
>CAYGBK010000096.1:0-13923 GCA_964348095.1 uncultured Thermodesulfobacteriota bacterium | reverse complement strand
GAAACACGACTCTGGAGAGTGTATGATGGAGAGAAGAACCTAACCAAGACCTTCCAGCAGGGCACAAAAGGCGAATAACGAGGTTGCGGGATCAAAATAAGGCTGAAAATACTATCGTGACGACGAAAAAGAACTCTCCATTCATGCCAAGTCCTCGGAAATCATGAGTGGGCGATGCGGGATTCGAACCCACGGCCTTTGGTTCCGGAGACCAACGCTCTATCCATCTGAGCTAATCGCCCTGGAGGGATGCGAATCAGAATACTTTCTTCTTGGTCAAAAAAGTGAAAGCAGGCTGGCCAATCTGAATGATATCGCCGTCTTGAATCCTTTTTCTATATACTTTCCGGCCGTTCACCCGTGTGCCATTTGTGGAAGCAAAATCATAGATGAAATAACCATCGTCCTCAAAACGAATCTTCGCATGATGGGCCGAGACAGAGAGATCTGTCAGGATGACGTCGTTGTCCTCATGCCGGCCGATCGCTGTCACCCCACGATTGATATCATAAACCGTCTTTTCGGACTTCTTATCCCCTTTCAATATGAGTAGGGCCGAGACTCGGGATTCAGGGAGGATAACTTCTGTTGCATTGTTGATTTTTCTGGTTTTTTCATCGTATGCCGCAAGTTCCCTTGGTCCGGTATCTTCTGAACTTGCCGGTTCGACCATATTAAGATATTTTGCCAGGTTTTCCTTGTCACCTGCAGAGATTTTTTCAAAGGACAGGCCAGAGACATAACCAGAGGCTGATTTGTTTGAATAGATGACCCTGCCTTCAGCTTCTATTGGACATGATTGAACAATGAATCCAACCCGTACCCTCTCGTTCTTGGGCAAAGATTCGTCTGTGTGAATCTTGATCCCACCGAGACTTACATTGGCTGTCTTGGTCTTCTTCTCCCGGTGACCGACGATAATTAAAGCCGGAAGGATTGCCCTGGTGCGAGCCGTTTTTCGTCTCTCTCCTCCCGGAATCTCTCTGATCTGTTTAACAGCCATACAACACCCCTCAAAAGCTCTAGTTCATATTTAGAGCTTCGCCTTTCTGCTACTCGACAGAACCGGGGACCGGCCAAAAGAAGTAATCCTTCGGGCCTCTCTTACCTCATCCACCCAACTCAGAGACTCCCTTTTCCTGAAACCCGCTCCCCGCGAACTGCCAACCTCTGTTCTATTAGCATAGTCACTCCGAAAGGTCAACTACATCAAGAGTCAGAATGATAAAGCAGGGGTCAGGGGGCGGGGATCGGGAGTCAGGAGAAAAGAAGACGGTGGTCGGAGGTCGGTTTGGTCATTTTCGGACTTGATCCCTCGGTATTTTCGGTTACAATAGAACCTGACGATTTACAAACGCAAAAAGCAAGAGGCCAGATATGAATGCTCAAATCCTGCGGGTGATCGCCGATGCGAAGACATGCAATGCCTCATGTCCCCATTGCCTTAATCATAGGAGGAAGAGCCAGCCCGCAGAGGATAGTTTCGACTTCGAGAGATTTGGAAAGGCCTGTCAGTTTGCCCTTCAGAGCGGAGCGGTTTGGATGGAGATTGAAGCAAAGGGCGATCCCCTTTTGGGGGAGTGGACAAAAATCTACCAGATTCTCTCGGAGGCCGGTGAGGATTTTCCTAAAATCGGTCTGACCACTCCTGGTAACGAGATCCTTGAAGGAAAAGACTCCTTTCTCGATCTCATTGGGTGGCATCTCACCAACCTCACCTTGACCATTCCGCATCACGATCGGAAGAAACGCAAAACCCTACTTGGTCTCGACATGGATTACAAACCGCTCATCTCTTATCTGAGGGAAGAGTGTCAGGTAGTCGTCAGGGCCGCATGTTATTTGTCAAAAAAGGGAATTTCAACAACGAGAGAGGCCATCGATTTTATCGATTGGTGCCGGCGAACAGGAATTCAGCAGGTCGCCTTCAGGGAGATAGAAATACCTGAGGGAGAGCCAGATGAGAAGGTTCAACAATGGTGTCTCCAGAACCTTGTAGAATTGGACTTTAGCGAGAACTGGGATTTTGATGATCCCGGCCACTCCATCTTCTATGTCAATAGCCTCCTCACTCAGAATCAGGCCAAACCAATCTACGTCTTCCCTTGGGGAGAAACGACCTATGACATCGAGGGGGTAAACGTTTGTTTCGAAAAATCCGAAAAGAACTATTACGGGAGGTTCATCAAGTCCCTCGTACTCTCGGATAACCACCTCTACGCACGATGGGAGTCAGGGGGGACGATTATTTTTTAGAAAAAGCAGGGGGCAGGGGTCGGTCTGCAGGGATCGGGGAAAGCTAATTAGATACAAAAAAAGGACACAAAACGGAACCTGGTTCCTTTGTACATAGATGCAAGACCTGGTCACGCCTGATTGCATCACCTTCTAGCCGAAGATTCTAGAGGCCAGGGAGCGATTGACTATAATGCGTGGGTCTCGTTCTCGGGCTGGTTTCACCAGGGAATGGGCAATATGAATTATGCACTTAGAGGCAGGTGAGTGAGGCTTCAGTATCGTGATCGGCACTCCCATCTTCTCTGATTTCCGTATGTTTCTCTCATCATCCAGGATACCCCCAACGTAGGACAGCCTCGTATCAAATCCTGGTTCTTTCATATCCAGGGCCTGGTGTACTCTCGCCTCTATCTGTTTGAATATTTGGAAACCCTCTCGGATATGGGAAATCTCTGCACAGATCACCGACAGCTCCAAGAACCGCTGCCGAACCATTCCCCGCCTGAAGGCAGCTCTGTCGTCCTTCTGAATCTCCACAAATCGATCAAAAAGGGACTCAATATAAAGACATCCCTTAACCGAATGAGATGGAGAAACAACGAGAAACGTTTCATCTGAATGGATAGCCCAATCCATAGCAAATCCGCTTTTTTCCATCGGAATCGTCAGGACAATCCACTCACAGTTCTCATCACGGGTCTCCAAAACACGATCTAAAGAGAAGGCACCGGCAGATTGCAGATCAATCTGGCATGCCCGTTCTTCGTCAGAATTCAGAAGAGCGGTGAGATTTGCAGCGAGACCAGGACCACTGAGATTTGATGTACTTGATACGATAGCTAGGATTCGAGGTCGTCTGTTTCGACGAATCTGGCCAATTTCTGGTTCGTGCAGTCCATCCGCCTCAGCGGGAACATAACGGGTTCCCCAGCATTGTACTAGGGTGCTTCGAATCGCCGTCGGGGTCGCTACGAGGGGGACTACCTTACACTGTGAGAAGAATTGAAGCCTCTCAAGTGCCTTCGAATCGCCTGGGTCGACCATAGCAACCATCAGTCTTTCACCCCTCAGTTTGACCGGCATACAGTTCAATGAGAATGCAAGATCCCGATTTACATAGTTGAGGGCCCTTTTCTCAACCATGGACGGATTGAGATCGATGAATCTCACCCCCAGAGTTTTCGCCACGCCTTTGGAATGAATGAACTCCTGATAGCGGCGAAGCCTTTCAAAGTGGTCCCCCTGGGATTCGAGAAAGAGTACACCGAAACGGTCTTTCCCACGACCCTCAGACACCGACCAAACAACCTTGCCCGGCAGGAGGGTTGATCTCGGGTGCTCCTCCCTGCCAAAAGGAATTCTTAGCTGTAGGAGATCTCCGACGGAGAGACTCGCCCTCGTCGTCAACAGCCCTCCGCCTCGACCCACGTTCAACAGGCTTCCCTCGGAGACTTCCTGGCGAAACGTCTTTACCCTCGTTGGAAGGGTCCATGGATGTCGCGGAAATCTACGTCTCTCTTTACGTCGGCGGGACTTTGGGGACGGACCATATTGCTTTTTCATGGTCTCGACTTGTAGGCATTTACTTTTGGGTTATCATGACTTAGGTTCGTCAAAAACAGATGCTGTCCACTGCGGAAATCGGGTAGATTCCGCTAGGCTTCCCCTTTTGGTTCATCAAGAGGGAGGGCCTCATCAATCAGCATGACAGGGATATCATCTTTGATGGGATAGATCAGCCTGCAACTCTTGCACACCAACCCATCTTGCTTCTGGGTGAGAAAGATGTCCCCCTTGCACTTAGGACAAGCCAATATATCCAGGAGCTCCTTAGAAATCTGCATCTAATAAACCTCCTCAGCTTCTGTATACCACTGTCTAACCTTCTTACCATATCTTATCACCGGGTTGTCAAGGGGAAGGGCAGGAATCAGGGGTCGGCATCAAGAACAGAGGAAAAAGGAACAAGGAGAAAGGATAGAAACCAGGGGGGCGGGGATCGGAAGAATCCGTTGACAGGTATCGACACGGCAGCTCGTCAGAATTGGGAAGACAATCCTAATGACTCGCTCTTCGGGAGATTCCCGCTAGCCCTATAGACAGAAAGCACTGGATTATGGGTTTTCTGCCGGACAATCAAATCTTGAAATTTCCTCGCTCCTTCCGCCTTCATTCTTGCTCATGGTTCCTGACTTCTGACCTCATCTTCTTAGCTGCTTGACTGGCGAGGCGGTCTGCCTCTCTGTTCTTTTCTCTTGGGATTAGCTGGATTCGATAGGATCGGAAGGATTTAAGGAGGTCACAGGCGCGGCTGTGGCATTGCTTCAGAATCTCATCTTTGACGCGATATTCACCCTTGATCTGTCTTTCCATAAGCTCTGAATCGGTAAAGATGAGAACATCATTTTTCCCCAGGGCCAGAGTCTCTTCCAGCCCTAAAATCAGGGCCTGATACTCCGCCTGATTGTTTGTTGCCCTGCCGATGTACCGGCCCAATTTGAAGAGGGGCTTCCCCTCTCCGTCCAGGAGAATCGCACCGATTCCACTCTCCCCGGGATTGCCCTTGGCAGCGCCATCTACATAGAGCTGGAAGATTTTCTTTTTGGACATGGCCATCTAGAACTGGACGAGTTGTCATTTCCCCCAAAAAAGAAAACGGCTACAGTTGGGACATCGAATCAACGCCTCGTTTCGCTGGACTTCATTATACATTTGTGGAGGGATATTGACGTAACATCCCTGGCAGACCCCCCCTCTAACCTCAGACAAAGCCATACCTCGTCTAACCTTGAGGGTCTCATAGGCTGTGATCAGTCCCGGGTCCAAGCTCTTGAGGACTTCTTCTCGACGTTTCTCGATCACGGCTATCTCTTCGACAAGGTCAGTAACTCTCTTCTCAAGCTCTGCGATCTCGGCCCGGATCTCTTTTTCGACGACGGCGAGTTCACCTTCTCGTTTTGAAACGCTCGTTCTCAACTCATCGATCTCTTCGAGGATTGCCAGGATGTCGTCCTCATGCTTACTCGTGGATAATTCCATCGTTTCAATCTCGTGGAGCAGCGCCTGGTACTCCTTGTTGGTTTTTACTTCGAAGAGTCTCCCTTTGCTCTTTTTTATCCTCTCTCCCTCGTCGTTGAGTTCAACTTCTTTCTGTCGCCGCTCCTTCTCGAGGGTTTGGAGCCTCTCCTTCTCCTCCTGAGCAGCCTCCCTCTCCGATGTAATTCTATGGTCGAGTTCCTCGATTTCCTTGGGGTAACGCTCCTGATCCCCCTTTAGTTCCTTGATCCTTAGCTCGACGTCCTGCAACTCCCTCAATAAGAGAATCTGCTTTTCCAAAAGAATCCTCCATGACTGAAGATACAAAAAAAGCGCCCCGATCCGGCGCACCTTTGAAATGGCAACTGGAAAACCGCCTTTGCTGTCGAAATGGTTTCATGCTATCCTAAGTGGGCCCACCTGGGTTCGAACCAGGGACCTACCGGTTATGAGCCGGTGGCTCTTCCAGCTGAGCTATGGGCCCGTTTTCCTCTGAGATTATATCTATTCGTGAGTGGTGTCAATCGACGCTGCAATGTTCAAAATATTCGATCGCTTCGCTCTTTCGAATCGGCTCGATTCAGTTAATTGGGTTATTTAAGTCAATTGGTTAGATTTTCAAGGTGTTCGATCGTTACACTCGTTCGATCGGCTTCGCCTATGTTCGAAATGAATTTACATCTCGATTATCTTACTGGGCAAACCAACCAAACCAATTTAGCCTATAAGATAATCGAATTCTCTTTAACGTTTCGACCGGGGCGGACGACTTGAACAGTCTAATGTTCGACATACCCCTTTAACCTCTTACTCCGGCTCGGGTGTCGTAGTTTGTTCAAGGCCTTGGCCTCAACCTGACGGATTCGCTCGCGGGTCACGTCAAAATTCCTTCCCACCTCTTCCAGGGTATGATCGTATTTTTCTCCTATCCCAAAACGCATCCTAACGACTTTTTCTTCTCTTGGCGTCAGGGTGGCCAGGACCTCACTCGTCTGATCTGCGAGTCTCCGGTTGACCATGACCTCTGATGGAGGAACACTCTTTTTGTCCTCAATAAAGTCTCGCAGATGAATGTCATCTCCCCCTCCCACGGGTGTCTCCAGTGAGATGGGTTCTTTTGCGACCTTTAGAACCTTTCTCACTTTTTCCAGGGGCATCTCCATTCTCGCGGCGATCTCCTCAGCGGTTGGTTCCCTGCCGAATTCCTGGACCAGGTTGCGTGAGATCCGCGCCAGTTTGTTTATTGTCTCGATCATGTGGACTGGAATTCGGATTGTTCTCGACTGGTCAGCGATAGCACGGGTTATGGACTGTCGAATCCACCAGGTTGCATACGTACAGAATTTGTAGCCCCGTTGATACTCGAACTTATCGACAGCCTTCATGAGGCCGATGTTCCCTTCTTGAATCAAATCAAGGAGTTGAAGGCCACGATTCATGTACTTCTTTGCGATGCTAACCACAAGTCGCAGATTGGCTTTTACGAGTTCACTCTTTGCTTCTTTTGCCTCCATCTCTCCTTTTTCAATAGCCTTGCATGTTTCCAGAAGTTCTGTTCGAGACATGCCGGCTTCTTTTTCTATCCTTCTAATCCTCGCCTTTGTATTCTTGATAACCCGCTCCACCTTCTTGAGTGTTCTATCGTTGATTTCAGGTGGGAAAGAGGAGCCAACAAACCGTGTCTTTCTGGCATGGGGAAGAATCCGCTCGATTGCTTCCAGGGGGATGCCCGTCCAGTCCTCGATCTTCCTAAGCCCCTTTTGGGCTCTCTCGATTCGCGCTAGATAACTTCTCACCCTTTTGACGATTCGACTGATCTGCTTATCCCGGAGACGCATCATTTCGATGAACTGAAGAATCCGCTGGCGATTCTCTCGAATCTCATCGCCCCGATCCTTCAAGTCGACGTCTGATCGAGCAAAAAGGGTCTGCCCTTTGCGAATTACTTCGTCAGCAACCCTGATCTCCGAGACGGTTCCCAAGGTTCGAGAAAACAGTCTTGATGCGTCATCCAGGCAGCCCTCCCCTTCGTCGACCTCGCTGGTTACATCACCTAACGTGACCTCACCCTCCTCAAGAAGTTTACCAAGATGCAAGATCTCCCGTATGGCCACAGGACAATTCGAGATTGCCCGTAACACCTCCCGTTTTCCATGTTCGATCCTCTTTGCAATCTCGACCTCTTCCTCCCGAGTTAGAAGAGAGACAGCCCCCATTTCCCGAAGGTACATCCGAACAGGGTCAGTAGTTCGACCGACACTCTCAAAATCCTCAACGTCTTCGGTAACTTCTAGCTTGACCCCCTTCTCCTCGGTGAAGCTATCGCCCTCTTCGTTCAGCCTGAGATCCACGTCCTCAAACATCATCAGAACGTCATCGATCCCGTCTGGAGAGATTCCAACATCAGGAAGAGACTGATTGATCTCCTCAGGCGTGAGAAAATCCTTCTTCTTTGCCTTTACAGATTTCGGCTTCTTAGGGGATTTCGCTCTGCCTTTTGTCGCCACACCTAACCTTTCCAGTGATGCGATGGTTTGAGGACGTCACAAATTTCTTTCCTGTTCAATGAGATTCTGTTTTTCTCGGAGGAGTTCCTCAAGCTGGTTGATCTGATCGGTCTTTTCTACCTCCTTGATCTTCTGAGTGATCATATTCCGATCCCGTTTCAGTCGTCTCATCTTGACTTTTCGAATGCAGTCTTCCACGGTCTTTTGGAGATCCTCTTCCTTGAATTTACGGGAAAAAGCCCACAGAGAGACCTGGCTCTTTAGGTCCTTTGAGAACCGGCTGATTATCTCCGACATGGAAACGTCCCCTTTTCCCTCGAAAGCCTCCTTAAGAACGGCGGCGACTTGTCGGAGATCCTCACTCTCGAACTCCTCGACCACGCCGCTCTCAAACACCCGTGGGATCAGATCACTATGATTCAGCATAATCTCTACGAGGGCCTCTTCAGAAGCGGGAAACACCGGTTTCGATTTCGGTTCAACCTGCCCTAGCGGAGCCCTTTGTTTGACCCCCCTTTTCTTCTCCAATACCGAAACAAGATCCTCTCCACTCAGGCCAAGCTTTTCACATAGCAGCTTCTCATAGAGCTTCTTTTCGAGGGGATCTTGGATCTTCTCTAGCATGGGTAGAATTGCCCGTCCGATCTTAACCTTCCCCTCCACTGTCTCCGGATTCCCCTTTGTCATCGTGTACGAGATGAAGAACTCTACCAGGGGAACAGCACCGTCAATTGTCCTCTGCAATGCCTCAGGTCCTGCCTCGGTCACAAAACTATCTGGATCATACCCCTGAGGCAGCTTGATCATCTTCGGATGAATCTCTTCTTCCAAGAAAGAGTCTGACGCTCTAAAAGCAGCCTTTATTCCCGCCTCGTCAGGATCGAATATGATGACGAAGTTCCGCGTGTACCGTTTCAGAATTCTGACTTGGTCCAATGTCAGTGCTGTACCAAGGGGAGCGACAGCGTTTGTGAACCCGTTCTGATGAAGCGTCAGAAGGTCGAAGTATCCCTCCACAACAACGGCCAGATCTAGCTGCCGGATTTCACGACCCGCCGTTTCAATCCCGTAAATGGACTGGCTTTTTTTGTAGATTGGCGATTCAGGAGAATTGAGATACTTGGGCATTGCATCGTCGAGAGCTCTTCCCCCGAAGCCGATGACTCGTCGGTTTATATCCGTTATCGGAAAAATGACGCGGTTTCTGAAGTGATCATACCACCCCTGTGGCTTCTTGGAAATAATCAGGCCGAGGCTTTCAGCCAATTTCGTATCGACAGACCGTGTCTGGAAGTGACCAACCAGATTCCGCCACCCGGATGGTGCATAGCCGAGGCGATACTTTTCGATGGTCTCCTGGAGGATTCCTCGCTTCGCCAGGTATCGTCTGGCAGGGGCTCCAACCTTGTCGCTCAGAAGTTTTTCGTGAAAGTATTCAGCCGCATTCTGATTGATTTGGTAGAGAAGGTCTTTTTTCTTGTCGTCTTCGCCTTGATTGTAGCCCCTGGGGATCGTTACGCCCACTCGCTGTGCCAATTCAGTCAGGGCGTTGTAAAAAGTGAGGTTTTCGTACCGCATAAGGAAGGTGAAAACATCCCCACCAGCTCCGCACCCGAAGCAATGAAAAATCTGCTTCTCATCGCTGACCATAAAGGAGGGGGTCTTTTCACGGTGAAATGGACATAAGGCACGATAGTTCTTACCCGCCTTCTTGAGGGAAAGACGTTGGGAGATAACATCGACGATGTTGACCCTTTGTCGGATGGTGTCGATCGTTTCTGAGAAATCTCTAGGCAAATCGACTGCCTCACCACAGATCATTGGTGGTCAGCGGTCAGCCGTCCGTGGTCAGCGGTCAGCCGTCCGCGGTCAGCTATCGGTGCTTCGCCCTATGCGTAATGGGGATGGCCATCACTCTGTTCATCGGCCGTCGTGCTCTCGTCCCATCCAAGTTGGACGACTGTGACGCCACCGCCTCCCCCTGTGGGATCACCCGGCCCAAATCCTGTGACAGCCTTGTGCTCTCTGAGATAATTCTGAATAGCCCGCTTCAGTTTACCCGTCCCATGTCCATGGACAATGGTAACCCTTTCAAGATTGTCCACTAAGGCGCTATCGATAAATTTGTCCACAACCGGCATGGCCTCATCGACGGTCATGCCAATGACGTTGACCTCTTTCGATGCATTGCTCGCCGAAGAAAAGGTTGACACTAGAGGAGCAGGAGGTTTTGCACCCTTTTCCCCGTCCCTGACCCGCTCCAGGTTTTGGAGGGACGTTTTAATCTTGAGCTCGCCCACCACGACTTCAGCCATATGGACGGTCTCTTGAATATTGCTCACCACTCCCTCTCTGTTCAGATCCAGAATCCTCACCTGTTCGCCAATGGTCAGGTTTTCAATTCTCGCCCTCTTTTTTCTTCGAGGGCGAACTTGAGATCGAAAGCGATTCTCGATTTCCTGGATTTTCTTCTGGGGTCTTTTCTCTCCAGCCTCTGGTGACGGAAGATTTTGGACCACCTCTTTGAGCTCCTTCTCAATCTGTCCGATCAACACCCTGCCTCGCTCCTCGACCTGAAGGAGAATCTGATCCCTCTTTCCCCGGATGCCTTCTAGGTGCCTATCCAGACGAGCGCGCTTCCGAGCAACTTCCTCTTGGAGTTCCTGGAGCTGTTTTCTTTCCCGAATGACCTCCACGTGAAGCCGCTCTAGACTCTGGATCATAGCAGCCGTGGCCCCTTCCGTTTCGTCCTGGTATTCGCCAGCCCTATTCAGGACATCTCGGGATACTCCGATCTTCTCGGCTACCGAAAAGGCATGGCTTGGAGCAGAGGTCCCATAGGAGAGTCGATACCGAGGCTCGAGTGTCTCTGGATCGAATTCTACCGCCACATTGGTCACCCCTGGCGTCACGTACCCGTACTCTTTGAGAGGATTCAGGTGGGTTGTTACCACAACAGCCGCTCCCTTTTCTTTCAGGAAATCGAGACTTCCCATAGCCAGGGCCGCACCTTCTGTCACATTGGTTCCCCCGCATATCTCATCCACCAAAACCAGGGAATTGGCATCTGCTTCCTGAAAAATCTCATTCAAATGGACAAGATGGGCAGAAAACGTGCTCAAATCCTCTCCGATACTCTGCTCATCTCCTATCTCGGCGAAGATTTTCCTATGAACCGAGATTTCACTGCCTTCTCCGACAGGAATCTCCATCCCCGATTGAAATATGAGGGCGAGGAGGCCGACCGTCTTGAGGGCGACTGTTTTCCCACCCGCATTGGCGCCGCTGATAACGAGGACCTTTTGATCCTGACCAAGCATGATATCAATGGGAACCGTTTCCTCTTTCCTTCTATAGAATAGGAGTGGGTGCCTGGCCCTGAGCAGGCGGTTCCGCCCACTTTCATTTATTTCTGGTTGGATCCCTTGGAGGTCTTTACCCAGGTTCATTTTGGCCGACACCACGTCGAGCTCTCCCAAAGTTTCCAGGTCCTGCGAGAGGTCATCCTGTTTTTTTCTAACAGATTCAGTCAATTGTCGAAGAATACGGATTTCTTCCTCCCTCTCTTGATCGAGGAGAAGGTTCAGGTCGTTGTTCATTTCCACCACGGAAATCGGCTCGACAAAAAGACTCATCCGACTATGGGAGTAATCGTGGACAATGCCCTTGATTCGGCCTTTGAACTCTGGCTTGACCAGGAGTACCGTCCTGCCGTTTCTTTGAGTGATGATGCGGTCCCGAAGGATCGCCTGAAGGTCTGCCTGTTTCAGGAGACTCTCCATCGCCTTCTGTATTCTGGTTCTGAGTACTCGAGTCGTCTTTCTCAGCCGCTTCAGTTCAGGACTCGCTTCGTCACGTATCGTCCCATCAGGTTCGAGACACCGACGGATCTCATCCCCTAACTCTTTGCATACAGAGAGCTTATCGGTCAGGGCCCTGAGGTGAGGAAAGGGAACGTCCGGTTTCTTGAAGAATTTCTTGATCTTCTGGCAGGTTTGAATATTTGTGGATATATGGAGGAGCTCTTGAGGCTCCAGTGCAGTCCCGGTCGTGTGGACTTTCTTCAAGGCACCGCGGGTGTCACAGAGATCGATAGGAGGTATAGGTCCCCACTCATCGTCAATTCTTTTGAGCTCACTGATCTGGTTGAGAGATGACCTGATTTCGGCGAGGTTCGCCCCGGGTCGGACCTGTCGGCAACGCTCTTTGCCGATGGGGGAATATGCGTTGTTCTCAAGGAGGTGTAGGATTTCGAAGAATTCTAGGGCCTTTAGTGATTTTTCGTCGATTCGGAAGTCGGTTTTTGAAAAACCCTTCTTCACTTTAGCCCGAGAGCCTCTCTCTTACCATTTCGTTGACGGTTTTTCCGTCCGCCTTTCCAGATACCTTGGGCATCAATATCTTCATCACCGTGCCGAGGTCCCTCATGTCCGCCGCCCCGGCTTCTTCAATCGCCTCAGCTATCAGAGACTGGATCTCTTCTTTTGAAAGCTGTTCGGGGAGATAACTCTTCAGGATTTCTATTTGGCGACTTTCCTGATCTACCAGGTCTTGTCTTCCGCCCTGCTTGAACTGTTCAACCGCATCCTCGCCCTTCCGAACCATGGCACCGATTACCTTGATAACGCCGCCGTCGTCTAGTTCCTTCCTCCCCTGTTCAATTTCCTTTTTCTTTATGGTGTCGACGAGCAACCGGATGGTGGAGAGTCTGGTCCTGTCTCGCTCTTTCAGGGCATTTTTCATGTCCTCGGTCAGCTTCTCTTTGAGCGACATCCATTCAACCCCGGCCGTGTATCTTTCTCATTCTTTTCAGAGCCCTTTTCCTTGCCGCCAGCGCCTTTCTCTTTTTCTTGACACTCGGCTTCTCATAGTGCTCTCGTCTACGGACCTCTGAAAGAATTCCCGCTTTTTCACACTGCTTCTTGAATCTCCTTAGGGCATTTTCAAAGGACTCGTTTTCTCTGATTCGAACATCAGCCATATGGACATATCCCCCCTCCCTCCACCGGAATTGGGCGATTGTTTCGACAAAGCAAAACTTTTAGTATATCAGACGGCGATACAATGTCAACCCTAATTTCATGAGGGTTTTCCTGGGATTGGGGAGGTCTCACGAATCAGGAAACCTCTTGAACGCATTCAGACCGTTCTGCTGTGGCGGATCCCTCATATTCCCTCGCTCCGTTGCTCTTGGGTTGACCCTCCTGGCGCCTTTGGCGGGACAGGTTAATCAAAAAAAGGATAAAGGTCAAAGGACAAAGGAAAAAGGCCAGAAAACCAAGAAGTGCGAATCGATTATCCTTTAACCTTTCGCCTTTAACCTTGTTCCCATACCGGTGGTGAACTCAGGAGCGCCAAAGATAGCCAGAGAAAGCAAGAACGTATTGGCATAAACGCTTCAACAAACGTCCCTCAGGAACAGGAGCGTCCACAAAACCGAGGAAACTCCTCGGAAATTACCCTTGACAAAACCGGCTTTTTAAAATATTAGACAGAGTTTATTTTCAACCTCTATAGAACGACACATATATTGGCTCAGATTCGTAAAGGATAGGGAACAAAGATCCAAGGACAAGGAATTTGAATACCAAAGCCTGGCCGATGGGTTCGACTGAGGGGCCTTTCAGTCAGGTATGGGCCGTGTTGTGAAGGAGAGTCTTATGAGTAAAGAAACTGAGAGGCAAATGATCAAGGAGACGGCAAAAAAGATTGCCAGTAAATACATTGCTCCTCGTGCGGTTGAGATTGATGCCGCTGGGGAGTTTCCATGGGATATCGCCGAAATCCTCGGAAAACAGGGTCTTCTATCCATTCTGCTTCCTGAGAGTTACGGTGGCACCGACGGAGACATCACCTCCTTTTGTATCGTCATCGAAGAAATCGCCAAGGTGTGCGGGTCGTCCTCTCTCCTCGTTCTTGTCCAGGGGGTCGGGACTATGCCAATCATGATTGCAGGAAACGAGGAGCAGCAGAAGAAGTATTTCGATTTGATCACCTCGGAGAACCATTTGATAGCCTTCACCCTGACTGAGCCCGACGCTGGCTCTGATGCGGCCTCCCTGAGAACAAAAGCCGTTAGCGAGGGAGACCATTATAAGCTAAACGGCCGCAAGTGTTTCATCACCAACGGTGGTGTTGCCAA
>CAYGBK010000095.1:0-56452 GCA_964348095.1 uncultured Thermodesulfobacteriota bacterium | reverse complement strand
AAATTAGGCCAAAAGCCTGGTCCATCAGTTTTCTCACTCTGCGAACTCTGAGAGCTCGAGCGACCCTGAGCAGGGCCGAAGGGGAGCGGGCGAGAGGAACTGGTGCTTTAGTGGAAGTCCTCTTTCATCAGACAAAACCCGGGAAAGGGGATTTCGGAAAGGCCCGGGCAGTACTGACCCCACTGCTTTGCAAATTGCTCCGAGGGACAGGGGCGTTCACAAAATCGAGGAAAATCCCCACCCAATCTTCTTGACTGCCAAAGGACTTTGTCATATGCTGCGTCGGCCAAAAACCGCCATTGTCATCACCTCGACTAATCCTATTATTGTGCATTCGGCGAGGGAACGGAAAGAAAGGAGAAGACATGAGCCGGAGACGTATTGTCGATCTCAGCATAGCCATTGAGCCTGGCCTTCCGAGCGACCCCCCAATGATGATCCCCAGAATAGACTACGTCGACCACAAACAGGGGGCTGACCAAATGACTGAGTTTTTCCCGGGACTCAACAAAGATCAGCTGCCAGAGGGCCTGGGCTGGGCCGTAGAATTCGTTACCCTGACCACCCACAGCGGCACCCATCTGGACGCGCCCTTCCATTACCACCCTACCATGGATCGGGGGAAACCTGCTTTGACCATTGATGAAGTCCCTCTCGAATGGTGCCTCAATGACGGTGTTCTTCTCGATTTTCGTCACAAGGGCGACGGCGAGCGGATTACGGTGAAGGACCTGAAGGGGGAATTAAAGCGGATTCGATACGATATCAAGCCCCTTGACATCGTCCTCATACAGACCGGGGCCGACGCAGCATGGGGAACTGAAGAGTACCTGGTCAAGGGGGCAGGGATGGGTAGGGAAAGCACCCTCTTTCTCACCGAACAAGGGGTGAAAGTCGTCGGGATTGACGCCTGGAGCTGGGATCGTCCTTTGCCATATCTGGCAAGGGAATTCAAGAAAAGCGGGGATCCCCGGGTCATATGGGAAGCCCACTTTTCCGGAATAGAGATCGGGTACTGCCACATGGAGAAATTGGCCAATCTGCCGGCCATTGGACGCGCCCATGGGTTTACAGTTTGCTGTTTCCCTGTCAAGATCAAAAGGGCGAGTGCAGGTTGGGTGAGACCCGTGGCGATCGTTGAGGAAGACTGAAGAATGCTGATAGAGAGGAAGATCGTCAGGCGGCTTTTTCACCTGGTATTATTCTCGTGCTGTTCTCCTTCTATGCCTGGTTGGGATCGGTCACATCGTCTTTTATCTGAAGGGGCAGATTGGGAGCAGAGTACAAGACGAGTTCCCAGTGGTCCTTAAGACGATGGTGTTTGAAAAGATAAGTGTTACCATCGTCCGCCAGTAGTTTGAAGTAATCGTGATCTTCTCCATACCATCGGTCGAGCAACTCCCTGACTTCCAGTTGCTTCTCTCCCAGATAGAACCTTACAGGCCTCTCATTGGCTTTATAGCCGCTGTAACATTCGACCCGAATCTTCATCCCTGTACCCTCGCAAAAAAGTTCAACCATATCTCCTCGGCTGCGGTTTCGTCCGACCAAGACATAGGATAGTACAAACCCCGACACACTGCAATGAATACATGCCATGCGCCTATCTCGCGGCCGAATGATGATGTTGATGACCATGGACCTCGAGATGAGTCTTCCTGGATGCGCTGCCGGTGGCACGACAGGGGCGACGGCAAGACCAGGTACCACCATCTTCCCTAAGCTGCGGTCTCTACTCCTTCCAAACGAACCTCCTGGGTCAATCTATCCACGTCTCGACTGATCTTTTCCACAGCCTCTTCGACGGTAACCCTCCCCTCAACCAGCAATTGAAAGTTGTCTTCGAAGACCTTTTCCAGGCGCCTGTAACGCTTAAAGCGCGGGACAAATGCTTTTTGGGGAACCCGAATAAGATCGAGGAAGTAGACGTTATGTTCCGGTGGGCTCGTCTCCAAAAATGCCGGACTTTCGGCAACAGACCTTCTGGCAGGAACGAAACGCCCGGTTTCGGCCATCATACTCGCCGCTTCCTTTCCGGCAAAAAACTTGAGAAATCGCCAAGACTCCTCGGGCAGTTCGGTACTACTCGAGATAACCCAGGGATTGGACCCCCCGACAAAGAGAGCCCTCGGTTTCTTTCCCGGCCATTTTGGAACGGGTCCCACGTCCCAGTCAAAAACCAGATTCCTCCGAAACTCGGTGACGTCACCTCGCATGAGAAGAGCCATGGCAACCCTTTGCAGGCCGAAGAGATCCTGACTCGCCCGGGCTTCAGGAGGCGGAACGACCTTGTATTTTATAATCAGGTCGTAGAGGAGTTGAATCACGGCTCGGCCTTCAGACGTATTGAACAGGCATTTACTGTTGTCCTCGTCAAGGATCATCGCTCCGCTCTGTCCGGCAAGTAACTCAATGACCCCCATCTTCACCTTGACGTAGGCCCCATACTGATCGATCACGCCGTCGCCGTCCAGATCTCCAGTCAACTTTCGAGCCGTGTCTAAGAACGTCTCCCAGGTCCATGATTCGTCAGGATAGGGAAGACCGGCTGCGTCAAAGATGCCGCGGTTGTAGTATATGGCCCAGCCGGCAATGTCGAGTGGTAGGCCATAGAGTTGGCCATTTGCTGTGGTTCCCCTAAGCGCCTCCGGAAAGAAATCGTCCAGATCTATTTCCCCCTTATCCCGCTCGACGTACCTGTCCAGGGGGAGAAGAGCATTTTTCCCCACAAACTGGGGAAAGTAGCTGTTGGCCAAGCGCATAAAATCCAGCTTGCTGCCAGCCGCGGTCATAGTCAGAATCTTTCGGTGGTAATGGGTCCAGGGAAGCATCATGAGTTCGACCCGGATGTCAGGATTCCGCTTTTCGAATTCCTCTATCACATCTCGATAGACCTTGTTGGAGGCGGGCGAACCCCAGGTGGTGAACCGGATGGTTTTCTTTTCAATGGATGGTTCTCTCCTGCACCCCCCATACATTGACACAGCCGCAAGAAGAAGAATGGCAATACCAGCTGACAACGTTTTGAAACCTCTCACTGACAAATATCCTCCTGCCTTTTTTTCTTAACAACACCGGCTCGAACCGGTGACGTATTACCTCCTATTCGTTTTTGACTTCACTGAAATCTTCTAGCCCTTTTCAGAGTTCGGTTGGTAAGGGCGGGACCTGGTCTGAGTCGCGATTGGCTCACAGACCTACCGTTGCAGAACATAAGGAAGTTTTCATTCTACTTATAGTATAGCGAAAATCAAAGGTGTAAGCTAATAGCCCAGATGTTGAAAATATAGGTTACAGGAGTTTTTCCTGACGTCAGGCTGTTTGGATTTTGGGTCGTTCTTGTGTAAAATGGGTTAGAGATGCCGGCAATGGGGGTGATCACCTTTAACCTCTTGAGGTTAAAACATAGGGCCTTGGCCAAATTGTTGACCCGTTTCCCTTCTCTATCAAAAAGGTTCATCGAGGCTTACACGCCATGGGAGTCAGAAGATGTGCCTTGGACTGCCATAGAAAAGCCGCTCTGCGATTCTAGGGTGGCCATTGTGACGACCTCGGGCGTGCACAACCGGAATCAAGAACCCTTTGACATGGCCGATCCCCTCGGAGATCCAACGTTTAGGGAGATTGGCGGCGATTGGTCTCTTGACGACTTCACGATCACTCATGATTACTACGACCACACCGATGCGGACAGGGACATCAACATTGTCTTTCCGATTCAAAGACTAAAAGAGCTCGTGGAAGAAGGGGTAATCGGTCAGGTGGCAAAGACGCATTATGGATTTATGGGCCATATCGATGGGCATCATATTCGCACGCTCGTTCAAGAAACCGCCCCCGAGGTGGCGGGTCGGCTCAAGACGCAGAAAAACGATATCGTCCTCCTCACACCTGCGTGAGGGATCTGCAATCAGTCCGTGGGGCTGATCCAAAGGGAAGTCGAAAAGACAGGCATTCCGACTATCGGTATCTCCATTGTCCGGGAATTCACCGAAAAGGTGAAACCCCCTCGAACGATCTACGTGAGATGGCCTTTCGGTCATCCTCTGGGTGAACCCTTCAACGTCGCTCAGCAGAGGACTATGCTCTTTGAGGGCTTCCAGGCTTTATATACGATTCAGAGACCGGGTGAAATCGTAGACCTTCCCTTCAAATGGCGGAGAGAGAGCTATAGCCCGGATGTGCCTCCGGTTTTTCCGTTTTCTGTGCCCAACGAAGCAGCGTAACGACCGGTGAGGTCCAGAAGTCCCTGTGTCGATGACCATTTTTTGGAGGAGGAGAGAGATGGATGCCCCCCATAATAGTCAAACAAGAAGTTCGATTATCCTGGGAGTGATTGTGCTGATCCTGATCGCTCCGCTAACGCCACTGGCGTCAGGAGGATTGACCGTTGCCCAGACGGCTGGGGCGGTCGATATTTCACAGAATGCTCCCTTAAGGTGGAAAGGGACACCCATTGCCAGTGCGACGTGCCAACCCACTCCACCGGACAGTCTGGGACCCTTTTACAAGCCAAATGCGCCGGTACGGTCGAGCGTCGGAAAAGGGTATCTTCTGAGAGGGGTCGTCAGGTCATCCCCGGATTGCTCGCCTATTGCAGGGGCGCGGGTGGAATTCTGGTTGACTGGACCAGATGGGAGGTATTATGACGAGCATCGGGCCACCCTCTTCTCGGATGAATCAGGTCGATATCAGTTTGAGAGCAACTTTCCACCCCATTATGCCGGTCGGCCCTCGCATATTCATATCCGTGTTTCAGCTCCTGGCTACCGCACCCTAGCGACGCAACACTATCCGGTCAAAGGGGAGACCGAAAAATCCTTTGACCTCGTGCTGATTCCCGGTCAGTGAATGAGAGAGTGACTCCGCTTGTTGAACTTTTCCGGGACTCTTTCCCCCCGTTTCAAGAAACTCCCTTTAGACGTCGAGATTCTGAACATTGAGAGTCACAGGGCCTTCGCACAGAGTTTGATTCGGGGTCTTGAAACGACAGATCGATAAATTCTATAAAACTAAGGAGAGACTTCGGTGAAGGAGCTGCCTTATGCGATCAGAAATCACAATCCCCCTTTTTCCTCTCGGGGTTGTTCTATTACCAGAAATGCCCTTACCCCTCCATATCTTCGAAGAGCGATACAAAATCATGATTGGAGAATGCCTCGATCAGAATAGGGAATTCGGGGTGGTCTACTATAACGGGAACCAGATGCGGAGAATTGGGTGCACGGCACGAATCATCAAGGTTTTGAAGCGCTACGACGACGGCCGAATGGACATCATGACACGGGGGGGCAAACGATTTGAGATCGTGGATGTTTCCGATAGCAAGGCATATCTGCAGTCACGGATCATCTATCTCGCTGATGACGTAGAGGATGAGACTGAAGAATTTGCGCACCTCGCTACTGAAGGAATCGACCTGCTAAAGCAACTGGAGGGTCTAACGGGGAAAAAGGTGGAGACCAGTTTCCCTGAGAAACCGGATTTGAAACTCCTTTCCTTTCTAATACCCAGCAACGACGGGTTCACTCTTGAAGAGAAACAGCGATTCCTCGAAATGACGTCGAGGGCTGACCGGCTGAGGAAGAGCGTTGAGTCACTCCGGAAAATCGTTGGACGGACTCAGATAACCCAGGACATTCAAAGGATGATCGGCGGCAATGGGAATGTTCCAAAAGATCTGATCGAAACCAAGAAGGAACTGGCATGAGCCAGGGGGGTATTGATTTCGAATGTCAAAACTCACCTGTCAAACCAAATCAGTACGCCACCATGTCGATAAGTTGAAATTCCTCTAACAAAGTAGCTATGTAGATAGCCCATCGATCAGCCATCGATGCTGTCAATGGGTGTTCCTGCTTTGTTTGAGCTGTGATATTGCGGTTCTTGACCCGTATTCATCATCTTCGCATGATTCTGCGCTGATTCTTCGAGAAAAGTCCAACTTTTCGTGCCTTCTCCTGTGGTCGCCCTTTGTTTCACTGTGGTCTGTTCATACAGAAGAACCTTCAGACAGTTACACAAAAACCAGAGAGGCCACCCTCGCTTTCTATTCGTGAGGACCTCTCTACCGTTTTCCTGATGGGGGGAGCTGTCTCCCCGGTCCTGCCGAGTCCGCTAGCACCTCCCTGCCATTTGACAGACAGGCCCTTCTGTCCTATACTCGTCCTCACTTCAGAGTGGATGCCGAAAGATCACGACCGATCACCGTCCGTGTTTTCTCTGCGCCGCGTCCTAAGGAGAGAATCTCATGGCAAGACCAGTCTTAGCCTCGATGCGAATCGGCACGATCCACACCCTGCTGTCCTTTAATGATGGCGTGTCTATTGTGATTAATCAGATCGTGGAATCGTTGCAAACCTACCTGTCAGCGCCTTCTGAGAACTTCGCCTTTGCTTGTGGCAGGTGTGGTGGACATCAATATGATCAGGTCTGGATGGATGATTCCTTGTGGCACAAGGATGATACGGTGATCTACGCGCTTAACCACTATAACACCGAGCCCCCACCCCGCGATTTTGAGAGTCGGATCGAAGCTCGGGTGAAGGATGCAGAAAGGGCCCTGGCCAGGTTTTTCGAGGAATCCGGGGTGGACCTAATCATTGCCCATAACACAGGTCATCCGGTAAACCTCATCTATTCCCTCGCCCTTAATCGGCTTTATGAGAAGGGAAGAGAGACAGGCCGGAGGCTTCCCCGCTATTGGATGTGGTGGCACGATTCACACCTGGAGCGAGACCGGTTTCTGAAGCCCAGCCCGCTGATGCGCCGGTACCTCATGGAGGGCGTGCCTGGACCGCATGTGGAAGGGATTGTTTTTATTAACCGGGGTCAATGGGCCATCGCCAGGAGCTACTTTGAGCACTTGAGGAATCGGGATCCTATGATTGTGGATAGGTTGGAAAGATCCCACGTCGTCATTCCCAACACCTGTGATGTCCCCAACCGCTGGCCTAGTGATCCGGATCCGACGTATTTTGCCCCCAAACTCGACCCATACAACGCGGATTTCCTTGAAACCATGGGCATTCAGGATAAGTTGGATGCTGAAGGCAAATCGTTGGAAGACTGTCTGTTATTCCTCCAACATACACGGGTGGTGCCGCGAAAGCGCATTGATCACGCCATCGATTTCTGCTTTGCCGTGGCCGAGCGATTTAGAAAAGAGGGCCAGAACAAAAAGGTCTTCCTTCTGATCTCCGGACCCACTGGTGATGAACTGAGTGAGGACGTCAAGGAACTTACCAATTACCTCCACATGCAGCGTTCGCAAAATCCTGGCCTCGATGTGGACATTATCTGGGGCGAAGACCGGATACGTTCAGACCGGGAGGTTGTAGACGGGGTAAAGTGTTACAGCTTCGGCGAGATACCTGGCGTCGTGGCTTACTACGGCGGGCTTGGAACGTATTTCAGCGAGGTAGAGGGGTTCGGCAACAACCTCCTGGAACTGATAAGCCTGGGGGTTCCGCCCGTGGTCCGCGAATATCCCGTCTACCTGACCGACATCGCCATTTACGGTTTTGAGATCCCCTCAACTCCTGACGGCACTATGACCCCGGAATTGATTGAGAAGGCTTATAAGATCCTGACTGATGTGGATCACCGCAAGGCTGTGGTCCAGAAGAACTTGGATGTATTGGTCAATAACCTCGGTCATAACAAGATCGCGGAAAACCTAAGTAAACTGTGGGAGAACCTGTAGGAGCTTTCTCATGAAAGGCACAGCCAGCCTAGTTTCCGACCTCCACCGTGCAATGAGTCGAGGTGACCTCCCGCCGTGGCGGGCGGAGGCCGAGCTCTTGGATAAGGGCGTAAAGAGTCCGAACCATTTCTACCCGGCTACCCTGGCCCGTCGAGCTTACGTGGAGGAGATCTCTGGCGAAGCGTTCCGTCATCTCCAGGTTCTGGAGAAGCCTTACATTCAGCCCTGGCAATGTGCAAAAGACAGAATTGTCTACAACCTCGAGGCGCAGGAAAAGGACTTGACCTGTACAGTTTGCCAATCAGGCCTCAGACCTTACAGGGGTCCTTTGGCAGGATATGCGCCGCTGGTGGCTTCGTACGTTGCGGGGTTGGAGGATTACGTTTCATACTGTGGCCAGATCACCGTGACGGGAGACGTGAATAAGGATTTCGTTAACCTGACCACGATGGGGCCGGGTATGTCTGCCATTGGGTTAGCGAGGGGCTGTTTTCTCGTAAATCGATACGGCGGGGCCGAAGTCCAAGTTGAACCAATAGCCCAGACAGCACGGTGTATGGGCTATGTTTTCTCTTGTCCAGAGGCGCGCCAGAAAGCTCAGGAGATTATTCAGGCCAACTATGAGCGAATCGTAGCCGTCGTGAACGAGCGCCTGGCTAAAGTCGGGGCGAAGGTCGGCCGTGTTGATTTTGACACGGACAATTTCGCATCCGACTACTTCCTCTACGTCTGCTTTTACGCCGATGTCCCCGAGTACCGTGCTCACGGTGAAATCGGTTGGGCGGTCGGTGAGGCTCGGGAGATGACAGATGCCATTCTCAGAGAGGCAGGAACAGACTTTAATCTCAGCGTCATTGCCCAGGGGTACGACGGTGACTTCAAACCCAGTCCTTCCAATAGACGTGGCCGTCGCGCGAGTGCTCAGGTCCGCATCCCGGTAAAAAGTATGGAAGAATTCCTGGGGAAGCCAATCGATCGTTTCCTCGCCTTTATCGAAATGGACCGCCGGGGCGTGGAGAAATTGGGCTGGTTCTTCTACACGGGCATGGGCGCGGAGATCATTTCCGGGTTGTATAAGGCCACCCGGGTCAACCCCCGTATGCCACTGACCACTTGTTTGGAGCGCATCTACGCTTTCTTAGACAGAGGTGATCTTGTTTACGGCGTGGAGCTGCCCAGTATCGAGGCCGGGGTGTGGTCCTCTATCGAAGGGGGAGTTCCGCCAACGGGTCGAGAGGTGATGCGCATCATGAAGATTAACAATACTCGGGAGTTCTGCGCGAACCTCGCGGCTCAGGTTATGGCTGGTGAGTTCAACCTGGCGTGCGAAATCGTCCGGGGAAAGCTTTACTCTAAGCAGGTGAGCCGACTTTATTGACAGGCGCGAAAAACTCACATGGACGCCGAAACCTCTCAGAGAAGAGGAGTTTCCTCAGGTTTGTGTGCGCCCTTG
Organism: uncultured Thermodesulfobacteriota bacterium; assembly: GCA_964348095.1. Lineage (GTDB taxonomy): Bacteria > Desulfobacterota > BSN033 > WVXP01 > WVXP01 > WVXP01. Next base: position 47,294 of record CAYGBK010000095.1, on the reverse strand, counting down.
TCATTGAGGGACGTTTGCAGAGCAGTGAGATCAGTACTACCTGGGCTGTTCCGAAACCCTCTTTCTCGGGTTTTGTCTGATGAAAGCGGGCCTCCATAAAAGCACCAGTTTCTCTCGCCCGCTCTCCGCCACACGAATCTGCGCGGGATCGCTCGAGCCCTCAGAGTTCGCAGAGTGAGAAAACTGATGGACCAGGGTTTTGGCCTAATTTTTTGAGGGGAAAGATTAGGCCAAGTAATCTCCTCTGGATCGGCCTCTCACCAATTCAGAGGACGTTCCCTCTGAGGCGCTGTGTGCTCTGTGAGAAATTGTGGAGACGTTCGCTGTCCTTGGATATTTCTGACGAAAAAATCTTGATTCGCGCGCAGAGCTTCCTTTCCCGCTTTCTGATGAAATACTCTGGAAATAACTTCAATACAAGTGGTCCCAAGGGATTTTGTCAGCAGCCCGTCCCTACCTGTCCGGTCAACGGGAGAGCATGGGAGCGAAGGGTATGAGCGTTCCACATGAGAATTCGACATTGTGATGACACATGAGGGGGTTAGGATTTCCTTTCTTAAAAGCTGATGAAACTCCTCATCAGAGAATGCTTGACAGGAGGGCAGGGTCTGGTAAGATGAGGCTGTTCATGCTAGCGAAGGGCTGAAACTGGCTGTATCCGAGCAGAAGCTCATGTTGATCTGAAGGCCTACTCTTTTTAGATGGAGAAGAGAAGGCCTTTTGTTTTTTGAATCGGTGAAGGGAAAAGAGCATTCTTTTTAGCGTGGTGTCGGCGCGGGTTTTCTTCAGGGCCTTGTGTCGGATGTCGTTGGGCCGGGAGGAGTCTAAGATTTGGTCTCAACGACCCTATCAGGTAAAGGAGAATGTCCCAATGCAAGAGTTTGTTAACGTTCACTGCCACCTGCTCAATTTCAAGTTCATCCCCGACGCGTTTTTCCGAACAAGAACGTTCTTCCTTCGAGAATGGCTTCTTCGGCAAAAAACGACACGGTGGTTTGCCAGAATCTTGTTCTTCTTTGTACCGGGCAAAAAGCACGATCGGTACCACGAGTCGCTGGCCATGATGGATAAGGACATCGATGTTGTTACGAAGAAATTCGTGGCTGAAATGGCCAAGGCAGAAATCGTCCTGGCGACGCCCCTGATGATGGATCTCGAACTCGCCAGTTTCCGGGTCAGGCCCGAAACACCTTACCGATACCAGGCTGTGCTGATTTCGGAAATCGCCGCGAGGCATCCGGGAGAGATAATGCCTTTCATCATGTTCGATCCTCGTCGGAAAGGGGCTTCAGAGTTGACCAGAAAGGCCCTGGAGGAGATGGGCTTCCTGGGAGTGAAAGTGTATCCGCCCCTGGGTCACCATCCCGATCCCTCATCGTTCTTGAATGAACCCGAGGTGAACCATGAATTAGCGGAAATATACGAGTACTGTGAGAAAGAATCCATTCCGGTTACGGCGCATTGCTCTAAAGGGGGTGCCTACAGCGGTGACTTGATGCGATGCCAGGAATTGGCCCAGAAGTTCGCTCACCCATCGAGTTGGCGGATAGTCCTCGAGAAATATCCAAAGCTGCGTCTCAACCTGGCCCATTTTGGAGGAAATGAGGATTTTATGACGCTCAAAGATCCTGAGTCGTGGTCGGCCAAGATACTGGAATTGATGAAAAAATACGACAACGTCTATGCTGATATCTCCTACCATGAGCCGGCTTTATGTATGAAAACCGCCGGGATGTATTTCGAGATTCTCGAAGACCTTATGAATACGAACCGCATAAAGGATCGGATCATTTTTGGCACGGATTGGCCAATGACCAGACATACATGGACAGAGAAGGACTATGTGGAGGCGTTTGCGGGGTTCCCTCCGAAGATGCTCCAGAGAATTGCCTTTGACAACCCGTTGGATTTTCTCTTCCCAGATGGAAAGCTCCCGCCGAGGATTGGACGCTTTTTCCAATCAAAAGGTGTCAAAAGGGCGACCCTCCCTCAATGGATGAGAAAAAACCTTCGTATCTGAGAGTCTCGCCCATTTCGGTATGTTCCTATCTTAGAGATTCGAGGGCTCCCCTTGCCTGCTTCACGTATTCTTCAGCCTCGCACTGCTCGAAGAACCCAACGGCTCTGGAGATAGATTGCCGGGCCTGGTCCTTTTTGCCCCTCGCCTTATAGAGCAATCCCAAGTCGAAATAGGCGTTGCCCATCATGCCTTTTGCTCCAATCTCTTTGGAAACCTCGATCGATTTCTTGAAGTGGTCTTCGGCCTTCTTGCTGGCGAAAGGAAAATTCTTTATCAGGAATCGGATGTTCTTCATCATTCGAGCTGGACTGATTGGTGCAGCTCCCTCAACTATTTCAAGATAGATCTTACCAAGAGCGTATTCAGACCGGGCGTAAAGGGATTTACGCTCTTGTTTCTGGAAAATCTGGCGGGCGTGTTCCAGCATTTGCATCCCCCGGCTGAAATTGCCTTCGGCGACCGTAACCAAACCGAGGAGGGCGTGGGCCGGTGTTCCGATGATCTCGACACCGAAATGCCGGTCGAATGTCAAGATCTCCTGGATGGCCTCTTTCGCCTCCTGAAACTGACCGTTTGAGACAAGACTGTAACACTCCATTGTTTTCGGAAATTGTGAATAATAGGGGTCTACTGATATTTGGACCGCCGTTCGATAGCAGTCAATGGCCGATGGCAAATCCCCTGCGTTGAAGTGCCCGTGTCCCATGCTGTAGTGTCCTGTGACCAGGCTACGAATGTTAGAGTGTTTCTCTCCATAGTCGATTAGCGCCTTTCCAGCTTCGAGAGCTTTCTTCCCCTCCCCTCTGTGCCAGTAGGCCTGCCCCATTCCAGACAATGAGAGGAAATATACGCAATGATCCGATTCAAGAGATCTACCGATACCCTGGCCTCTTTTCCCAAAGGCAATTGCTTCCTCGAGTAGTCCCATTTCCGCACAGGTCATGCTGAGCCAGGCACAGGCATAGCCGATAACCTTCTCGCTCCCTACTTTCTCACCGAGTTTGAGCGCTTTGGTGAGATAATCATAGGAATCTCTAAACCTCTCCCTGCCCCACAGAGCATAGCCGAGCCACCCGTAGAACATCCCCAATTTTGTTTCATCCCCAAGAGACTCTGCCAAATCTCTGTGGGTACTGAGCAGGTCGGTCAAGCCTTTTAGATCCCCACGGTAATAGAAGGCGTAAGCCCATTTAACCAGAAGACCTACAAGGAGTTCTTCATCCGCCCTGGTCCTATCTGGTTTATCGGTGAGGAGATCGAAGGCCTCTTTGAAATAACTGTCCGCTTCTTCTACGGCATATCGGTTCAGGCTCTTTTCGCCCGATTTTATAAGGTAATCGACTGCCTTGAAGCGAAACTCGCTCTTCTTGAAGTGAAAGGCCAGTGTCTCATAAAACTCCAGCAGTCTGTCGCCAAAAAGCTGCTCCATGACATGGGCGATCCGTTCGTGCAACACCTGCCGGTCTTTCTTGAGGAGCCTGTTGTAAACAACCTCCTGAGTCATGGCATGCTTGAATATATACTCAAGCTCTGGCTGTAGAGATCTTGTTCTGATCAGATCGACCCGCTCTAACCCATCGAGGCACGAGTCCAGATGCTGACTGAGCTCTGTGATCTTCTCAAGTATGACGTAGAGAAAGGCCCGACCGATAACTGAAGCCTCCTGGAGAATTCGCTTAGACTCTACCTCCAGGCGGTCGAGCCGTGCAGAGATAACCCCCTGGACGGTGGGCGGTACGTCTGTTTGACTGATTGCTCTCGTTAGGCACCACGACTCGCCACGTTGGCCCAGCACCTTTGATTCAATCAAAGAGTTGATCACCTCTTCAACATAGAATGGATTACCCTCAATCTTCTCATGAATGAACTGCCGCAATTCTTGAGGGATGATCTTGGTGGTCAGCAGCGATTCGACCATATCCTCCGATTCCGAAGGCGAGAGGTCCTGGAGGCGAATCTCCTGGTAACGTTTAGCCATTCCACTCAGTTGATGGCTCGTAAACAGGCTAAAAGGTGGCCTGAAGACACAGAGAACCATGGCAGGATAGTTTAGGGAGGAGAGAAAGGAACGGAGGGTGTCGACGGTGGAGGGATCGGCCCAGTGAATGTCCTCAAAACAGATGACCGTTGGCTTTTGCTGAGCCAGCGCAATGAGAATAGCCTGAAGCGCCTTTTGAAGGCAGGATTTCAAGAATGCTGGATCTATGTTTTCTACCTCTGGATAGGTGAGCCCATAGAGGGTCCCAACGTAAGGAACGATCTCTTCCGTTGTGCCGATAAGGCGCTCAATACCTAACTCGACTTTTTCTCTGACCCGGTCCGGGGGATCGCCTTCCTCTATTCGCCACGTCCGATTGAGAAGATCGATAATTGGAAAATGTGGGATATTCCTGGAATAGGCATAGGCATGTCCTTCAAGCCATTGAATCGCTCTCTCTTCCACGCTGGTTCTGAACTCCTCGACGAGCCGGCTTTTCCCTGTGCCCGCTTCACCGCAGATAGAGAAAATCGTTCCTTTGCCCTCCCGCAGCCGATCGAGTGCCTCTTCGAGTCGGGCAAGCTCCACCTTTCTGCCGATAAGATCAGCTCTAAGCCCAGACAGACGGTGAACCGTAACGGGTCTCTCCTTCGTGGCCAGTACCTTGTGTGCCTGTACCGGTCCCAGTTTGCCTTTGACCTTGGTCGGTGCCAGACTGTCAAAAGTAAAGTAACCTTCAGCCCGACGAAAGGTTTCTGGACCCACCAGAATCTCGCCCCGCCTGGCCAGGCTGCTTAGCCGAGAGGCCACGTTGATCGTGTCCCCTGATGCGCCATGCGTTCCCTGCTCTAGATCGACTCGCCCCGTTACCACGAGGCCTGTGTTTATGCCGGTGTGCAGAGACAGAGGCTGTCCAATCCTCTTCTCGAATTCGGGACTCATGGCTTCGACGAGTCCGTGGAGTTCTCGGGCCGCCCGGATTGCTCTTATGGGGTCGTCTTCGTGAGCTTTGAGGACACCAAAAAGGGCCACCACCGCGTCGCCGATAAATTTCTCGATGAATCCTTCATATTTTGTCACCACTTGAGCAATTTCTCCAAATATCCGGCTCATGATATCCTTGAGTTCTTCAGGGTCCAGCTTCTCTGACATGGTGGCGTACCCGGACAGATCGGAGAAAAGAGCGGTGACCTCCTTTCGCTCACTATCGATCGACGGTGGTGGCCATCCGGTTCGCGGTCCCTCTTCGAACTTCTCCCCACAGACACCACAGAACTTACGTCCCGGGGGGAGCTGGGTGCCGCACTTTCTGCATTCATATTCCAGCTTGCCACCGCATTCCTCGCAGAACTTGACCCCTTCACGGTTATCGAACCGACATTTTGGACACTTCATCTTCACTCGTCCCCGGGGAATAATCCGCCCATCGAAGGTCTCAACAGGATTCTGTGCTGGCGGTTCTTGGATGAGAAAGTGCCTGTCCCCCTGTTGTGCTGTGCCTGGAATAGACAAAAGGCCCGCTCCCTCCTAGTCGAAAGGACAGGCCCACATTTGCATAGCCCCCACTTTGTCCACTTGACGCCATTAGTAAAATGCTGTCAAAAGCCATATTAACAGGTTCAAAAATAAAGTCAATCTTGCTTGTTGGGGGAGGGATACCCTAAAACCCTTCCGATTGCCTCACAATCAAGGTGGCGGCTTGATCATATACCGATTCAGTTCATTGAGACAGGATCGCGGGTAGAATTGAGGGAAAGGATGAGCTCGGTAGATTTTGTTTGCTTTTTTATCGGGAGTGACTAAAATGGATTGGGGTTCCCGGTTTGAAGAAGTCTGGGAAACCGTAATCCTAGCCGAGTGGGTTGACTCTCACGTTGAATCGAATTGTCCTGGCCAGAACAGACAAAGATCGCATGATTTTCCATATCTGAAAGCGCACCCGTGAGAATAATCAATCCCACGCAGAGCGGCGAAAATGAAGGTAGCACTGATCTCGCCAGCAATAAAGAGGCAATTCTCTCAAAAGACAAAGAAAGTCTTTGCATTCTTCAGGACGACACTCCCCTGCCTAGCCGCTCTTGTACCCAAGGGCGCCGATATCCAACTTCTTGAAGAAAGTGTTGACGGCCCTGTGGATGTGTCTAAATTGGAAGCCGACGGGGTTGAGTTTGTGGGCATCTCCCCGCAAACGGCTTCCGCACCCAGGGCTTATGAAATTGCTCGGAACTGTAAGGATAGGGGAATCTTCGTCATAATGGGGGGAGTCCATGTTTCAAAAGTCCCTTATGAGGCGTTGAAATACTGTAACGCTGTCGTTATCGGTGAGGCGGAAAACGCTCTTCCAGCCCTAGTTCATGATTATTGGGGCGAAAAGTTCCACGGATCTATCCGGCCCGAAGAGAGAATTTACAGGTCAAACGAACCGTCCACCTTAACCGACGTTCCTGTGCCAAGATGGGACTTGATGCAGAAATCATGGATAAACTACGTGACCACTGTCGAAATAGGACGGGGGTGTCCATACGCTTGTGATTTTTGCAGCGTCCACGATCTCTTCGGTCGAAGATATCGGCCGCGGGCGGTCAGAGATATTGTTGAAGAGCTCCAAATTACGGGCGCGAAAAGGGTCCTGTTCTCAACAGACAATCTGTCGGCCAACCGCCCCCATTTGAAAGAATTATTCTTCGCCATCACACCGTTGGGGATAGAATGGATGGCCGAATCAACACTCAGATTTGCCCAAGACACCGAGCTTCTTCGCCTGGCATCGAAAAGCGGATGCAAACTGATTGGCATCGGTTTCGACTCTATCTCACAGAAGAGCCTCACATCCATCGGCAAGAATTTCAACAGAGTGTCCCAGTATTACGATTCCGTAAGACGCCTTCATGATCATGGCATTGCGGTGGGTGGCTCCTTTATTTTTGGTTTTGACGAGGACAGGGAAGGCATTGCCCAGGAGACATTGAATTTTTCCCAGAAAGCAAAACTGGACTGTGTCTCAGCCCATATTCTGACTCCATACCCCGCAACAAGATTGTTTTGGAAGTTTTCCCGAGAAGGCAGGCTGATTGACGCAGATTTTCCTCGGGATTGGGCAAAATACGACACAGGGCATGTCGTTTTCCGCCCAAAACTGATGTCACCTGAAAAGCTCTACGACGAATACAATACCTTCAAAAGAGAATTCTTCTCTATGTCTTCCATCCTTGAGCGGTCTCGACATCGAATGAGAAGAGGTCACGATTTATTACGGTATTTCGCCCTCAATCTCTACTATCGATACCAGTCGTAGTAGGGTCCTACAGTCGACCTGCCAGGAGAAACCGGTTATAGAATTCGAGAGGTGAGAGACAAAAGGCGGGGAAAGAGCGAGGCAAGCCGATGTTTCAGGAGCTTTCCCCGCATTTTGACGATCCCACGGGTCGGTGGAACCTCCTTGGGGCAAATCCTAAAGCATTGAAAAACCGTATTGCACCCCCAGAGGCCTCTCTGGGAGTCCACGGCCTCGAGGATCTCGTGAAACCGCTGGTCTCGCGAATCAGCAAGGAAACGATACGCCTTGGCAAGGATCGCGGGCCCGAGGAATTGAGCATCTCGTCCAAAAGCCGGGCACACGCCATAGCAGATTCCGCAGAGGATGCAGGTGATGTAGGGATCGATCTCTTTACGTTCTTCCTCGCTCATTCTGTTTTCAGAGAGTGATTCGACGAACCTTTCGTGGAGGTAGGGTTCGATTTCCCGATAGTGATTGAAAAATGTGGACATGTCCACGATGAGGTCACGGATGACCGGGAAGTTAGGGAGAGGTTCAATGAGCGCGGTTTTCCCCAGTAGGTTTCTGGCAGGGGTCCGGCACGCCAGAACAACCTCACCATTAACCTGCATAGCGCAGGACCCACACACTGCACCCCTGCAGGAGTAGCGAAAAGAGAGACTCCCGTCGACCTCATCCTGTATCCTGAACAGTGCCTCCAGAAGATTCATTTTACCCCAGTGCTGAATGTGGAACGTTTCCGTCCATCGAGAAGGGTCTCGATCTGGATTGAACCGTTGGATTTTCAGGTCCAGGAGGCCGTCCATCTAGTATGTTCTCTCCGTGGGTGGATGCGTCGTAATCACCACATCCTTCTGATCAAGTCTAAATCTGTCCGGCGTCTTGTAGGCCATTGTGTGACGGAGCCAGTGATCATCATCCCGATCCGGGTAGTCCAACCGAAAATGGGAGCCCCGGCTCTCCTTTCGGGCCAGGGCCCCGTCCACGACCACCTCCGCCAAATGAAGCATTCCCTCCAGAGCCAGGTATCGAACAAGCTCATGATTGAAGGCAAGTCCTCGCTGCGCGATGCCGAGATTTCTTAACCGGATCTTGTACTCCTCCATCCTCTCCTTCGCGACCCGAAGATTTGATTCTATTCGGAAGAGCCCCACATGAGAGGTCATCAACGCCCTCATCTCATCCCGTAAGCGGGCGCAGGGCTCCTCATTTTTTCTTTCAAAGATTTCTGCCAGCCTCGACTCAAATGTTTTCACCTGGTTTTGAAACACCTTCGGTTCGAAGGGGTGTTTTTCCTTTTCGACGGTTTCGGCCAATTTTTTCCCAGCCCGGGTGCCGAAGACGACGGCTTCCAGCAGTGAGTTTCCACCCAGCCGGTTGGCGCCGTGGACGCTCACACACGCACACTCTCCGGCAGCCAGGAGCCCGAGAAGCGATGTCTCTCCATCGGCGTTTGTGGCGATGCCTCCCATGGTGTAGTGCTGGGCCGGCTGAACAGGGATAGGTTCCAAGATTGGGTCAACACCAGCAAAGTCCATGGCGATCTGGCGAATGCCGGGAAGGCGGTCCATGATCTTCTCCTTTCCCAGGTGTCGGAGATCGAGGTGGACATATCCCCCCTCAAAAGCCCGGCCTTCGTTGATCTCTGTCTGGATTGCCCTGGCAAGTATGTCTCGAGGACCCAGCTCCATGAGTTTGGGGACATAGCGTTCCAAAAAGCGTTCGCCTTTCCCGTTGATCAGAAATCCCCCCTCACCCCGGGCCCCCTCGGTGATGAGAATGTTGGTTCCATAGAGGCTGGTGGGATGAAACTGAACAAATTCCATATCCTCAAGGGGGACACCTGCCTGGTAGGCGAGATTGCATCCGGTCCCCGTATTTATCAGGGCGTTGGTGGACTGGAGATAGATCCGGCCGTAACCTCCTGTCGCTAGGAGAACTGCCCTGGCGTGAATAGGCACGATCCGTCCTTTGAAGAGGTCGTACCCGAGGAGTCCCACACACCGTCCATCCTCGACGACAAGGGAGACAGCATGCCATTCCTCATAGACAGGGACCTGGCGGCCTGTTATCTGCTCGTAGAGGACATGCAAAAGGTTATGCCCAGTCCGGTCGGCTGCATAGCATGTCCTTGGGAAACCCGCTCCTCCAAAAGGTCTTTGGGCAATCTTCTTGTCCTCTGTTCGAGAGAAAAGGGCTCCCCAATGCTCCATCTCAATGACCCGCTCGATGGCCTCCTGGCACATGACGTCAACAGCATCCTGGTCCGCCAAATAGTCACTTCCTTTGATCGTGTCAAAGGCATGATCCTGCCATGTGTCTTTCACGGGGGTCGGAGCGTTTCCCAAGGCGGCATTGATCCCACCCTGCGCCGCGACAGAATGGGATCGAAGTGGATGAACCTTTGTGAGGATCGCCACGTCCCTGCCGGCTTTCTTAGCCTCCAGGGCTGCCCTCAGTCCGGCCAGCCCACCGCCAACAATCAGGATATCGTGAGAAAGAATTTCCATTGAACTAACCACAGAGCCACAGAGAACGATGGCTTTTCAAATGGAGCGAGATCAGACACTGGAAAAGATCTGGCCCTGCCTGGACAAAAGGAGGATGTTCTTGGGGCCACCAGGGTTTTGCGAAATCCTCTGTCAAAGAGGGCGGATGGTTTCTCTTGCCCCTATCTCTCAACAAATATCTGCCTTATGCGGACGCTTTGTTCTCTATGTGGTTATGACGATTTTCTTGACCAGTCTCTAGTAGAAATAGGCATAGGAAAAGAACGTCAAGACCACGCCCACTATTGTCGCAGCCCAGAACAGTAACCGTTCCTGAGTCAACCCGAAGTCAATCAGAAACAGTCGAAGGCCATAGAGGGCGTGGAAAATGAATACAAAAAGGAGAAAGAAGTCCAGAGCCCAGTTGTCGTGAAGGCCTGTGAGCCATGAGGCTCCCTCGATCCTGCCGACAAGGGAATACCCGGAGAGGATTTTCATCCCCACCAAGATGAGAAGGACCGGACCGCTAAATCTCAGGAAATAGTAGGGAAACATTGTTGTGTAGAGGTGAGAAGCAAGGTCCCTCGTATTCTAGGATATTCTGGGCGAACTTTGCAATGGTCGTTGTCAGCAGCGTTGGCTGAGTTTTCAAAGCGGGAAATTTCTAACCCTCTCATATATCGACCTGATCTTGAATTCTCAAGTGGAACGCCTTTCGCTGTTCAAAATCTTTTCTTGGTGCTGTCAGTTGTCGGTTGTCAGTGGTCAGTTGTGACTATCAATTCACGCCGCTAGATTGAAAATGAGACTCCCCAGACCCTTTAGGTGAATAGCCATGGAGGCTTAGATCCTAATCGTCTTGCAACGAACGACGGACAACGGATCAAAAACAAATTTTGCTTCAGAGCTTCCCTTCCCCTTTCTAGTGAAATGCCCTTATCAAGCTGTGACCAGCGTGTTCTAAAGGAATAGGGCAACAGCCCAGGCAGTTCTGACCCGACTGATCTGCACACGTCCCTCTTTTCTAATACAGCGATGACGAGGCTACTCTTCTCTATTCTCTAGCCGGATCGTCGCCGCAAATCGATGGGCATCCATACCCTCATAGGCTGCCTGAGTCTCCGAGTATTTTGCCAGTTTCCTCGAGGCTTGATCGTTCACCTCCATATGGGTTATCACCTTCAGGAACATTCCGACCCAGAGCCCTCCGGTATAGCGGGCTGCCCGTCCGGTGGGAAGGATATGATTGGGGCCAGCCACCTTGTCTGCAAAAACCTCGGCCGTCCTTTCACCGATGAAAAGGGAGCCGTAGTGTTTCAGACAGGGCAAAACTTCCCGTGGGGTGTTGGTGTGGATCTCGAGGTGTTCCGGAGCATATTCGTTGGCGTATGTGACAGCGTCATCGATATTCTCAACAACAACCACAACCCCTTTGTTTTTCCAGGAGGTGCCCGCTACCTCAGCAGTGGTTCGCTCGTCTAACTGCCGCTCGATTTCGCTCAGAGTCTCCATGGCAAGATTTTCAGAGGTGGTCACCAGAGCCCCACGGGCATTGGGATCGTGCTCGCATTGGGCAAGAAGGTCTGCAGCGATGATATCAGGCCTGCCGGTTTCGTCAGCAATGATCAAACACTCGCTGGGACCAGCCAGAAAGTCGATACCCACAGTTCCGAAAACCTGACGTTTGGCTTCCGCCACATATTGATTGCCGGGCCCAACAATAAGGTCTACGGGCTGAATGGTCTCCGTTCCAAAAGCCAGCGCTCCAATGGCCTGGGCACCGCCGAGGCAGTAGATTTCGTCCACCTCCATCCTGACCATCGTATAGAGGATGGCAGGATTAATGGCACCGATCCGTCCCGGTGGGCTACAGGCAACAATTCTTTTCACGCCAGCTGCCTTTGCCGGGATAACAGACATGACGGCAGAAGTCAGGCAGGGATACCGGCCCGCTGGAACATAGCAGCCGCACGAGTCCACCGGCACGATTCTCTGGCCCATTTTCATTCCTGGACCGATCTCCTTTTCGAACTCAACGATACTGTCCCTTTGAGCGCGGGCGAAGGCACTTACCTGCTCTATGGCGAAGTCCAGCTCTTCGAGGATCTCGCCTGGGAGCTGGTCTTTAGCCTTGGCAGCCTCCCCTGGGGAGATCCGGAAAGACTCAGGCTCGTAGTTATCAAACTCTTTCTCATAATGCCTCAGGGCATGGTCTCCGTCGTTTTTCACTCTCAGGAGAATTGACTTGACGGTGCCTTGGAGCTGTTGAAGGTCCTCCTCTGAAACTGCCTTTGCTTTTTTTATTTCCTTGAAATACATATGTATCCTCCACTTAGGATTTATGCCCCTGTCCCGTGGTACCGCATGGAACTTGGGTTCGACATACGGTATGAGAGAAGAGAGGGCGATTAAACGAAATCTCTGGAACTCTTTTGGTCAATGTACCACAAAACAGGAGCCTCTCCCTAACCGTCGAGGCTCGATCAGATGACCTCACCGCTCGAACCAGAGTGACCGCGCTCGGATGCCGAAGGGACGCCCCTATCTAGAGGACTTGCGGGGGGATTGGCCGTGAAGATGGCACTCAGGCAGGGAAACAAAAGGGCAGGCTGAGAAAAAAACGTCGCGCTGCAGTGCGCCTTCAAGTCGACGCTCGCCCCTTACGCCTGAACCAGTCACGAAAAAACGTCCACAGGTTCACGCCAATCACAATCAAAACGAACACCAGGACCGACACCACGCCGCCGGCTAGAACATAATATAGGATTGACACAGGAGGAAGGCCGAACTCTCTCATGTAAGTCACACCAAGCCGCGCACCGATGCTCATGCAGAAGGTGGCGAATCCTATGAGAAGGACTAGCCAAGCATCCCTGTCATCAAATGGCCTGCCTGTGCACACTTTAACCGTTACTCTCAGTAGAAAATCGATTAGAAAGCTAGCTCCTATGCCAAAGACAAAGCCCCCCACGACCAGGAATACCGACTCCACCCAAGGCCATATTGGAATCTGATGAACCTGCCATGACCACAGCAAAGCAAGGGGTATACTCACTCCCCATGGAACAAACAGGTAACCCTTGCGTGGCCCGCGGTCTTCTGTGGACCCGTCGATGGGTGTTACGGCTAACCCAACCGCGATGAATAGAATACCAAAAGCAATACTGCCTGACCCGATCGAAACTGCCAGCGTTTTGACTACCTCGAATTCATTGCCTAACACCCAGATTACAAGCGCTGTGACTGCGGGTATTACCGAAAGGTACATGCCGCTCATCCAAAGGGGCATCATCGTCTTCTTCCAGTATCTTCACGGTGCTGGCTATCGAGAAAAGTCTCGGTCCAGTCCGCGCCTATCTCAGAGCCCAGTTTGTCTTGAGGCTTCTGTTCTTCCGGGACATCATGCGATTCAGGACGGGAAACAACGGGCATGCCATGTGTCAAACCATGGGAGTCTATTGGAAGTTACGAGAGGGCACGTCGGCTTCAGATAGACTTTACTGTGAGTGTCACGCCGACAGAGGGAATAAGCCACGGACTCAGATTAGGCCGGCGGCGGTTACGAAGTGGGTCGGGAGATTTCTCTGGCCCTGTCTATTCGAAACGATAAACCTCGCCGATTTGCAGGGGCGCAACTCTGACAGATGAACTCGCCTCGACTTGATTCTTGAATTGGAGGGGATCGGCCTTCGAACGGTGCATCGGGATGGCAACTTTTGGATTAATCGTCAATGCTGCCTCAACGGCCTCCTCGAGGTTCCATTGTAAAGGTCCCTCCAATAGGCAGCAAAGCGACATCAACGCCCTTCAATTCTTTCATCTCAGGAATAAAGTCAGTGTCTCCAGCGTGTTAGACCCTTTTGTTTTCTATGGTTATCACCTAGCCGACACCATGTCCCTTGCGATGGATCTTTCTGGTAGACCGTCCCCTTTCGGTATTGTACGCTGCCACCGCCGATATTCTCACATGGCCGAGATCTATCCTGTCCCCCAATTCAATGGGTCTGATCTCTCTGCCGAGCGGTTTCATACAGCGTTTAGGCGCTATGACCAGAGTGTCTGTGCGCTTGAGCCTGTTTAGCGTGACATCTTTGGCGTGATCCTTATGATCGTGCGTGACAAGGATCAGATCGGCTTTTTCCAATCCTTCAGGCAAGCCGTCGATTGGATCCGGCCACTTGGAAAACTCGATTTTTTTGGTGTATTTCGCAAAGTAGGTCCTCAAGTAAGCTGGATCGATATATATGACCTTTTGTGTGGATTTTATCTGAACCCAAGATGGAGGAAACCATGTTATGGATAGAGGCATCCTTGCTCCCTTTTTCGACACCCATACCCCTTTTGGGGTGGCGGGACGGCTCTTGGAACAGAAAAGAAGATGGGAAGAACAGGATGAAAAACAGAAAGCGACGTCCTTGTCTCTGACAGAAACCGGTCATTCTTGATCAAAGGACCAGATGTTCAGTGCCGTTAGCTGATATTCATTCCTCTTTACGGGGTGATGAGTTCCTGACCAGGGGCAAAAGACCTCGCCCAGGCTTCTCAGGGTCCCGCTGAGACCGGTGCGAGCATGCGTTTTCCTACCTGGCCCTCCTCAGATCTTAGGTCAGCCCATTGCTTCCAACCTAGCCACAGCCCGAAAACCGCCAGGACGATAACACTTTCCCACAGGACTTTGTGGGCCACATCGTAAATGGCCGGGTTCTGAACGCCGATGTGAAAAAGGTGTACGAGCCGGGCGAAATTGAGAGCCACCAGGAAGGGCACGCCCGCGGCGAGTCCGATGATTTTGCGCGGCAGCGCTCCAGGGTAAGCCAGGATCGAGACAGTAAGGAAACCGACGGGCAGGACGCCAGTGCACCGGTAGTAGACCTCATAGGCGAAGCCGTCTGGGTGGTAGATCACTGTTCCGAGCTGTGCCACCTCGATTCCGGACAGTTGGAGAAGGGCCAGGGTTGTCCGTGTCGTCAGGATCGTTACAGGTGTGAGGAGAGACCCAAGTACGCCCTCACGGTATGTGAGGAAAACGACGCCCACAAAGGCAATCATCAAAGCAGCAAATCGAATATTTAGCTGCGTCCGTGCGACCATGGATGGCTCCACGCCTCACCGTTTTATTGACGGTGATCGTTTCCGCAAGGCTCCATACAGAACAATAGCAACCATAAGGATGAGAACGCCGATCAGTGACATATCGGGGACCCTGACCGGAGCTGAGGCGCTGACACCATTGGTTTCAGCCGTGACGGCCGTTGTCCCCTGCGATGAGGTTTCGCCGCGGACCGTTGATGTTGCCTGACCGCTGGCATCGGTCACAGCTGAGGTGGGAGACACGCTTGCCAGGCTGGGATCGGCTGTGCTGAATGTTACTGTTCTCCCTGACTCAGGGGTCCCGTTTCTGTTGACCGTCGCCCGCACCGTGGTTGTTTCACCGGGTCCTAACCGGACGTCGGGGTCGAGGGCGACACTTATGTTGAGTTGACCCGGAATGACGCCAGCCCGCGCATTGTAGATCAGGAGGGCGAAGTCCTGGTCTGTGCCGTCCCCAGCGTTGGGAACCCCGTCGCCGGCGATGTTGCTGGCACGCACCATGATCGTGAAGGTCCCTGTCGTGCCCGCGGGCAACCATACGCTTTCCACATTGTTGCGGCTGTCCGCAGTTCCTCCAGGTTGAGACTGATCGTTGTTGAAGTTGTTTCCCCTGTAGAGAACCGGGCCGGTCCCACCGTCGATCGTGACCTCGACATCCAGATCGTTGATCCAGGCGTTGCCCACCGTCGGCCCAGGCGCATCGGTCCAGGCGAGAGTTACACGGAAGGGCTCCGCGCTGTCGGCGATTGTGCCGGTGGCCGTGTGCGTTTCCCCGCTGTTGTCAAAAGTAATATCCTGGTCGGTGACGAGGCGCGGCACCGTGTCGAAGGCCCGCTCGAGATTCATACGGCCCATACCTTGAGTGTTGGATGGTAACGTATCATTGGCCCCAGTCCCGGTCATCCAGGTCGTTGAGTTCATCAGGTAGGCCTTGGTCATAGCTGGGGAGGGAGCGGGGCGACCCTGGTTCAGAACCCACTGGCGCAGCAAAGCGGCGCCGCCCGCTACAGCGGGGGTCGAGTGGCTGGTGCCACTAGACCATGCGTATAGGGTCTGGCCCGGGGGCCGAAACTGATCACAGACACCGTTGCCTGTATAACCTGGATCTTGAGAGGCGGCACCGTAGATATGCGTTCCCGGTGCCATGATGTCTGGTTTAACGCGATTGTCGGTTGTAGGGCCTCGGCTGGAAAAACCTATGACGTCATGGGCATCATTAGCCCCGGCGTCCGTCGTGCCGCATCCATCGGTTCCCCCTTGATTGAAGTTCTCGCCTGCCCCAACAACCAGGGTGTTTTTTGCTGTCGCTCCCCCATTCCCCAGCTGTTCGTCCGGACATCCCCCTTCGTTTCCGGCGGCGAAGACGATGACCATTTCCTGATTACCTACCTGCCCGCCGTCGGAGGCGTTGGTGGGCCTCGCGTCTCGCACGAGCGCGTCAAATTCCTGTGACGTGGCGTCATAGACTCCGAGTACCCCGGGTGGACAACATCCGAACTGGCACCCAGATCCCCAGCTGTTGCTACTGATGCGAGCTCCATTTGAGTAGGCGGCGTTGGTTAATTCCGTGTGATCAGGAAAGGTAAAACCGGGGTTGAAGATACGCGAACTCCCGAGTCGTACGAACGGTGCGATACCCAGGCCATATTGGAAGCCGGCAGCATCTTCGAAGTCGGTTCCGCCGCCTGGGGTATCCGGCGTATTGTTAAAGCCTCCAACGATCGCATGATTGATGGTACCGTGACCATCGATGTCAACATTATTGGCAGCCGTGGTGTCGATCGTCGTGCCGGTGACTTCTTGCACGTAGGCCACTCGGCTATTTCCAGCCCCATCGAGGAAATCCTGATGCAGATTAGCCGCTATGGTCTGTCCACGGTCCAACCCAGAATCGGTGACATTCACGACGAAATTGAAAGTATTGTTGAATCCCAGACCATTCAACCAGGCGAGATAGCCCGGCCCGGTGGGCTGGCTTCCCGACGCGTCAACCTGGTTGGCCAGTATCTGCCCTTGTCGCTCACCAAAAAGTTTTGGTTCAATCCAGGGTTCGATGTTCACGACGTCTGGTAAGGCTGCAATACTATCTAATTCATCCGGAGGTAGGACGATGATTAGATTCTTGTAGGGACCGACACTCCATACGTCTCGGAGCACCTTTTTGGCCTTTCCTTTTACGACATTTATCGATGCATCCACGCCGTCATGTGCGACGAATTGGACTGTCACTTCGACATCCTTTTCAGGATCTCTGAGGGCCATCGATCGAACACCCGGATGAGTCCTGTAGGCGGGATGGAAAGCCCCCATCCACTGGAGAAATGGGCGGGTCGTGGCAAGGGTCTTAAGTTTCTCAAGGGTGGGGCCGTCGGTCCAGATCAGGTAGGCATTGGTCGGGATGTACGTGACGAACTGAACCTTGCCTTGCTCCTCGATCTCCTTCAGCCATTCGTCTTTGATGGGACCGGCAAACTGGATAAGAAACAGTTGGTTTCCGGAAGTTGGAGGGGCTCTCAGTGCCTCTGGGACCGCTGGAACAGGCTGAGTGGTGTCGATGACACGATTCCTCAGATAGATCTTATTTAAATCGTTCCGGACTGGCACCTTCTTCCTGTCCGTGAGTGGAAGTGTCTTCATATCGGTATCGTCCACGATGAGGACCTTACGATCGGGATAGTCGATCACCTGACGTGGTTTCAATGTGTCGACGGCCTTCTGGCCGGCAACGTCCCCCTTGTAGACGACAATCTTGTGGGTATTGAGGTACGGGGCACCTGGTGCGTCCCCCTGCTGTGCTATGGCACCCGTCGGAAAACTTATTGCCAGCAACGCAATTAGGTGTCGAGGTCCAAGTCCAAAAGCCTTGCGATTGTCTATGGAAGACATGGTCGCGTCCTCCCCTGTTTTGTTGGAGATGTGAGCCGTGCCTCTGTGCAGAACTTAGCACATTTGTACCTGCACGTGCTATAACTTCTGATGGAATGAATCTGGACTATCGCTTCTGGCACCAATCCCACGACAGGCTGACCCTCAATGTCATAAAGCAGGAGGATAGGGGTTAACCCTGTTGGGAGACGCTTTGATCTTGCTTCCCTAATGAGAGTCAATTGTACAATAAGTTCCCCACCCGATTTGTGCTTGATTTCTGGGTATTTTTGTCATATAGTAAATATCGTAGCTTCTTGAAAGCCCCAAAAGGTTTGTGTCTCTGTAAGCCCTCGGGACTTTCCGGGTCCTGAGGGCTTTTCGTATGAGGAGCGCCCACAACAACACCTTTTCGTTCCAGTTGCTAGCTAGAAATATCCGCAGATCGCCCAAATGGAATTCCAAGGTCGATGGGTGTGGAGGTTAGGCGCCGTATTCAAAAAGGCGGTCAAGGTGCGAGGACCTGGAGCTGCAGTCTCGCTTCCACCGCTGAGAAAAAGACTATCGGACACGAAGAAACAGAGAAAAAAGGAGGATAGCGTGAAAGGTAGCAAACTTTATGTAGGAAATCTCAGTTATTCGGTGACGGCCGAGCAGCTGGAGGAGCTGTTTTCCAGTCATGGAGAAGTTAAACAAGTCAACATCATCGAAAACAGGGGTTTCGGGTTTGTTGAGATGTCTGGTCCAGCCGAGGCAGAGAAAGCCAAAGAAGCATTGGATGGTTCCGAATTCGAAGGACGGACGCTAAGAGTCAACGAAGCTCGCCCGCCACGAAAGGCGCAGAGAGGAGGTTATCGAAGATATTAGAGGCTCAATACCTTTGCGAGCTTATGCGACTTTTTTGATCGTAACATGGAATCTTGCGTTTTACGGACGCGAAGATGAAAGGAGGTGACAAGCAATGCCCAAAGGTCGAGTTAAGTGGTTCAATGAGCGGAAGGGGTTTGGATTTATTTCCCGAGATGATGGCGATGATCTATTCGTTCATTTTTCCTCGATTCAGCAAGACGGATTCAAGGTTCTTTATGAAGGGGACGAGGTTGAATTCAATATTGCCGAAGGGAAGAAGGGCGAGCAGGCAGTGGACGTCGTGAAGTGTTAAGAATCAGAAAAGTTGACCCTCAGGCCCCGGGAAGAGATAAGAATCCTGGGGTCTCTTCTTGTCCAATCGCTGGCTTAAATGGCGCGTGACGCGATGGAGTGATTGATAGGTCTCATAAGGGAATATCGATGGCTAGGAGAAGACGGTACGTTCCTCGGAGGAGTCCAAAGAAACGAGCGGCCAAGAAATCGTTTAAGGCGGTCTGTGCCTCTTGTGGAAAAGAGCTCATGGTGGAGGCTTGCCCCCCTCCGGGAAAATCTCTTCTTTGCCTCGATTGTTTCAGAAAATAGAAAAACGATACAGAAACATCGGCGTGCGCCATCGCAGGCATGATCATTCCAGGGACTTTTAGATAGCGAGAAGGTGTTTCTCACCTTTTTGTGGTGGGGTGAAACATCCTAAGAAAGTTGCTTGAGAGGCAACTGTCGCCGAAAAAAGACCTATTTCTGAGGTGTTATCAATCAGAGAGGCAATTGCTCGGGAGTTTATTCTGAAGCCCTAAAGATTCTCGATGACTTAAGGGCATGGGTGAGAGTGCAGATGGAGCCATATATCAACCAGATTATTTGCAGTGCGGACAGCCTGGAAGCCTTTGAAGGGGAGGAGCCTGAGTTTGGTCGAGAAGATTCTGAAAACTCAGGCGGAGAGACCTATTCAGGTAGCGAAGACAGTGAGCCTACCCCTTCCGAAAAGCTTCTCGACTTCCCCTATTCGTCTGCGGAGTTGTATTTTCGGCAGGTTGCAGAAGTGCCCCTCCTGAGTCGGGGACAGGAATGTGATCTGGCCAAAAAGATACAAGAGGGGAAAAAACGGATAAAGACCCTTTTGCTACAGAGCCCCATCGGCCTTGAGTGGCTCGTCCGTGTTGCGAGTGAGATTGAGAGGGAAGAGATTCTGGCGAGAACGGTCCTGGAGACTCCGTCCCATTCCATCGGCAAAAGGCAGGTGGACGATTCTGTGCTGAGAGACCGATTTCTATACTATACGAGGCGAATTCTCAGTCTGTCGGTTAAGGACAACGAGCTCCAGGAGAAGACTTGCGATACCCGGAGGGAGGGGTCCGGTTTCGCAGCAAAAAGGCGACACCATCAGCGGGTCGATGCTGCCCTTTTCGGTGAAATTCCCATCAAACAGGGTATCTTGGATGATTTGTATATCAGACTTTGCAGGCGGGTCGATCTTACAGAACCTGACAGGGAAGACTCTCGCGCTGATGGCTTTAAGCAAAACTTGAAGGAGATTCTATCGGCTGTACAAAGGTCTCGAGAGGAGGTTAACCGAGCGAGAGATGATTTTGTGAGAGCTAACTTGAGGTTAGTCATCAAGATCGCCAGACAGTACAGGGACCGCGGACTGTCACTATCGGATCTAATTCAAGAGGGGAATATCGGCCTGATGAAGGCGGTCGATAGGTTTGATTACCGGAAGGGGTATAAGTTTGCCACCTATGCCTCCTGGTGGATTCTTCAGCGAATTACGAGGGCCATTGCAGAACAGGGTAGAACGATCAGGGTTCCTGTCCATGCGATCGAAATTGAAAGACGGGTAATGAAGAACTTTCGCTATCTCCTCAATCAACGAGGCAGAGAGCCTACGCTCGCAGAGGTAGCAGACGCGACAAATATGCCTTCGGAAAAGGTAAGAAAGATCATCCATACCCGTATGAGAGAGCCCACCTCGCTGGAAACGCTCGTAGGAGAAAGCGAAGCCCGGTTAGGAGATTTTGTCGTTGATGAAAAGACAGGTTCTCCTCTGGATATGACAATACAGACTAATCTGGCTTCGGAAATCCACAAGGTCTTGGCGTCTCTGACTCCACGGGAAGCCAAGATTGTGAGGATGCGTTTCGGAATTGGTGAGAAAAGAGAATATACCCTGGCGGAACTGGGTCGCCAGTTTGGAATCAGCAGGGAGCGAATAAGACAGATCGAAAACGTGGCTTTGAGAAAACTCAAACACCCCGACCTAAGATACAAACTCATGAGCTTCTACGAATAAGAAAGAAAAAAGTCAGTCCGAGTCAGTTCTCGAGCTTCTCCTCTACGTGATCGGTAAGGTTTTCAGTCGAGCATTTTGACGTGCTATTCGAGCGATGGACCTTGCCAGTTAGGAAGAATCCAGAGAGAATAGGGTCGGCAGACCGATTGACCACATACCTTAGCATATGGATACGTAACCAGAGACGGTGAATTGAATAACGCCATTGACTAGAAAAGGGAAATATATGGGAAGAGCCATCAGAATGATTGAAACAGGCGGGCCCGAGGTCCTGCTGTGGGAAGAGTTTGACCCTGGCCAGCCTGGTTCAGGTGAAGCGCTTGTTCGCCACGAAGCCGTCGGGTTGAATTTTATTGATATCTATCATCGTACGGGCCTTTATTCTATGCCTTTGCCAGGCAGTCCAGGGCTTGAAGGGGCAGGCGCTGTCGAGGCGATTGGTGAGGACGTGACCGAGGTCGCGGTCGGGGATAGAGTTGCCTATGCAGGTCTCCCACCCGGTGCCTACGCGGAAGAGCGGATTATCCCGACCCATCGTCTGGTGAAACTTCCTGAAAACATCACAGCTCGACAGGCCGCAGGCATGATGCTTCGTGGAATGACCGCGCGATACCTTCTACGAAACTGTCATGAAGCGAAAAGGGGAGATCAGATCCTGATTCATGCCGCGGCAGGTGGTGTCGGCTTGATCGCCTGTCAATGGGCCAAACACCTTGGGGCAACGGTCATCGGAACTGTGGGTTCCCGGGAGAAGGCTGAATTGGCCCGGGCGAATGGATGCGATCATCCGATTGTCTACAAAGAAGAGGACTTTGTCCTAAGGGTGAGGGAGATTACCGGGGGACGTGGCGTGGATGTGGTTTACGATTCTGTTGGTCAGACGACCTTCGGGGGGTCTCTCGACTGTTTGAGGACCTTTGGCATGATGGTGGCCTTTGGCCAAAGTTCGGGTCCTGTTCCACCATTTGATCTCAGCATTCTTGCCGTAAAAGGTTCTCTGTTTCTCACCCGACCCAGTCTGTTGACCTATACCGAGAAGCGTGAGGATTTACTTGCCCACGCCCGAGATTTGTTTGATGTGGTAGGAAAAGGGGCGGTGAAGATCGAAATTGGGCAGACATACCCGCTGGCCGAGGCAGCCCAGGCCCATCGCGATCTGGAAGGTCGGAAGACCACTGGATCGACCATCATGATTCCCTAACGACTCGCTTCATCATGCGCAACGCGTCGTCTTTCATCCAGTTGTTGTTGAAGAGTAGGTAGGTTGGTTTTTCCTGTGCCCACCCAGCCAGCTGATCGAGATCCGAGTCGGTATATTGATAGTCGAAGCCGGTAATGCCGTGGAGGCGGAAGTATCGGGCGTCACCGGCCATCCACTTATTCTTGAAGGGATCGACGCAGTGGGTTAAGTCGAGCTCCACGCACAGATCCCGGACCAGGGTTTCTGGCCACGACCCACGGGGCTCCCAGGCAAATCGAAGTCCATGGCGGTCTATGTGGCTGAAAAACTCACGCATGTTTGAGACATTTTGCTCGGATGGGTCAAAACTGGCCGGACATTGAAAGACGACTACCGAAACTCCCAAGGCCCCTGCGAACATAGCCGTTCGGCCCCATGCTGCCATGACCTCTGGTGTCATCCGAAAGCGCCCATACATGTGAGACTGAGTCGGATCAATCTTATCCCTCAGGCGTCGGTAAGTGGGGCTGGTGGGTTCGTGAGTGATGAGTTGCCAGGCCTTCATCGTGAATTCGAAGCCTTCAGGCGCTGAGTCCTTCCATTTCTTGGCGGTCTTTAGCTGGGGCATCTGGTAGAAGGTGGCCTGGATTTCGATTAGGTTAAAGAGTTCGAAGTATCGTTTCTGTGATACAACGAAGCCGCAGCATCCTACCTTGGTTTCAGCTTTGCCACGCATGGAGTTTTCGTTCGCCCCTCTGTTTACTTTGGAAGTGTGGGTGAGCCCGAATGACGTGGCGAATTATAACATTGGAATAATCGAAAAAGTAATAAATGTCGATATAGAATGGGTCGAAATTCATAAGACTTTAGGAGCGGGTTGTCACATCGGTACTTTTATCATTGCTTGAGACTGAGATCGATCTATCGAATGAACCATTTCGGCTCTCAACGACCGATGGCCCGTGGTGAGGTAAACAACAGTGAAGACCCTGAGAATCTGGATTGTCTTCTTCGCCACAATGTCTATCCTGTCTTCGACAGCGACCCTTGTGGCTCAACCGGCAGGGCGTTATATGGGTCGAAAGATATCTCTCGATTTCAGAGATGGGGACATCAGAAACGTCCTCAGATTCATTGCTGACGTGGCTGAGCTCAACATTGTTGTGGGAAACGACGTGAAGGGTCGAGTGACGATCAGACTCGTGGACGTTCCCTGGGACCAGGCCCTCGATGTAATACTGCAGTCACAGTCCTTAGGTATGAAGAGGACGGGGAATGTGCTATGGGTGGCCCCCCTGGATCGGCTGAGAAAAGAAGAAGAAGCTCGACTGGCTTCAAAGCGGACTGCAGAAAAGCTGGAGGATCTCGAAACCGAGATGATCCGTTTGACGTATGCTGACGCCACGGAAATGGCTTCGATTGTCAAGAATTTTCTGAGTGATCGGGGACGTGTCTCTGTCGATGCGCGAACGAACACCCTGATTGTCACGGACGTGCCCAAGAACATTGAAGAAATAAAAAACCTGTTTCGCTAATTAATTCTCACTCAAAAAGGTATTTCTCGATCACCGACCGACGTGTCTGGCCCTTTCTCTGTCTTGGTCACTCGAACCTTACCCTCCGTCTGTGGGGGATCAGGCAGCGGAGCCTCTCCCCTTTTTTGGAGGGTCTCTCCCCTGGCCAAGACGGGGTAGGCCAACAACTCCCTAGTATTCGCTCACAGGCATTTCTCGGTGAGAACCAATACAGGCGTGCGAGATGACTTTACATCCTCATTGTGAGCGAGCATTCTCCACCAACTCGCCCCTTCGGGCAGTGAACCATCTCACCACGAATCGGGTGGGGACAGCTCATCATCCGTATGGGAAAAGCCATTGACCTTGATCTAAGTTTGGGGATTGAGATCACGCCCGGTGTTGCTCGGTGAGAGATTAAAAGGCCCTTCATGGATCACAATTCACGCCCTTTTTGAGCGATGGCGAGTGACTTCATGTGATCCTTAGGGGGAGGGGAGGGGAGGGGGTCAACCTCAATCGAGAAGCACCAGCCCGGTCCAGATGACGTTCTTTGAAGATGACAGATGGATGGGCAACCCCGCGTTTTGGGCCGTTTTGAAAACGTCTATGCCGACGCCCTCCATGGCAGGCCTTGCACGAAAAGGATGTCTGCAGGGATCGGAATAACGATCCTCAACGCATTGGTCACACAGGGTGCAGCTTCCACCCACAAACCCTGTTGCGAAACGCATTCCCCTCTTGAAGGCCTCCGCCTCCACGATCTCGACAACCTCATGAAGTCTGACCTTGAAGGGCCGGTGGGATTTCGTGATACCTTCTAGGACGTCGTGGTCAATCCTCCCCCTGCCTTTATCAGTCGAATCGATATTCTTCGTTTCCACTTGAAGCATCAGGCACCAATCATAACGGGATAAAGCCCTTGAGAAAGCCTCAACGTCCATCACATGAGGCGGACAGGTGAGGTATTGGCCGTACCCGGAGCATCTCGGTACCTCGCACTTGAGGCGAACCCTTTCGTCTACGATAACCATGTGAGACGGAATGACCTTGGCCGCTGTCGCTCCTGCTCCAAGGGCGACCTCAACCAGCTCGTCGAGTCCCTCCTTCTCTGTTGCTTTCATCAACCGCCTCCGAAGGTCAGCTGTTCTGTGATTCTATAGAGTACATGATGTCCACCTCTTAATCTGAGGTGAAGGTGAAAGGCCATCAACACCCATGATATCTCATAACACCTTTTACTCCGTCATTTCTAGCCCTCTTTAGCCGTACACGTCTCTCCCAAGTCTGGTGTCGGTGAGAGCCTCTGGCGGAATGAATCTCGGAACCTGGAGAAAATGGCCCAGAGGTAAGCCCGGGAATGGCTTCTGGTAGAGTCAGGTGTCTTGTTTGGTGTCAAAGGCGAGTCAGAAGCAGAGCTCAGTGCTTCGAAGAAATCAGCAGGTGAGATGGAAAGCGCCGGCCACTCGCTTCCCCTGGGCATGAAGATCATTGAACTTGGATACGGCCACTCCCGTCGGCGCAGAGATCAATTCGATTCCTCGTTTTGACAGCGCTTCGGAAACTTCACGAGTGACCGTCATATTGCCGTATTCTCCAGTGCCAACGACTAGAATCTCAACTGATGCCTCGAGGATGTCCCTAATATCCTCCGGATTGAGAGTATGTCCTCGTCTCCGCCACCAGTTCCCGACCAGCCGGTTCTCTATGATCTTGAGGTCGTCGTGGTGAGTCCGTCCCTCTACCTCCATACAGCCAAATTCATATGACTCAATCATTTAGGACCGCCATCTTCCCGCATGGTGAGTGACAGATTTATGGACCTTCCCGATCGTTTTTCCAGCCGGACGTCACCCACCGCGAGTCGGTTTAGACTCCTAACTTATTGTAGCACAATCAGGGCTCTTCTTAGGAGACAACTGGCCTGGGCAGCCTCGCTAGAAGCCAAGCGTTCCCGTTCTCAAAAGGGGTTTATTGCTGCCAAAATCTGGCAAGGCGGCTGTCAACCAAAGGCGGGTCAGATAGAGAACTTCTCAGTATGGACACGGCTCGACCTGAAGCCGATTCGTTTAAGGGCCCTGCGGACATTGTCCATCATAGGTGGGGGGCCGCAAACGAAAACAGCCGCCACTCGGCTACATCCTGACAGAAGGTCTGTGAGTCTGGTTTTGTCGAGGTGGCCAGAGGGGCCCTGGTATTCCTTCTGTCGGGTCAGAACATGGTGGATGGAGAGGTTTTCCAGCTTACTTTCGAGGGATTTAAGCTCCTCTCGATAGAGTATGTTAGCCTCTGTCCGGTTACTCCAGACAAGGGTTGTTTTCCGCCTGTCACCGGTATCAGCCATATAGCGGAGCATGCTCAGCATCGGCGTAATGCCCACCCCCCCCGCGATCATGACAAGCTCCCTATTCGGGTCTTGAGCGTGGGCGAGATAACTGAACAGGCCGTACGGGCCGTCTACATCGGCGGTGTCGCCCGGCCTGAGCCGGCTGATACGGGCAGTGAAATCCCCGCTGCATTTTATGGTGAACACGAGACTCTCTGGCCGTGTCGGTGTGGAGGAGATGGTCCATGGATGTCGCTCGAGGGGCAATGCTTCCGAATGAAAGGTCACGAATGCGAACTGCCCCGGCGCATAGGGGAAAACCAGTCCTTTCCCGGGGGATAAGTCAATCGCATAGGTGTCCTGTCCGACACCTGTGACTTTGTTGACAGTGTATCTCTGATTCTTGACGGCATTGGGTTTGATCACCTTCGCCCAAGCAAACAGTGCCCCGTAGACTCCTAGAGTGATTAGGAGAGCATATAAGGGCCAGCCATTCTTGAGGTCGTCGGTTACACTCTTAATGTGAATAACTAACAGGACGGTTGCAAGAAACATCCCCAGATAATGGAAGGTGGTCCATGTCTGGTACGGAAGACGGAGAAACTTCCGCCAAAGGCCTGCGCAGACTCCTGTCCAAAGACCAATGAGAAGGACTGCGCCGATAAGGGCAGGCCAGATGTCCAACCTGAAGGCACCGATTTCTCTTGCCCTCGGCGCGAATATGAACAGGGGGTGCAGTGAGGCGGATACCACCGCGGAAAGGCCCAAGACCCTGTGAGCGGAGAGGAGGAGGTGCGTTCCAAAGACCCGATCCAGAGACTTGAGTTTCGCGCTCAATCCAAATTGGAGAAGAACTAGCGCCCCAGCCAGCAGTGCACAGACCTTACCAATGATTGTCAGTCGTGCTGCCGTCAGACCGTATTCGGCAAGATCCCCAGGGTACGCGCGGAGAGCTATGAGGGGCGTACCAGCCAAGAGGACCGCTGCCAAAGCCAGGAGAATTATTCTCAGACTCAGGCGGACAGGAGGTGAAAGCAGAGTTGCGGTGTTTTCTCGCGGCGTCATTCGACGCACCCTCCCGGGTCGGCGGCCGCTCCATTCGGTCGATGGATCAGCAGAATTCGATGGGCGAGAAATAGTTTGGCCATAAGGATTATGATATCTGGAAGGGTCGATCTCAGAATCAGGGTTTTGGCGGTTAGTGGAACCTTCGACGGATCCCAGGTGATTATGGAGAAATAAGCCATCAACACTGAACCTGTGACCACTGTTGCCCAGGTGAAAACATAGGCCCAGGCAACCGTCCGTGGGCTATTGAACAAAAAAGGTAAAATAAAGGTGTTCACCCCGGCAAAGGCGGTTGCGGTGAAGTTGAACATGGAATCCTGGGGAGGATGGATTCGGATGTGCAGCAGCAATCCTCCAAGAGAAACGAAAAAATAGACCCAGATCAAATCGCGAACTTCTTTGCGAAACATCAGGAAGTTATCCAATCATTTTTTCTCTGATCGAGGACGGACCTGTTTATGTCTTATAGACCACCACGTCGGCATTGTCAAAGGGAGAGCCACACCCCTCGCCCGGAACATTGTGGAAAAATAGCAGCGTTCTGAGGCAATTAGAAACTCTTGCATGGGTTATTGATAATTAGAGTTGTATTTAGAATAGATACTATGTAAATTGCAAGCTATTCGGCAGAAGGGGGTGTCGGGCGAAGTCCAAGGGAATCTCGATGCTATGGCAAGAATACTGTGGACAGGGGTGGCAAAAGGAATCCAATTTGTGGTAATTAAAGCCCATCCTACTAGTGTGGTGTCTCAGTAATAACTTGAATCATTTACCCGCTTGTAGGGTGTCCTGAGAACGGACATCTTAAATCCGGAAAAATATCGAAATAGGAAACAAAGCCGAATATCCAATGACCAAAATCGACTCGGCTGAGCCTTCGAACTGAGCCCGTCGGCCTGAGCTCGGGTCGAAGGCTCAGGTCGAGGGGCCCGTTGTAAGTCTAGACATATTTAGGAAATTGGAGCATTTGCATTCTGATGTTTTTTCGGATTTCGAATTGATCTCTGTAGGGGGATGCTACGCTCGTGCTTCGAATTTGAAATTCTCACATCTTGGCATATGCGAGCAGTTTTGGTGTGAATTTCATAGATTACTTTTGGGACGTGAAACTAGGTAACCTGGGGATTTGTAACAGTGAGGGGTCGGCATTTTGTCTACCCATGGGATTAGCGATATATGAATTGAGAACAGATCAATTGGGAAACCAGGACCGAGCGATAAAGGAGGTTTTCGGGTGAAGATTGTGGTGTGTATCAAACAGGTTCCCGATACAGCAAGTGAGGTCAAGATCGATCAAGATACAAGCGCACTGAATCTCGACGGGGTGGAAACGATCACGAACCCTTTTGACGAGTTTGCGGTTGAAGAGGCTCTCCTCACCCGTGAAAAGCACGGGGGCGAGGTTCACGTCATCACCATGGGACCTCCTCAAGCTATTGATGTCCTTCGCAATGCGATGGCCATGGGCGCCGATCACTCATATCTTCTTTGTGATACTGCATTTGCCGGTGCTGACACGTTGGCTACAGCCTACGCCCTCTCAAAGGCCATCGAAAAGATCGGCGAGGTGGATCTGGTGATCTGCGGGAAACAGGCCATCGATGGCGATACGGCACAGGTCGGCCCCGGCATAGCGGCGTGGTTAAAAATTCCCCAACTTACCTACGTTTCTAAGGTGAGAGAATTAGATCCAGAAAAGGGGGGGATAGTCGTTGAGAGAATGCTGGAGGGTGGAATAGAAGTAGTGAAGTCCTCGCTCCCTGCGGTGATGACCGTCGTAAAGGATATAAATGACCCCAGGCTTCCGTCTCTTTTGGGAATAAGGAAGGCGGCCAAGGTTGACATTCCTACATGGACGGCTGCGGATCTGAGCGTTGATCAGAATAAGCTGGGGCTTGGAGGCTCTCCCACCTATGTGGCGCGAGTGTTTAGACCGGAGCAGCGGCGTGGAGGAGAAATCCTTCAGGGAGAGATTCCAGAGATCGTCTCCGATTTAGTCGACAAACTGCTTGAAGCAAAGATTCTCAAATAGGGCAGTATCGTATGGAAGAAATTCTGTGATGTGCAGGCAGGCCTTTTGGCCTGCCTTCTTTATTCGATTCTTCTATATGGGGTGTGCGCCCTTGAAGGTTTCATGAGAACATTTCACCAGAAAATGTGAAAGGAAGCTCTGAGCGCGAATTAGGATTTTTCCGTCAGAAATATCCAAGCACAGTGAGGGTCTCCAAAATTTCTCACAGAGCACACAGAGCCTCAGAGAGAACTTCCTCTGGATTGGTGAGAGGCCAATCCAGAGGAAATCACTTGGCCTAATTTTTCCTCCCAAAAATTAGGCCAAAAGCCTGGTCCACCAGCTTTTTCACTCTGCGAAGTCTGAGAGCTCGAGCGATACCCCGCAGATTCCTGTGAGGGAGAGAGGGCGAGAGGAACCGGTGCTTTAGTTGGAAGTTCGCTTTAACCGGACAAAGATCCGAAAAGAGGATTTGCGACCGGCCCGGGGAATACCGACTCCATTCCTCTCCAAACGTCTCCCAGAGGCATGGGTGTCCACAAAATTGAGGAAACTCCTTTACGTCACCTCTTTTGACATTTTTTTATTGCTCGATAGAATCCGAAGATCTATAACTGTTTCATCTGGTGTTTTGAAAGCGATTCCTCAGAACTTCTTGATCGGATGATAAGGATAGGGTTGAGTAATTTCGAATTCTTTTGTTTCAATCGTTTCATCGCCAGGGGATCTTTTCCGGAGGAACCTTTGTCAAAAGGCAGGCTTGCCTGACAAAAACGGTTACCACATCACGTTAACTGGCTGGGAGTAGAGAAGAATGGAAGTTGGCACTGAGTTTTTCGCTCGAAACACCTTAGAGGTCGCCCAGAAACTCCTCGGGAAGAGGATAGCGTACAGAGATTGTGTGGGTGTTATCGTCGAAACAGAGGCATATCGAGATGATCCTGCCTCCCATGGGGTGCGCAGATCGGAGAAGGCGCGGCTTCTTAAGGAAACTTACGGCCGTATTTACGTCTATTCTATTTATGGTATGCATTTCTGTCTGAATTTCACGACAGAGAGACAGGGGGTCGGTGCCGTCCTGATTCGGGCTGTTGAGCCTGTTCGAGGAGTCGAGATCATGCGACAACGGAGAAAGACAAAGGATCTCTACCGGCTTACCAATGGTCCTGGTAAACTCTGTCAGGCCTTCGATATCGGCAGGGAACTGCTCGGCAAGGGAGTGGGGGATGAGTTCAAGGTCTTGCGCGGGGCTGCCCCCCGGCGAATAGAGAGAGCCCGGCGGATTGGAATCTCCAAGGCAAAGGATCTCGATTGGAGGTTTTTCATCCCGGAGAATCCTTTTGTTAGCCGGTAGCGTAGACAGGCTAGTTCTGTTCTGTTGGATCGCTTCGGTATGGATGAGAACACTCCGAGAAGAACGTGTGGATTTGTGGTCAGGATAGAAAGAACCACTTGATAACGGCAGAAAGGGGAGCAGTGAAGAAATTCATTCTAGGTCCGTTCGTTTTCGGTTTGATTTTAGCTGCCGGGTGGGCAGGAGGTAGTGGGTTTTGGACGAATGTCTGCCCGGGCGCCGAGATTGCCTATTGCAAGGACATTGGAAAAACTGCCTACGATTACCACGGGATGTTCAAGCTCGGGCAGATTATCGGAGTCACCTGGACACTGGAGGAGCCGGCCGCCACCAGTCCACCCAACAGCCCTCAAGAGAGGGTTTACTATTACCTGATTGATGACGGAACAGGATCCCAGGCGTTCGTGCGGGAGATTGGTGATGTCACGGCCAGATAGGTGCAAAGATAGGCGACGTCAGGTGCATCAGAATGGCGAATACGAGAAGCGAATGATGGGCCAATTTCTAAGGGATGGGGCTGACCCTCCCGTCGGAAGATGCTAGATGACCCACTTTTTGATGGCTTTGATCACTTCCGTGGGTTCATCGATGATTTGAAAGATTTCCAAATCTCCCCTGTTGAGGGTTCCCACCTTTACGGGCACACATCGGATCCAGTCAATCAGGCCTTTCCAGTAATCCTCACCGACGAAGATTACCGGAAAGGTTCGGCTCTTCTGGGTGACAATCAAGTTCAGAGATTCGAAACACTCGTCCATGGTGCCATAGCCTCCTGGAAGTATGATGTAGGCCATAGCATACTTGATAAACATCACCTTTCGTACAAAGAAATATCTGAAACTGAGTGTCAGGTTGGAGTAGTTGTTGTATACTTCTTCTTTAGAGAGTTCGATCCTGAGTCCGACAGATGTTCCTCCTTCCTCGGCAGCTCCCTTGTTGGCCGCCTCCATAACCCCCAGACCTCCGCCTGTGATCACCGAAAAGCCGTCTCGAACCAAAAGACGGGCGATTTCCCCGGCTTTCCGATAGACCGGGCTATCTGGCCCCACCCGGCCCGATCCAAAAATGGAAACGGCAGGACCGATTCCTGAAAGGGCCTCAAACCCTTCCACGAATTCGGCCATGATATGGAACATCCTCCAAGAATCGGTTGCGGCCAGATGGTTGATCCTCAACCCTTTTTCCATCTTTATGGTTCCATGTCGATCAGGAGAGTATCTTGCCATGCCTCGGTGGAAAGCAAATGTGAGGCCACAGCTCAACGCCTCAGATTAGTGTGGAAACCGTGTGAATTCCGCTGATCAAGCGTCAATGGTTTGACTCTTCACCTCCGTTATGTCCAAGGAGACTGTACCCCTACGGCCCGCGGTCATCACAATTGATTCTAAGCGGAGGTTCTCCCTACTGGAATTCTGGATCGGACCCACGGTCAGGATTCTGATCACATACTCCCCGATTAGTTGTTTGGCACGATACGTGCCACTCGGTCCAGCCGACCCACACCTAAATCTCTCAATTTGGAGAAGAGCAATGAAAAAAGCGACCTGGACGGTTCTTTTGATTTTGGCACTCACGGCAGGATCCTTTATTCGAACCTATGCACTCAGTTCCTATAAGGCGATGTTTAACTACGAATACAAAACCTCTGGGACCGCGTTAGACAGTTGCAAGCTTTGCCATATCAAAGGATCACGGAAAAGGAATTCCTATGGGAAGGACTTTGAGAAGGGCGGTCGCTCTTTCAACATTATCGAAGAGCATGATTCTGATGGTGATGGTTTCAATAACTTGAACGAAATCGCTTCTGGCACATTCCCTGGAGATCCACAGAGTAAACCGGACACGCCTTTGGATTTCTCAGAGAGAGGCGGGCAGCCCAACTCAGGGGCTGGTGCTTTGCTTCGACCATGAGCAAAGCCCCAGAAGCAGTGTCCCTTCTTTGGCTAAGGGAGAAACCTTCTCCTTCCAGCCATTTCCCGACCTCTCGTTCTGTCTGAATGTCAGCTGTCTCCGTTTGTCGAGCATGCAGAGTGCCGAGAGGGGACGGCAGACCACCGGGCGGCCGGTCCACCTATTCGGCGAAGGGAGGAGCCTTGCCACTCAGCCCAATGGTGGAAGGAACTTGAGGTCCAAAAAGGCGGCGAACGCCGCTCTGGCCCTCGGTGCGTCCCCGCCCAGGGCCAACGGCGACTCACGAAATCGGGAGCGATGAACCCCTGTCCATTTTATGAACCTTCGTGCACGAGAAAGACATTCTTGCCCTTTACGGAAACAAAGAAATTATGAAGGCCGTCAACGCCAATGTTGTACACCAATTGTGGATGTTTCACTTTCTCGATCGAGGTGATCCCGGTTACAACGTTCATGCTTTTGATTCTATGGCCTACCTTCAAATCGACGACTTTCACCCATCCACCCTCCGTCGTGAAGAATGGGTGCGGGGGTGACCTTGAGTCCTTGCTTGATAAGGTAACAGTGATGGGCAAAACCGCTGTTTGTGGCTGTGCCCCTTTTTGTTACGGTTTTGTCCCTTTCAACATCGTACGGTCGATCCATATCGCCGACCTGCACATCAATGATGCGCTTCACCGAATTGTGGGCCATAAGAACCATGGTGAGTGGGCAGATGTGAAACTGGACCGTATGACATGATCGAGCTGCCACCTTTCAGAAAGGGCGTTGGGTTCTTGAAGATTGACCCTCGACTCCTGTTGGCCGCTGTTACAGGACGAGCCGCCCCCGGCGCAGAGCAGTCCACTGGATTTACCCGGCCCCATGGAGTAGATTCTAGGGCGTGGATGAAAAGGAGCCCCTGAAGGCAGGGCGTATTTTCTGGTTTTGGTTGCCTCTAGCCGCCATGTGGTTGCTGATGGCAGTCGAACACCCGATACTGGCTGCTGTGGTTGCTCGGCTGCCGGAACCCGAGCCGAATCTCGCAGCTTTCGGTATCACCTTTTCGCTCTCAATTATCATCGAGAGCCCGGTCATCATGCTGCTTACAGCAGGGACCGCTTTGGCTCGGGATAGACAGTCTTACAGGCGGCTCTTGGGTTTCACTCACATCATGGTTGCTTTCTTGACCGCCCTGCATCTCATCATCGGTTTGACGCCCCTCTATGATATCATTGTCGGATCTTTTATGGGTGTGCCATCAGGAATCCTGGAAGCTAGCCGCTCAACATTTCTGTTCATGGCGCCTTGGCATGCTGGGGTCGCCTACCGTCGACTGTGGCAGGGTGTGTTGATTCGGTTCCGACGAACATGGGTCGTGCCCCTGGCGATTATCGCTCGGCTTCTAACTATTGCTTTGGTGCTCACGGCCGGGCTCCTCACCCGTCGTTTTCGAGGGGCCGACCTCGGTGCGATCGCCATAACCATTGGCGTCACTGCCGGTGCCATCACGGCTTATTGTTTCGTTCGTTCTACCGTACGGGAGCATCTCAGCCAGCCCGTGAAAGGTGAAGAGTTTTTGTCCTGGCGCGGTCTAATCGGATTCTATCTGCCTCTCGCCATAACACCGATGATCAACCTGGTAGGGCGCCCTGTGCTGGTGATGGGACTGTCCCGAGCAGCTCAGCCCATAGCATCCCTTGCTCTGTGGCCGGTAATTACAGGGGCCCTATTTCTGGGCCGTTCCCTTGCGTTCTCTTATCAGGAGGTCGTCGTTGCGTTGATTGATGAAAAGCTGAGCTTCGAAACACTACGTCGTTTCGCTTTCGGTCTGGGTTTTTTCCTGACCCTAGGTTTTGTTGTTGTTTCCCTGTCGCCTGGTGCTCGGATCCTGTATGGAACGATTGCAGGCCTCTCTTCCGAACTCGTATCTTTGGCAATCTTACCAACTGTGATTCTCTCGGTTGTACCGGGGATAGACACGTTGAATTCATGGGGACATGGCCTTTTGATCCATCATAGACAAACTCCCGTAATCACCCGCGCTGTCACGCTGAATATACTCGTCCTCACCACTGTTATGCTTGGTGCAGGGGCTCTGCTACCTGTAATGCGAGGGACCATAATTGCCGCCGTGGCCCTTGCCAGTGCTGTAGCCGCCCAATGGGGTTATTTGTGGAAATCTAGTCGACCGGTAGGACCGAAACCTGAAAAGTCGAGCGAGATTTTGAGATACCCTGAAGAACTTCCCTAAGAGGGGAGGTGGCCTTTTCGCTCTCCACAAGATACTCGGACACCCTTAGGTGTGGATTGTCATCATTCAGACTGTTACTCACAGAAAGGCACAGGGCGCTGAGGTCACGTGTTGTCCGATGCTGACCAATACCGCGATAGCGGCTATTTCCTTTCGTACCTCCCCATCAGCTCAGACTTTTCAAGAACATGACCCTCCATGGCGCGCTCGACTTGTTGCTTGGTTGCCTTTTCCCCAAGGTCGAGTTCTGCATCCAGCGCGTAAAGCTTGAAAAAGTAGCGGTGCTCTCTGTCTGGTGGACAGGGGCCGAAATACTCCAGGTTTCCTCCGGTCCCTATGCCATGGATCCCTTTTGGCTCCCTCCCTTCTTCGATCTCGTGCAGATCAGGAGGCATATTGAAAACGACCCAGTGATCCCACATGCCGTCTTCCCTGATGTGCGTGGGAACATCGGGATCGTCCATGATGAGGACGAGACTCTTCGCCCCAGGAGGGATCTCGGAGAGCGTCAGTGGAGGGTTGGTGTTCTCTCCGTCACAGGTATACGTGGAGGGTATTTTGCCGCCATGCTCAAAAGCAGAACTTGTCAGTTTCATAGGATTCCCCCTTTCTTCCCTCATACCCGGATCTTGACCCGTAACTGCTCTACCATATTCCGAAACATTGAGGGGAGAACACTTTCCAGATGCTCTGTTTTCCCCCTCAAAACTCGGCCGGCTGAGGTGCTTAAATTTTGACCGGTTATCCACATTCATCCGTGATTCATAGGTAGAAAAGTTGGTCAGGCGGAGTGGCTATTTAATAGTTAGTGAATTGTGACTTTATCTAGTTTATCTAATTGAAATTAATAAAGTTTTCAATTGCACAGAGAATAGGCAAAATGCTATTTTTCTTTTCTAAACCCTCACTTAGGCCTCTAAAGCGTCAACTTGTCCACAGGATTTCCCCAAAGCCTGTGGGTTGCTAAATTAAGTGACCAGGATTAGAGGGAAAATGGGGAAAACCGGACAACTTTGGTCGAGACCATTCTCATGATCCGTTGACGTTTGGCACGCCTTATGCAGTCTACACCGGCGCAATGCGTCTCATAATGTGAGTGCATTTTTTTGTCTCTTGTCATGAAGATATTCCGAAAGAAAAGGAAAATCAACGCTGAAATCAACGAACTCCTTCGTCTTCTCGAGGAGAACCCTGAGGACGTTAAGAGCAGGCTGACCCTCGCGAATCTCTATCTGGAAACAGATGACCAAAAAAAGGCCCTTGAAGAATATCGCGCCGCGGTCAGGCAACTGAGAGTAGAAGGTTCGGACTTGGAGGCAATCGCAATCTGCAAAAAGATCCTCACCCTGGACGGGTGCTCCCTTCCGGAAAATTCCTCGGCTTTGATCGAGCAGGCTGAACAGCTCATCATAAAGGCAAGAGAGGCTTACGAGGAGGTTCTTCAGTTAGGATCTAGAGTGCGAGCAAAAGGGACCTCAGAATCGTATAGCCCGGACGAAGATGAGAAATCAGAGGATGGGGGAGCCGAGGAAATTCCCCATGAGAGGGAGGCCGAATTGCGTCCACTTGAGGCCGTTCCGGAGGTGTCCGAAAACCATGCGTGGCCTGACATCGGGTCATTTGAAAGCGCTGGGGACCAATCATTGAATTACCAGGACGCCTCACCGGGTACTGCACCGTCTGATGTCGTTATGCCGTCGGAGAGCGATGATGGGGATGAAAGAACAATTGAATTACCGGATAAGGCCGTTGAAGAAAATGATGTTAGTCACGCTGTTGCCGAGACTGAGATGACCTCGACAATCGATTTTTTTCATTCCACAGAAGAACGGAGAATGGATCTTGCAGGAGAAGAACCGAGAATGGATCTTGCAGGTGTCCAGATGGATGACGACATCGAAACCATGCTCTTGGGTTCTGAAGCCGACGCTTCCGCCGACGAGGCCTCTAGCCCGAAATTGGCCGAGACGCGAGACGATTCACATCAGCCCGATAATCGCAAGAAGGGAGTAGAAACCTCTGATCAAGAGGACCCTGACCTTCCCTATAACCTCGGGGTGGCCTACTACGAGATGGATCTGATCGACAAGGCCGTAAAAGAGTTTACGAGTGCTCATAACCAGGGAATAAAGGCAGTCGAGAGTCTCACCATGTTGGCAAAGTGTTACGTCAAAAAAGGACTCCTTCACAACGCGGCGGGGTTTATCGTTCAGGCACTGAAGCTCGATAATCTGACACAGGCACAAATCGATATGCTCCATGAGCAGCTCGAGGAAATTAAGGCCAGGATGAATCTCGCTGATTCCACCTTGTCGTGACAATCAATTAAATCGGTTTTGATCCAATCCCTCAATTCAGCTCATCCACCAGGACGATAGACAAAAGTTGAACTCCGACCTGTGACGTCGTCTCCCCTATCTTGCCGATCAAGTTTTTTCGCAATTCTGCCGATATTCAGAACGCCTCCTTCTACAAAATTCATTGGCGGATGAGGCGAAGGGAATGATAGAAGTCTTCGATATTCTGGAAACCTCAGAAAAGCGGTCTCCACCGAGTCCATCGACGAAGCGTCTCGCCCCGAAGAGAGCCTACAGAGACAGGGCCTTCAGGCTGATGGTCCTGGCGTGCCTGGTTTTTTCGATGATAATTCAGATTCTTGTTTCGGCCTGGTTCAATGACAAGATTGAGACTGTTGAGAGTCGGCTTTCTGTATGCCCGGTCATCACACCCGAGGAAGTCGATCTCACGGTTGTGCTTCCGAGGCTTGGAGACGTCAGTCGAAAGATTGATCGGTTGACGCATCAGTTGGACGGGGGGATGGGGAATCAACAGACCGCATGGCCTTCTAGAGGAGAGGCAAAAACAGAAATCGATGTGACGCCCGTCCGAAAAGACAAGAAAACCCGCAGATTCATCGAGGTTGAAGTTGTTGAAAGGGTCAAAAAATAACCCCAGATAGGGGTATACCAATTATCGCATATCCTGGTACTCTTCGTCGTGACCCGGTAGCGCACCATCCAGCCCGGTCGCTACTGACTGCTCCGGCCAATTCAGGAAGTCCCCAGTCGATCCGTATCGATTCCAGGAGTTTTGCAAATTCAATCTCACCGGCTAGTTCCCTAGCTCAGGCTGGTGAAGTCGCACATCTCAGAAAACCCATTTCAACAAGCGACAACAGGAAAAAGATATACCTGTTGTCTATTCTGAAGCACCCCCATCAAAAGTCTCCTGTCGAGGAATCGTGCAAATTCATTTTCTGAAAGACCAGGATAGCGCGGGGACCTCGAAAACCATTATGGGGATTCTCGCCCGAGACTCTCTACAGCCGCCTTCACCTCTTTTAGGTGCACTCCGGCCTCGCATTGCTCAAACATGCGCATGGCCTCGGAGAGGTATTTCCAGGCTTCGTCCTTTTTGTTTCTTGCCCTGTACAGAAGGCCCAAATAGAAGTAGGCCTCGCCTAGAGTGCCTTTGGCCCCAATATCACTCGCAATCTCGATCGCCTTGTTGAAATGATTCTCGGCCTTTCTGCCGGCAGCAGGGATATTCTTGGCCAGAAAGGCTATATTTTTAACCAGGCGTAACGGACTGATTGGAGCCTTTCTCTCAAGGAGTTGTAAATAAACCCTTCCCAGGACACATTCAGCCATGGCGTAGACACATCTCCTTTGATTCTCTCTCCAGATGCGGGTTCCATTCTCGATCATTGCGACTCCACGGTTCGGACGGCCTTTTACGATTTCCATAAGACCCAGAAAAGCACGTGCTGGCGTTCCGATCCACTCAACACCGAAGTTGTCACTAAAATCTACAACCTCCTGCAAAGCCTCTCCGGCCTCCTCGAAACGCCCCTCCGCCATGCACATGAACCCGAACATGAATGTGCACGCCTTGGAGTAGAGCGGATCGACTGACACCTGGACTGCCCTCTGAGCGCATTCAATGGCCGATGGAAAATCTCCA
The DNA here is from genome assembly GCA_964348095.1 of uncultured Thermodesulfobacteriota bacterium. Lineage (GTDB taxonomy): Bacteria > Desulfobacterota > BSN033 > WVXP01 > WVXP01 > WVXP01. The sequence continues at coordinate 8,854 of CAYGBK010000095.1, read as the reverse complement.
GCCAGGAAATGGCTGTATCCAATTCCCAGGTGGCCCAAACCCAAACTTCGAACATTGGAATGTCTTCGGCCGTAGTCCAACAGAGTCTTCGCAGCTTCCAAAAGCTTCGTCTTTTCTCCTCTATACCAATATGTGTGTCCCATCCCGGCAAGGGATTTGAAATAGAGATATTGGTCCGACTCAAAGGATTTGGATATTTCCAGGGCCTTTTCTCCGAAATTTAGGGCTTCGTCCAGTCGTCCTAGGTCCGCACACGCCCATGTGAGCCAAGCGCAGGCATACCCAATGACCTTCTGATCGCCGACCTCCTCACCGAGTCTGAGAGCCTTAGAAAGATACTCATAGGAACGCTGAAGCTCCTCTCGGCTCCACAGGATAAAACCGAGCCACGCGTAGAACATCCCAAGTCTCCTCTTGTCGTTCAGAGACTCGGCCAGATTCTCATGACTCCACCACAGGTCTGTCAGCCCTCTGTAATCTCCCCGGTAGTAAAAAACATAGGCCCACTTGATGAGGAGATCGATGAGCAGTCCCTCTTCCTCCTTCGTCTTGTCAGGTTTGTTGGACATGAGGTCGAAGGCCTCTTTGAAATACTGATGGGACTCCTCGACAGCATATCTGCCCAGACTCTTCTCACCCGCCTTTACCAGATAATCAACCGCCTTCCGAATGGATTGGCCCTGTGCGAAGTGAAAGGCGAGAGTTTCTGAAAATTCCGACAATCTGTCACGAAAAAGCTCCTCCATCACAAGGGCGATTCGCTCGTGGATCTCCTGGCGCTCCTTCTTGAGCAGGCCATTGTAAACGACTTCCTGTGTTAAGGCATGCTTGAAAACGTACTCAAGATCCGGCTGAAGCGAACGGGTCCTGATCAGATCGAGCCTCTCCAACCCGGTAAGACAACCGTCGAGACGATCGGTGAGTTCGGTGATCTTCTTGAGAATTTCATAGAGAAAGGCCCTTCCGATAACCGAGGCTTCCTGGAGAACGCGTTTGGTCTCCTGCTCTAACCGATCGAGCCTCGCAGCGATAACCCCATGGATGGTCGAGGGGATGTCTGACTCCCCGATCGATCGGGTCAGTTTCCAGGTCCCATCATCCCGGGCCAGCGTTCCTGATTCTATTAATGCATTGATTACCTCTTCCAGATAGAATGGATTGCCTTCCACTTTGTCCTGGACGAAGCGCCGTAACTCAGAAGGGATGTTTTTGGTCTTTAGAAGCGACTCCATCATATCCTGTGCTTCAGAGGATGATAGGTCTTGAAGTCGAACTTCTTGGTAGATTTTCCCCATGCCGCTCAGTTGATGGCTTGTGAAGAGATTGAAGCTGGGTCTGTATACACAGAGATACATGGCTGGATGTCTGAAATCTGACAGAATCAGGCGGAGGAGGTTGAGGGAGGAGGGATCAGCCCAGTGGAGATCCTCCAGGCAGATGACCGTTGGCGCCCTCTGTGCGAGGGCCCCAAGGATCGCCTGAACTGCGTCTTGGAGACGGGCTTTCCAAAATTCCGGGCTCACGCCTTCGATCTGGGGATACCTGAGGGAATAGAGACTCCCCACATAAGGGACGATCTCCTCTTTCTTACCGATCAGCCGCTCGATGGCAGATTCGATCTTCCCCCTGACCTTTCTAGGCGAATCGCCTTCGTCAATCTGCCAGGCCCGATTCATAAGATCAATCAACGGGAAGTAGGGGATGTTTTGGGAATAGGCATAGGCATGCCCTTCGAGCCATTGGATTTTGCTTAGGTCCAAATTGGCCCTGAATTCCTCTAGAAGTCGGCTTTTGCCTGTTCCCGCATCACCACTGATGCAGCAGATCTTCCCTCTTCCTTCTCGGAGTTGCTGGACTGCCTCGTCCAGTTGGGCCATCTCCACTTTTCGTCCGATAAGATCAGCCTTTATGCCATGGAGGCGGTGAATTTTGCTTGGTTCGTCCTTCTGAGAGAGAACTCTGTAGCCCTGGACGGGTTCTGCCTTTCCTTTGACCACCGCGGGTTCCAGAATCTCAAAAGTAAAATAGCCTAGGGCGCGGTGATAGGTATCTGGGCCAACCACAATTTCACCGCCCCTGGCGATCGCTGACAGGCGGGAGGCCAAATTGACAGTGTCCCCTGACACCCCATGTGTGCCCTTTTCTAGATCCACTTCACCGGTCACAACGAGGCCGGTATTTATTCCCGTGTGCATCGATAGGGGCTCTCCTGTCTTTGTTTCGATCCTGGGGCTCATAGACTCAACAAGATCGTGTATTTCTCGTACAGCCCGAATCGCCCTGATTGGGTCATCCTCGTGCGCCTTTGGAACGCCGAAAAGGGCCATCACCGCATCGCCGATAAATTTTTCGATGAATCCCTCGTATTTTGTCACCACCTGGGCAATCTCCCCAAAGATCTGGCTTATGATTTCTCTTACCTCTTCCGGATCCAACCGCTCAGACATGGTCGTATACCCGGACAGGTCAGAGAAAACCACCGTGACGTGCTTCCGCTCGCCCTCTGTTTCGCGAACCGCCTTCTCTTTTGCTGGTTTTTCCTCCAGTTTCTGGCCACACGTATCGCAGAACTTTGCACCGGGTGGTAAGGTCTTATTGCATTTGGGGCAGTTGAGCTCCAACCCGTCACCGCATTGGATGCAGAACTTGGCCTCTTCTCTATTCTCAGCCTGACACTTCGGGCATTTCATCCCGTCTCCTTCTCCACCCCTTTTCCAGCTTCAATCTCAGCAGGCCTTTGAAACTCATATTAGCAGATTCCTGAGTCAAGTCAAATCTGCTCAGCCCCTTGTTTTGCTTACCTCTTCTTGTATCGGGTAAGGAGCGGCGTGCGTCGATAGACCTGGCAGGTGGCCGTCAGTGGACATCGATGGTTTGGCTGGGTTTACTGCGGTACACGAGATGTCAGGTGAAACGAGGTTTGGTGACAACCCAGGCGGTTTTCAGATCGAAAGGATTGAGACCGATTCTTCGAGTAGAAATGGCTCCAGCGCCTCGGAACTTTAATACGAAAGGGATAGGGGTGAACCAGACGGATCAAGGACGGCCTGAAGAATTCGGGACCTTCGCGGATGCCGGGACGGTGGACCTGATATCAAAAGCCAGAGAGGTCAGGTAGCGTGGGATCTCTATGGATTGAGTCAAGCCTCATCAAAAACGAGTCAGACCGCCCAGAATATCTGAAAAGAGCAACCACGCGTCTTTCATCCGCTGAGATTACATGGGACCTGGTTTTGCTTCTTTTCTGCTTCCTGTTTTCATGGATGCATCGAGGGTCGGTGTATCCGGCCTTTGTAACCATTCCTCTTTGAGTATGTCACCCTGAAGGCCGGTGATAATGCATTTGATCGGAATACTCCGGTCTGCCTGCGCAGCGGCCTCGAGGGCGAGGTGGAGAAGTCCCCTGCAACAGGGAACCTGCATAATCATGATGGTCAGTGTGTTTATCTTGGCCATGTCGATGAGGGCTTTCAGCTTTTCGAGGTAAATCTCCTGGCCTTCATCGAGCTTGGGACAAGCGATCCCCAAGACCTTGCCCTGCAGATAGTCCTTGTGAAAATCCCCGAGTGAGTAGGCAACGCAGTCGGCAGCCAATACCATATCAGCGTTCTGATAATGAGGCGCGACGGGCGACAGGAGGTGCATCTGAATTGGCCAATGGGTGAGTGCGGACGGGCGCTTTCCCACCAGTGACTTAGCCGCTCGGTCTTCCCTGGCAAAGGCCATTGTCTTTGAGCCGGGGCACCCACCCATGGGCGTCAGATGGGGGGTCGATTCAGTGTCCGCGGGTATGGGGATATTCTGCTCCTTAAGGTATTCCACGGCCTGATTGTAGTACTCATCCTGTTGGTGCTCCCTAAGATGGGCCAGGTGAGCCTTCAGCGTGTTGGGGCCTTGCTTTAGAATGTTTTCCACCACCGTGCGTTCGTTGTAGTCCTCTGCTTCACGCTCCTCGATCGTGATGGCGTCTTCCGGACAGTGGCCAAGGCATGCGCCAAGGCCGTCGCACAATAGGTCACTGACCAGCCGGGCCTTCCCATCGATAATTTGAATGGCCCCTTCGGGGCAGTTCGCTATGCAGAGCTCACATCCCGTACATCTCTCCTCATCAATCGTGATGATCTTTCGCTTCATGCTTACAGCCTCCTCTGTGAATGTGGAAAAGTGATCTTCCTTTCAGTTACAATGATGCCACATCTACGGCTTACGTGCCTTGACCCAAGTCAAGAAGTCGTGGCGAAGGGCGACAATGTCCACGCGGCAATCCTGTTGCCGGATAAACGACTTCCCTGGAGATATGGCTTGATCTGGATAGGATGTTTAGTAGGTGGAACGGCCATATCCTTTCGCTCCCCTGCTCGCGTGTTGAACGGCCGTTGCCCCATTCCTTTAGAACATGCTGATCGCGGCTTGATAAGAGCATTTCATTAGAAAAGGGGAAGGGAGGCTCTGAAGCAAAATTTGTTTTTGGTCCGTTGTCCGTGGTTCGTTGCAATTAGGATCTACGCCTCCATGGCTATTCAGGTAAAGGGCCTGGGGAGTTTCATATTTAATCTAATGACGTGAATTGATAGTCACAACTGACCACTGACAACCGACAACTGACAGAACCAAGAAGAGATTCTGAGCAGCGAAGAGCGATCCTTTTCCGCTTTCATGAGACAAAAGCCGAAAAAGGGGATTTGCGAACGGCCAGGGGAATGGCAATTCTTGTCTGACCAAACGTGCCTCAGGGACATGGGCGTCCAAAGAGTTGAGGAAACCCCTCTGTCTGCTCCTGTTGACTTTTCCCCGCTCTTCCTTTTTACTGGCAAATCGGAGAGTCACTCCATCCCCGTAAGTCAATCTATCTTAGGTGAGGCTGGGCGTATGATTTTCGTCGAACAGGTGGACGAGGTTCGCAAGTTTCGTCTGGCCCGCACTTTTTTTGGGCGTGGGCTCTACTATACTGCCGCTTATTGGGTTGACGGTCTGATGATCGATACCGGTTGCGCTTACACGGTTGGGGAGTTGGTCTCGGCCCTGGACGGAGTCGCTGTCGACTTCGTCGTTAACACCCATAGCCACGAGGATCACATCGGGGCCAATGCGGCCCTCACCCGGCGATTTAAAACGCAAATCGGTGTCCATCCCCTGGGGCTCGATGTTCTTACCGCCCCCCGTGAGCGGCAACCGCTCAGGCCCTACCAGCAGTTCATGTGGGGTTATCCTGATCCCTCCCGGGGGACGGCCATAGGAGAAAGGGTGGAGACGGAACGTCACCGATTCGACGTTATTCACACCCCCGGACATAGTCGTGATCACATCTGCCTGTACGATTCCGATCGGGGGTGGCTCTTTAGCGGTGATGTCTACATTGGTGGCCGTGACAGGGCCCTGAGGGCTGACTACAACATCTGGCAGATCATTGATTCACTTCAGAAATTGGCCAAACTCGACGTGACGTTTCTCTTTACGGGAAGCGGCCGGGTCCGTGAGAACGCCACTCGAGATCTGTTGGAAAAAATCGATTATCTGGCGGATACGGCGGACCGGATTTTGGAACTTCACCGACGAGGCCTGAGCTATAACGCTATCAGACGTAAGATTTTCGGACGGGAGCTCCCAATTTCCTACCTAACGCTCGGACATTTCAGCGGGAAAAATCTCGTCAGATCTATTGTGGAAGATCGTCCAACCATCGAGCAGGCTTAAGCCGTCTGTGATTCGGCAAAAAAAAAGGAGCTACCTTTACCCGACGCCACCCGAAGGAGGACGCTACCGAGCCTCTGGTGCCCAGAAGGGACGTGTCTTGCCGAATTCGGCCATGGCGGCCATAAATTCCTTCGCATACTCCCGATACTGGGAAACGTAGTCTGGGTCCAACCGCCTCGTAAACAGGTTGCTGGAAAAGAGTTGAAGCAGCTCGGACAGTTGGATAATTCCCTCTTCAGTGTTCGATGTAAAACCATTCCAATTACGGACATGCCCTTCCGACCGGAAGAGATTCATGGTGCTTCATGCAAAGGGCATATCTTTGAACCACTTCCTATAGGGGACGGACATGTACCCAACAAGCCCTTCGGGCTCGGCATTTTGGATGACACCGTCTTTCACCTGCACTTGGATCGATGACCCGCAATCAGGGCACGGCGCATCGATTTGAACAGTTTTCCCCGGAAAGAGCCAGCTGACCGCCAGCGACTCAAAGCCTCATTGGCCAAACCATTTCTGGCGGTTGTTAACAGCGATACGGTACTGGGTGGGAAGGTTGCTGAAGGGGGCAAAGGAGGACACATAATCCGTGTTCGGAAATACCCATCCAGGAACTCTCACCCCAAAGAGATCGTGAAGGGCTTTGCGTCCCTCTTCAACGGAAACCCCCAATTCGGCGGCAATTTCGGTATAAAAAGGGGCTTGCCCAGTCTCCACCATACGCTTCATGATAAAGGCGAAAGTCTTGTTTAGTTGACCTAGTTCGTCCATGAATATCACCTCCATTTTATTTCTGCGAGGGTCTAACGCTGTGCTGGTGCAGGGGCTGATCCTCCAATCTATATTTATCGATCATCGTCTCCACCGTGAAAAGAATTCCTGACGACACTGATCTAAAACGCCCTGTTTTGTCTCCAGAGAACTAACTAAACTCTACTGTGGCATTCGATCAAACTTATTTGTCCTGACAACCAAGGGAAACAGGTATGGATAGTCTCTCTGCAGGTGTCTCATGCGAGCGACCCATTCGGCAATTAAGAGTATGTAAGCTCTTTTTATGTCGTCAGCGAGGTGTTGACGATCGGTATCGGATAAGGTTGTCAGGTCTTTTCTGTAAATCAATTCTTCAGTAAGGTGAAAAACAGCCCAGAGAAGGTCTGTAAATGATCGGTGCTCGAGCAAATTAGGGCTCTCCAGAAAGAGGGAGTAGGAAATCTCTTTTCCCCGTCAGGAATGTTTTGATATCTTCTGCGGCGTGGCCCTGAATCTCAATTCTCGACTCATAGTTTTTCAGACGATTTCTCATGGTCGCATATTCCCGGCTTGACCATTCATTTGATATCTGAAAGCCCTGTCGGATTTTGTCGCAGTTACGGTCGAATGGAACAAAGGATTCTGGTAGATCTGTTCAAACCTCTTTGAAAAAAGCTCCGATAACCATATTCATTTTGTTGAGGGTGCTCCGTCTCTCTCTTCTATGCAGCAGCTCGTTTATGATAAGCGTCACCAACAGGACCTGGATGGGGACAAAGGCAATGTCTTGAACCATATAGAAAAACGTATCTGACGTTCTACGAAAAATGATGATCTGAAAGAGATAAGACATAGCGGAAAGCAGAATCAGGCAGAAACCTAGCATCATGCACCAATTCGGTCGTCTCAGAGATTTGACACCCATTGTATTGTCCCTTCTTGTCGTATCAGCGTGCGAAGGATAGTTGGCTTTTTCGACACCCTTCCCTCACTCTCTTCCGTATCCCTCTCGTTGATCTGTGCTCGGTCTGGTCATGGCCCGACCCGTTCCCCATCGGTTCAGAGAGGGTATCGCCGTTCACCTCGTCTTTCAACTCTATGAAATTCGTCTTGGCAATGTCGAGGGGAGGGAGGAGAGAAAAGATCAAAAAGGGGGATAGGGATAATTCTCCAGCTTTCAGGGTTGTCCTCAATGCGGCGTATTTTCCCCCGAGAAAGACTCCAGCGCCTGTTGTTCCATGACCTGAAATAGGTACTGCTTTAGAATGTGGTGGTCATTTTCTGACATCTTCTCAAATTGTATTCCAGCCTCTACCCTGCCACTTTCCCGCTCTGATACATGTACAACTTTCCCCCTGGTTTTTAGTACCTGGGGCTGTATGGCAATCGAAAGCCTGAGTCCCTCCGCACTACTCAGACCGTAAAGGCTCTGGATTTTTGTACCTCCCAGACTAAGGTCGAGGGTCGAGGCAACGGTGGGTCTTGGATAGAAATCGGTGAAATAGAGAACCGTATGAGAAACCTCAACCCTCGGATAGGCTCTTCTTTCCATGATTTCCCTCCCAGAGTTGAAATCTCATAGTCTATTAAAGCAAATCTTGGGTCAAAGGGCAAGGAATTTGTGATAGCCAGCAAACCTCAGATTCTGGTTCGGCCATGAGAGCTCAGCACGAGGAGATCAAACCCGGAAAGAACCCGATCAATGATACCCAAACCTCCTCAGTAAACAGATCTGGGTGTTGGCGAAAACCAGGGAGCCCATCTTGTATACCTCACCCCGACTGCGTATGGGCAGACCTTCAGACTCCTCACCGGAAGATACAAACTTGTGAACGTGTAGACCATATGATAAACAGAGTCTAATGATGCCCAGGGGTCAACATGACAGGCGACATCAGAGTGATGAGGAAAGGTTCGGGGAAGCTACGGATATGAATCCTCCGCGGTGGTTGCATCGCTCCTCGGAGGTTTTCGTCTTATTGCTTGATTCCTTCGCTTTCAGAGTCTCAGGGATGTGACCTTATGACTGCAGAGAGGACTATGAACGAAAGCTCACCGCTATCCTCAGTGCGGATGTCAAAGGCTACAGCCGTCTTATGGGTGAGGATGAAGAGGCAACCATCCGTATGCTGACCGCCTATAGAGAGGGTGGCGGTATCTCCATTTCAGGAACTGTGTATGACCATATCGAGAACAAACTTGCTTTGGGCTATGAGTATCTTGGCGAACACACCGTCAAGAACATCAAGAAGCCGGTCCGGGTCTATCGGGTCTTGATGGAGCCTGGGGCTCGGGCGGAGGTGAAAAGAGAGAAAAAGCCTGGGCTCAGACGGTGGCAGTGGGCGGCTCTGGTTGTGGCGGCCGTTTTGGTTGTTGGAGCTGCAGCCGTGGGGATCTGGAGTTTTTA
>CAYGBK010000094.1:0-5527 GCA_964348095.1 uncultured Thermodesulfobacteriota bacterium | reverse complement strand
GTCAGCGTGGCGGGGATGTATTTCACATACCCTGGATTATTGCGTTCTACAGCTTGATAGGCAAAGGTGCCGATGGCCTTCAGGTTTCGCTGGACGGAGGTCATGTCGAAGACGTATCGAAATGGAGGCCGATCGATCTTTTCGCTGGTCTTTTCTTCCATTCTCGAGAGGTAGTAATCGAGTAGAGACTCCCTAAGCTCATCGCGGAGAACGACATATGAATCCTGGAGCAGCGAAGCCAAATCATACTGGGCCAGTCCCAGACGGGCGTCCTGGAAGTCGAGGATTTTCAGCCGGCCGTCGTGGTAGATCAGATTCCGCGAGTGGTAGTCCCGGTGCGTGAAGACCTTGTCCTCGTCCTCCATGAGGGACGAAAGCCAGAGAAAAAACCGATCCATGGCTTCTCGATCATCGGGATCGATCTTTTTTCCCAGAAGACCCTCAATATAATGGGTTCTGAAGAAATCGAGTTCCCAGAAGAACTTCTCGACAGTAAAGGCAATTTTGAAGGCAACACAATCTGTCGATAGATCAAGATCGCACTGCATCGTGACGACCATGTCGAGAGCCTCATGATAGAGGGCTTCGATCGACTCAGGCTTTTGTCGCTCTATTTTTCCCTGAAGAATTTCGTCTCCCAAATCCTCGAGGAAGACGAGACCCTCTTTGGACTCTGTGCCATACAGCCTCGGTACGCCGAGTCCGGATTTTTCCAGTGTGTTTCGAATGTTGATGAAGGGAAGCTCTTGGCCGGCAAAAGGTGCCTGAAGCTCCATGACAACCAGTGTTTTTGGAATGTTGGTGGTCCCACCACGAAGGTGTAGACGGTAGTAGTTTCGATCCGAGGCATCGCCTCCAAGCTTTTCTACGGTGAGATCGCCGATCTCTTCGTCCAAAGACCGCTGGATGGCTTTCAGGAGTTTTTGTTTGCTAACTCTCATGTGAGTAATGACTTTTCACCACAGAGGCACGGAGAACACTGAGATTTTCTGCTTTACCAATGCCAGGAGATACTGGCCTTGGTAAAACTCAGTCCTCCTGGGGACGACAGGCCAGCGTGTCACTCCGTTAGCTCCTGTTGAAAAAGATTAGCCCCGACCTGAAGGGCCCTTTGGGTAACAATAGCAATACCCCTCCGAATATTCACCACAGAGGCACAGAGTACACAGAGGATACGTACTTTTCCAATGCCGGGCGATATCGGCATTGGAAAAACTCACTCCCTGCAGGGGCTAAAGATGGGAGGTTAGGCTCAATGGCCGCGGGTAAGCCAGATGACCGTGTCCCGCAGGGACCGAGAATTTTTTGTTTGTCGGCACCTGCCGACAAACAAAAAAGTTTTTTTTCTCGGTGCACTCTGTGCCTCCCTGGTGAGTCATCGAACTAGAGAATCTGCCCTCTTTCAGGAGATTTTCCTCCACTCGCCGCCAGAGGCCACCATCCCCTCCAGATGTTTGCCCGGACCGACTGCGACCCCATGTCCTATGATAGAGCCTTTGATATGGCTACCGGGGCCAGCGGTTGCGTTCTCCCACAGGACCGAATCCTCAATCACGGCTCCCGTTCCGATATGGCACCCAGACCCCAGGACGGCCATAGGGCCGATTTGTGCCTCGTCCTCCACCTGGCAATCCGAGCCAACAAGAGCCGGGGGGTTCAGATGCACCCGGGGTGAAAGTCGGGTTTCGGTGATCGCGCCAAAAGCATGGCGAGTCAAAAATTCCCTGTGTGCCGTGAGGTAAGTCTCGTGACTCCCCACTTCAGCCCAAAAAGCTTTTGTTACAAATCCCCAGACTTCTCGGCCCTTTTGAATCAACTGGGGGTAGACCATCTGATTGATTTCAAAGAGGCGGCCAGGGGGAATCCATTGGAATAATGCCGGCTCGAAAAGGTGAATCCCCGTGAAGGCGTATCCTCGCTCATTTGCCTCTTGCACAGGCTCGCCTCCGATGCCGGTGATACGGCCCTTTGCATCGACCCCCACCGTCCCATAGGGATCTTCCGGGGTCCTTTCCCGCAGAACCATTGTAGCGAGAGCACCTTTTTTCTTATGATAGGCCACCGGGCCAGCCAGGTCGACCTCATAAAGGCTGTCACCGTTGACCATGAAAAAGGTCTCGTCCTTGAAATACTTCTCTGCCTTTTTGACCCCTCCTGCGGTTCCCAAGATTTCCGGTTCATGAGAAAAGTGGATCCTGATGGGCCAAGAACGCTTCTCGATGGCAGACCGTATCGATTCGGGTTGATGGTGAAGGTTGATCACCACCTCATCGACGCCGTTCTTCCCAAGCCACTCCAGGCAGTACTGGATGAGTGGCCTGTTGGCAAAGGGAACCGCAGGCTTGGCGATCTTTTGTGTCAAGGGTAAAAGTCGGGTCCCAAGCCCAGCAGCAAGGATCATGGCCTTCAATACTAAACTCCGCCAGAAAGGTTATTCTCTCCTTGAATATCACAAAGAAGCATGAATATCCAACGGACTGAGACAGTTGACAGGGGTCAGGGATCAGTTGGCAAAGGGCAATCGTGACATAGGGATTCCCTTTATAAAGCAACTCCCGCGAAGCGGGACGGGAGTTTGAGCTGAATCTTCCTCTCAAAGATTCAGCTCAAAAGCTCTGCGTCTCTGTGGGCTCTGTGAGATGATGGGCGTCAGATGTGATATAAGATAGGAAATGGTGAAAAAATGAGTTTTACGCCGGATTTCCAGAGCGCTCTGGTTCTTGCAGACGACATGAGAGAGGAGGCTACTCGAGCAGGCGTCCGGCGGGCCGATTTCTTCCCATATTTGCTCCACCATGACGATCTGACGGACCGCGCCGTCCTCCTGGTTCACGGCTTTACGGCGACCCCATATGAAACTCGAGAACTGGGGGAACTCCTCCATCAGAAAGGCCACAATGTGTGCGGGGTACGACTCAGTGGCCATTCCACAACGGTAGAGGATCTCGAGACGCAGACCCACCATGACTGGTATCGTTCCGTCCTGAAGGGGTATGGGGTTGTTTCGAATCTCTCTTCTCGTGTTTTTGTCATCGGGATCTCGACAGGTGGGACACTGCTGCTCCGTCTGGCAGCCGAAACCCCTGTCGCCGGGATCGTCTCCCTGGCCAGTGCCATCTTCCTGGTGAACCCCCTTGCGAGGCACGCTTCTATCCTTAAGACCATCAGGCGATACTCTGTGACTCCGCTTCTTGAGGGTGAGGAGGGTTACTACTATGACAAAAGACCCCTTGCCGCGGTGGCAGAACTGATCAAACTCATGAGATTGGTGAGATTGAAAAAGATCCAAAACATCACGGCGCCAATTATGGTTGTCCAGTCGAGGACCGATCCGACCGTAGCGCCACAAAGCGCAGAATTCATCTATCAGAACGTAAGATCGAGAGAGAAAAACCTCGTCTGGCTAGACGATTCGCCCCACGTGGTTATCTCTGATCATAACCCCAAAAAACGCCTCGTCTTTGAAAAAATCTTCCAATTCATCGATACCCCCGGCAAAAATGGAGAGACCGAAAACAGATTGTAAACTTTCTCGTAAAAAATAGTTGACAAACCCCGCCATTGTGTGCTACCTGAAGTCTCCTATCCTCTGAATCCATCACCACTAAATCGCGTTCCTCGTCCCTCCGGGGCGCAGCCCCCCACCCTACGGGCTTGATTTCGCCTCGTAGTGTCTGTGCCCTGGAGGGCTTCGGGGACGGATTCAATCCGGGTCCTTCGAGATATCTCACAGGCATAGCTTCACGAGCAGTTCTCCCCGGTGATTCGAGGAGGTGATAAGAACTGATTCTCTCCGTTGTCATCCTCTATTTCATCGGCATGATACTCATCGGCATTGCCAGTGCCAGGAGAATCAAAGGCATCGAAACCTTCTTTGTTGCCGATCGGAAAGGAAGCGCTGTCTTTATCACCGGCTCCCTTCTCGCCACAATCATCGGAGGCTCGAGTACCGTCGGGATGGCGGGCAAGGCTTTTTCCTGGGGACTTGTCGGTGCGTGGTGGTTGCTGGTTGGGGTTATCGGTCTGATCCTTCTGTCTTTTTTCCTGGCACAACGGATAAGGGACTACGGACTCTTTACGCTGCCTGAAATCCTGGAAAAGCAGTACGGCCCTTCTGTGAAGCTGGTCGCCTCTGTTGTCATTGTCTGGGCGTGGATTGGAATCATTGGAGGGCAGATTGTCGCCGCCGGTCGGATTCTCAGCACTATTGCCCCAGGGAGTCTCTCCCTCATGATGGGCCTTTCCGCCGCGGTCTTTATCGCCTACACAATTCTCGGGGGACAGATCTCAATTATCCGGACAGACGCTGTGCAATCAGCCATTATGATCGCGGGAATTTTGCTCTGTGTTTACTTCGGCCTTCAGCGAATTGGAGGCGTCACGGAGTTGAAGAGTCACCTTCCCGGAGACTTCTTACGCTTTCCGGTCAACTCGTCCTTTTCCTGGAAGAACCTCATTGAGTGGTTGGTTCTCATCGGCTCGGCCTATCTCGTGGGACCGGATATATACTCTCGCCTTTTTTCATCCAGGGACGGAGAGACGGCGAGGAGAAGTGCCCTGGTGACTGCTTTGATTCTTATCCCCTTTGCCTTCTCTATCGTCCTCATCGGTGTGTCGGCGAGGGTTATGGCCCCAACCCTTGCCGCTGAAGAGGCCTTTCCCTATATGATCCGGGAGGTCCTGCCCTGGGGAATCAACGCCGTGGTCATGGCGGCCCTTCTTTGTGCCCTCATGTCATCGGCTGACACGGTCCTTTTGACCTCTAGCACGATCTTCTCCATGGATATTATCAATGACTTTGTCACGAGGATTCGGGGAAGGGGCCTTAAAGAGAGGCAGCTTCTCCTCCTATCACGGCTTGCAGTGATCTTTTTTGGGCTCGTGGCCTTGGGATTCGCCTTGAAATTCCGCGGCGTCATCGGGCTCCTTCTCTTTGGATATTCCATCTACACCGCGGGCCTCGTCGTCCCCGTGATCTTGGGGTTTTACCGCCAGAAACTCGGACTCAACCTCATCGGGGCGATGATTGCCGTCATCGGAGGAGGTGGATGGGTGATCTTTGGCAGAATAGCCCCGGTTGGTCCAGCCGGTTTAAAGGAACTCCTGGGCCTGAGCGCTGGTTTCCAGGGGGTCCTCCTCTCTTTGATTCTGATATTTCTGGGGAGTTACATCTCTCGGTCGAAAACCTAGATGTTCACCACAGAGACACGAAGGACACAGAGTGAGGGTAATTTTTTGCCCGATCGCGAGACGTCGATCGGGCAAAAAGCCCAGCCCTCGGGCGTGTCGAAATACCCAGAATCCCTGCCGAATCATCAACCAAAGAATCTCTGTCCCATACCTTCCGCCGGAGGCAGAGGGATTTTTCATTGGGCGGCATCTCCCGCCCAATGAAAACCATTTATCATCTCCGTGTACTCTGTGCCTCCGTGGTGAATATCTAAACGAAATGGTCTAGGGGCCCTGCGTGTCCTCTGTGTCTCTGTGGTGTGACCTTTGCTTCTATCTGTGCCCGGTATGCTCCGGA
>CAYGBK010000093.1:0-67338 GCA_964348095.1 uncultured Thermodesulfobacteriota bacterium | reverse complement strand
AGATCCTGTATGATCAGAGCCGACTTTTCTGAGATTATGTACTTCATTGCCACCCTCCTTTCGCTTCCCCGGGCGGGGCTAAGCAAGATTTCGACGAAAATCCCAACCTATCCGGATTCCCAATGGTTTGTCAAGTGATTCTGTAGATGAGTTTCCTGAGTTATCAAAATCTGATGAAAGCGGGCTTCCATAAAAACACCCTTTTCTCTCGCCCGCCCTCCCCACAGAAATCTGCGAGGGATCGCTCGAGCTCTCAGTAGTTCGCAGAGTGAGAAGTTGGTGCTGTCAGGAGAATTGGCACCGTCAGGGAAGGCCTTTGGAATCTTATCCTGTGCCGGTTTTCTTCTTAATTGTCTCGGCTATTTGATCAGGGGCGAGATCAAATCGGCGAATCAACTGGTCGTAGGTTGCGGAATGGATAAACTGGGGTCTTCCGGCTTTGTCGAGAGCGTTGAGGGCAACCGATTGTCGTGGGTCAATTGTCTTTTCAGATTTGAAGAGAATTTTCTTGTATTCAGACCAGATATACCCGTTATTCTGCTCCGCAATCACAATCAGTTTCCCCGAGCGATAAAGGTTCAGGAGCATCTCTTCATCTATCGATGGCATATCCACGACCCCAACCGATATACCGGATTTTTCGAGTTCTTTTGCGGCTGTCAAGGCCTCGTGGACACCTCGGCCACTGCTGACAATAACTCCCCTGTCGTCTTTTCCTTCTCTGAGAACGTAACCCTGGCCAAATTCAAATTGAAAGTCATTGTCATAAATGACGCCCGATGGGGCGCGCATGATTCTGGCATAGACCAGGCCTCTGTTTCCTTCCATGATCCACTTCATAAAGCCCAGCACCTGGTTGGGACAGGAAATGTCGATGATTTTCAGATGGGCAATTCCATCAAATACCTGAATGTCGTCATTCCCCATGTGTGTTGCCCCATTTGTTTTCGTCTCAAAATTCGGTGCCGTGGCCAGAAAGGTCAGGTCCAAGCCGTGACCTTCGCTAAGCCACCCATCCTTCAGCTCGATTGCTTCGACTCGTTCCTGGTAGCCGATGGCGATTCTTCGCAGGACCTTCCAGTCGAAGAATGGACAGAAGGTGCTGACCCAGGTGTTATACCCCATGGCGGCAAATGCTTCACCAATACACATCATGTTCGCTTCGGCGACGCCCACATTGAGAGCCCTCCCCACGTCCACATAACCAACGCCAGCTTCGAGCCCGCTCGTCGTTCCCAGATCCGCATCGATGGATACCACCCGCGGATCCTGGGCAAAGACCTTCATTGCCATCGTGATTACACTGCTCGCGCTGTATTCTTTGGATTTGTCCAATTGGGGAAGCAGTTTCCCATCATATTCTATTCTCTTGTTCCGTGGCATTGCCCGTCTGGTTTGAACGGGGATCGTTAGCGGGTTGATTCCCTTCGGCCCTTTCTCCCCAGGGACGATCTCGAGATTCATCGCCTTGGCCATTGTCATGACCTTTCGGCGGAATGTCTCACCCTCCCCATTGGAACCCAGGTCATCGAAGAAATCGAGGAATTGAGAAACTCGCCCTGCCCGCATTTGCTCATGTAAAGCAACCTCCTGTGCCGTCAGAGAGTCCGGAATGACGACTTTATGGCCAGCCATGAAGCCCGAAAATCCCCCGTATCCCTTTCTTGTCCGGCAAATTATGGCCGTCGGGCGTCCATCTCGAGGCGAGAATCTGAACGTCTGGAGCGCTTCCAAGATCGGACCGTGTTGGGTGCCATCCACGTCAAAAACTCTCCAGCCGAATGCGTCGAGCCGCCTGTCCAGATGAAGGAGGGGAAAAATAAGCTGCTTGGTGTCATCCAGCTGGCCGGCATTCTTGTCGACCAGGACACAGAGATTGTCGAGCTTCTTGTGACTCGAGTACATCACCGCTTCCCAGACAGGCCCCTCCTGAAGTTCGCCATCCCCTGTGACACAAAAGACATCGAAGTTCGGACTTTTCTTGCCAACCAGTGCAAAACCCTGTGCCACGCCTAATCCCTGCCCAAGTGGCCCTGTGGAGATATGGATACCTGGCAGTATCGGTCCTGGATGCCCGTTGAGGATGCTTTCTTCGGATCTTGAGTTCTTCAAGACGGATCTATCAAAATAGCCGAGATCAGCATAGATAGAAGCCAGGGGCGCCACGGCATGGCCCTTGCTAAGGACAAACATGTCCTGACCCCGTTTTGTCGGGTTCGTAACGTCAAGCCGCATGACCCCCCCGTACAAAAGCGAGACGAGAGGGATTGTAGCTGAAAAGGCCCCGCCAATATGGATCCCCTTATCAACCGCATCCTGGCATTGTTTAAGAGTCATGAGGCGAATGTCTGACTCCTTGATTTCCAGGAGTTTGATCATCGCCTGCCGTATCAGGTAATCTCCATCCGTTACCCCAGCCATTGTTCTATCTCCTTATCATACGGACCCACCCATGGGTCACTCATGAACATCCTCTTCGCTAACCCTTCTGATCACGATATAGTAAAAAGCACCTTCTGGGCATTCTCTCCCTTGATCAAGATCTCAAAGGCCTCAATTCCCTTGTCGAGGGGAAATCTATGCGTGACCAGGGGTAAAACCTCTACCTTTTTTTCTTCTAACAGCGATATGGCTCTTGAGAAATCATCGAAGGTATATATGCATGTTCCTATCATCTGGATCTCTCCATAGGTCACGGCCGCAAGATCAAGGGGGACCGGCTTCTTATATATAGAGACGATCACAATACGACCCGTTCTCTTCACCAGTTGCGTTGCGAGGCTGGCTGCTGGAGGGACTCCAGCACAATCGAAGACGACATCGAAATCGCTTCCTCCCGCGGCCTGGAGAACATTTTCCGGAGTCGCCACGTCCGGATCGAATACCGGAAAACCCATTTTTTTGGCCATTTGCCTTCGAAACTCAATGGGCTCCATAATGAAGACCCTTGCTGCCCCCGCAGCACGGCCTACCTGAGCGGTCAGCACCCCGATTGGACCCGCCCCGAGGACAACCACGGATTCTCCAACCGTCAATCTGGATTTCGTCACTGCACGAACGGCTACCGCCAGGGGCTCAACCATAGCCCCCTCCTCGAAGGTTGTCTCTCCGGGGAGCCTAAAAATCCGTTTCAAGGGGACCTGAACAAAGGCCGCAAAAGCCCCGTCCGCATCAATGCCATAGAGCCCCTTTTTTCGGCATATGTGGTATGACCCGGATCGACAAAGATCGCACAGGCCACAGGAAAATGTCGGTTCCACCGTAACCCGATCTCCCTCCCTCAAATCGGGTCGATCCTTTCCCCTTTGTTGGACGATAACACCTGAGAACTCATGGCCTAAGATGACTGGCGGCTTTGCTCGAGGATGTTTTCCAGCATAGATCGTCAGGTCGCTTCCACAAATCCCGGCATTCCGAACCTCGATGATGGCACAGCCGTCTTGGCATCGAGGTTTCTCAGCCTCATCGACTCTTAAGTCCTCTTTCCCAGAATAGACCAGGGCCTTCATGGTTAACGCCTTTCTGACTGTCAGATCTGAAGAATCATACGTACCAGGATTTGTGTTCTTTTAATTCAAAGATGAAGTCTTTTACCATACCTTCTAAATCGTAGGCGACCTTCCAGTTCCACTCTTCGACCGCCGGTGTCTCATCCCACTGAACCCCTTGATGCCTTTTTTGATAGGCCATCGCCAGGGGATCTGGGTTGAAACTTATCTGGGCCTGAGGCAAAAAGCGGAGGATTACCTCTTTGACCTCCATGGCTGTCGGAATAGGCTTGACACCAACAATGTTGTAGTTGATCGTCTTGATCCGGTCCTGTGGCGCCCGTGAGATTTCGAGGAGTGCCCTGGCTGAATCTTTGAAGTAGATCATCGGCATCACGGTTTCTGGGGTCACGAAAATCTCGTAGGGCTCCCCGAAAAAGCTTTTTTCAATGGCCCATGCGTTGTAGATCGACAGATGCTTGGTCTTGGAACCAGGACCGGCAACGGCCGGAAGGCGAACCGATCGAAAATCGACCCCGTACTTGCTGTGGTAATAAAGGCCCAACAATTCTCCGAAGAGTTTCCCACAGCCATAGATGGTTATAGGACGCTGTAGGGTGCGGTCATCGATGACTTTTACGTTCTCCAGATCGATACCATACGTTCCATTGGTGCTGGCGTAAACGACCATCCTGACACCAAACAATCTGGCAGCCTCGAGAACATTGAACATGCCGATGACATTTGTGGCAAATGAGGCCTGAGGATTCTCCTCAGACGGAATGGAGAGCATGCCACCGACGTGGTAGATGATTTCGGCCCGGCTTTCCCTGACCGCGTTCAAGACATCGCTCATGCGCTCCTGAGTTCCCGAATAATGGGTCCATTTCGCCCCAAACGCCTCCAGGACAGGATGCCCGTTTGGTTTTGATCTCGAAAACGTGGCAACCGCCGCGCCTTCCTCCATCAGCGTCCTGGCAAGCCACCTACCGATAAATCCCGTTCCTCCAGTCACCAGGTTCATTTTCCCCTCCCAATCCGGCTCAATCTCTTCTTCACGCCCACCATAACCGCCTATGTTGATAAATGGTCGGCCTTGAATTTTTCGGGTATGAAAGGCGGGGCAACTGCCGCAACAAATCGGAGTATGGTGTCCCCATCGTTAAGAACCTGATGCGTACTGCCCATGGGACAAAGGACGCAATACCCCGGACCGACCTCAACCTCCTCATCGTCCACCTTTACCCGACCCGTACCCGAGAGGAAGAAGAAAACCTCTTCCTGATCTTCGTGGGCGTGGGGATTACTGCAGTTGTGGGGCTCGATTTCATCGGTACCCAGCCAGAGCTTCTCGGTTCCCAATGTCCATGGCGCTGCCAAGTGCTTAATCGTGCGTGCGAAAGGTTCCTCGAAGACATCCCCCTCAGCGTCCTGTTCAACGATGTATTTAACCATTTTTTGCATCCCCTTCCTGTTGTGGTTAGCTGACCGTGTCATTTCATGCGTTGTCGGACCTCCGGAAGAAACCATCGGGTCAGAGTCGTCCTTAGAAGTCAAAAGGAAATAAAGGTTTATGGGCCTCTATCACTTCGGCGAGGTGGCGAGTACGTGCTCGGATCATAGGAATACAAAGGTTTTCGCTCTGGCAATCCACGGCTTGGGAATTTCTAGGGTGTGCCCCCCCTGACTATAGAAACCCTCGGTCCCCCGACGTCGGTTACTCCTCATCTTCCAACACTGCCACCGCCCGGATTGGCGAACCGCTGCCATCACGAATCTTGAGGGGAAAGCCTATGAAACGGAAGCGCTTACCGACCACAGGCCTTAAATCACCCAGATTCTCGATGTTCAGGGTTTGCTTTTCCCGGCAGATCTGGTGGGCCGGATAACTCTTGGTTAGCGCACAGTCGTGGCTGGGTGCATCCTGACCGATATTGATTGCTCCCTGATCGTAAATCCATTCTGCAGCCGCGCGACTCAAACCCGGGTAGTCGGTGAGCCAAGCGGGAGTGCCCCACGTCCTGGCGTAATGGCCCGAGTAAAGAAGCACCGTGTCACCCTTTTTGATCTGGAGTCCATGCTTATCCATGGCCTCTTGGATCATCTGAACGGTGTAGTAGGTCTTCGGTGGGACGTGCGAGAGATCAATGCAGATGGCCCCGGTGTAAAACCAGTCGAGAGGAATCTTTTCAATGCTGGCCGCCCCCGGTCTTGGATCAATATGACTGATGGAGTCCACGTGCGTGGTACCATGGGTGCTCATCTCGATTTTTTCGGCGGTGTAACCGTAGTCTTCCTCGAACCGGCCAGATTTTCGGGTGCTCTCATGCGTGTCCACGACGGTAACCCTGGTCTCGGGGTGACCGGGCCATACCGGCGCGCCGGTATAAATCTCTTGGCTCAAATCAACCAGCTTCTCACCCATTCCGTATCTTCCTCCTCGATCGTGTGGTCCTGAACAGGGTGCGGGATTGCCACCCGTTCTTTCAGGCAGCCTCCATTCGGACTATCTGATGATATCACCGTGCCACATGCCCAAATCGAGCTCACATCAAGGACGGGGTAGCATACGCCACCCCGTCCTCGAATCCAATCTTCCCGATCAGGCCGTGCCGCTTATCCCTTTCCTTCCTTGGCCTCTAACGCTCGCAGAATCACCTCAGGTGTGGCTGGATAATCCGTAACCCATACACCGATGGCATCATGGATGGCCGAAAGGATTGCTGGCGGTGGTGCGCTGGAAGCCCCTTCCGAAAAACCCTTTGCCCCTTTCACCCCGGCCGGGTGTGGAACTTCCTCAATGCCGTATTCAACCTCCTCCGGATAGTCTGCAAAAGTCGGCATTGGGTAGTCCCCGAGTGTCTCAGGCGCGAAATCCTCCGTGGGGTAATACGGATAGGTGCTCTCGCTAAGGGTAAAGCCCAGGCCGATCTGCAATCCGCCGTTAATCTGCGCTTTGACCAGGAGAGGGTTGACTGCCTTGCCCACTTCCCACACTTGGACAACCTTGAGTATCTCTACCTCTCCCGTCTCCGTGTCTACCTCCACCTCCGCGACGCACGCGCCGAAGGATATGGCGCCGACTGCGGGCATTCTGCCCGTCTCCGGGTCATGATCGTGGAAGACGTCAGGCTGCCACGATCCCGTGCCCACCAAAAAACGGCCGCCCCAATTCACGTTAATGCCTACCTCTTCCATTGTCATCGACGACCGGACAGGATCACTCTTGACGCAGACCTTATTGTCTCCTATTTCGATGTTGTCTGGAGTGGTCTCAAACACACCCGATGCCCACTCCCGGATTTTCTCTTTGAGGTCCTCAGCGGCGTTCACAACGGCGTGAGGATCTATGAGTGTCACCCGGCTGGCAAAGCTCCCGGTGCACAACGGCGCAAAGTCATCAGCGAAATTGCTGGCATAGATCGATTCAATCGGAACCCCCATAGCATCAGCCGCGAACTGTCGCAAGATCGTCGTAGATCCCTGACCGATATCCACAGCCCCAACCAGGAGGGTGAACGTTCCGTCGGGCTTCAGTTGAATCGCAGCCTGACTAGGGTCCCCCGCCCCCTTGTTTCCCGAGGGATGCAAAACACAGGAAATCCCTACGCCTCTCTTCTTCATGGCTCCTACCTCCTTCGCGAACTCATGTCCTTGAGGTGCTTGGGCAACTGAATCCCTGCCAGTTCGGCAGCTTTTTTCATCGCCTCGAGCGCCCCAGCTCCCCGGACCTCATATTCAGTCACACCCTTGTCTCCATCGCGCCAGGCGTTTGTGAAGCGAAGCTCCCACGGATCCATCCCGATAGCTTCGGCAATCCGGTTCATCTGGATCTCTACCGCGGACTGCCCATTGATGACAGAAAATCCTCGCATGGAGCTGGAGATACACTTGTTGGTGAAAATAGTCTGGGCTTCCACCAGAATATTCGGAATAGCATACGGTCCCGAGGCAAACATCCCGCACTTCTCCGTCGCGTAGGCCGACATACCCCCATAAGCACCGGTGTCGTGCCACTCCCGTATCTGGCGGGCAATGATTCGCCCGTCCTTCTTGACGCCGTCCCTGTACTCGAAGACCCACGGGCCTCGTTTGGTTGAATAACGCAGGTCCTCCCGCCGGGTGAGGCGATATTTTACCGGTTTTCGGAACTTGAGCGCCGCAAGGCCGGCGATATGGTCGCAATGAATGTCGTTCTTGCCACCAAAACCCCCGCCGACGGTCCCACCGATGTAGCGGATCTTGCTCATGGGTAGCTTGAAGATGGCGCTCAACATCCCCAACTGGAAGTAGAGACACTGGCTCACCGTGTGGATGGCCAGTCGTTCCGCTTCGTCAACATAGGCAACAGATACATGGGGTTCCATTGCAGCGTGATCCTGAACCCCATTGGTGTACCGACCTTCTATGATCTGGTCCGCCTCCGCAAAGCCCTTTTCCACATCGCCGAGGCGGAGAACACGGGTCGTCATGTTTCCGGGTTCGTATACCCAGAGGTTATGCTTCGATCCTGGGCGCACCAACGGCGCCTTCGGCTTAATCGCCTCAAACATGTCGAACACCGGTGTCTGCTCCTCGATATCCAGTTTGACTTTCTCCAGCGCTTCCACGGCGGTCTCTTCGTCTACCGCCACGACCCCTGCGATACGTTCGCCTTTATATCGGATATGGTCTGGCGTAAAAACCGGCTGGTCGTTATACTTCCCGTAGGTGTTTGCGCCCGGGATATCCTTTGCAGTCAAGACGCCAACAACACCTGGCGTCTTTTCCGCACCGGAGAGGTCAAGGTGACGAATAACCCCTTTGTGGACCGGACTGCGCAGGACCTTGACGTACACCATTCCTGGAAGCTGGATGTCGTCCACATAGGTGGTGGTCCCCGTTACTTGTCCGAGCCCCTCGTACCGTGGCATTGACTGACCAACGTATTCGCTTATCGCTCCTACTTTGACGGTTTCTGCCATCTTCACGACTCCTTTCGATTGGCACCGGCCACTGCCTGGATCGCCTCAATGACTTCCTCATAGGTTCCGCAGCGGCACAAGTTACCCGACATGTGGTTTACGATATCCCGCCGGCTGGGATTGGGATTCTTGTCGAGCAACGCCTTGGCAGACATAAGCATTCCCGACGTACAAAAGCCGCACTGAGAGGCACCATGTTCATGAAAAGCTTTCTGTAAAGGATGCAATTCTCCGGCTTTGCTCAGGCCCTCGACCGACGTCACGGATTTACCGGCGACCGTCAGGGCAATGGTCAGGCAAGAACGGACAGGTTCGCCTTCGAGCAGCACCGTGCACGTGCCGCAGTCCCCATCATCACACCCCCGCTTTGGACCCATCACGTGAAGCTGCTCCCGGAGTAAATCGAGGAGCGTGTCGGTCGGCTTAACCAGAGCATCTATTGGTGAATCATTCAGAGTAAATGAAAGTACGTATTTCATGGTCCCCCTGCCTCCTTGTCTACGATTCCAGACCAGCAGCCCGAGCCAAGGCTCGCGCAACGAGCGCTCGTCCAGCTTTCTTCCGATACCAGGCCGATGCACGTTGATCATCGATGGGTTCACTCTCCGCCACCGCTTGGGTGGCACACTCGCCAATCAATGCCTCGTCGAGCTCCTTGCCTGTGATCAGCTCCTCAGCCTTGACACAACGCAACGGTGTCGGCGCCATCGACCCCAGGGCAATGCTGGCTACGGTGCATTTCCGGCCATTCAAGACCAAGTGAACCCCCACGTTGGCCACCGAGAGGGTCATCGTTTTACGTCGACCCAACTTGAGAAAGTCTGTCTTGCCCTTGGGAATGGGAACATGTATTTCTGTGAGAAGCTCGTCAGCCCTGAGTACCGTCTCCCCCGGTCCAGTAAAGAACTCCTTGACTGCCACGACACGCTTCCCTTTGGCATTGACCAGATGACACTCAGCGTCCATGACCATTAGCGGAGGGGCCAGGTCCGCTGCCGGCGAACCGTTCGCCAGGTTACCACCAACCGTGGCGGTCGTGCGCGTCGAAAAACACCCACTATGCCGGGCAGCCTCCACCAGAGCACTCGCCTTCTTGGCCAAAAGATCGCTTTCGGCGAGCTTCCCAGTCGGTGTCGTTGCACCGATGACCAGCTTACCGTCCTCCTCCCTGATGTAATTCAGGTCCAAACCGCCAATGTACAGGAGGACATCCGGTCTCAGCTCGTAACAATTGATCTTGGGGACGAGATCAGTGCCGCCAGCCAAAATCGTTGCCTTTTCGCCGGACTCGGCGAGCAACTTTGTCGCCTCACTGATCTCAGTCGGAGCAAAATAACGGACATCTCTCACCCATGATCCCCCCTTTCTGTCAACAAAACTTCCCGAAATCCGTTTTTGGTGAGACCACTATAGGGTAGAATTTCCAGAGTGTCAAGGCTATTCTTTGTCGGAAATCCGAGGCCTGACGGCGCCGTCCCTGATCCTTCCAAGAAGCCGTCGTGATGGAGTATACTGTTGAAAACTCACGGAGAAAGAGGAATCGATCTGTGAACGGCGGATAGTCTACAGGGTGGGAAGAAAACGCTCATGCTTCCCAGAGTTGTGTCGTGAAGATCAAATCAAATTCGGAAAGGAACCGTAAATGGATATCTTATTTCGATCTCAAGATGAGGCGACAGCATCGCGAATTGAGAGGGACTGGGGAAGTCTGACGTGGTTAGCCAACAAGGAGCTGACCAGGTGCGACGATATTACCCTTGGTAGGGTCATCATCAGAAAGGGAATGTCCAATCCGAGACACTGTCACCCGAATTGCTGTGAGGTTCTCTACCTTCTCAAAGGGAAGATAGATCACATCATCGGAGACGAGACAATCGGTATGAAGGTGGGGGACACATCGATAACCCCGCCTGGGGTGATGCACGTGGCCATCAATAGGGGGGATGAAGACGCCGACATGATTGTCGCCTATTCATCAGGACAACGGGAATTCAAGATTGAAACCTAACCACCTCACGGCTGGAAATAGCCCTCTCCGCTCCCTGTCTCCATTTATTGAACCCGTCTTCGGCGAATCAGACAGCAGAGGACGGCGTGGCGTGTAGCCTTTAATTCGCCCCTAAAAAGCACCCGTCTCGCCCAGACCGTTACCCCATGAACCCCCTCATGCTCGCTCCAGAGGGGTTTGGGGGTGGAAACTGACCCGGGCTCTCTCAATCCCCAGATGACGCGGCGGCCCGTTCAGCAGCGAGAATCTTGTCTTTGTACTTGGGAAACTTGTAGGTATCATAGACGCGGTAACACTTGTCACTGCAAAAAACAAGCTTCACGCCATGATGTTCTCTGATGACTTCCTGACAGGGCACAAGAATGCCGCAGCTGGCACATTTGGACATCTCATTCACTTCACGATACATCTTTTGGGTGACCTCCCTGGTCTGATCGTTTTGCCAATCCACATGGTGAAGGGTTTGATGCGATGCACGATTCGTCTCTTAGGTGATGGCTTCCTTGCATTTTCCGAAGAACTCAAGAATAGGCAATTCGGATTTCCATATTCGAATTTGGTTACGGCTCGAGGCCGCCTTCGGGCTATTCCCCCCTTTTCTTCGCTCTCAGCTTAGCGGTGGCCTCTTCGTCCACCTCACGACCAGCCTCGTCGATAACCACCCCGTACTTGTCCTTGGCGTAATCGGCGGTGATCAATTCCTCAACATAGTCTTCAAGGACAAGCTCCGGGCCCCTTTCCAGAGGCGGACCATAGCCTCCTCCTCCGGCAGTCACAAGGAGCATCTCGTCGCCGGCCTCCATGGTTACGTTGGAGAACTTGCCGAGTGAGATCGTACCGAATTGATCTTTGGCATTTTTCCACTCCCTGGACTTGCCCACACGGAACTTCAGTTCTTGGTTACCGGCGTCCTCGCCTCCGAAAAGACCCCATGGTCGCAAGGTCAGCCTATTGGTATGGGCGCTCACCGTAGTCGGAGCCAGGAACTGCCAGATGCGCCGAGTGCCGTAGCCACCACGATGCCGGCCTACCCCCGGCGCCCCCTGGTCCACGGCGAGGTTATACTCTTTGATAACCACAGGATATCGCGTCTCATACACCTCCGCGGGAGTATTGGCACAGTTACCATTCTTGACGAAAATGTTGTCGTTTCCGTCGTGGTCGTTCCGCCCGCCCCAGCCTACTCCATCGAGATGCAAGTGAGCGAAAGGCTCGCCAGTATCCGGATTGACACCCCCTAACCCGAGGAGCCCGCAGGTCCCCCCGTCAGCAGCCGAACTTCGGTCAGAAATTTGAGAAAAGCCTGCAAGCAAGATGTCCACCGTTGTCGGATAGGTATCGGAATTGCCGCCGACACAAGAGCCCGGGTAGTCCACGTTCACAATCGTACCTGGTTCCGTGACGATCGATATGGGCCGATAACACCCGTGATTGATGGGAATGTCGGCCCCCAGAATATGGAAGATGGCGTTGTAGGTCGTTGACGCGGTGACCCCAAAGCTTTGATTGATCGCCCCTGCAGCCTGAGGATCACTACCGGTATAGTCGGCGATGATCTCGTCCCCTCGGACCACGAGTGTTCCCTTGATCTTCCAGGGACGGTCGGGAATGACGCCGTCGTCCTCCAGGTACCCTTCGAAGCTGGTTTCTCCATCTGGCAGGGCGGCGATGGCCTTCCGGGTCAAGAGTTCAGAGACATCCTTGATATCCTCCGCACATTGGTCTAATTCCTCAAGCCCATACTTCTCCACCAACTCCTTGAGTCGCCTCTCCCCCAAATAGCAGGAACCTATCATTGCCTTTAGGTCTCCATAGGAGTTTCTCGGTGTCCTGACGTTGGAGATCACGATGCCGAAAATGTCGGTGTTTTCCTCGTCCTTCTTGTAAATCTTTACAGGAGGCAGGCGCAAGCCCTCCTGGAAAATGTTTCGAGTATCCCCGAAGCACGCCGGTACCATGCCGCCCACATCTGTCATATGGGCAATATTGGCCGTATAGGCGACTATTTTCTCCTTATAGAAGAAGGGCTTGAGGACCATAAACTCGGGCAAGTGACAGCCTCCCCGATAGGGATCGTTGTGCAGGATGACATCGCCTGGTTCCATATTCTCCGGCCCCACCTCTTTGATTGCCCATTCCACCGTATGCACAATCGCCCCGATGTGGGCAGGACAGAACTCGGCCTGGCCAATCATTTCCCCACGGCCATCGAAAACGACACAGGTAAAATCCAACGCTTCGTTGAACATTGGGGAGTAGCTCGTTCTCATCATGGCTATTCCCATCTCCCGGCATGTCGTTATCAGGTAGTTCCTTATGACCTCTAGGAGGATGGGATTCGTTTTTATCTCTATCTCCTTGATTTTTGCTTTTTTTGTCGCTGCCTTTCGCATCTCCATGCCTAACCCCCTATCTCGATGACGACGTTGCCATACCCGTCTATCTCCACCTTGCTATCAGGCGGCACCAGCGTCGTTGAGCTTACCTCATCGATCAACACTGGACCGTCCAGTTTTGTCCCCGGATTGAGGTCGTCCCGAGAATAGACCGGACACTCAACGAACCCGTCTTTTTCCTTGAAATAGACTGAGGCAACCTTTAATGGCTTCCCCGCTCTGTCGTTTCCTATCTCCGGCAACTTTACCTCTATCTTTTGTCCAATTGCGACTATCTTGAAGTTCACAAACTCGAATTTTTCACCGCTGATATGCCACCCGAAATGGGTCGCGTGCTCTCGATCGAATGACTCTCTAGCCGCTTGTACCGCCTGATCGTCTATCCGTCCCCCAGGCATCTCGACCTCCAACTCCCAGTTCTGTCCCAGGTAACGCATCTCCACAGTCCGCTGAATCGCCGGCGGCTTGTCAAACCCCTCTTTCAGGAAATCCTCCCGGGCCCTCTCCTCTAGGTCTTTATAGATTGTGTTGATTCTCTCTAGCTTTAGATTCGTTGAAGGCATGATCGAGGTCCGCATGTAGTCAAATCTGGTGTCAGCGATCAACGCCCCAAGAGCGCTAAAGGCTCCTGGATAGACCGGTACAATAACTTTCTTGACATGCAGATCCTTCGCCAATTCCACCGCATGCATGGGACCGGCGCCTCCAAAGGCGATGATCGCAAAATCCCTCGGATCGTGCCCTTTGTCTACCGAGACTAGACGAAGGGCCTGGGCCATATTGTTGTTGGCGATGTCAACTATCCCATGAGCAAGCTCATAGAGGTCTAATCTCATTCTGTCCGCGAAATCTTTTATTGCTCCTTTCGCCATATCCAGGTTTACCTGGATCTCTCCCGCCAGTAATAGATCTGGGTCCAGTCGTCCCAAAACCAGATTGGCATCAGTCACCGTGGGGACGGTCCCTCCTTTTCCATAACATACTGGCCCCGGGTCAGCCCCTGCACTCTGCGGCCCCACTTTCAGGATACCTGCCGCATCAATCCAGGCCATGCTTCCACCGCCAGCCCCTATCGACCGGACATCAATCATGTTGCTTGCAATGGGAATCCCCCACTCCAACTCCTCCTTGGTCGTGAAGGTGGGCACCCCTTTGGCAATCAGACAGGTGTCGAAGCTAGTCCCCCCCATATCCGCCACAATCAGATTGGGGTTTTTCGTGAGTCTGCCAATGTGGCACGAGGCGATCACTCCCCCTGCCGGTCCACTCCGGACCATCGCCATGGGCTGCTCTTTGGCCGACTGAGTGGTCATCACCCCGCCGTTGGAGCGCATTATGAGCAGCTCCTTAATCCCCTTGTCTTTTGTGGTCTCCTCTAGATTCGAGATGTAGCCGTCCATCCGGGGTTTCAGATAGGCGTCGATGACGGTGGTCGATGTCCGTTCGTACTCTCGCCACTGGGGAAAGACTTCTGAAGAAATCGAGACATAAGCCTCAGGATAGTGCTCTCTAATCATGGACCGGGTCCGCTGCTCGTGGGCAGGGTTGAGAAAGCTAAAAAGGTAGCTCACAGCAATCGCAGTCACCCCCTCGGCCTTGAACTTTTCGATGGCCTTTAAGACATCCGCCTCCTCCAGAGGGATAATTACCTTACCTTTGGCATTTGTTCGTTCTTCAACCTCGAGACTAAGGCGACGGGGAACCAGATGCCTAGGTTTGACCCAGTGTAGGTCGAAATGATAGCGCCGGACGACCCGTTGGATCCTGAGGATATCTCTGAACCCCTTGGTAATAATGAGACCGGTCTTGGCACCCTTCCGTTCGATCAGGGTGTTCGTGGCGACCGTTGTGCCATGGACGAAATACTCCACGTCCCCCGGCCGGATATCAGCCTTGCCAATGGTCTTGAAAATGGCCACAGAAGGATCCCTTGGCGTGGAGAGCGCCTTGGCAATCATCAGCATTCCTTTGTCTTCATCGTGCGCAATCAGGTCCGTGAAAGTACCCCCTGTATCCACCCCTATCCGTGTGGTCATGGGTCTCTCCTTTCAATCATGCTTCAGAAAACCTCCCCGGCCATCGTCTTTACTCTGCCTGATCTTAAAAGGACCGGGAAAACGATAGAGCTTAATAAGGCAGGCCATTCCAAATGTCAAGAGAATTCTGAGCTGAGGTTCCATGGCTGTGTTGGCGGCACAGGGGCAGGCGGGCATTCCCGCCCGCGCAAGTATTGGATCACACCCTCTAACAGAACGAAAGAAGGGATCTTTGGCCCGATCCATTGTCATGATCTCCATTGATCACTCGGTCTTTGAGACCGTCAATTATCTGAATTCACTGATTCTTTTGGTCTTTTTTTTAGTTGACAGAATGAAGAAATTATGTTACACCACGCTGGGATAAATAGAAAGATAGAAAGAAGGTTCAGTAAAGGCCTGTTCACAGCTTCTTTTCTGATGACCCAGAGAGTCTTTTCAGCGTTGATCACGGAAGAAAGGAACATGGAAAATGGCATTCGAAATCACCGTCCCCATGGCTGGAAAAATCGTTTCGATCCAGGTAGAGCCTGGCGCTTCGGTTGACGAAAACGACACGATTGCGACATTGGAGGCTTTGAAGATGGAGATACCCGTTTTGACAAAGCGCTCAGGGATCGTGAAAGAGATCACAGTTGAACCCGGCGAGGACGTCGATGCCGACGCGGTAATCGCAATTATTGATTGAATATCATCAGTTTCGGAGGATACTCAGGACTTTAAGAACAAGACAGGAGTCACAGATAGTCGCACGGACCCCGCAGTCTGGCTTGCTCTTTTCTCTGATGCCGTTGATCGCAGATAGTGGTCAAGGAGTCAAAGCACCAAGGTGTTTATGTCCTGACGATCAAATCTGCACATAGAAGGGGGGTGATCTGAGAAGTATTCTAAGCCATTCGAGCACCATACGTTGGCGTCTTGCAAAAACGCCCAGATGCACTCGCCAACGGAGATGTTACATCAAAAAAACAAATGGGTATAACAGACGTAAGGAGGGTTACGCTATGAATCGAGACGAATACAAGAAGCGTTATGAAATGAACCGACGGCAGTTCTTGAAGCTGGCCGGGGCGGGCGGTGTTGCCCTGTCCTCGGCAAGTCTCCTGGGCGCCGGTTCCCTTTTTCCTGCTCACGCGGCAGTCGAAGGGAAAAATGCCGAGGAGAGAGCCATCAATGCCCTCAAAGAGCTAAAACCGAAAATGAAGGGCGATACCTTGAATATCCTCCTCCCCGCGGGAATTGAGGGGGCTTTCGAGACCAGTAAACCCTGGCTTTTGGATACCACGGGAATCAAAGTCAATATCACCGTGATTCCCCTCAACGAGCTTGGCACCAAGTGCATGAACCTGGCCGTCACCCGGTCCAAAGCGTTCGATATGATGCTTCCCTCCCCGTACAGCATTCCCGATCTGGTCGAGGCGAAGCTGCTTGCAGACCTCACCCCGTGGGCAAAGAAATACAACGTGGGGTTTGGTGGGCCCGACGGCGTGATACCTCCCCTGGCGACCATCGGGATGTACAAGGAAAAGCTCTACGGGCTCTATACCGATGGAGACGAAAACAGCCTTCACCTCCGGAGAGACTGGTTGGGTGAGCCAGGCAACCAGAAAGCCTTTGCAGACAAATACGGCTACAAGCTGGAGCCCCCGGTCTTGTGGGAACAGCTGTTCGATCAGATCAAGTTCTTCACGGATAAGGATAAAGGGACCTGGGGAGCATGGTTGTATATCTCGCCCTACTATGCCAAGTGGACGTTTATGCAGCTTCTCGTTTCCCAGGGTGTGCTCCCACTCGACCTGGATATGAAGCCCCAGATCGCCGGTCCAGAGGGTGTCAAGGCCCTGAATGAACTGATCGAAGTAAAACCCTATCTCCATCCGGGCGCGACAACGGGCGGCTGGTCAGAAGCTTACAAGGCCTATGCCGAAGGTGCGAATATCTATGCCGAATACGGGTGGCCGTCTCTGATCAAGTACTCGAACATGACCAAGGAGATGGGCGGGTTCTCGAAAATCCGGGGTAAGCATATGACCGCCAAGGTGCCTGGAAGAAAGCTGAAAGATGGCACCATCCTCAGACCCTGCCGGAACACCTTTAGCTGGGTATACACGATCAATCGTTACTCTCCGAACCAGGAGATTGCGTATCTTTACAGCCAGTGGATGTATAGCCCCACGATCAGCGTCAAGGTCCTGCCTGTCTCTGGTGGGTACATGGATCCTTATCGTTACAACCATATGACCAAAGAGCTCCTGGAGCAGTACACACCGTACTGGGAGGAGGCCAAGGAGGCGTTGATCTTCAACATCAACAATAGCTATCCAGAGCTTCAGATCAGGGGGTGTGAAGAGTACCAGACCAGGCTTGACGAGGCTGTCATCGCGGCTATCCAAGGGTTGAAAAAACCGGAAGCGGCGTTGAAGGAAGTGGAACAGCAGTGGGATGAGATCACCGAACGGTATGGCCGAGAGGAACAGAAAGAAGCGTGGAAATTCGTGACCTCCAGCATGTTCGGCGAAGATCTGCGTAAGGCCATGAATCTTGGTAATCCTCCACCGATTGTCGAGGAGCTTCTTAGCGCCTGATGGAGTCTCAAAGGAACGGGGTGGTGGAGAACCAACCGGTTTCTCTCCGCCCCGTCCTTACAAATCCTCTGCGGATTTGATTCGCAACAATCCCAATCGGAGTTATGGAGTGACGGGGTAGGGCAAGAATTGAGTCGCCAGAAGTACGGGTAGGATCTTGTCTTGTTGACCGGCTTCTGCGGGCTCCCACCCACGATTCCATCGTTCCAGAACAAAGGGTTTAATCTTTCTATTGCGACTGGTTATGCATATGCTAATACATCGAACCCAAAGAGAAAAGATATGAGCGACGTGACAACCTTCGACACGAGTGAACCGAGCGAGAAAGTGGGGCTGTTCAAACGCCTCGTGAATGCGGTCCCTCTTCCCGTGTGGTTCATCGTCCCAGTAGAGGCCATACTCCTCTTCCTGCTGATCACCCCCTCGATCATGTCCATATGGCTGAGCCTCGTTTCCTGGCAGCCTACATTTGGCATCGGGATATTGTCCGGCAAATTTATCTGGTTCAAGAACTACATCGATCTCTTCACCGAAGCTCGATTCCTGTGGGCGTTTGCGAGGACTTTTATTATCACCGGTGTCTGCGTGAGCGTTCAATTCCTGATTGGCCTCGGCCTCGCCATGCTCGTTTACAGACCTGTCCCCGGCCGGAAGTTTTTCACCTTGGTCCTCATTCTCCCCATGATGTTCCCCCCCCTTGTGGTGGGAAACAACTTCTATATGCTGTTTTTTGCAGAAGGTCCGATCAACGCGTTGATTAGCTACGTCATCGGAAGCCCTTTTCGGTTAGACTGGCTCTCCCATCGCACATGGGCGATCTTTCCAATCATGATCGCCGAGATATGGCAGTGGTATCCTCTGATGTTCCTGATCATGATCGCTGGCTTGAGAGGGATGCCCCCCAATCAACTCCGGGCAGCCGAGGTTCTCGGCGGAACGCCTTGGCAGATCTTCTGGCGCATCAAGATTCCTCAATTGGTGCCCATCATCTTGATCGCCTTTGTGATTCGAGCGATGGAGGTGCTCAAGCTGTTCGATCTCGTCTATATCATGACCAAAGGGGGGCCAGGGTCAGAGACGGAGACCATTAGTATGTATATGTTCAAGATCGGATTGAAGGACTTTAGGACTTCGTATATTTCAGCGGGGGCATGGATCGTGCTCATCGCTCTGGTGATCCTTTTCGTCCGGCTTCTGAGACCCATTCTGTATCGAGTCGAGGAGTTCGGGGAAAAGATTGAGGAGGCAAAATAGCAGATGGATAAGAAACGATATGGGGCCGTTGACTATGTCCGCCTGGGGGTATTGATCATCGTCACGACCCTGGTTCTGTTCCCGGTCTACTGGATGATGAGTACAGCCTTCAAGCCCATCGATGAGTGGTTGGTTTTTCCACCGGTGTGGCTAACCATACGACCCACCCTCGACAACTTCAGATCTCTCATGGGAATAGCGAGTGCGTCCACACCAATATTGAGCCCAGCTCAATCGGCGGCAGGCCCGGCCTTTGCCAAAGGCTTGTTTGTGAGTGTCGCTTCCACGTTCATCTCGATTGGTGCGGGGAGCATGGCAGGCTACGCCATCTCTCGCTTCAGAATTGGTGGAAATTTTCTGCCCCTTTTTATCCTGAGTGCCCGTATGTTTCCGCCCATTGCCGTGCTCATTCCCCTGCTCGTGATGTACTCCTATGTCGGGGGAATCGACAGCTATTGGGGGCTTATCGTTGCCTACTCTGGCTTCACTCTTCCCTTCTCGGTCTGGATGATGAAGAGTTTCATCGATGAAGTTCCAAAAGAGATCGAAGAAGCGGCCATCATGGAGGGAATGGGTAATTTCGAGGCCTTCTACAAAGTGACACTACCCATCGTAAAGACTGGACTCCTTGTGACTGCCCTGTTTGTTTTCATTTTGAATTGGAGTGAATTCCTGGTCGCCATCACGATGTTTCAGGATCGTGTTGAAACGGCCCCCATTTTCCTTGCATCACTCTTCTCGGCGGTGGCAGGGACACTCTACGGGCCTCAGGCTGCCATGGGATTTCTCATTATCATTCCCGTGGTTATTTTCGGGTATCTGATCCAAGAACACCTTGCCAGAGGTTTCACCTTTGGGGCTTTGAAGAGGTAATCGCGGAAATCGCAGGAGACAGGCAGGCTATGAAGATCAAGTTGAAAATGGAAGACCTGACCAAAGTTTTTGGGGATTTGGTCGCTGTCAATAACCTCAGCCTGGAGGTTCTGGATGGAGAATTTGTCTGTTTTGTTGGCCCCTCGGGCTGTGGAAAGACAACGACCCTGAACATGCTCTCGGGACTGGAGGAGCCGACGCGGGGAAATATTATCTTCGACGATGTGGTCATCAACGATCTCCCCGCGCGAAGGCGCGATATTGGCTTGATTTTTCAGGATTACGCCATCTTTGAAAATATGACCGTCTATGACAATCTTGCTTTCAGTCTCACGGCCAAGAAAACCCCAAAAGACGAGATAGACAGAACCGTGAAGAGCGTCGCCGAAAGGTTATACTTGACCGACATGCTCGAAAAGAAGTCTCATGTTCTTACCCCTGGAGATCTCCAGAGGATCGCCATTGGGAGGACGATGATCATGGCGCCTTCCGTCTTTTTACTCGACGAACCGCTGGATAATCTCGATGCAGATATGCGGATCACAATGCGAGGCGAACTCAAACGGTTGCAAAAGGACCTTGGAAAGACGATGGTCTACGTCACTCATGACCAAGAGGAGGCCATGTCTATGGCCGACCGGGTCGTTGTCATGGACAATGCAGAGCTTCAGCAGTTTGATTCACCGGAAAACATATACAATCGGCCTGTCAATAAATTTGTCGCCGAGTTCATTGGAAAGCTGCCAATGAACTTCATCGACGGCCATCTCCAGGAGAAGTCTGGCAAACTCTTTTTTGTGGATAAATTTCAATCAATTAAACTTGACGTCTCAAAGTACCGTGGGATGATAAAGAAGTCGACCGCTGGGAAAGATCTCTGCTTGGGCTTGCGCCCTGAACATATTTCAGTTGCTCCGTCCGGAGGGAAAGACTCCTTTGATGTTGTTGTCAACAACCTTGAGGTTCATGGAATGGAGAATGTCGTTGAATTCCGCCTGAAAAGGCAGTCTGAATCCTTCCAGAGGATGGTGGCGCCTCCAGAATTCATGCCGAAAATCGATGATCGAATCTCGATTTGCTTTCACCCTGAGAAGATTTACCCAATCGACCCGTTAACGGAAATGGTGCTTGCACAGACGTAGGGAGATGATGATGGCGACCGTTCGGATGGAAAATGTCTCAAAACGTTTTACTCCGTCCCAGCAGTACTGCAATGTGGATGACCTTAGCTTTGACGTGAAAGACGGTGAGTTTTTCTGTTTTGTCGGGCCAACAAATTCCGGCAAAACCACAACCTTGAGATTGATCGCCGGTCTGGAAAAGCCGGACAGTGGGCGTGTTCTGATTGATCAAAGGGAGGTTAACGAGGTCCATCCAAATCAGCGCCAGGTCGCTATGCTCTTTGAGACGCTCGCCCTATACCCAAACAAGAGCGGGCGCGACAACATTGCATCTCCTCTCAAGGTGAAAAAAGTACCCAAAGAGGATATACAGAAACGGGTCACCGATGTCGCTAATCTGCTGAATATCGAGCACATACTCCATAGGAATCCGGACACATTCAGCGGTGGTGAAAAACAACGGGTGGCTCTGGCGAGAGTGCTTGTCCAAAACCCTCAAGCATTCCTGCTCGATGAGCCTCTCGGAGGACTCGATGCCCGACTGCGGATCGCCATGCGAAGTGAGTTGAAAAGAATACAGAGAGATATGGGTAAGACCTTGATTTTCGTGACCCATGATCAAGAAGAGGCAATGTCCCTGGGAAATCGTATCGGTGTCCTGATGGAGGGCAGAATTCAACAGATCGGGACACCTCAAGAACTCTACAATCACCCAGTTAACTTTTATGTGGCGAAGACTATTGGCAAGCCGGCGATGAATTTCTTTGAATGCGCTCTGGAGCGGAAGAATGGGCAGGTCTTTGTTGTGCATGACCGTTTTAACCTGGATGTTACCGAGCCTCTGCAAAAGTCGTCTACATCTCCTCAAGAGAATGAGGTGATCCTGGGAATCAGACCCGAATACATCGAAATCAGCAACGGTAAACAGACTGACCAAGACATTGCGGCCACAGTATTCATCAGTGAACCCCTTGGATCCAAAGCCATCGTCGATTTCAAATTGGGAGAGGAGACGATCCGCACGCTAGTTCCCGCCGACAACCAACCTCAAATAAAAGAAAAAAAATGGTTGCAATTCCGAAAAGACAGAATCCATCTCTTTGAGAAAGTTTCTCAAAAGACGATTTTCTAGTCTTGTGGTAGAGGAGGACAGGAATGTTCTATGAGGAACCTCGGTACCTTGTCGCTGGAGATCGTTATATTAGCATCGAGATAGCCAATGCAATGAACATCGAGACGAGTTTCAAAGCGCTGACAATCACCCGGGCGATCAAGGCGGCACAACTGGACGAGATCGTAGAGGCAATTATCACGTACAGGGCGGTGATGGTCTATTTTGATAACCAGAAAATCACAATGACGGACATGATCGACCGATTGAAAAAAATCGTTCGAGGCACGGCGGATATAGATGAAATCTCATCCCGGCTCATCCACCTTCCCTGTTGCTACGGTGGAAAGTGGGGGCCTGATCTCAACTTTGTGGCCGAAGTGAATAAGCTGAGCGGAGAGGAGGAGGCCGCGGAGTGGCATTACAGTGCCCCTCACTGGGTCGGAATCGTCGGGTTTACGCCGGGTCACCCGTTCTTGATGAGTTTGAACCCTCCTGAAAAGATCCTAAATGCCCCCAAATATAAGATTCCGAGAACCTATACGCCCGTCGGAACACTGGGTCATGGAGGGAATATCACGTCAATGTATACGGTCCCCAGTCCTGGCGGCTACCAAAAAATTGCCTTCTGCCCGGCCCCGTTATATGATCCCTATCAAAGGCTGGAGGAGTTTTCAGATTCTCCCATATTGCTGCGGGTGGGAGACCGGATCAAATTCAGGCCGATCGACGACGACGAGCTCGACAATATCCGCCAGGCGGTTTTCGAGGGCCTATATACCTATCAGATCGAAGAGGGGACCTTCTCACTGAAAGAGTACCTCTCGACTATCGGAAAAGCATAGGATAGAAGGAGGCGGAGATGAGCGGACACGCTTTATCTGTCATAGAACCGGGACTCTTGACCTCAGTACAAGATCTGGGACGGGAGGGGTATCACGATATCGGAATCCCTCCATCCGGCGCCATGGATAGCTTTGCTTTGCGAGCGGGTAATCTTATCGTGAAGAATCCAACCGGAGAGGCAGGGCTTGAGATGACGGCCCAGGGAGGCACCTTCGAGATCCTCCGGGATTCGGTGATTGCCTTCACGGGCGGCGATTTGGAGGCCACGGTCAATGGGGACAAGCTCCCCCGTTGGGAAGCCGTCAGAGTCAAGTCTGGTGACGTCCTTTCTTTTGGATTCGTCAAAAATGGGTGCCGAGGGTACCTGTGCATCGCTGGTGGTATTGATGTCCCTCTCATCCTTGGAAGCAAATCGACCTATGTGATGGGACGAATGGGTGGGTATCGGGGGAGAGCTCTCAGAAAGGGGGACAAGCTGACCGTCGGTGAGCCCCGGGAGAGCCTTGAGAAGATTGTCGGCCGAAGACTTCATCCCGATGCCATCCCCCCTGATACACGGGAAAAAGAAATCAGAGTCGTTCTCGGTCCGCAAGACGATTATCTCTCACCTGAAGGGATACAAGATTTCTTTGAGTCCCAATGGCAGGTCTCTTCCAAGGCCAACCGGATGGGGTACCGGTTTCAGGGAGGACCAGAAGTAAAATGGGCGGACAAAGCCCACACAGACATTGGCGGTCCCAACCCAGATAATATCATCGATGATGGGATACCCCTCGGCGGGATTCAACTACCGGGCGGAGTCGAACCCATCGTCCTCCTGGTCGATGGACCTAGCGCAGGGGGTTTTGTTAAGATCGGTTGTGTTATCCGGGCAGACATCGATCGGCTTGGACAGGCAAAAACGGCCGATCCAATCCGTTTCAAGAAAGTCACGCTCGATGAGGCCGCGGCAATTTACAGGGACCATCTGGCGAAAATCAAAGAAGAGCATATTGTCAAAACCTGAATTATTCGGTTGGAAGGGGGACGATGATGGGGAAGAAAATAGACTTCAATTATGATATGGGGGAGAGCTTTGGAATCTACAAGCTCGGAAGAGACGAAGAGCTGTTGGACTACTGCACGTCGGCAAATATCGCATGTGGATTTCATGCAAGCGATCCGCATGTAATGCGGGGAATTGTCCAGGTTGCCAAGGAAAAAGGGGTCGCCATCGGGGCCCATTTTGGTCTCCCCGACCTGATCGGCTTTGGTAGACGGATTATGAACATCACCCCCGAGCAGCTGAAGGACTATGCAATCTATCAGATCGGGGCCTTGAAGGGCTTCACGGATGCTCTTGGAGTGAAAATGCAGCATGTGAAACCCCACGGCGCCCTATACCTGATGCTGAGGCATGATGAGGCCTTATCCAAAGCGGTCGTCGAAACCATACAGGCGATCGATGACAAACTCATACTCTTTTCGTGGAAAAACTCGGCCATCTATGATTTGGCGACAAGGGCGGGGCTGAAGGTGGTCAACGAATTCTATGCCGACCGGGGCTGCGAGGACGACGAGAAGATCGTCTTCGCCTTTGACATCAAGGAAATAGGAGGATCGGTTGAGGCAGCAGTTGAAAGGACCATGAGAGTGGTACGGGAAGGAAAAGTTGTCGCCCATTCGGGGAAAGAAATCACGGTTCAAGCTGAAAGCATAGCTGCTCACAGCGATTCTCCAATAGCCATAGAACTGGCTCGAGCATTGGTCAAGGCCCTCGAACAGGAGGGGGTTGAACTGGCCCCTGTTGGGACTTTCTTGTAGTTGCGAGACCGGGGCGGCAGAACGGGAAAGGAGGCATAGGGTCTTACTTTTCGACGTGATCGAGGATGACCTTTACGGAGAGAGCGAAAATGATAGACGGTACGGAACTGGCAGAAGTTGGAATGGGGCAGGGAGAGAAAGCAAGAGAACTGATAGAGAAGAAGAACAGGTATATCTCAAGAGGCATTCCGACGACCCTTCCCATTTTTGTGGATGAGGCGAAGGGCGCCGTTGTCAGAGATGTGGATGGGAATACCTATATCGATTTCTACGCAGGCATCGGCGTCTTAAATGCGGGGCATCGTCCTGATCCGGTCGTTGATGCTATCAAAAACCAAACTGACAAGTACTTGCATACGAGTTTTCCCATAACCCACTATGAGCCTTATGTCGCCCTTGCCGAGAAGCTGGTGAAGATTACCCCTGGACGCTTTGAAAAAAAAGCCATGTTTGTTAACAGCGGTGCCGAAGCCGTTGAAAACGCCGCAAAGATCGCTCGGGCGTATACCAAGAAGCCGGGACTCATCGCCTTTGAAGCGGGATTCCACGGCCGTACGCTCCTGACCATGACCTTGACCAGCAAGGTCAAACCCTACAAATTCGGATTTGGGCCTTTCGCACCGGAGGTGTATAAAATACCCTCTGCCTACTGCTATCGGTGTGTCTATCACTGTACCTACCCACAATGCGAGATGTACTGTGTGGAGCAATGCAAACGGTTCTTTGTGTCTGAGGTAGATCCGGCAAACGTTGCAGCCATGATCATCGAACCGGTCCAGGGAGAGGGAGGGTTCATCGTCCCGCCTCCAGAATTCCTCCCAGGGTTGAAAAAGATTTGCGAAGAAAACGGAATCGTATTCGTGGCCGACGAGATACAAAGCGGATTTGCGCGAACCGGAAAAATGTTTGCCGTCGAGAACTACGGCGTCGAGCCCGATCTCATCGTCTTGGCGAAATCCCTTGCGTCTGGACTCCCCCTCAGCGCAGTCGTGGGGAAGGCAGAGATTATGGATGGTCCTGAGCCCGCCCACATTGGCGGTACCTATGGTGGTAATCCCGTGGCCTGTACGGCTGGTCTTGCCACCATAGACTACATAGAGAATCAAAACCTGGCTGAACGAGCCGTTGCAATAGGCCAGAGTGCTGTCGAAAAGCTAAGAGAGGTCCAAGAGGAACACCCCGAAATTGGAGACATAAGGGCTCTAGGGGCTATGATAGGCATTGAATTCGTAAAAGACCTGGATACGAAAGAACCTGCCAAACATGAGGCTGGCTTGATCATAAAAGAGTGCTTCAAGCGTGGATTGCTTGTGATGGGAGCCGGCATTTTTGGCAATGTCATTCGAATACTGATGCCCCTGGTCACGACGGATGAACAACTAAGCCAGGCCATGTCTATTTTCAAAGAATCATGTGACGTCGTATTGGATTAGTAATAGAGAATTCTATTGGCCTTTCCGGCTAAGCAGAATTGGTTCTGCCTCTGATGCCGCCCGGGACGCCTGTTTAATTCCGTCTTTACTCATGTTACGGATGTGATCGTGACGTGGATTTTCCCGTTGCGAGTGACGAGACAGGCACTTTCGAGAGCTTTTTCTTAAGCTCCTTATGATCCGTGGCACTGAAAGACCGGGATCCGGAGCTTTGCAATCCGACAAGGGACTGACCTAATAGTTGTCGCAGAAACTCGGATACAATCGGTATGAAGGAGACTAAAATGAGCCTGAGAATTGGGATCGACACGGGGGGAACATTTACCGATCTCGTGGCAATAGATGAAGCCACGAACCGAATTACCACGGCAAAAAAACCGTCGACCCCAAAAGACCCAATAGTCGGGATTCTAGACACGGTGAGAAGTTCGGAGATCGACCGAAATCAATTAGCCACCTCTCAACTGATCCATGGGACAACCGTGTTGACGAACTGCCTCATCCAGAGGAAGGGAGGCAAAGTCATACTCCTTATAACCAAAGGTTTTGAAGATATCCCTTACATCCAACGAATCAACAGGAAGTTCCACTACGATCTTCAATGGAGCAAACCGGTACCTCTCGTCCGGAGAAGGGATACCATCGGAGTGACTGAACGGCTCAATTACAAAGGAGAGGCGCTCATTCCTTTAGGGAAAGGCGAAATCGAGAGAATTGTTCGGACGGTCAAAAGAGAGGTAAATAACGAGAAGATAGAAGCCGTGGCGATCTGTTTTTTGTTTTCATACGTCAACCCTGAACACGAAGAACTCCTGGCCCGTGAAATGGCAAAGCAACTCCCAGACCTTCCCCTTTCCATATCGTACAAGGTGGCACCGATCTGGAGAGAATACGAACGAGCAAGCACAACGATTGCTGATGCCTATGTGAAGCCCCTTGCAAAGGAGTACATAGAGAATTTGGACGAGGGCCTTGTCGGCCAGGGATTATCCCGGAAATGGTCCGTCATGAAGTCGAACGGCGGTATCATGGATGCCGACTCTGTGCCCGATTATCCGGTAAACGTCTTGCTATCAGGTCCTGCGGGTGGTGTCACCGCAGGAAAGCATTACGGCGTCCTCGCTTCATTGGAGGACCTCATCACTGTCGACATGGGGGGAACAAGTGCCGACGTTGCCTTAATCAACAAAGGACAGGTGCTGACGACAACCGATTATGAAATCGAGTGGGGGCTCCCCGTGATTGTCCCCACTTTAGAGATTTCGACCATCGGTGCAGGTGGCGGTTCAATTGGGTGGGTCGATAAAGGCGGGTTGCTGCACGTGGGCCCGGAGAGCGTAGGCGCAGAGCCAGGCCCTGCATGTTATGGTCGAGGTGGACAATTCCCGGCCGTCACCGATGCAGATCTTGTGCTCGGCAGGCTGAACCCCGATTATTTCTTGGGCGGAGAGATGCCCCTTAAGGTTCCCTTGGCTCAAAAGGCACTTCGGGAGTTGGGGGAAGAACTGGGTATGAATGAGGTTGATACCGCATTTGCCATGGTGGAAATCGCCAACGAGA
Organism: uncultured Thermodesulfobacteriota bacterium; assembly: GCA_964348095.1. Lineage (GTDB taxonomy): Bacteria > Desulfobacterota > BSN033 > WVXP01 > WVXP01 > WVXP01. The sequence continues at coordinate 39,860 of CAYGBK010000093.1, read as the reverse complement.
ACATGGCCAATGCCATCCGGCTGAAGACGATTCAAAGGGGTCTTGATCCCAGAAGATTCAGCCTCATGGCTTTTGGCGGCGCAGGTCCGTTGCACGCGTGCTCCATCGCGCGGAAGCTAGAAATACCCCTCGTTGTCATACCGCCCCAACCTGGTGTCTTCTCAGCACTCGGTTTGCTCCTTGCCGATCTCCGAGTGGACAAAGTATGGACAAAAGCCTACCGATCTGACATCCTGGACATAAACGAGATTAACAGAGGGTTTAGTGAATTGAAGGAATTGGCTAGAAGTGAGTTGAAGGAGCAAGGGTTTTCCGGAAATCCTGCCATCGCCTTGAGTATGAGCATGCGGTACCTCGGACAGAATTACGAACTGCTGGTCGATGTCCCAGATCAGGAGATTTCACCAGATTACCTCGACGGAGTCTACGACCGATTCCATGCCAAGCATAAAGAGAATTATGGATACGATTTGAGGGGAGAGGTCATAGAGATCATCAGCTTCAATGCCGCTGCCTCGGGTCACACTGAGAAGCCCGTGTACAAGTCAGCTGCAGCCGATCGAATGGCAAACCCTCAGGGATCGAGACCTGTTTATCTATCTTCTCAGAAAAAGGTAGAGGTTCCGATCTACCGGCGTGACACCCTTGGCCCTGGATTTTCGGCAAAAGGGCCAGCCATGATTGAAGAGATAGATTCGACTACCTTCATCGATGCAGGATGTCACGTTGATATGGACGAATTCGGGATTCTTAAGGTCCATCTGAAGTAGGAAAGGGGGACGTGAATTGGAACGGGATGCAATAACCCTCAGCGTTGTGAACAATCGGCTGGTCAATATCTGCAGAGAGATGGGAATAGCCATGATGAAAACGGCCTATTCTCCGATTTTCAACGAAGGGCTCGATTTTTCGTGCTGCCTGTTCAACGCTCAAGGTGAGATGATCTCGCAGGCGGAGTTTTGCCCAGCACAGCTAGGAGCCAGCATCTATGTTGTGGAATGGTCGATCAAAGAGATTGGTGTTGAGAATCTCAAACCGGGGGACGTCATCCTGCACAATGACCCCTATCGAGGGGGGTGTCACATCCCTGAACACTGTTTTATCAAGCCGATTTTCTATAACACCACACTGGCCGGGTTCGCTGCCAATATTGGACACCTCGCTGAGATCGGGGGCAAGAATCCAGGCGGATTTGCAGGGGATGCCACAGAAGTCTATCAGGAAGGGCTTCGAATCCCACCGGTCAAAGCGGTGAAGGAGGGTGTATACGATGAGGATCTCTGGAAACTGATCATGAGCAATCACCGAACGCCGAGAAATACGCTGGGTGATTTCAGCGCCATGATTGGTTCGTTGAATGTTGCAGAGCGGCGTTTGATCACTTTGCTGGATGAATATGGATACGACGACTTTTGTGAGATCAACAATGAATTGATGGATGTGGCTGAAAAAAGAATGAGAGCAGAGATAGCTTCTTTGCCCGACGGAGAGTACTCATTTGAAGACTGCATGGAAGATGACGGTCTGCTATCTAAGCCGACCTATATCCGGGCCAACATCATCATCGATGGAGACACGCTGATCGTTGATTACTCAAAGTCAGATCCCCAGGCAAGGGGGCCAATCAATGCGACCTATGGTGTCACAGCCTCGGCCACCTACAACGCCGTGTTTCACGTGACCGACCCTGACATTCCCCACAATATTGGCGCCTACCGGCCAATCAAAATTATTGCACCGCCCGGGACGGTCGTCAATGTGACCCACCCTGCACCGGAAGTTGGAGGAAACACCGAAACTCACCCGCGAATTTGGGAAATACTCATAGGGGCCTTTTCCAAAGCCATCCCTGAAAAGGTGGCTGCTTCAGATGGCGGTACCTGTTGCAATTTCTTATTTGGGGGCATCCATCCCGATACGAATCAGTATTATGCGAATTATCACTTGGAGGGCGGCGGTTGGGGAGCTCGTGCTACGAAGGACGGCAACCACACCATTATCGTCCCCAACGGCAACTGCAGAAACACACCGGTTGAGATTTTCGAAACTCGATATCCACTTATCGCCGACTCATACTCACTCGTAAAGGATTCTGGGGGACCCGGCACGTTCCGGGGGGGCCTTGGAAGCCAAAGGAAGTTTACGGTAAAAGCTCCTGAAATAACATTGAGCACGCTCTTCGACAGAGTAAAGGTAAAGCCCTTTGGATTGTTCGGTGGAAGAGGTGGAGGAAATGCCTCTTTGACTATAAAGAAGAAGGGAAAAAACAAGTTCGAACCCTTTACGAAGGCCTACCACACCGCTTCTCCTTCAAAGTTCTCGAGTTTGACGATCCACGACGGGGATGAAATCATTCTCACTTCGCCTGGCGGAGGAGGTTATGGAGAACCATTACACCGAGACCCGGACTTGGTTCTCAAAGATGTTGAAGACGAATTGGTATCGAAGAAGGCAGCTCGCGATGAATATGGCGTCGTCATCGAGGAAACACCCAAAGGACTGGTAGTAAATGATGGGGCGACGGCTCACCTGCGAAAGTCATTGCGAAAGGGGTAGGAAATGGGGAAATGGATCCATCTGGACACGAGCTACAAGAGCTATGTGAACCCTGAGTCACTGCACTGTCAAGCCTGCGGCAAAATGATCCCGAAGGACGCCTGGATTTCTGAAAAGAAGGGCACGGACGTTTCTTTTTGTGACGAAGAGTGCGAAAAGATGTATGATTATATGGCAGTACGCCGAACAAAAAAATAACCCCTTTCGACGGTCTTCATAAAGAGAGATATTTCTCTTACCTCACATCACATGCCTCAACAAATGATCGGTTCCGTCTGGTTACAAGGATTCTTAGAGACAGGTTTTGAGATCGAGTCTTTCCAGGATGAAAACCCGAAAAAACCGGCCATGAATAACTGCGATGATCTGTTACCCAAATCGCTCTCTGCCAAACAGGTCTGAACACGAATGGTGAAGGCAAAAGGTGACATAAGCGGGGGACAAGGAAAAAGGTAAAAGGGGAAGCGTCACAACTCCAGAAGAAGCATTCTTCTGGTCTTTCTCACTGAGCCTCGATCTTTTAGCCCTAGCGAGTCGTCGAAAAAAGATTTCCGAGTTGCGAAGCACGTCCTTTTCCACTATGATCACCAATTTCTCCGAGAAGCGATTTGGGCAATCGCCATTTGGAAAAGAGTATAGAGATGAAAGACAAGAGGAAGTTCAAGGTGGTTCTCACCGACTATGGGTGGCCAGATCTTGAACTCGAGTACAAGATCTTTAACGGCGTTGGGGCAGAGTTCTTGCCGACCCATTGCAGGTCAGAGGAGGAGGTTATCAATGTTGCTCGAGATGCCGACGCCGTCATCACGGAGTATGCGCCTATTACGGGGCGCGTCATTAAAAAGCTAGAGCGCTGCGAAATAATATCCATGAATGCGGCCGGATACAACAACATCGATGTCGATGCAGCAACCGGGGCAGGAATTCTTCTCGTCAACTGCCCCGATTATTGCACCGACGAGGTGGCGGATCATACCATAGCCCTCCTGCTTGCCTGTGCCAGGGGTATCGTTCGTTTCGATCGTCAGATTCAAAAAGGAAACTGGGATTTTAAGTCCGCCGGCAAGCTCCACCGTATCAAAGGCTCTGTTCTGGGCCTGGTAGGATTCGGCGGTGTCGGCCAATCCGTCGCAAGAAAAGCCAAAGCCTTCGGAATGGAAATCATTGCCTTTGATCCATACCCAGGCGATGAGGTTTTCAAAAGAGAAAGGGTGAAGCGAGTTACTCTTGAAAACCTGCTGAGGGAAGCAGATTTTGTTTCAATTCACTCCCCTCGGACACCTGAGACGGAGAATCTGTTTTCTCAGGAGGCGTTCGACACAATGAAGAACTCAGCGTACATCATTAATACGAGTCGGGGAACCATCATAAACGAGGAGGCTTTATTGAACGCACTTCAACAGGGGAAAATCAGGGGAGCAGCTCTTGATGTCATGGAGAATGAGCCTGCCGATTTTGAAAATCCCTTGTTTTCGTGCGAAAATCTTATCGTAACCCCTCATGGGGCGTTCTATTCTGAAGAGGCAATGGCCGAGGTGAGAACGAGAGCTGCCGAGGCGGTCATCCAGTTACTCTGCCATGGGAAATTGCCGACATCGATCGTCAACAGAGAACTGTTATCGACTCCTTCCGAGTCCCCCCCTCGGTTCCAGAAAGCCTAACGGCTTTATGCCGGGTCGGCCGTAGGCTTTTGGGATGTTTCCAACCTCCACTGGGCGGCCCAGGAACCACAGAGATCTTCAATTCCAATATTGAGTCAATTCCAAAACGCTCCGCGTCTCCGCTCATAGCCTAGATGAACACTCGTGCCTTCGGACTTTTGGGTTAGGTATGTCAGGTTCCGATGAGCTCGAGGGTAACGCCATCAGGATCTTTGAAATAACAGAACTTAATCACAGCGCCACCCACGTCGACAGGTTGAGGCGGGGAATAGAACTTTACCCCTTTGGCGACCAATTCTCCATAGAGTTCATCAATCGCGTTTTCCGTCGAAAAGGCGACATGAGTTGTCCCCATATCACACATGGGCTTATTGGGATTGTGTGCTTCCCCCACGGGCTTTATGTAATGCAAAAGCTCAACCATGGTCGCGTCTTCGCCTTCACCCCATTTGAACATAGCCCCTTGGAGATGAGCACCTGGCATTCCGACTCCAACCCCCAGCTCGGGCGTGTCGATTTCGAATTCGGCAACGAGATTAAGGCCTAACACCTCTTTATACCACCTCTTCGCATTCTCCATGTCAGGTACGGTAATACAAGCATGATGAATTCCGCTGATACTCGCCATCTTAAAGTCCTCCTTTCTGTTATGGCATGCGTCACCAATGAAATCTTAGCCAGGCTTGCCTGTTAAAACTCTTTCGTGGTTTCTCCTTTATACTCCCTAATGGGATCCCCTCGACGATTGACCGTTTGTCATCCCCCTTTCCGGCATCACAGCAGTTAAGTCCACATCATTCTCTATCGCCCTTTTTGAATTCGACCCCACTCTCTCTCATTAGTCGTTCAACTTCATGGAGAGCATTCTCCGAATTCCCCTCTATCACCGTCACCTGCTCTCCCTCCTCCGAATCGGCCCCCTTCATCATGCGCTTCAGGCGCTCGGAGGCGGACAGTGTGCCGTCCGTCTGCCTCTGTCCTCTCACCTTCGGTTTTGGTCTCGACACCTTTATCGTCTCTATCATATTGCATGACAGACCCCATCGGCCCGTAGGGGTTTCAATATCGCCCGGTTCGAGTTTTTCAATAGCCTCGCCGTGGGCCCTCAATAGGCCGGGCAGAGTGGGATATCTCAGTGTGCCTAGCCTCCTATCTATGGTGAAAAGAGCAGGGAGGGAGCACTCCATGATCTCCCTGTTACCTCTTTCAACGGCTCGATGGACGAGGGCTGTGCGGTCCCTATTCTTGAGTTCAAGTCTAACGATTCTCGACAGAAAAGGAATCTGTAGAATCCCCGCTACATAAGGGCCCACGAGACCGTTGTTGTCATCCAATGCTTCACTCCCACATAGGATGAACCGATAGGGAAAGCGCTTGACTGTGTGGGCTAATGCAATTGATGTCGCCCAGGGATCCAACTCCTCATACTCCTCGTAGGGAATGTGAATTGCCTTATTAGCTCCCACGGCTAAGCTCCGCCTCAGCCCTTCCTCAGCAAATCGATCCCCTAAGGAGATGGTAATAACCTCAGCATTCTGGTATTTATCTTTGATCCTTAGGGCCTGCTCCAAAGCACCCTCATCAGAGGGGTTTGTTAACCGGACGATATCCTCTGGGCCGACATAGTTTCGTTTCGGGTCTGACCCAGTTTGAGCATATACATATCTTATCTGTTTCAGGAGCACAATGATTCTCATGTCAAATCGTCGCCTAGCCGGACTTCTCGCAAATCTCAGATGGCATGGGTCATGAGTTCAACAATATCCATGCATCTTGTCTGTTCGATCCCCAAGCATTTTATTGCATCTTCGAACATGATCAAACAGTATGGACAGGAGGTCACAATTGTTTCGGGCTTACTCATCATAAGTTCCTGGATTCTCACCTCGTTCAGTCTCTTTCCGGGGATATCTCTCATCCACATATGCCCACCCCCAGCACCACAGCAGAAGGTTTTCGTCCGTGAATGGCCCACGTCGAGGAGTTCCATGCCGGGAATGGTTCTCAGAAGATCTCTCGGACCTCTATGGAGATTATTCGCTCTCGCCAAGTAGCATGGATCATGATAGACAGCCCTTTGGGTAATCGTGGTGGCGATTCTGAGATCGCCATCCACGATTGAATCTCTCAACAATTCTGTGTAGTGGAGTACATCGAACGTCCCGCCGAACTGGGGATATTCGTTTTTCAGCATATTGAAGCAGTGGGGGCAATAAGAGACAATCTTTTTGAACGTCATGCGCTGCAAGAGCTCAATGTTTCTTCTGGCAAGACTTTGAAACAGATACTCATTTCCGACTCTTCTGATTGGGTCTCCACAACAGCTCTCCTCCTTCCCCAAGATCGCGTAATCCGTACCGGATCTCTTGAAAAGCTCCGCCAGGGATGCCACGATCATCCTGATCCTGTCGTGAAACGCACCGTAGCAACCGACCCACAAAAGGACATCTGTCTGATCGCCCTCCGAGATTCTCCTAACATCGAGTCCAATGGACCAATCTTCCCTGAGCGCCTTTCCTTTGCCGAAGGTATCACTGAACGTTTCAACATCCCGAAAAAGGGTCCCTATTTCCGGAAAAAATCTGCTCCTCATCATCACGAGGTCTCTTCGCAGATCGATCAACTTCTCAAAAGAAGAAATATAGACTGGACAACTTGCAAAACAGGCCATACACAATGTGCATGACCAGATCACATCCTCATCGAGAAGAACATCGTTGTTTAGGTGCCCCTTCTCTTCTCCCCGCTCACCGTCAGCGAATTCGCTCTTTCTCATCACGCTGCGAGTCTCAAGCCACTTGGCCTTTAAATGCTCGATGACTTTCTTGGGAGACAAAGGTTTTTCACTCACGTAGGCCGGACAGTTATCTTGGCATCTCCCACACTGCGTGCAGGCATCCAAGTCGAGAAGCTGACGTGGTGTGAAATCCTTGATCTGGGAAACACCACAGGAACCGGGCGTATCGAAGCTCACGATAGGGGATAACACCGCGGGGGAAATGATAGCATTGGCAAAGACGCTGGCAGGTGAGGCCAGAAGATGTCGCAGTCTGGAAAAGGGGAGGTAAGCGACCAACCCGAGTGACAGGATTAAGTGGACCCACCAGGTCGCTTTATGGAGCAGTATGACGGAAAAATCCTGAGAAATGAAGCTCGATAGAGTCTTGGATATTATCCATCCCCCGATGGACCAGACTTCCCAACTATTCTTCAGACCATATATACGAAGCCCCTGTAAAAGAAATCCCGTGATCAAGATAAGAAAAATCCATCCTAACACAATTCCATTGTCCAGACTCCTACTCAACCGAGCTGGCCGAATGATATATCTTCGGGCCGCGGCCAACAAAAGCCCCACCATAGCAAGGACGCCGGCTATGTTCAACGTGAGTTTATAAATCAGGTAGAAGGACCCCTTTAGGAAGTGACGATCCATCAGTGGAACCGTGATTTCTTCTTGAACAGCGATCGTTACGGTTCCCAGGAAAAGGACAATGAAACCCCAGAGGATAAAAGCGTGCATCAGACCTGGATAAATCTCCCTCAAAAGTCGTCTTTGCAACAATCCGTCTAGAAAGAGAAACCATATTCTCTTCCCCAAACGGTCAAAGGAGAATCGCTCCTCAACACCGCTGCCCCTTCTCCACAAGCAGTATCGTCTGTAGATTCCGTAGAAGAAGAACCCCAAGGCAATCGCGGCCAAAGAATAGACAATGACTTTCTTATCGGCCCCTACATTCCAGAAGATCTCTCTTGTCCATGTATCTTCCATTCAATTCCACCACGTCGTCCTTGCCAATCTGTTGTATAAATCGTGAGCCTAGCGGCACCGTAACTTCGTCAGCGTAATGGTGAAAAAAGATTTCGACTCAGCACGGCCCGTTTCTCTGCCCCTCCTTCAAGCAAGATTCCAGAAAAAGATCTTCCACAACAGCCATTTTTTCGGATAATCCTATTGTCCGTCTCAGCCGCCTATCTTTTATCAATGTGTTTGATGAGTTGGGGAATGATTATGTTCAGATCCGCCACAACCCCAAAGTCCACCGTCTTGAAGATCGGGGCTTTCCTGTCGTTATTGATCGCGATTTTTGTCCGTGCCCGTTCTATTCCTTTTGTGAACTCCATGGCGCCTGAAATACCGCACATCACGATGAGCTTTGACGATACCTCTTTCCCCGTTTGACCGATCTGCCGATCAAAAGGTAATATGCCATCATCGACAACCCGCCTGGTCACCCCAATAGCCGCCCCGATTCGATCAGCGAATTCCTGATAGATCGACAACCTGTCTTTAGACCCAATTCCTTTTCCTATGGCCAGGACGAACTCAGCCTCGGAAATGTCAATTGTCTTGTGGTCTGCTTTCAAGAACCCTCGAAAATGGATTCGACTGGGGGCCTCGCCTGTTTGCGCTGGTAACTCCGTAACAAGCGCAATCTGGGACAGACGTTTCTCTTCCATTACGCTCAAAGATTCTGTGCTCATGGTTGCCATTTTCGTTTTGGTCCCCTTACAAACAACAGTGGCGTGTAGTCTCCCATTTTGCACAGGTTTGACGAACTCAATGCCTTCTTGAACCTTTATTTCTACGCAATTGGTTACGAGGGGAGCCTTAATCTCGGCGGCAACCCGTGGCATCAGATCAGCACCTAAGGGATTTGCTGCAGACAGAAAAAGGCAAGGCTTCTTGTCCAAAAGCAGTTTAGCGAGCAGGGCCCCGTAACTCTCAGGATCGTAATGTGCCGGTATGCCGTGACGGAAGTGAAATAAGTGTGAGGCGCCATGACCGCCTATAGTACGCTCGATCTCCTCGACGTCACTGCCGAACATAACAGCACACAGTGTGCCCCCCACCTTGTCAGATAACTGCCTTCCCTCATGAATCAAGGCAATAGAGTAATTCTCTATCTTCCTGTTTGCAGCTTCAAGCAATACCCATACGTCTTTGTTCATCCTTATTGGACCACTCCCTAAGCAGCCGGTGTCATGGCCTCAAGAAAGCCTTGTCCGCTCCTGGCTGTGTGCCAGAGGCATTTTCTATTTCCGGTCCTCTCAAGCCTCAGGGAATCACCGACTGAGGCCATGTAACCTAAAAGTATGTCCTCTCGCACTAACTGCAAGAGGACATCACACAAATCTGCGGTCTTTCTTTCGAACACTCCAGTCTAAGGACTTTAGATCCTTCTTCCCGTGACCGCCCCTTCGTAGATGGTCTCCAGGGCATCTCTGGGCCATACGGCGTCACCGATGAGATAGACCTCCGGAACCGTACCATCGACGGCTATATCGTCGGCCAGCTGGCGAACCATGTCTTTGGCCCAGGCAAAGGCCACCATATCCAACCCGTTGATCTTTTCTCTCTTGCCTTCGCTTTGTATCTCGACCCAATCTTCCCCGATGGCCTCTACGTTCGCTTTTAGCTTGACATCTATGTTCGCATCCTCCTCGATCCTGGGCAAAATCAGCATTCCCTTGATTCCCCCTAAATCTGCGCCCAGAGCATCAGAATCCTCAACAACAGTGACTTTGCACCCATTCTCAGATAGGAACTCTGCCATTATGAGACCAGCATCTTTACCCCCAACAACCACAGCCTTCTTTCCGATCGGTCTTTTACCCAACAGAACATCCACGTGAGTTGCAACGATGGGCTGATTCACACCTGGATAGGGCGGAATAAAAGGTATTGTCCCTGTGGCGACGATCGCAGCATCAGGTTTGAACGCTAGGACATCTGGCAGGGACACTTCCTTTCCCAAATGGACTTTCACACCGGACGTCTTAACAGAGTGAATTCGATAACGAGCTGTCTGGAACCACTCTTCCCGGTACTTACCCTTGGAAGCCCACCTGACGGCACCGCCGAGCTCCTCATCTTTTTCAAACAGACTTACATCATGGCCTCGAAGCGCGGCAATCCGGGCAGCCTCCATGCCGGCAAGGCCGCCACCAATAACCATGACTTTCTTCTTATCCTTTGCTGGTTTGAGTTGGAATTCTCTTTCCCGCCCGGCGGATGGGTTGACGAGACACCTGACTCGCTCCTGGCCAAACATCAAATCAATGCACTTGTTACACGCCATGCACATGCAGATGTCATCCATCTCTCCTTTCTGAGCCTTTATAAGGATTTCTGAGTCAGCGTGAAATGCCCTCAGCATATTGATATAATCCGCCTCGTTTTTCTCAAGGATTTTCTCGGCGAAAACGGGGTCGTTGATTCGCCCCGTGGCAATTACGGGGATATCGAGTACCGCTTTCATTCCTGCCGCAAGGGGCATTAAGCATCCAATAGGCAAATCCATAGTTGGAATGATCATCCCTGCTGATTCGTAGATCCCAGCACTCACATCGATGTAATCGAGTCCAAGCTCTTCAAGTTTCTGGGCGAATGCCTTGGTGTCATCCAGGGTCAACCCGCCTTCGACAAATTCATCGGCCGTAATCCGATATCCTAAAGGACAGTCATCTCCTATCGCAGCTCTCACCGCCTCGTAGACTTCAATGCCGAATCGCCAACGTTTCTCCGGGGTTCCACCATATTCATCGGTTCTCTTGTTGCTAAACGGGGAGAGAAACGAATTGAGTAGATAGCCGTGTGCCCCATGGAGCGTGATCATGTCGTAGCCAGCCTTTCTCGCTCTTTTGGCAGCCTCTCCGTATTTGTTGACGAGCTCCTTGATTTCCCCAACAGTGAGCTCTCGAGGCAGGTCCCCCCCCGCAACGGCACAGGGAACCGGCGATGGGGCCACAGGTTGGAAACCGGTTTTGAATATTGCCGCATTCCGACTTCCGTGATGCAGTTCAGTGACCACAACCGTTCCGTGCTTGTGAAGGGCGTCGGTCATTTTTTTGTGGCTAGGGATGACCGCGTCATCGTGAAGGCCTAATTGATATATGTTGCCTCGACCGACCACATCAATGAAGCTCGATTCGACAGTTATCATTCCCACGCCATTTTTCGCCCGTTCCACCAGATAATCGATATACATCTGAGTCACATTGCCATTCCTGTCTCCCCACTGGCGCTCCATGGGTGCCATGGAGACTCGATTCTTGATCTTTACCTTCTTGATGTAACCGGGTTCCAGTAATCTCTTGAGCTCAGCCATTGTTCTCCTCCTTGGTTCTAACTCCTTTACCAAACTGATAAGACACGGCACCCTTTCGTTCCCGGTTCGAGAGAACGAGAATCCGGGCCGCGTTCAGAAAGAGGGTAGGACGCGCCTCACGTGAGCCGCACCTTCCGTGGACGGTCAACATTGCCCTTGATGACTATCGGACGTGCATTGGCAAGACAATCAGCGGAACGTCGATGATTGGTCCCGACTGAAACTCAATTTCCCATCCCTTCGCCGCTCACCGTGAGATGGGGAGAGGTCGCCTTGTCTGTTGATTAAACCCCACACCTTTCGAGGATGACGGGCAAAAAGGGTGTTAACCCGCAGGTCTGCCCCACAATCCTCTGCCGGAAACGGACTGTCTCACGTGCGGACTTTCCGCTTGCCAAATGTCGGCTCGGCGGTCGGAATTGGTGGCATCTGCCACGTCGTGGTAATTGGCACCGGTGTATCCCGATTGATGATTACGTCTAACACCGTTGGCACTCCAGATTTGATGGCATCCTCGAATGCTCCTGCAAAATCGCCCGGTTTCTCTATACGAACTCCCTTTCCGCCCATTGATTCAGCCATCTTTGCAAAATCTGGGTTCCACAGCTCGCCCGTCTTCACCTTCATAAAACTTGTGCCTATCTCTCGTCCGTCCAGGTAGAAACGCTGGAGATCCCGTATACATCCGATCGTGTAATTGTTTAAAATGACCCAGACAGCTGCTAGATCGTGCTCCACGGCGGTGGCTACCGCATGGGTTGCCATCATAAAGCCCCCATCGCTGCAGACATTAAGGCACGGAACCTCGGGTCTCGCTAGCTTCGCCCCCAACACCCCACAGATGCCAAAGCCCATGGCTGCAAAACCACCCGGACTGATGTGAGCCCGAGGATGGGGGGTTGCCCAGTACTGCTCCACCCAGGCCTGGTTGTTCCCCACATCGGCGACCAGGATGGCATCTTTGGGAGCCACCCTGCGCATGTCTAACAGAATCCGTCGTGGATCGATTGGAACCTCATCGTTTTTGGCAAAGGGACTCTTGAAATTACCCCACTCTGTCTTGTATTCGTATACCTCCTCGATCCACCCTTTTCCATCTCTCTTGATCCCCTCGGCCTTTGCCGTGTCCAACATTTGGGATAGGAAGCATTTTGCGTCGGCCACAATGCCGATCTCGACAGGATAGTTGCGCCCGATCTCGCCAGCGTCGATATCCACATGAATGAGTTTCGTCGGCGGAATATTGTACGTATATCCTGGGAGCCAAGAGGCACAATGCAGATCGGAGAAGCGGGCTCCAATTGCCAGGATGACGTCTGCATTTCGGGCTGCCTCCGCAGCAGGGTAGTCACCCCAACAGCCGGCAAGGCCCAGATAGAGATCATCTTCTTCGGACATGGCACCCTTCCCCATGAGTGTCGTGTAAACTGGAATGTCCAGATGGGTCGCAAGCGCCTTCAGTTCTGCTGTCGCCCCGGAGAGCATGACGCCACCCCCGGCCAAGATGAGAGGTCTTTTGCCTTTAACGAGCGTATCAAGTGCCTTCTTTGTTGCCTCGGGCGACGCCTGGGTGCGCCAATTGATCGGCTGGGACCAGGTTTCTGGTTCCGGAATCTCTACATCGGCCTTCTCAATGTAGAGGTCATAGGGAACTTCGATGTGACAGGGCCCCGGTCTCCCTGTGCGCATGAGTTTGTATGCTTTGGGAAGGTATCTCACCAAGTCTTCAACCTTCCGTACCTGCCAGGAGTGTTTGACTATGGGTTTAATTACCGACGGAAAATCCCCAGGGAAGTAACGATATTCTTCCTGCAACGCCCCAGTATCAAACTGATCGCTGGTCACCTGCCCTGTAATCGCAAGGAACGCGGACGAGTCGTAAAAGGCATTAGCCAATGCGATAGTCAGGTTCATCGGTCCAGGTCCTGTCGATGTGTAAACCGGAAGCGGGAATCCGGTAATACGAAAATAGACGTCGGCCATAAAACCGGCCGCCTGCTCGATCCGGGGAAAAACAAGCTGGACTTTGTCAGTCCGGTCGTAAATGCCATCGAGCAGGCCGATGGCACCATGACCTGCGTAACCCAGGATGTAGGGTATCTTCTCTTTCATCAGATACTCAGCAATGATTTCGTTACCGCGCAATTCAGCCATGCTTTATTTCCTCCTTTCCATTGCCCTGGAAGGCCACCAGCATCTCATTCTCCCCGTCATGATGCACGTGGCCTCTCCCAGTTGTCACCGCGAAACCGACTCGCACGCGCTCGGGGGTTTTCTATCATGGCTCACGCACCAGTGTCAACAAATTTATGATCCGGAGTCAAAACCATTCTTCTCGATCTTCCACAACCGTCCCTCACGTCAGGAGAAGGGGCATTGAGGATGCCAGAATGGGCCGCAGAAAGGACAGAATCGAATGGTCGGGCCCTTTTTCTTTTCTCTTTTTCTGGGAAGACATGAGAAAGGGCTCGGTGAGGTCTGATGCGCGACCTCTTATCCCATTTCCAGGGAGAGAAGCCCGCCGTCCACGAGGCTTTGCGTCAAGGCCGGGGCCGGAGCAATGCGCAGACCGTGTACTCGCCGGAGGTAGCGTTCGAAGAAGACGAAGACGTCGCTGCGAGTCAGGTTGATCTTTTGGCATCGACCCAGGTCGTAGAGGGCCAGCCGCTGACGGAGCGCCTTGCTGCGAGCAAAATGATCTGTCATGGCCGTGATCCCTTCGTCTGGCAGTTCGCACAGCGTCAAGGTATGCGCATCCGTGTGAGTTCGCAGATAGAGCGGGTAAGGTCGAAGTAACAGATAGTGCACCTGGCCGGCCGACGTGTAAGCACGCCCACCCCATGGCGGCGTCAGCTGATTGCCTTCGGCCAGGGTAACTCTCAATTCACTGAGGCAGTATTTCGAAAAACCGTCCAAAAGGGCGCCGAATTGTGTGGGACCACTCTTGCCCTGGAAAGCATAGTCTGTGAGATTCTCCTCAAGGGCGGACGCGACCGGTCGGCAAATCCCTCGGGGAACAGCGTATGTTGACTCCGGGTTATTATTCAACAGACCCAACCTGACCAGCTCTCTTGCTGCGTCATCAATCGACGATGTCGGCCAATATACGTCAAAGAGAGGGTGCAGCCTATCGAGTGACAGCTCGGTTTCCCCGAATATCAATTGGGCGTCTAAAAAAGTGCTCAGCAGGCTGACACATGTGTCACCTCGATCGGCGGAGAGCGCTTTCAAGGACTCCAACGAGGCTTTGGCACGACCTTGTGGACTTTTCGACTTCATGTTTACCTCCAGGACAACGCTTCTAGAAACACTCATGGGAATGAGGTGACCGGGTGCCGACTATGCCGGCAACAGCCTCCTCAATCGACTGCCGTGTCAACTCGGACAAGGTGAGGTACGTTCCTCCGCTCGCGACTGCCATCTGTCTGCAATGGTTTCCAGCTGCCTCGGATCTCGTTGGTTCCGTGTCAACAATGACGGTGGCAATGTTCCCCCATTTGAGGTGGCGACAAAGCCGGAATATCTCATCGTAAGGATCTCCGCCGGGACGAATGGGAATATTCGCGATTCCGTCGGTGATGATGACGATCGCCGGTATTGCATTCTGATACTTAATAAGCGTTTGACGTAACAGGTGATAGGCTTTGCTGATCGCATCAGGCAACGGGGTTGACCCGCTCAGGGGAATCTTTTGCAGGCACTCGGCGGCCCTGGTGTAACTGTTCGTTGGTGGAAGGCAGATCGTCGAATCCGGGCGCCGATTATGGCGAAAGGCGACCATTGCCACTTTGTCGTGGTGAATTCTGGCATCCTTGAGAAGCTCCAAAACGACACCTTTGGTCCGTTCCAGGGAAGTATCCACGTGAATGGACCAACTATTGTCTACTACAAAGACTATGAAGTAGGGAGACCGATGCCGACGGATTTTCTCTCTGAGGTCCTCGGGACGAACGGTAATCGGCCCTCTCGGATGTGTCAAACGACGCGCCGCCGTGGCCCTCAGGGTCGCGTCCAACGCCACATCGCTGATCAAACCCACAGGCATCTTGGGTCGGCAGTACTTCCCTCGCAGCCGGGTGGTGACAGGCTCACTTCGCTTACCGGCAGCGGACCGAATGAAAAACGTTCGTCGATTGGTGGGCTGAAATACCCTCTCTGTATCCAGGTCCGCTTCTGCGATATCTGTCTGCTGTGATAGAGAGACGTCTACTTCGACAGGCTTGCCGTCGTCATTCTCACTTTTTTTTTTGGGATTGGCGCTTCTAAGATCTCCTCGAGCTCACGCCGAATTGCAATCGAGTCCACTGGAGAATACGTCGCGAAGGGATCTCTAGAAAGGCGGTGGCCCAAAGCCAGTGTGGCCCCCTCAAGGATGTCCTCAGCATCAACTTGTTTCCTCCCCTGCAGACTGGCTATTGCTTTGGCACATTGGAGAATCGTTATGTCAGCTCTGTGGCTTGGGACCTCTGACTTGATGGTGAGTTGGGCGATTGCCCCGTAAAGGTGGTCAGGTACCTCTATCCTGTGCAACAGGGTGATTGCCTGCTTGATGGACCGTCGCAACTGTTCTTGGTCACCCTGATACCGATCGGATTCTCCACTCGGATCCATCAGGAAAGCTTGCCGCCGCTTCATCACTTCCACTCGCTCGGCCTCGTTTTTCAGAGCAGTGACCTCGACTTGAAGACCGATACGATCTGCAATCTGGGGCCGTAGCTCTCCCTCTTCCGGGTTCATCGTTCCAATAAGGAGAAATCGAGAAGGATGGCTCACTGAAACCCCTTCCCTTTCAACGACGTTTACCCCGAGGGCCGCCGCATCCAGCAAAATATCGGTTATATGGTCATCGAGAAGGTTGATTTCATCGATGTACAGAATGCCCCGGTTGGCATCGGCAAGCAGACCAGGTTCCAGAGCCTTCACACCTTCTCTTAACGCTTTGGATATGTCGAGCGTTCCGGCCACACGATCCTCGGTCGCATTGAGAGGGAGGTTAACCAAACGACGAGGGCGATTGAGCACGGGAAGAGTCTCGCCCTTTTCTGTACGTTCTGTGCATAGGTCACACTGCGTGCGGTGATCATGGGGATCGCACTGGAATTGACAGTCAGCAACGACTCCCACGTGAGGAAGCAATGCAGCCAGCCCCCGAACCGCTGTGGACTTAGCTGTGCCGCTTGGCCCCCTTATTAGCACTCCGCCGATTTCCTGATTGACGGCGTTCAGGAGCAGAGCGGTTTTCATCGCCTCCTGACCGACAATTGCTGTAAATGGATATAGATAATCTTCTCTTCTGAACAAAACCCGGCCCTTCATTTACTCAGGGAGTCGTCGAAACGGCAGATCTGGTGATCTCTTCACGACTGATCTTGACAAAAACAGCCGATCCCTCCTGCAACGCACGTGCTAAAGGGGCGCATCACGGGACATCGGTAGCCTCTGCCAATGAGGCGTCAAGGGACAACCCCCGCCCCTTTCTCTCATCATGTCAGAATCCATCCGGTTGTGTCGATGAACTCTGACGAGAAGATCACAAAACCAAAGGTGAACGTCCGCTTCCCGACCACTGAAGTGATGAAAAATGAGTCGTCCTACACCAATCAAGAGTCTAAGCAAAAGCCCGCAAATCAAACAGAATGATACCTTTTCGACGGTTTATCTGTCAAGGTCAACATAGCCAAAAGGGGGCTTGGACGTGCGGCGCCTTTCTGCCTTCGACAAGAGCCTGTGGAGGTGCTTAGGCGACAATCTTAATGAATGACTTTTGTCTCTGGATGTGTTAGGAGTTGAGTAATCCTAGGAGTAATCGCTGTGATTCTCCCGACTTGGAAAACCAATAAACAGAGTCTAGAAGGAGGTTGTCTCCATGAGCTGGCCCATCGAGTATTTCCATTACACCCCTGCTCCATCTAGCTTCATTGAAATGATGCCGGGTGCCATGAAAGCAATGACTCAATGTGCCGGGGTCAAGCCCGGTGAGAATGTGGTTATCGCATGCGACACGAACAAAATGCGCATGGCTGAAGCCCTTGCCGCGGCCGCCTACGCTGTGGGTGGCGTGCCGACTATCGTGGCATTTCCTCCTACCGGGGCCCATGGACGGCAAGTCCCGAAAGCAGTCGTCGGTGCCTGTGCTCGAAGCGATGTGTTCTTTCTTCCGACCAGCTGGTCGATGACCCACACAGACGCCCGTGTTGAGGCAATTAAGAATGGAGCCCGCGGCTGCACCATGTGTGAGGTCACCGAAGATTGTCTATGCACAGGAGGAATCCTGGGCGACTACGAGGAGAGCGACCGATTGGCTCGAAAGATAGGCGCTCTGCTGGCCAAGGGGCATGCTATCCGGATGACGTCTCGAGGCGGCACTGATCTCAAAGCAGAAATCACGAATCGACCGGTCCAGTATGAAACGGGGCTGTTTCGTGAACCCGGTCAATTTGCGGCCCTGCCAGACAGCGAAATCAATATCTCGCCCGTGGAAGGTACCGCAGAGGGGACCATTGTGGGCGATGTACGGGTAATGGGCTACGGTGTCACTCGAGAAGAACCCGTAAAGATCACCGTACGAGGGGGAGAAGTTGCCGAGGTCTCAGGGGGTCAGGCCGCAGAATACCTGAACACGACGTTGGCGTCTTTCAATGACCGTTCCGCGTACAATTTGGCGGAATTTGCCGTTGGACTTAATCCGTGCTGCCGGACCTATGCCACGAATTTGGAGGACCTCGGACGACTTGGATTTGGCCACCACGGGATAGGGAGCAATTACGCAATCGGCGGAAAGGTCCTCGCACCCTGTCACATCGATATCATCTATTCGAATGTAACCCTGGAGATTGACGGGCAGGTCGTTCTGGATCTGGGTAAGGCACTTATCTAGAACCGAATTCCAAGAAGGGATTCCAGGTCTCGGCCAACCTGTTTCTGGGTTTGCTTTCTTTGACTACAGGAAATGCTGAAAGGGGGGAGCACAATGCCTAAGCTATCGGACCCAATCCGGATCGGACAAAGGGAAGTCAAAAACAGGCTTTTTGCGGGCCCAATCGTAAGCAACTGGGGTAACACGTTGGGGGGGATCACCGACACAGTAGTCGAAGGATTTGAAATGAGGGCAAAAGGTGGGTTCGGTTTGGTCACAGTTGAGGCGACAACCATCAGTCCCCGGACCAACAATTTTGGTCATATGTTGGAGATCTCAAGCCCTAAGCATATCTGCGGCTTCAACAAAATTGCCCAGGTTGTCCATCGCTGGGGGGCGATGACGGTTGTCCAACTTCAGCACGGCGGAAGACAATCGATGCCATCGATGTGTGACGAGGAAATCTGGGGCGACTGCACACCTCTGGCCCCTTCCAAAGATACCCCGCCCGCCCCAGGGAGGCCCCCGTTGCGTGAGATCACCCCTGAAGAGATAGAAGAGATCATCTCTCAATTTGTGCGAGGAGTCATGATTGCCAGAGACGCGTCAATTGACGGGGTCTTGTTCCATTTCACCCACGGATTCCTCTGTCACCAGTTTCTATCCCCCTGGCTCAACAGACGGACAGATGAGTGGGGACTAGGAAATGGACAATACCGCTTCTGTACGGAGATTATCCGAAGGTCACGGGAGGCCGTTGGACCCGGGTTTATTCTTGGGGCGCGAATCCCTGCCGAGGATAGCCTCGACGCAGTGGCTGCCATGTTCAATCCGGTGGTGGAAGAAGCGACGGACTCTCTAACGATAGACATGACTGCAAAAAAGCTTGCCCCGCAGCTTGCAAAGGCTGGCCTCGACTACTTGGAGGTGACAACCGGTGTTCTCGAAACCGTTCACCAGCAGATCCCCCTTCTCTATATGCCCCGAGGCTACTTTGTCCGGTTTGCCGAGGAAATCAAAAAGAATGTGAAGATTCCCGTTGTGAGTGGAGGAAAGGTGTGCGATCCCCTCCTCGCTGCACGATTGGTGGAGGGGGGCCGGGTCGATGCGGTGTTTATGGGACGACCGGCGCTGGCCGATCCAGATTCTCCGAAAAAATTCTTCTCCGGCCGGAGGGAAGAGATTCGACAGTGCATCTTCTGCGACCATTGTACGATAGATCTCTTCAACCAGCGAGAAATCAAGTGCGCCATAAATCCAGATATTGGACCCATGAAGTTCGAACATTTGAAGAGGGTCTTCAACCCCAAAAAGGTCCTGGTGGTGGGTGGTGGAGTCGGCGGGATGGAAGCGGCCAGATTGGCTCATCTGAGCGGCCATGATGTCACGCTCTGCGAAAAGCGGGGCGAATTGGGAGGAATGGTGAAGGGTGCGTCAAATTTGGCCCGCCTGTACACTCGGGATTTAGCGAACATCACCCGGTGGCAGGAACACCAGCTTTCAAAACTCTCGGTGAAGGTTGAACTCAACCAGGAAGTGACCTCCAAGACGGTGAAAAAGCGTGCGCCCGACTGTGTGATCCTCGCCACGGGGAGCACCTTCGATACGGCTGACGTCAAGGGCGGTGATCAACCTAGCGTGGCACCCCTCGATGCCTATCTCCTGGGGGAAGCGGATCCGGGGCAGCGGGTCGTCATGATTGGCGGAGCAATTGGGGCGGAGCCGGCCCTGTCCCTGGCGAAAGAGGGCAGGCAGGTAACGATCTTGGAGTCCGGGCCGGAGCTTGGAGAAATGGTTGAATGCGCCTATGCCTCAGGCATTGCAAGCGGCCCCTGGATGTATATGTTCCGGACGTGGTACATTCTCGATGAACTTAGAAAGGAACGGAACGCAACTGTCAAAACAGACATCGTCATAAAGGAGATCACGTCAACAGGGGTGGCGTTCGTGGACCGTGACGGCCAGAATCAGGTTATCGAGGCCGACACAATCATTATTGCGACGGGGCATCGTTCCAACAATGGCCTCGGAGAAGCACTACCTGATTCAGTGCCTGAAGTTTATGAAGTTGGCGATTGCGTTCACCCTGGCCGGATCAAAGATGCAATTTACGGGGCTCACCAGGTGGTTCGGGACCAGTTGAACGAAGACCTGTTGTAAAATGTCAAAAACTCGCGATTTTCTCAAAACACATGAACCGGGCGGGATGGTCGTCATCAGGGAACAACTCCCGTCGTCATGATCTCCCATCAGAGAGAGAGCTCGGTCCTCACAATCCTCTTCGATGAAGCCACATGGCTAAGGCGAATTCGTCTTTGCACACGCTGAAGGGGAGAATCCTTACATCATGAGTACCCTGAAGGTCGATTACGAGTCGTGTGACTTTTGTGGCGTCTGTGTAGACGTGTGCCCGATGCAGATCATAAAAATAAAGGAGCACATTGTAGAGATAAAGGACCGGGATTCTTGTATGGAATGTCAGCTCTGCGAAGTAGAATGCAGCAAACAAGCGCTCACTTTTGTGAAGGAGGAAGATTCTGAATAAGGATTCCCCCTCCCCCCAGCGAATCGGTTTCCAGATTCGGTTGGGCCTTGCGAGGCAAAACAGAGAAAGGGGTAGTCTCTTATCCCTGGGCTGAAAAAAGCCTAGTAGGCCATCAATCGACTAAGATCCAGCCTTCTCTTCAAGAGCTCGAAGCACCCTCTCAGGAGTCGCCGGAAGTTCGTCTATCCAAATCCCTACCGCATCGTGTATAGCGTTGATAATCGCCGGAGCTGGGACGTTCGCTGTCATTTCCCCTAACCCTTTGGCACCAAAGGGTCCATTGGTAGAAGGGCATTCGTGAATGACAGCCTCGATGTCTGGCACGTCGACCGCCGTGGGTATCGCATAATCACCCAAATTAGTGGGCTGAAATTCCAGGGATGGATAGGCCGGATGCAACTGTTCCGCCAAGGCAGCTCCAAGGCCCATGGCCGCTCCACCCTCAATCTGCCCTTCGGTCAGCGATGGATTGATGGCTTTCCCGACATCGTAAGAGGCAATCAGGCCTAGGACCTCCACTTCACCTGTCTCGGTGTCGACTTCGACTTCGGCCATCATCGCAGCCCAGGCGAGTGTGCAAAAGGGATCGACCTGTCCCGTTTCTGGATCTGGTCCCGAGGGATCACGCATATAGTGGCCCCGGCCCACGATCAACTTGCGCATGCCAAAGGTTGCCGCCCCGGCAACCTCGCCAATCGCCTTTGAGGATTCAGGCGATTGCTTGACACGGATATTTCCTTCAACGACCTCAAGATCTCCGACAGAGGCCTCGAGCATTTCCGCAGCCACATCGAGCAGGGCAGATCTGGCCTCCTCAGCTGCCTCGACAACGGCATTGCCGTCTACATAGGTTACCCGGCTAGCAAAGCTGCCGAAGCTTAATGGACAGCTGTCCGTATTGTCGTTAACGACTCTCACCTGATCACAGTCAATTCCGAGGACTTCAGCCACCATCTGGGCCAGGACAGTCTTCGAGCCTTGGCCCAAATCAACCGCTCCAACGGTCAGCACCGCAGAGCCGTCAGGCTGCATCTTCACTATGGCCTGACTTGAATCGCCGCCCCCGCTCATTCCAGTCGGATAGAGTCCCGCTGCTATGCCTACCCCTCGCTTCTTCATGGCTGTTACCCCCTTTTCTCCGAATTCATGGACCTGAGTCTGCTCGGCAGATCCACTCCGGCTTTCTTGGCCAGTTTCTGCATCACCTCAACCAGGGCCACACTATTGATGACGCGTCGGGTGGGAGTCTGGTCACCCTTACGGTAGGCGTTGATGAATCGGATCTCCCAGGGATCAATCCCGATCGCTTCCGCAACCTTGCTAATCTGAACCTCCGTCGCAAAGGTCGCTGGAGTCACGCCAAAGCCGCGCATGGAGCTGGCAGGTGGTTTGTTTGTGTAAACGCAGTAGCCCTGAATGTAAACGTTCGGTACAAAATAGGGACCTGTTGCCAAATAGCAGTGTTTGTCCACAACATAGGAATTCAAAGAGGTGTACGCCCCTGCTTCCCGGATCGATTCGATTTTGCGGGCCACAATCCGCCCATCCTTCTTGACTCCATCTTTGTATTTCATTTTCCAAGCGCCTCGGAATGTGGAGTACAACAAGTCCTCCTCTCTGGTCCACCGCCACTTACATGGCCGGCCCGTCTTCAGCGCCAAGATAGCCGTCACGTGGTCAGTATGGATATCATTCTTTGCACCAAAGGCCCCCCCAACGGTCCCACCGACGTAGTTGATGTAGCCAAAACCGGCGTTATGGCGCCAGCTACTTCCCGTCCGAGCAGCCCATTGGAGACAGCGGACGTCTTTGGGGTCCATCTGCAGTATTCCGCACAGCATTCCTAAATGGAAATAAAGGGCCTGACTGCAGGTGTAAACCTTCAGTTTGCCGGAAGCTTCCGGTACAGCAAGGGAGGACATCGGCTCAATTTGAGCATGTTCGAGAGAAGGATGGAGATATTCAGATTCTACGACCACGTCCGCGTCCCTAAACCCCGCGTCGATGTCGCCAAAAACGATTTGCCTGTAAGGACGTTCACCAAACATAAAGATATTTCCCTCAGGGCGTACTTTCGGCGCCTCGGGTTTCATGGCCTCCAAGGGATCGAAGACAGGTTCTTCTTCTTCAATATCGATCTTTATTTTATCGAGGGCCGCTAAGGCGACGTCTTCATCGACAGCAGCAACAGCAGCAATCGGCTCACCCTTATACCGAACACTTTCGGCTGCAAGAACGGGTTGATCCGGTATCAAACCATAGGCATTGCAGGGTACATCCCGTGCCGTAATGACCCCTGCCACACCGATCATCGATTCCGCTCCGCTGGCGTCGACATTCTTGATCTTTCCCTTGTGAACGGGACTCCTGAGAGCCTTCACCATAAGCGTACCCGGAACGATAACGTCGTCCACAAACCGCGTCTCTCCGGTCACATGGGCCATACCGTCATACCGCTTCACTCTCTGGCCAACGACTCTTGGCGTCACTTGACCGACTGCTTTGACAGTCACACGATCACCCCCTTTCTCCGATCATCCAGCCTTCTGGGCAGCCATCTCTTCGGCTGCCGCCATGACTGAATTGATAATTTTCACATATCCCGTACACCGACATAGGTTACCCGAGAGGGCCTCCTTGACATTTTCCCGTGTGGGGTTTGGGTTTTCATCGAGTAGGGCTTTTGCCGCGAGAATCATCGCAGGCGTGCAGAAACCACATTGAGCGCCATAGTGCTCAAAAAAAGCCTTCTGCAGCGGGTGCACTTCGCCTGGCTTGACAAGCCCTTCGATCGTCATCACCTCTTTTCCCTGACACGTCAGGGCATTGGTAATACATGACTTAACGAGCTTACCATTGAGGAGGATTGAACACGCGCCACAATCACCGCTGTTGCACCCCACTTTAGGACTGGTAACGCCCAACTTGTCACGCAAAACCGCCACCAAGGTGGTCTTTAGCCCGACCTCGACTCGGTAAGGTAGACCATTTACTGTAATCTCTAACATCGCCATTGAAACTGCCCCCCTTTCACCCAAATATCTGCTGGAGAAGCTGTTTGGTCACCGCCTCGACGGCCCGCCGCCTGTACCAGGTGGATCCCCGCACATCATCAATTGGACTGGTCTCTTCGGCCGCCGTCTTCGCGACACGTTCGATTAAGGACGTGTCGACGGGCTTCCCTTCAATCTCTGTCGCGGCTTTGACAGCCAACATAGGCGTCGGCGCGACTGCTCCCAGCGCGATACGAACGTCACTGGCTTTACCGGTTTCGGTCCTGCAGCAGACAGCCACAGAAACGACTGACAGCGACTGAGCTTTGCGCTTCCCAACCTTGCGATAGGCCCACTTGGATCCCTTTCCCTGGGCAGGAATAATCACCTCCTGAATCATTTCATCGATTTTCAGGATGGTCTGCTCCGGACCCGTGAAAAATCCTTTGGAATCGACCACCTGCTCGCCCTTCTGGGAGACAAGCTTGAGGCTAGCTCCCAATGCGAGTAGGGCCGTCGCTGAGTCTGCAGCCGGAGATGCGGACGCTAGATTCCCCCCGATGGTACCCACATTCCTGATTGCCGGTGAGCCGATGTGAGACACAACCTCGGCCAAGAGTGGGGCTTTCTCTCGAACCAGTTTTGAACGCCCTATTTCTGCAAAAGTGGTCGCCGCCCCGATCACGAGATTGTCCCCTTCAACTTTGATGTAGTCGAGCCCACTCTCTCCAATGTAGATCAGTACGTCCGGGGAGGCCTCCCTCTGATTCATGGCAACCATCAGATCTGTGCCTCCGGCAATGATCTTCGCCTTCCTTCCGAACCGACCCAATAACTCACATGCCTCGCGAGAACCGCTCACCCTGAATAACTCTCCCTCTGTCATGGCCTGTCCACCTCCTTTCCATATGCTTTTTTTGTGCTCCTCCTTAACCCTTTGGAAAATTCTTCCCGCCTGGTAACCTTCACATCATCGTCGTCGTGACAACCGTTGCAGAACATTTTCAAACGAAACCCGATTGGGGGGTACGTCCACCCTGTGAGGAGGTGGCGACCCATTCAATCATGGATTTTTTGCTCAAATCTTCTCTGCAAAAGGTCATCTCGAACTGGTGAGAAGCACTCCATAAAAATAACCGGTTCGTCCCCGTCATTTCGCTGCCCATGGGGCACGTTAGGAGGGACGTAATAAACGTCTCCTTTTTTCACAAGATATTCCGTGCCATCGATGATGAATACCGCCTCGCCCTGCAGAGAGACCCCAATCTGCTCGTGAGGATGGGAGTGAATTGGGGATTCGGAATGTGGCTCCCATACAGACATGAGCGAGGTCATGTTGCGACCAGCGATTACGACCTGTGCCGTCACACCCTGGTGGTCTGGGAGCGGCCAAAACTCAGATATATTGGGGGTGGTGACATATTTCACGATGGGCCTCCTCACAACACTGGAGATCACAACCAGACGGCCCCACGTTCAGCTCCGGTGACCCCGTGTCGATAGGCCGACAGAACCCCCGGCGCGGGGTGATTCGGTTTCGTGAGCCCATTCTTTCGTCGTCGATCAAATTCCTCTTCGGTGATGAGGAGCTGGATCCTCTTTTTCGGAACGTTGATCTCGATCATGTCACCGTCTCGGACACAACTCAGGGGACCTCCCTCCCAGGCCTCAGGACTTACATGACCCACGCAGGGTCCTCGTGTGGCCCCCGAGAATCTTCCGTCGGTAACCATGGCCACAGATGTATGTAAGCCCATCCCGACCAACATCGCCGCCGGGATGGAGAGCTCTCGCATACCCGGTCCACCTTTAGGCCCTTCGTAACGAACCACAAGAACCGATCCTGGCTGAACATCTTTATTCAACAGGAACCGGCGCACATCCTCCTCTGATTCGAATACGACCGCAGGTCCTGTGTGGGCTAACATGTTCTGTTCGATGCCGGTCCTCTTGGTGACCGCTCCACCGGGAGCCAGGTTGCCCTTGAGAATCCCAAAGCTACCCTCGGAGGCTAGCGGTTCTGATGGTGGATGGATCACCCTTCCGTCCGGTCCCGTAACCGATTTCAAGGCGTCTTTCAACCGGTCTCCCATAGCGAGAGGGACGTTGAGCCTCAGATGGTCTCCGATCGCGCCGAGCACGGCCCGGACACCACCTGCCTCATGGTAGTCATTGATGTTGAATTCGCTCGACGGCTTGAATTTCGCGACAACCGGAACAGAGGACTGAATAGCGTCGAATTCATCCAAATCGAGGGCGACGTCCATCAGAGAGGCAAAGGCCATGACATGGAGAACAGCGTTTGTCGAGCCTCCAGAAGCGGAAATATACTTGATCCCATTCTTCAGGCTTTGCAGGTTCAGAAACTGACCCAGTGGGCGATTCTCTTGAACGAGCGCTACTATCCGTTCCCCCACATCTCGGGCCTGACGAAGCTTGGCAGCATCGAAGGAGAGCATGGTGGTCGATCCGAAGGGTGCCAGACCCGTGGCCTCCAGAAAGCATCCCATCGTATTTGCCGTACCCATCATCGAGCAAGTGCCGGGCGACCCGCAGAAGCTTTCCTGCCAGCTCACGAATGTGGCCTCATCGATCTCATCCTTGCGCCGCTTTCCGATAGCCTCTTTGAGGTCCGAGGTCACCACAGTGCGGTCGTTGAGACGGCACGGTAACATGGCACCGGCAGTCAAGAAGAGGGTAGGGAGGTCGAGTCTGATCGCCGCCATGACCATTCCCGGTATGATTTTGTCACACGAGGCCAGCATGACAAGCCCTTGAAAGCCATGCGCTCGAACCATGGCCTCGATCGAAGCGGCGATCAAGTCGCGTTGGGGCAAAATATAATGCTGGCCCGGGCCCTGAGCCATCCCGTCACAGGGAGCAGGGACGTTGAACTCGCCTGGCGAGCCGCCCCCAGCCCAAATCCCTTCCCTGACCCGGAGTGCCAGCTCTTTGAGTGGCTGGTGTCCCGGGTTGAGATCGGTCCAGGAATTGACAACGGCAATCTGAGGTTTGTTCAGATCCTTCGAGCGATAGCCCACGGCGTGCATCAAACCGCGATAATAGGCTTCGGTGATATCCTCGGGCTGGCCCCGATGTCGAGACATCATGTCTCCCCTGCCCTCTTCCGGAACTTAACGCCCAATATCCGTTCAAAAACCTTGATCATGGCCCCTTTGCTTTCACTGCCATACCCCTCGGTCAGCGCCATCTGGTAGGTCGTTGTTGCGGCATGGACTAATGGGAGTGGAATCTTTTCACGGGCAGATATTTCGGCCACGCTTATCATGTCCTTGTATGCATCTTTGAGGGGATAGCCCTCATCGAATCTGTTCTCCAGGGCCAGAGGCGCAAAAAATTCAGCAGCAAAGCTGCGGCCTGTTCCCGTGGTGACCACGTCGGTGACCTTTTCCGGATCCAAACCCAGCTTAACGGCCATAGGCAAGAGCTCAGCAATGGCAGCAGCACTGATGTTAAACAAAAGTTGATTCACCAGTTTCGTCAATTGGCCGCTCCCCACGGCTCCCATGTAGATGATTTTGTTGCCCATGGAGTCCAACACGGGTCGAATCCGCTCGCACACCGCTTCATCTCCCCCAAACATGATTGTCAGCGTGCCCTCTCTCGCCCTAGCTTCCATCCCCGATACCGGCGCATCAACGAAAACAATGCCCTGTTCTTTGAGCCTCCTGTGAAAATCGAGAGTCGGCATATAGCTCGTCGTCCCACAATCAACAATAACCAAGCCGCTCGACCCACCACGGGCAAGTCCATCGTCCCCGAAGATGACTCGCTCCACAATCTCTGTGTTGGGCAGGCTTAGAAATACCCAATCCACAGTGCTGGCCATTTGAGCGGCAGATTCAGCGGGCTTCGCTCCCTGATCGGCGAGAAACTTGACTGCCTTCTGGCTCACATCGAAAACGGTGAGGTCGAACCCGGCCTTTAACACGTTGCAGGCCATCCATTTTCCCATTTGGCCGAGCCCGATAAACCCGACTCTCTTGTTCATTCGTCGGCTCGCTTATCCTTTTGGTTCTTTTCGGTCCCTTCTCTCAAAGGTTCAACAACTTGGCTGGATTGTCAGTAACCATGGTCCTGATCTGTTTTGGAGAAAAGCCAAAATTGAGCATGTCCTGGATATAGATCCCCATCTGCTGAACGGGCACTGGATTGAGCCACTGGCCTGAGTCGGTTGACATGATGCAAGAGTCTGCCCCCACTGACTTTATTCCACCGAATAACTCCTCCCGCTCGATGGGGTGGCTAACCTGCCGGGTCGTGTCGTTGTACACATGCTCCAAATAGGTCGCTCCGAGGTCCAGAATCTCCTTCATCTCATCGCCGCTAAAACCGATAAAGCTGGCCAGGGGATGGGTGATGACGATTCTTTTCACTCCCCTTTTGACTGCCTCGGCCACCAGAACTTTGGATTCCTCTTTAGAAATGTGGCCAGTCGCCAGAGACGAGTCCCATTGGGCGATCAGATCTAGAATCGGATAAAGCTCCTTTTTCAGAGAACCATTATCGTTGAGCAGATAGATTCCCTCCAGACCCTCTCGAATCTCACCGGCGAGATGGGCCACATGGCCTTTGTCGATGACGAATTTTCTCGAATGAAGGGTTGGCATCCATACGGTCTTGGCTCCGAGTTTGAGAGCAACATCCACCGCATCAGGGTTCAACCCGCCTACCGAGAAATTCAAGGCAATCCCGCCAAAAACGTTGAACTCAGACTCGGCAGCGGCCACTTGAGCGCGCCCGGCCGTCTCAGTGAAGTGATTTTTGATCAGAATGGCCTGCATGCCCATCTCCTTGGCCTGTCGAGCCAGGTCAATATCATTGAGGATTCTGGGGTACACGTCGGGTGCAGAATGGACATGGATGTCTATGGCCCCTTCGAGTAAGTCCACCACCCTTTTTTCAAATCGCAGTCTCATTCTTTTTTCTACCCTTTTCTATTTGGCAGCCCCTTGGGGATCATTCAAGCCGGTTGGTAGGATCCATTTGCCATACGGGAAGTTACCCACCTTCAAATCCGAACCGTATTTGGCCCTGACTTTGTCATATGCCTCGTCCAAGGAGGTCACCGCGTCGATTTTGACCATCTCGAAATCGGGCAAACGCTCCGGTTCAGTGACGACGATCACATCTTTCTTTGCCATCGTTTCAATAATCGGCATCCAGAGGCAGGCGTGCCAGAGGGCCTGTTTGCCATAGAAAACATCCTCGTAGAGTCGACGGATGGCTTCCGGATTGGGGGGCATATAGTCCTTGGCGTAGCTATAGTGGGCCAACCCCCCAGGAACCGGCGTGCACACGATGATGGTTCCCCCATCTCTGACAAAATGATCCAAATTGGCCACTGGCCAACACGCATGGGCAAACAGACGGTCACCAGGAAAACTCCCGCTAATTGCCACATCGAGCTTACCACCAGGGATGTTATCGAGGTCAAAAGCGTAATGGCCGTCATACTTCTTTACCGAGGCCCGGTGAGCGGCATTTGTCTCCCCGGCCGTAAGATGGATAATTTCCAGTTTTGGATTTGCGATGACCAGCAGCGACATGGTCAGACCAGACATCGTACAGGCCTGCTCAATGTCTTCTCGCATTCGATTCAGAGGCGGTTCGTAACCCACGGCACAGGTCGGACAGGTCATCAAACGGTGGTTCCACTCGATTGACTCGACAGAACTTACCCCTGGCAGAATCATGCTGCCCCCGCCGCCATAACCCCACAGGGTCGCCTGAGTCATCGTCACAGCCAGGCTGAGATCAGCCTGCCGAAGACGCTTGTGGACGCTGAGGGGTGTTCCGTAGCTGGTGACTCCGACAAATTCAAAATCCCATGTCTCCCGGGCCTTGCTCTGGATGATGGGTACGCCCGCGTCCAGGATTCGGTCGCCGAATTTGCGGTTTAATTCCGATTCGTTCATCTCTCGGAGCAGCCCACTGGCCACCAAGATTTCTACCTCTTTTCCCGCTTCTCGAATCCTATCGATGATCGGTGGTAGGATTCTATAGGCAGGTGTCAAGCGCGCAAAATTGTCTGTTAAAATACTGATTTTCCTAGCGGCCTTGAGGCCTTCGGAGAATGAAGGGCCGGCCACTGGATGATCGAGTGCGTCAAATATGGCCTCATCAAGATTTCCGATCTCCTCGGGAAAAGGGACATCCGTATCGAGGACAAGGTTTCTATCTTCAATCTCAAAATCCAATGTTCCCTTTACCCCATAGGGTACATGAATCGTTGACATCGCTTTTCCCCCTTATAGTGGCCAGGAGGCCACGCCCCCTGCCAAGTTGAGGAGAAAGGTTATCTCATCCCCATCTTCAACCCGTGTCTTAGTATTCTTTTGGGAGTTCAGCTGAACGGGCCTCTCATTGACAAAAACACACCACGCGGGAATGATGCGTCCCTCCGTATCGTAAAGGTGGTGTCGAAATCTTGGAGTGTCGAATTGCTCTATCAAGGCATCGATAACCCCCTGAATTGTCCTCTTTTCGGCGAGTCTAAGTTTCACCGAGTCGCACCCCGCGGTGTTCTTAAGGGGCGGCATCAGCTTGACATCGACTTCAATGGTTCTCCCCTTTGCCACGTTCACCCTCCCAGTTTGCCTCGAGCCTCAAGGTCGTCTGCAATGTCGCCGAGGCCTAACCGTTCTAAGCCATGTCTGGTCGGCAAACCTGACTTAACGTCAAACTTCCGATCCGCATAATATTCCTCCAGTATTCGATCGAATTTATCTCGCTCGACTATCGCCCCGCCGCTCGGTCCACCGCCACGCAAAGGCTCCTCAAAGAAGCGATCCGGGATCATGTCATCAGCCCGTATCGCCCCACACCGTGTATTAAAGGCCTTTTCGATGTTAAAGGTCCGTTCCCCGGCCATGACCATCTCCTCTTCGGTCACTTTCCGACCACTGCATGCGTTGTATAATCGAGTGGCCAAATGAACCCCTTTCCGATAGAGATAAGGAAAAGTCACCGACCGGTAGAAGGCGAACTTGCAGAGACCTAGGAGATCCCCAATGGTGACGAGGTCCTCGCTGAATTTTAGCATTTTGCCTTTTCCCTTCACGCCATGCGTAATGTCAGCCGCCTCCTCGCTTCCCCACCACTTCAGAGCTTCCTCTGGCGTCATGATCTCTTCGATGTAGGGATTGGACCTGAGGTGATCACTCCCGCGGGTGGATGTGGCGTAACTCACCGCACGAACCGGCATCCCCCGCGGATCACCGGCGGTCATTTCGCCGCCCTTGACATGCATCGCAAACCGCTCGCTATCGTGCCCGATCTTTTCTGCCGCACGCTTGGATCCTTCGGCCAAAAGATCCGGCAAGTCACCCTCTCTCTTGGCAATTCGCCGCGTGAGTTCCAGAAATGCCGCAACGTTTCCAAACCTCAGCTCGAGACCCTCAGTGTCCTTCTCGCTCAGGAGGCCATGTTCAAAACACTCCATGGCAAAGGCGACCGTGTCACCTGTTCCTTCCACATCCAAGCCGTAATGGTTACAAATGTTCGACCATGCAATCACTGCCTCCGGGTCGATGATACCGCAGGTCATCGATCTGGCGATGGTTTCCCATTCCACCTTCGTCGTGGTACCGGCGAATGGGCCGGTGGTAACCCGGTACTCACGGCGACAGCGGATCGGACAGGCTACACAGGCTCCCGCCTTGACCTGGTAGTCACTTCGAAAGATTTCCGGATCCAACTTTTGCCACGGATATTCACCGTAACGCCAGTTTTCCGCTCCATGAATACCAAACTTCACCCGGTGCATCATAAATCTGCAGGTCCCATATTTGGTCGCTGGTGGGCAATACGGATCCACGGCAATAACATCCACATAGTCCTTGTAAGCGGCTTTCAGCGCGTCGACATCGACCACCCCGATATCACCTGTTCCCCGAGTGATAATGGCTTTCAGGTTCTTTGAACCCATGACTGCGCCCATGCCGCATCGCGCATTGGTTCCCTTGTCCGCGCCGTTGTGAAAAACCCCTGCCAGGCGAACTTTGTTTTCGCCAGCAGGACCAATCGAGACCGTGCAGGCCTCTGGGAGTCCAAGATCGTGACGAAGCCTTGCATGAGTCTGGGATGTCAACGATCCCCATAAGTGAGAGGCGTCTCGCAGTTCGACTCGATTATTGTCGATGAAAATATAGACCGGCTTTTCAGCTCGTCCCTGAACTATAAGGACGTCGTAACCGGCTCGTTTCAACTCTCCGCCCCATGTAGCTCCTGAATGGCCGTCGCCATGCATATTGGTCAAGGGAGATCGCGTCGCAATGGTCGTCCGGCTAGCCGCCGGGGATCCGGTGCCATGAAGAGCCCCTGGTGAGAAGATTAGCCTGTTTTCCGGATCAAAAGGCTTCACCTCGGGTGGGACCTCATCATAAAGAATCCTGGACGAGACTCCTCGACCACCGAAGAGAAGGTCAATATAGTTTGAACCAAAATCTCCCGTAGTAATCTTTCCAGAGGAAAGATCAACCCTCAATAGCTTTCCCGCATAGCAGGTTTTTGGCGTGGACATAATGAGCTATCTCCTCACTTCCAGTTTTTTCATGGTCGCGTCTTCCCCGCCAGGCATGCTTCGGCGGGCCTCGTCATCGGATGCCAAAATGGCCGCGTACCGTCGTCGGTTGTACTCAGATGCGTCGATGTCGTCCAGGGCACTCAAGACGACTGACGGGCAGATGCCCACACAGGCAGGATCTTTTCCCCCGCATAAATCACATTTGATGGCTTTCTTGGTGATCGGGTCGATGGTGATGATTCCGTAAGGACAGGCCCCCACGCACGCTTCGCAGCTCGTGCACTTGTCGTCATCCACGACGACAATCTTCAACTTCTCGTCGTATACGACTGCATCAAAAGAACAGGCGGCCTGGCAGGCTGGATCCTGGCATTGTTGGCAGGTGACGGGGATGTCGATTCCCGTCGCAACCTCGACCACTTTGACACGGGAACGGTGGGGATTGAACACCCCGTTATGTTCCAGAGAGCAGTAGAGTTCGCAGAGTTTACACCCGCTACAGATCCCTGTCGCTTCCCAGGGGCGATTGGTATAGATGATTCGCTTCTTCCTGGCCATAGAGTTCACTCCTATCTCACAAGAGTCAGTGCATCTGTTTTGCCGGATTCACTCAGCTCTTTTCGCGTAATATCATAATACGCCTCTACACTGTTTTGGAGGTCGAGAATGTGCTTTTTCGTTGCCGATATCGCCTTCCTTCGATCTCTGTCCCGCACGGCCTGGTAGATCGCCCGATGGCTCTTTGCCGAGCGCTCCAGCAAACCCGGAAAGACACTGACAGATTCCTGCATCCACTGTTCCATGAATCCCCGGATGTTGGCCATGAGGTGGGCGATAAAGCGGTTGTGAGACGCATTCGCAATCAGAAAGTGAAAGGCGATATTTTTTTCGGTATAGGCCGTTGCATCCCCCGCCTTGAGCGCCTCTGTCATGTCATTAATAAGGGCGCCCATCTCCCTGATCTCTTCAGGAGTCGCATGGTCGACAGCTAACTCGACAGCACCGACCTCAATAGACCGTCTCGCCTCGATCAGTTCAACCGTTGCACTCACATCGGCCATCAATGGAGGGGTGAGGTGATCGGCATAGAGAGCCGAAACTGTGGATCGAATGACGGTACCGAGTTTGGGTCGCTGTTCAACGACTCCCAAAAGAGCCAAGGTTTGAAGGGCTTCGCGCAGAACCGTCCGGCTCACCCCTAATTGCGCAGCAAATTCCTGCTGATTGGGAAGCTTATCCCCTACCGCAAGCTCTCCGCGCTGGATCATCCTTTTGATCTCTTCAATGACCGTGTCTGACAGCTTTCTTTTATTAATGAGGGCCATGAGCAATAAAGTTTATTATAATATCATAATATCAATTGGTATCGGCATGATAGCAAACCACCCAATAGGGTGTCAAGCGGAAAAGGAGCGGGAGTTTACCCAAGGACCGCGAGTTATAACGGGATGGAGTCGATGGACATCGTGCAGCCCGCCCTCCCTCAATGGACATGCAATTCTCCCGCAAAGGTGGCTCAGAGACAGGGGTTATCCCAAAACCTCAAAGAACCTGAATGGAAAGGACCGAGTGGTCCGGGCTCAGGGGGATTCCCTGTTTCTCCTGAACGCTCCCCTTAGCAGGCGGTGAATCCACCGTCCACCATAAGGACGGCACCGTTAACGAAACTGGAAGCATCCGAAGCGAGGTAAATAGCTGCACCGGCCATCTCTTCCGGTTGCCCCATGCGATGGAGGGGAATCCTATTGGTACTCCATTCCACGAAGTGAGGATCAGCCACGGTTGGATCATTCATAGGGGTGGCGACAAAGGCCGGACCGATTCCATTGACCTGAATCCCATAAGGGCCCCATTCGGTGGCGAGACAGCGAGTGACCATGAGCAAGCCACCCTTGCTGATACAGTAGACGCCGATGCTTGCCTCGGCAACGAAACTGCAGTTTGACAGAATGTTGATAATCTTGCCGCGTCGTTGTTTGATCATCTCTCGACCCACCGCCAGGGCAAAGAAGAAAGCCCCTTTGAGGTTGATGTTCATCGTAACGTCCCAGATTTCCTCGGAGGTTTCTTCGATGAGACCTTTGAAGAGGACAGCGGCGTTGTTGAATAGGACATCCATCTTGCCGAAGGCATCCAGCGACCGGGAGACAGCATGAGTCTGGAAGTCAAGATCTGCAATATCCCCCTGAAGCACCAGTGCCTTGACATCGTGGGCTATCACTTCCTTCTCAGTTTCCTGAAGCGGTTCCAGCCGCCGGCCAATAAGGACCACATCAGCCCCGGCTTGAGCCAAGCCCACAGCGATGGCTTTACCGATTCCAGTTCCAGCGCCAGTAACAATGGCCGACTTCCCCGACAAATCAAAACCCTGATACGTCATGGTTCTCCTCCTTTCTGAACCTCCGTGCCCTTCGGAGTCTTACGGTCGGACCTCATGAAGTATGCAAGTTTTCCCATTCAATTGTCTTCGCCAAAAGATCTCCCATCACACCGAGAGATATCGTCTCCTATGCTCGACTGCGGTTTCGGCCGTGATCGTGTAAATCCTCTAAAGGACGTGATAGTTTTCAGCACCTCGCCACCACCAATCATTCCTTGTGCCTCACTGAACTCCAATTTGACCGCGGACCTTTAACACCTGCACGGTCACCCTCGAGAAACAAGCCTTCCAATTCCTGGGGACCTCTCAGGAAGACGAGTAAGAGACAGCCCTCGGTGATTCGTTCACCATTCATCACGACTTGTGGTGGTTCTTTCCGTCTCTGATGCACACATAACCAGACCTCTTCCCCGGTCAAGAGGTTTTTCGGAGATCTTTTCACACCAATGGAGATCTCCCGTCCCTAACGTCCGAGCAGCCTGCAGAATACCCATCGAGGGTAACTTGATTCCCGTCGCCTTCATGATCCTTGAACCCCATAAACGGACCACTAAGAAGGGCTTGTTAGTGCCTCATGGTGGAGATGGGCAGCTATCTTTCTTCCACTTACGGGGTTTTACGCTGAAGGTCAAGACGGAAAAGTGAAAGTGAGAAAAATGGGTGATAAGAAAAAGTGGCGGAGAGAGTGGGATTCGAACCCACGGTACGCTTTTGGCGCACACTCGCTTAGCAGGCGAGCCCCTTCAGCCAGCTCGGGCATCTCTCCGCTAACCAGAAATCAGTCAAAAGGGATCAGGGTTCAGCAATACGGACAAAACCGTTTCCCCTCAAGCCTCCTGTTCTGGCAACCGATCCCTAGCCCCTGACACCTGTTTGTTGGTTGGCGGAAGGGGTAGGATTCGAACCCACGTCCCTTTCGGGAAGCGGTTTTCAAGACCGCCGCCTTAAGCCACTCGGCCACCCTTCCTTAATGTTTCAGAAAGAAATCCTCGAGACACGGGAAAGTCTAGGACTCCTGGGCCTGTCCAGAGTTTTTATTCTCAGCCCATCGTTTTGCAGCGTCACTCGCAATATTCCCAACCAATGGGACCTTATAGGCGTGGCCGGTGTAAGCGCGGACCATGAGAAGGACCCAGAGCATGGCAGCGAGTATCTTGAGCAACATCCCAAATACCGGTATCCACCCAAGTATCCACAGAATAATCGCAATGGGGATAAAGGTTATTATCGATTGAAGGGCATGAAATCTCACAAATTCGCTTTTTTCTTCTTCCCAGTAAAATACGAACCCCGTGATAAACCCGAGAGCATAACTCAGGAAAGCGGCCACGTTCTCGTTCAGGCCCGTACTCGACGTTGTGCTTTTTGGCGCCATCCCCTTCCCTCCCTTTTTTTTCGCCATAAGAACCCTTTCTCTTGCAAGCCAACTAAGATCAATCTACGTGATTGTATCTATCAGCATTTCCCCGAAAAGTCAATCTTTTCAAGGCATTCCATCACCTCTCTATCCATCGGCCCGCCTTTGCCCTGGTCGCCTTTGCCAGAATCGGCTTTAGATACCGACCCGTATAGGATCGAGGATGTGAGGCAATCTCCTCTGGGACACCCGTGGCAACGACCTCTCCTCCCCGCTCTCCACCTTCGGGACCCAAATCGATAATGTAGTCCGCCGATTTGATCACCTCGAGGTTGTGCTCGATTACAACAACACCATTGCCTGCATCGACAAGGCGGTTGATCACATCGAGCAACTGCTGAACGTCGGCAAAGTGAAGGCCCGTCGTCGGCTCATCGAGGATATAGAAGGTTTTTCCTGTGCTCTTCTTACTCAGTTCCCTCGAGAGTTTTATTCGCTGCGCCTCACCCCCAGAAAAGGTTGTGGCCGACTGTCCGAGTTTGATGTAGCCCAATCCCACATCCTCAAGCGTCTGGAGTTTGTTTTTGACGGCGGGAATATTTTCAAAAAACGAAAGGGCCTGAGACACGGTCATATCGAGTACATCGTGAATGTTTCTGCCCCGATATCTGATCTCTAAAGTCTCTCGGTTGTACCGCTTTCCTCCACAAATCTCACAGGTAACATAGACATTCGGCAGAAAGTGCATTTCCACCTTGATCACTCCATCACCCCGGCAGGATTCGCACCGTCCCCCTTTGACATTGAAACTAAACCGCCCTGGTTTATAGCCTCGCATTCTGGCCTCTGGAATCTGTGCGAAGAGGTCGCGAATCATGCTGAAGACTCCCGTATAGGTCGCCCCGTTTGACCGAGGAGTCCTGCCAATGGGCATCTGGTCTATGTTGATTACCTTGTCTATGTTGGACAGTCCGTCCACTGCCGTTACGGTGTCACCCGTCACCTTTGACCGATAGAGCCGTCTGGATAGAACACGATAGAGGGTATCCACCACCAGGCTGCTCTTACCAGAGCCTGAAACGCCAGTCACACAAACAAAGACTCCCAGAGGAATAGCCACGTCGATGTTCTTGAGGTTATTTGTGTTGACCCCCTTCAACACCAGGTCCTGTCCCACTGGAGGCCGCCGCTTCCTCGGGACGGGGATGGTTAAATTCCCTGAGAGATATCGCCCCGTTAGTGAATCCTCTGCTTTGAAAATCTCCGAAGGGGTGCCAGAGAAAATGACACGCCCACCGTGCGTACCTGCTCCAGGACCCATGTCGACCAGGTGATCGGCCGCGAGAATGGTCGACTCATCGTGCTCGACGACAATGACCGTATTTCCCATATCCCTTAGCCGATGAAGGTTCTTGAGGAGTCGAAGATTATCCCTTTGGTGAAGTCCGATACTCGGTTCGTCAAGAACGTACATAACGCCAACAAGACTGGACCCGATCTGCGTGGCCAGGCGGATCCGCTGTCCCTCGCCCGCAGATAGGGTGACCGCTCTTCGGTCAATCGTCAGGTAATCTAGCCCGACGTCGACCATAAAGTAAAGACGTTCGACGATCTCCTTGAGGATCGGCGCGGCAATTTGCTGGCCTCTGGAATCCATTTTCAGCTTCTTGAGAAAGCCAAGGGCCTCCCCGATAGACATCTTCACCACGTCGCCTATGGAGAGGCCCTCTACCTTTACAGAGAGACTTTCTCGCCGAAGTCTCGACCCTCCACAGTCGGGGCAAGGGATTCCGTTGGAATCGGTTCTGGTTACTTCGACGTCATCCCCGAGAACCGCCGACCCGTTCTCGGTGATTTCATAGGCCGAGTGATCGATCGTAATACCGAGGCCGCCGCAGGTTGGACACGCTCCATAGGGACTATTAAAGGAAAACATCCTCGGGGCAATATCTGGGTAGCTGATGCCACAGTCGATACACGCTGCCTTTTCGCTAAATACGATTTCCCGCTTATCGTCGATCTCGGCCTTCATCACTCCCTTTGCCATTCTGGAGGCCAACTCCAATG
This sequence comes from uncultured Thermodesulfobacteriota bacterium, assembly GCA_964348095.1. Taxonomy (GTDB): domain Bacteria; phylum Desulfobacterota; class BSN033; order WVXP01; family WVXP01; genus WVXP01. Next base: position 1,785 of record CAYGBK010000093.1, on the reverse strand, counting down.
AATCGGTCAGCCTTTTTTCAAGGTGCTCTTTGATGATGAGCCGGTCGATCGCCACATCGATTGAGTGCTTTTTGTTCCTATCCAGGTGAATCGGCTCCGCCAGGTCCACGAGTGCCCCATCGATTCTCACGCGAACAAACCCTTCCCGCCGGAGTTCTTCCAACTCCTTCCGGTACTCACCCTTTCTGCCCCTCACAATAGGAGAAAACAGGTTCACCCGGGTCCCCTTTGGAAGGGCCATGAGATGGTCGACGATCTGCTGGATAGTCTGTGAGACTATCGCTTTGCCACACTGCGGGCAGTAAGGCTTTCCCACGCGGGCAAACAGTAGCCGAAGGTAGTCGTAGATCTCTGTAATCGTGCCCACCGTTGAACGAGGATTTCTGCTAACCCCCTTCTGTTCGATGGATATAGCGGGAGAAAGTCCCTCGATCGACTCGACATCCGGTTTCTCCATCTTCTCGAGAAACTGTCTGGCATAGGCCGACAGGGACTCCACGTATCGCCGCTGTCCCTCGGCATAGAGAGTGTCAAAAGCCAGAGAGGACTTCCCCGATCCGCTGAGTCCTGTTATGACGATCAGCCTTTCCCGAGGCATCTCAAGATCGATACTCTTGAGATTGTGCTCCCGCGCCCCTCGAATGACGATTCGTTCCAACTCTGCTCTCTTGCGATGCTTATGATTGCTAACATCATAAAAAATAACAGAACAATGTCTGCCCGTAAAGGCTCCCATCACCCTATGACAATGACCACCCATCGTGGGAATTCCAACACCGCGGATCTTCCCCACATAACTCACACCGTAGACTGAGAAAGGTGAGGAAGTCACCGCTGTCCCGTCTTACCTGATGTGAAGCGGTATGGGTAGGAGTGGATTCTCCTTCCGCGGCACGATCTCTGCTCCCGCTCAACGGGCCTGGTCTTTTTCGTTTGACGCCGTCTCACACCAAACGAAAAACAGACTCGTCTCCAAGGAACGCTCAATGGGATTACGCCGTACTTCAGCAGAAGCGAGACCAGTACGTCCGGAAACCGGGGTCACAATAACCGGAGTTCCCTGAGTTTTCAAAATCTGATGAAAGCGGGCTTCCATAGAAGCACCCGTTTCTCTCGCCCGCTCTCCCCCGCAGGAATCTGCGGAGGATCGCTCGAGCCCTCAGAGTTCGCAGAGTGAGAAAACTGATGGACCAGGATTTTGGCCTAAATTTTTGAGAGGAAAATTTAGGCCAAGTAGCCTCCTCCGGGTTGGCCTCTCACCAATCCAGAGGAAGTTCCCTCTGAGGCTCCGCGTGCTTTGCGAGAAATTGTGGAAACGTCCAATTCGCGGCTCAAAAGATTTTCCTCGTGCCGTCAGTTGTCGGTTGTCAGTGGTCCGTTGTAATTATCAATAATCATTCGATTGACAGTGAAATCCTCTGAGCCGGCTACTTGAATCCCGTGGATCGGGTAAATCCTAGTCTTTTTGCCACAAACCACGGACGACGGACCACGAACAGGGAATTTTGGCTGAGAGCTGCCCCTCCCACTTTCTGGCAAACTACTTTGCGAAGCCGTGACCAGAGTGTTCTGAAGAAACTGAGCAACGGCCCGGCCAAGTCCAACCAATTGTTTCCGTAAATGTCACTCAGGGACATGAGTGTCCATAGAACCGAGGAACCTCCAATCCTGTTGCCTCATTAGAAAATGTTACCGAAGGATCGTTGATGTGAGAGGTAAGTAGGTAGATGGAGGTTGAAGATTTGTTTGAGTTTTTCCTCCATGGCCTTTCTTAGCACAAAGGGG
>CAYGBK010000092.1:0-48383 GCA_964348095.1 uncultured Thermodesulfobacteriota bacterium | reverse complement strand
AGAAGCGCTAGCGTAAGCGCGATAATTATTGTCTCATGAGATGGTTCGGATTGTTCTATCAGTTTTCATGAGGCGTGCAATATCGAATATCGAACGAGGAATAATGAATGTCGAGGGAGAGTAGAACATGTTAAGTCATCGCCCGTGCCCATCACGGAGGGAGAGGGCAAGGGGGGGTTGATGCATCATGCTCGAGAGTCGAAAGTAGAGGGTATTTGGAGGTTCTCGAGTGAGGTGAATGGCGAGATCAAAAATATGGGGGAAGCCGCATTCCGCTGCTTCCCCCTTGTCTTTGCTTCCTGATTATTTGGGAACCATCACATCGGCTTCCTTCCAATCTGGCGGATACACGATCAACCCTTTTCCTCCCTTGTACTGGATGACCGGGAAGAAGAAATCTTCCCTTCCCACTACCGGGTCAGGGTTGGTCTCGGGAAGGTACCGAAACCTATTCATGATGATGCCCCCGTCAGCAGTGGTGTAAGTCAGCTTGCCGGTCTGCAACTCGCTGACCTGGACCTCATGAATACTCTCTGAATCCAGCTTTCCGTGTTTTTCAAGGGCTCTTCGGGCAGTCTTGATCCAAATGTTCACGAGGTCATAACTCAGTCCACCCGAAGCAGGACTTGGTTTGAAGCCGTATTTCTTCTCAAATGCCTCAGCGAAGGCTTTGGCTGCCGGAGTCGTCCACTGGGGAATCATGTCGATGACCCCGTCAGAAGCCCGGCCGGTCAGCTTGTACCACTCACCGGTCCAACCGAGGCCGTCAGAAGCGATCATCGCTTGCCTGCTGACACCGACTTCCCTTGCCTGCTTGATAAAGGCAGAGGAGACAGGGGCGGCTGCACTGCTGGTGCCGACGGCGGTTACACCCGCATCCTTAAATTTGCTCATCAGAGGATAGAAGTCGGTCTGGCCGATCGGATAGTAGTCTTCGGAAAAGACCTCCCATCCCGCTGCTTTGAATAGCTGAGAGAAAACTTTACCAATGTCCCGGCCCCAGTCGGTCTCCTCACAGGCAACGGCAGCGAGCTTTTTCTTTGGCTTCCAGTGGCCGCTCTCAATAGCATCGTTCAGAACATCAATGTATCCCTGGATCAACTTAGAGGGAATCGGCCAGCCCTTCCCTCCCCAGTAGTTGTACTTCTGAGGATTCGCACGCCATTTATCATTGACGGTTACGGCAGCACCGAAACCACTAAAGTGGGGAATCTTGTACTGTGCCGTGACTTCCATCACCGCAACGGCCACGGAACTGTGCCAGTTCAAAATCCCAGTCTGAATTCCCCCTCGCTCCACGGCCTCGGAATAGGCGTTGGTGGCCTTGGCTGGGTCAGACTGGGAGTCGATCCATACGACATCGATCTTGTAGTCCCCGATCTTGTAACCGATTTTTTCAAAGGCCATCTGTGTTGCGTTCCTGAATTCCTCACCGACTTTGGAAGTAACACCCGTCATCGGCCCCAAAATGCCGACTTTGAGGACTTTATCGGCATAGGCCATTGAGGTTGAAAAGGCCAATGCCAGAACGATGATCAGTGTAAAAGCTAAGATGTTTCGCCATCGACTCATAATCCACTCCTTTCTTTTCGCAATTTCTCCTGTAACCATCTATGATTCATGATTCATGTGCCCTCCTTTTTCTCACCCCCTTTCCCTCAAAATTGAGCATCCACAAGGAACGTGTCAAACTGAATAAAGTGAAACAAAACCCCGCAGTTTCAGCCATAGAAATCTGAGGTCCTTCCATATTGAAGGATTTCTCTCGAGATGTCAAGAAGTTTTGACCCAACCTGCGCGATTTTGTATAGGAAAGCCGTCGAGCAATGATCGACTTTGCGGGAGAAATGGAGCACCTTTCAGGGGGTGACCGGGAAAGCCCCGGTTTTAGAGCCGAGAAAGAGCATGAATTCCCGCCAATAAGCCCCGAGGGTGACTCCAGGAGCATCGAAGGGAGGGGAGCTTATCATGTCAAGGCACTATGGTTTCAAATCAGCGCCATCCTTCTTGCCTTCGGCGATTTGTCGGATTCTCTCTTCTGCCATTCGGTCCGCTGCCACATAGGTGGGTATCTGATCCCGGTCAGCAATTTGAAAGACGCGCTCCATGTTTTCATAGATACGGGAAACCTTCTGCCGACCACGCTCGGGGTTCACACCGCCCACCTCCAACCTGTCTGTATCGTAAATAGTGCCACCTGCATTGGCAATGTAGTCAGGTGCGTAAACCATGCCTTTTTCTTCCAGCACATCCCCGTGCCGCTCCTCGGTGAGCTGATTGTTGGCACTGCCACACACAATCTTACACTTCAATCGGGCGAGGGTGTCATCGTTGATGATTCCACCTAAGGCGCAGGGACAGAAGATCTCGCAGTCCACATCGTAAATCTCATCAGGGGCCAACTTCTTGACACCGTACTTCTCAACCATAGCATCGATCTTTTTTCGTTCGATGTCGGTTGCCAGAATGCGTGCTCCCAACTCGTGGAGTCGTTCAATCACATTGTGGCCCACTGCCCCCAGACCTTGAACGGCAACAGTTCTGCCTTGAAGACCTTCGGATCCAAAGACCCGTTTGCAGCAGGCTTGCATGGCGCGGATCACACCGAAGGCGGTCATTGGCGAGATATCCCCTGCTCCGCCGAGATCGGTAGGCAGGGTGACAACGTACTCGGTCTCCATGTGGATGTATTCCATGTCTTTCAGGGTGGTACCCACATCTTCGCCCGTCAGGTACGTGCCGCCAAGGCGATCGATAAACTTCCCCAAGGTCCTGAAGACGGGCTCCCGATCTGGTCGGCTCGGGTCACCCATGATCACCGCCTTTCCACCCCCCAAATTGACACCGGCTGCCGCATATTTGTACGTCATTCCCCGGGCCAGGCGGAGGGCGTCCTCGATCGCATCCATCTCACTATCGTATTGCCACATGCGACATCCACCCGTGGCCGGGCCTAGGGTCGTATCATGAATGGCAATGACCGCCTTGAAAGCGATCGTTTTGTCCTGGCAGAGAAAGAGATTCTCGTAATCGTATTTCTCCATGTAGCCGAAAATGGATTCCATGGCCGCGCTCCTTAAGGATTTCATGGATCGGTCTTTTTCAGGCTTTCATCGGCATACATTCGCTTGACCTCAGCCCTGTCGCCAGTAATCGCCTTGACCACGAGGGCGTTGTTCGGCGGGCACCCTTTGACGTGCCGCTCCGTTTGGCTCTCCTTGGGCATGCACTTCCCGACGGTGACAACGTCTTCCAGGGATCCTCCCTCGGGCAGGGAAGCCCCACCGGTCAAGACGGTCACACCCGGAAGATACATGAGCCGGTCGGCATTGCGCATATCGGCAAGGGCACTGAGAACCGTGTTGCGGCACCCGGTGCACGTGGCATCCCCATGAATCAGCTCGAATCCCTCAACCTTGACCGGATCGTCCTCAACAGAACGGAGAAAGCGGCGTTTGATCCCGTCCAGAGACTCTCCCACAATTTCGATCTGATTCGGATCCATCACCCCCAACCCCCTTGCTGCGGCGTTGACGGTCAGGAGGGTGTCCTTGGGTTCGTACCCAATGAGCTGAGCACAAGTCGAATCGATTGCCACCAGGTCTTTGCCTGCCAGGACAAGATTCATCTCTACGGGTTTCCCAAAGATGGGCCCAATCCCCTCTTGGCAGACAATGGCATCCACCACGGCCAGGCTGGGCTTTAATGCGGTGAGTAAATCCACGACCCCTTCGAAAAGACCCTCCTGGTGCATCGCCTTCTTGCCGCGGTCGGTCAATAGCCCTTTGAGATTCTTGAGGGCACAGGTCATCTCGGTTTGATCATGGGTCTTCAACTTAGGAACGCTGATGATCACGTCGGCCTCTTGTGCTAATTTCCAGCATTCGACGGTTTCGAACACTTTACCCCCAAACGTGGGAAGGTTCACCGAGGGGGTTTTTTTGAGATTCTTGACCTCATAGCCCATCTCCCTGAGATCCTTGTAACCCGATGTGGCGATAACCTTCTCTGTGTCTACCCCAACAGCCGCAGACTCGGCGATGACCGGGCGGGCCCCCAGGTTTTTAATTAGATCGGCGATTGCCCGCGGAATTTCCGGAAGGGTGATGCAGCCCGCTTCCCTCTCGACTGGGGGCGCTACCCAGCTTGGATTCACAAGGACCAGATTACCCGGTCGGATGATGTCCTCAATACCGCCAATCATCGAGAGTGCCTTGGTTACGGTCTCGCGAATTTCAGGATACTCCGGGTTTTGATGGGTCTTCACGATCGAAACCATAGCTCTACCCATTGGGTCCCTCCTCAGCTGAGTCTCTTTTTTCTTGCAGAGTCCTTCCCGGTTTCACTGATACATACAAACATAGGACGCTGGCTTCTCTACCCGGAGGTCAAAGGTGGATTTTGCCGGAATCACCACGGTGTCCCTGGCCTTCATCACCGTCCACCCACCTCCAGGAGGTCGAACCTCAAATTCTCCAACAGTCACCGTAATATGTTCTTCCTTTTCGGTGTCAAAAGCGTATTCTCCCGGGAGAAGCACCCCAGCCGTATAGAGAATCTTCTCTCGCTCAAATCCCAGACTCTTCACTTTGCCATCCAAATACTCATTCACCTTGATCATGGCGCTTCCCTTCATCACCTGACTTTTTCTCTCACACATTCCGATGGGTGTCTTGGCGGGCTTGTTTTGTTTTCGAGGTTACCCTCCCTGAACATCATTATCCTCTGCCCTTGAGGTGTGCTCACGGTGCTCGCAGACTCCATGGTCTACGGGGATCTCAGATTCGCACGGGACAGACCTCTGACAGAATCCACAACTATCACTCCCTCCCGGAAAGAAGTACTTTGTATGCGCTTCCGTAATCTTTTGAATATAATCCCAACATGCGGCTTTGTCGTGGCCTTCCGGTGTGATTGCCCCGGCCGGGCAGCGATCGATGCACTTTCCGCAGTTTCCTTCGGAATAGAATAGGCAATAGGCGTGATGATCTGTGTACGGCCTGATTGTGGGTGGAATAGAAATTCGAGCAACCACAGAGCCATAGCGAACTGCTTTAGCCAGGGGGCTGATCAGCCCCTCGCACAGGCCAAAGGTTCCCAGGCCAGAAACGTATGCAGCGTGTCGTTCAGACCAGTTGGACGCAAGACCGTACCGCTCGGAGATTGTCTCTTTCCAGTTCCAGAGGGGGTAAAGAACCGGAGCAACGGCTTCAATCCCGGATTGTATGAGAACTTCTACCACATGTCGGCGAAGTTGATCATTGAATGCCTCACCGAAGATTCGGGCCCTGGCCCACCTTTCGGATGGATAACGGGTCTCTTTCCGATTATCGGACTTTGTTCCGTCAGTTTGGGGTAATACCCAACTGATAACGGTGAGTGTGTCTGGCGAGACGTCTAAGTTGGGAAAGGCCTTATTGAATATGACCCAGGGCGTCCAATAAAAATCGCCGATATCCCCCCGAAGCTTATCGTAAAGCGGATCGTCTCCTCTTGAGTACGCAACAAGAGGCTCTCCCCACGCTTTTTCATCAGTTCCCTTCCCCAGGGAGTTTTCCGGAGAATTGCCAGTAAAATCTTCGACGGTGCTATCGATCCAGGCAGCCAATCGATCTCCATTGTCTATGTTCATCACGGGGCGACCCTGTCCGTAGGGAAGCCAAATCATATGCTTTCTTTGAGCTAGAAATCAAGACCATGTGAATGACGAGTTTCTTGAGTTTTCGAAAAAGGAAATTTCTAACCCTCCAATGGCTGAATACGATTTTGAATTCTCGGATGGAACCCTTAAATCCATTCGTTCACTCCTTCACCCGTTTAACATCATCCCGTCGCCGGCGGGACAGGTGGGGACGGGCTGTTGCCCAATTCCTATAGAAACTTCTGATCAAGTTCTTATAAGAGCAATTCACCAGAAAGTGGAAAGGGAAGCTCTGAGCGCGAGTCAAGATTTTTTCGCTAGGATTATCCTAGCACAGTGGACGTCCCCAGAATCTCTCACAGAGCACACGGAGCCTCAGAGAGCACTTCCTCTGGATTGGTGAGAGGCCAATCCAGAGGAAATCACTTGGCCTAATTTTTCCCCTCAAAAAATTAGGCCAAAATCCTAATCCATTGATCTTCTCACTCTGCGAACTCTGAGAACTCGAGCGATCCCCCGCAGATTTCTGTGGGGGAGAGCGGGCGAGAAAAAGGGGTGTTTTCATGGAAGCCTTTTTTCATCAGACAAAAGCCGGGAAAGAGGATTTCGGAACGGCCCGGGCAGTACTGACCGCAATGCTCTGCAAGCGTCGCTCAGGGACAAGACAATGCTCCACAACTGAGACAGGTGCTCACACACGTACCGGTTGATCTCCGAATTTTTGGGGAAACTCCAGATTCAGTGGTCTTGTTCTCATATTGCTCACGCAGTTTTTCACGATATGACGTCTGGTGCAGGCTTTGATGACGAAGAAACAGGAATCGGCCACGTCGAGGGAACGCCGAATCCAAGGAAAGAAACACTTGATAGTTGACATGGGTGTTTTAGGCTGAGATAAAAGAATGAGAAAATGGGCGACGACCAGGAGGTGACGATCTATTTCGAGAAGCGGCCACTCAAATCCCCCTCCGAAAAGTCAAATCGGAGCGGCATTGGTGGCCAGTGGACTCAAGATTTTCTGCCTAACAGCGCAGCCGGCGGGTTAGAGTTGAGCGATAGAATCGACAGAAGAGGGTGAGAGCCCGAAAGGAGGGCCATGATGGAGAGATGGGTCACGAAGGAGCTTGCAAAATACGCTGTTGAGACACGGCTGGAGGATTATCCCGAGGAAGCCATCCAAAAAGCCAAGACATTCATCTTGGACAGCATTGGGTGTATGTTTGGCGGCTGTCAAACCAGTCTCGGGAAGGCTATGCTCACCCCTATCAAAAACATGGGAGGAAACGGGGAAGCGACCCTTGTCGGAGGTGGATGCAGAGTGCCGACGATTCAAGCCGCTTTTGTCAACGGCACCACTGCCAACGCTCTCGATTATGATGACACATTGTTCGGCATGGGCCATCCAGGGGCATCTATCATTCCTGCTGCCCTGGCCATGGGTGAATGGAAGAGCGTGTCTGGTAAGAAGATTCTCAACGCCATTCTGGTCGGTTATGATGTTGGCGATCGGATTGGAAAGGCGATACAGCCATCCTACGAGAGGCTTCAGAGTGTCTGGGGCGTGGGAACCTGGCAAACCTTCAGTGCTGTTGTTGCTGCGGCGAAAGTTCTCGATTTCGATCTGGAGTCCATGCTCGACGCTTTTGGCGTCGCTGGGGCCACGGCACCCCTTCCAAACACGCAGAAATGGGGCTGGGATTTAGAGGAGCGACCGATTCACTGGGTGAAGGAGCCCACTGGATGGCCGGCCTGGACCGGGACGACTGCGGCTGTTCTTGCATCTCACGGCTTTGTGGGAAATAAACACATACTCGATGGAGACAATGGGTTCTGGATTATGGCAGGTTCGGACCAATGTGACTTCGATGAGATGACACGCGGGCTGGGAAGGGAATATGAGGTCGATCAGATCGCGATAAAACCGTATTCATCCTGTCGATGGCAGCATCCCACGCTCGATTGTGTTCAAGAGCTCAGGAGGGAACATGATCTGAAACCAGAAACCGTGAAAGAGGTTATTGTCCGCTCCTTTGCCTGGGTGAAACGACACGAGATTTACGGACCAGAGGGTATGGTCGATGCCCAATTCTGCATCCCATATACCGTCACCATGGTCCTGCTCGGTGTCCAGCCTGGGCCGGCGTGGTATACGGACGAGAATCTCAAAAGCGAAAGGATATTGAACCTATCGAAGAAGGTGAGGGTCGAAATCGATCCCGATATCGACAAGGCCTATTTTGAAGAGAACAGACTATCTTCCCGGGTCGAGATCATCACCGAAAAAGGAGAAAAACTTGAGAAATTTGTGGGTATCCCGAAGGGAGATCCGTTGAACCCACTGCCCCCTCCAGAAATAGACGAGAAGTTCAGAAGGCAGGCATCCTATAGTCTGGAATCTGATGAAATCGAGAGAGCGATCGAGATGATTGATAACTTTGAGAACCTCGGGAATGTGTCGGATCTCATGTCTTCTCTCGCAGGAAGCTAGGGGGTAAACGATGAAACCGATAGGGCCAGGGCATCCATCGGATTACGACGTTGGCAAAACCAATGCGCCAAAAGGCATTGCAGCTATGGACGCACTCTTTCCGTGGCACAGGTAGGCGTCGTCAAATGCCCTTTGGATAGTGGGTGCGTAATCGAGATGGACCTCTTTGAGTTCCTCTTGGCTCATATGATCTGGCACAGTGATAATGCGGCATTTCTTTTCGTGAATTAGCCACGAAAATGCGTGGAGGACGCAGCTCTTTTCTCCTCCGATCTCCAGACTTTCTGTGAGCTCGCGCAGTTTGGCCGGGGTGGGCATCTTCTGCATCCAATCACGAAACTCGTCGTGCTCGAAGCCTTCGTAAATCCCCTCCCGACATTCGTTTGCCATGATCAAGGTGCCACCGTTCTTAAGGTGGCGATCGACACTGCCGCAAACTCTTGAGCCCCCTTGGAAAAGGCTGACCTCATAGCTCAACTCGCCTACCCCCGTGACCATGACGTCAACCTCCTGGGGGATTTCAACTTCCACATAGGGGCGCAGTTTTTTCACTGCTCGACGGTGGGCGGACAGGGGGTCGCCGCTGTAGACCGCGACAAGGTTGCTCTGGGAATCGAGAACAGTATTGACAACCAGGTCGATACCGCTCTTCGTGGCCGCCTCTTCAATATCCGCGCGGACCACGTTCTTTGGTGGCATGATGCCTATTAGTGACCCGTACCCAAGCTCCTGCAGGATACCGGTGAAGCGTTTGTGGTTCTCATAGATGGTTCGGCGGCTCACCACCCCTGGGAGTACGATCTTCCCTCCGCCCGACCAGCCTGCCAACATGCACGGAGTGACGTTGCCGGTTCCGATTTTAACATCCGCCTTCGCAAAGCGATGATCGACCTCGATGGGTGTTCCCAATGAGGTTTCCCCTATAAGGATCATGGCCTCCTCGTCGTCCGGGTCGCTGTTGATTACCTCGACACGGTCTAGGACGGCTTCGCCCACATTCTGCCGAATCGCTTCGGGGCTGTCTGGGGCATGCATGCCGACGCCAACGATAACCGTGATGTCTCTGTCAATGATTCCGAAATCATTGAGCGTCTGGAGCAAGACAGGGACAATCATGCTGTTTGGAGTCGGACGGGTGCGGTCGGTTATTGCGATGCACGCTTTGGCCCCTGGTTTGACCTTACCCCTGAGACCGGTAGTCTCGACGGCTTCCCTGACTGAACGACGCACCTCTGCCTCAGGATCCTGAATGATGGGCATCTGTTTTGGAAGATAGGCCCCAACAAACTGACTTCTCGGAATGCACACCTGCTGGGTCTTCAGGCCAAGAGGGATATTCAGCGAAATGGTCTTTTCGGCCATGGTTTTTCCTCACCCGATTCCCAATGATACCTTCCTGGCGTCTTTTTCGAAGTCCACTGGTGCGATAGATAGAGCATAATACTCGCGAAATGTCAATACGGGATTGCTCGAGATTTTATGCTTGCATTTCGACAACGGCCGTGCTAGAGGAGATGAGTCGGCTTCTTTTGTTGAATCGCCCCATGGAAGAGGTTATCCCACTAGACACGGCGTTTCATCTCCTCATTGGCCGGACCTCCCGTAACAGTCTCTTCCTGGCAATCATGGAAGCCATCAATGCGGGTTTCTTGGCGAGGGTTTTTTTCATTCCTCAGGGCGGTCAGGAGGAGGACGACACCGATCTGGCGGATATCCTGGAGGCGCCATCAAGGCCGGAAATGCCAAAGGGGCGAGGAGAGTTTTGAGGGAGCATATTGCTCGATTCAATAGACTCATTGTCCGGAGTTTTTGGGAAAAAACATCCAGGAGATGATTCTATGCTCAAGGTTTTTGATCGAGAAGGGTAGGGGAATGGAAAGGAGTTACGGATGAGAACCAATGTCCAAGTCAGTGGATCCACACAGTTTTCCCTTCTGTCGGAAGACCAGGCCGAGTCGATATTCCTTGGCATGTTGGAGGTGATGCAGAGAACCGGAGTCGACGTTCATCATCCGGAAGCCCGGTCAGTCCTAAAGGCGGCAGGGGCTGTGGTAGACGGAAACCGAGTCTATATTCCGCCGAGTTTGGTCCAGGAGGCGCTCGCCACGGCTCCTCAAGAGACGGTTGTGTACCACTGGGATGGGTCCGGGGTGATTCGACTTCAAAGAAATGAAGTCTATTTTGGACCGGGACCCACCTGTCCCAATTTCGTCGATCCCCAGACCGAGGAGCGCCGCCCCTACAAAAGAAAGGACGCGGCGAGTGTGGCTCGGGTCTGTGACGCTCTGCCCAACATTGGATTTGTGGAATCCCTCGGTAGCATCAGTGATGTGACGCCCTCGCTGGCCGATGTGTACGAGTTCGCGGATATGATCAGCAACACGAGTAAACCCATTGTGGCTTGGTCCTTTGGCCGGGACACCTGCCGGGACATTCACCAGATCGGAATCGCCGTCGCTGGGGATGTAGAGCAGTTCCGGCTGAGACCCAATTACATTTTCTATTGTGAGCCCCTATCTCCGCTGACCAGCAATTTCGAGGCGATGGACAAGTTACTTTATTGTGCTGAGAATCGTATCCCCGTGATATATACGCCCTGTTGCATCGCCGGAGGGACGGCTCCCGCATCATTTGCAGGCGTGCTCATCAATGCCATGGTGGAGTCACTTCACGGTCTCGTAGTCTCCCAATTGAAAAACAGAGGCACACCATTTGTCATGGGAGGGGTCGTGTCGATTATGGATATGCAGCATTCTGTTCTTTCCTACGGGGCTCCCGAATTGGGTTTGCTGAGTGCCGGTCTGACAGAAATGGCTAAGTACGCAGGGCTCCCGATCTGGTCCACGGCAGGCTGCACCGACGCCAAATCCATGGACCCCCAGGCAGCGGTAGAGGCGGCTCTATCGATCCATTCGGCCATGTTGAGCGGTGCCAATCTTGTCCACGATGTGGGCTATACGGAATCAGCTATGACAGGATCTCTTTTTCAACTCGTCATGAGTGACGAAATAATCGGAATGAGCAGGCGGATTTGCCAAGGGATCGAGGTGAACGAAGAGACGCTCGCGATCGATGTGATCGATCGAGTGGGTCCAGGGGGCAATTTTCTTTCCGACGATCACACCTTGATGAATTATCGAAAGGAGCACTGGCAGCCAGCCCTGATGGACCGTTGGAACTACGAGACGTGGGCGACCGCGGGGGAGAAGACTTATGAACAGCGGGTTAAGGCCAAAACTCGTGAGATTCTAGACACTCACAAAGGCCCGCAACTGCCCGAAAAGGCCAAGAAAAAGATCGATGCCATTTTGAAGTCCGCCGAGACGCGAGAGAAGAAGAAAGCGAAAAAAGGATAAGGAGGTATTGGGTTATGTCAGAACTGTACGGAAAGATGTCAGAAGTACTGATTGCCGGTAACATCGAGGAGATCAAGAAGCTTACCCAGCAGGCCCTGGACGAGGGCAACAAGGCCGATGAGATTTTGGAGAAGGGCCTCCTCCCTGGGATGGACGTCGTCGGGCAGCGTTTCAAGGCATGCGAGATGTTTATTCCTGAGGTCCTTCGGTCGGCAAAGACCATGCATGCGGCGATGGACATTCTTCGGCCGCTCCTTTCAGAGAGTCACGCAGCAGGTGCTGGTGCCGTTGTGATCGGTACGGTGGAGGGAGACCTCCATGATATCGGCAAGAATCTGGTTGCAATGATGCTTGAAGGGGCAGGGTTTCAAGTCGTGGATTTAGGGACAGACGTTAAACCCCAGAACTTTGTGGATGCCGCCAAAGAACACAAACCGCGGATACTGGGAATGTCAGCCTTGTTGACAACGACCATGCCGAAGATGGGAGAGACGGTCAGTGCGCTCAAGGAAGCAGGCATTCGCGATCAGATCAAAGTCATGGCAGGTGGGGCCCCAGTAACTCAAGACTTTGTGGACGAAATCGGAGCCGATGCCTACGGATCGAATGCAACGGCGGCGGTTGAAAAGGCGAAGGCTTTTGCGGGCAAATGATTTCAGACAGGAGGGCAGACGAGGATAGCATTTCTTCAGGATTAGCGTATGGAGACGTATTCACAGGAGGGAAACCATGCGAGTCAATGTCACAGCCCAAAGGAGTCCCAGATTTCGGGTACTCTCTGATGATCAGATCGAGATGATCTATTCGGCTGCCCTTGAGATTCTGGAAAGTACGGGGAGCAGAGTGTTCCATGACGAGGCGCTAGATCTCTTCAAGGAGAGTGATGCGGTCGTGACGAACGGGAACCTTGTTAGAGTTCCGGCGTCCATGATTGAACGGGCCCGGATGGATGCCCCTCAGAGGATCACCGTTGCAGGAAGAGATGGGAAAAGGACTCTCCATCTTGAAAAAGACGAGGTCAACTTCGGAACAGGATCTGACTGCCCTTTTATCTATGACAGAAAAACGGGAAAACGGAGGCGCTATACCTTCAACGACGTGACGGAAGCTGCTAGAATCGTGGACTGTCTCCCAAACTTCGATTTTGTCATGTCTCATGGCCTGGTTTCCGATGTGCCCAAACCGAAAACCTATGACCGTCACCAGTTCATGGCGATGGTCAGAAACACGACGAAGCCCCTCATTCTGACGAGTGTCGACGGAGAGGGACTCCGAGACCTTTATGAGATGGCCTGCCTTATCCGGGGAGGTGAAGACGAATTTCGGATCGATCCACTCTTTATCGTCTATATAGAGCCGGTTTCTCCTCTGTACCATGGTAAGGAGGCCATTGAAAAGCTCCTCTTTGCCGCTGAGAAAAGCATTCCTGCCATGTACACCCCATGTCCAAGTGCGGGGGCCACTGCGCCGGCCACAATCGCGGGAATGCTCGCCCAAGATCTCGCAGAGACCCTATTCGGTCTAGTCCTGTCTCATCTTAAAAGGCCGGGGCTCCCCCTGATAATGGGAGGTGTTCAGACCATCATGGATATGATGACATCGACCTATTCTTATGGTGCGCCCGAGCTCTCACTGGCGTCTGCGGCCAGCACGGATATTTCTAAATGGCTCGGACTTCCCATGTTCTCAACAGGAGGATGCACGGATTCCAAGGCTGTCGACGAGCAGGCGGCTGCCGAGGCGACCCTCTCACTCTATACAGCCATGCTGTCTGGCGCCAGTCTGATTCACGACGTGGGTTATTTGGATAGTGGCCTGAACGGATCCCTGCAGATGCTTGTTCTGTGCGACGAGATTATCGACATGGTCAAGCATATTGGTCGAGGCATCCAGGTAGATGCGGATCATCTCGCATTAGAAATCATCGATCGGGTGGGCCCAGGGGGCCAGTTCTTGACTGAGGACCATACGCTAGAACACTATCGGAGAGATTTCTGGTTTCCCAAGTTGATCGATCGGACGAACTATGAAAACTGGATCGCCGGAGGCAAAAAGAAGCTCAATGAGCGAATCGAGGAGAAGATGAACCACATTTTGGAGACCCACCACCCAGCGGTGATCGACGATGCGGTATTGAAGGAGATGAAAAAGATTGTCGACAAAGCGGATCAGAGAGCGTCCTGATCACGGCCCTATTGAACTGTTCGAAAGAGAGGGCGGGGTTCTTTATTGTGGCCCCGCCCTTCCTCTGGTTTAGACCATAGAAAGGGTGCGATGTGATCATGCATCGTCCGTCATGGTCGGGGCGGTGGGGGGGCCGTCCTATGTTTTTCATTTTCTATTAGGGAGGACCACCTCAGGAGGTTGGAAAAGGCATCAGAGATGGTATCAGCAAAGCAGAGAGGAGAGGCGTCAAAAAGGGATGATGCCTATATGGTCGGTATCGATACGGGTGGCACTTACACGGATGGTGTGCTTCTTGAATACCCGTCTCGGCGTGTCCTCGCATCCAGCAAAAGCTTGACAACCCGGGACGACCTTACTCAAGGAATCACGTCAGCTCTAGAGGGTCTCAATCTTGACGATCCGTCGAAGATAAAACTGGTTTGTATTTCGAGCACCCTTGCCACCAATTCAATTGCTGAGGGTAAAGGGCGAAGGGTGGGGCTTATTCTCATTGGCTATGACAAAGAGCTCATTATCAGCTACAATCTCGAATCAAAGTTTCCGACGCCGTTCTTCGAATACTTCCGCGGGGGGCACACGGTTCAAGGAGAAGAAAAAGAACCTCTGGATCACGAATCGATACGGGCCTGGATCAAGAATAATGAAAGCCATGTCGATGCACTAGCAATTTCCAGCTACTTCAGTCCCCTCAACACCACTCATGAAGAACATGCCTTCGAGGCTATAAGGGAAATCACCTCTCTCCCTGTTGTTCTAGGCCACCAGCTTTCCACGAAAATCGATTCTATTAAGCGAGCTACCACTGCCTGCCTCAATGCCTCTCTTGTCGCGATCATGCAGGAGTTTATTCAGGCGGTGAGAGCGTCTCTCAAAGCCCATGGCATCAATGCACCTCTGATGATCGTCAAAGGCGATGGCTCCTTGATGCCTTACCCAGTGGCGGTGCAGAAACCTGTTGAAACCATTCTCTCCGGGCCTGCTGCGAGTGCAATTGGCGGACGCTTTCTGTCAGAGTATCCAGATGCCCTGATTATTGATATTGGCGGGACCACCACCGACATTGCCGTGATAGAGAATTCACAGATATCGATCGCAGAGGAAGGAGCCCGCGTTGGGGAGATAGAGACCGCTGTTAAGGCGGCCCGTATCCGAACCATCGGTCTTGGAGGGGACAGCAGAATTTCCTTTAGCCCTGACGGAAGGGTCACCGTCGGGCCTGCCCGGGTTGTTCCGCTGTCTTACCTTGCAGCAAAATTTCAGAGAGCTGAGATGGAGATTGTTAGGTTGACGCAAAAGCCGCTGCTCGACTGGAGACAAACCGATTTGGAGTATTGGTTCTTGCACAAGAACACAACCGGTGAGAAAACGACCCTCTCTGTGACGCATCATCGTGATTTAGTTGAACTGCTCAGTCAGGGGCCTCTCACACTCACACGCATCCTTGAGAAGATGGGTTTCTACCATCCTCTGCAACTCAACGCAGAGAGTCTGATTCGACAGGGTCTCATTGAGCAATCGACTTTGACCCCCACCGATCTTCTCCATGTGAACGGCCAATTCATGGCGTGGAGCACGGAGGCTGCCAAAACAGCCCTGGAGGTTGCCTGCACGATTTTTGAAAAGAAAAAGGAGAGATTCATTGAGGAAGTTCTCGACTTCATGACTGCGACCATTGTGGAGGAGGTCGTCGTCTTCCTAGGACACAGAAGAACCAGGACGCTCCCCGAAAAAATGGATGGACAATGGGGAAAATGGTTTCTCGAACACGCCCTGATCGGAAAGAGCCCATACCTCGATGTGACTATTGGAAGCAGGATCCCGATAATCGGTATTGGGGCGCCGGCAGGCGTATTCCTGAAAAAAGTGGCAGAAGTTTTGCACACTCCCCTTTTTCTTCCACCCTATGCCCATGTGGCCAATGCGGTGGGAGCAGTTGCAGGGTCTGTGATGGTGGTTAAGGAGGCTCTTATCTACCGACATGAGGCCGAGAAGGTCCAGAGTTTTTTCGTCCAGACCGACGGAGAAAGATCCGAATTTCAAGATAACGAATCCGCCGTGACTTACGCGAAAGAGGTTGTTGAGAACAAGGCGCGCGACGCTGCCCTTGAATCAGGCGCCATCGATCCCCAAGTGATAGTTGATGTTTCCAGAGAAGGAGGAGCCTTCAGGGTGGTCGCCAAGGCCCTTGGAAATCCGAGGTTGTCATGGTAATATGCCGCCTGAGCACTGTGTCTTGTTTTGCCAAGCTGGTGTGTATGTCCTGACCGCATTTCTTAGAGGTATGTTATATATCTGAGGCTTCGCCTGCTGGGCACACATGCTCGCCCGACCAACGGATGCCTAGTGTGTATTATCTAAAAGGCTGAATTTGAGTTCAAGACCGCCGCGGATTGGCGACTGGACGTGCCCAAAGCTCTCGTGCTGTTGGCGTCTCACCGCCAAGATTTCTTGACAGAAAACCTCCTAACACGTGGTCAAATGGACCTCGGCCACGGCAAGCAATGGGATAGACCCCTTTCAGGTTGGAACCCACCGGCATGAAACGACTGTATTCAACACGAGAATGAATTCCTGGGTGAGGAGGTATACCATGCTTATTGTAGGTGAACGGATCAACGCGAGTCGGAAGAATATCAAGCCGGCAATCGAGAATAAGGATGCGGACTTTATCCTCAAGGAGGCGAAGGATCAAGTGGATGCGGGTGCCCACATGGTGGATGTGAATGCCGGCGTTTTTGTGAAGAAGGAGGTCGAGTACCTTCCGTGGCTCGTAGAAACGATCCAGGCAGGGATCGATGTGTCCTTATGTATCGATAGTCCAGATCCGAAGGCCATTGAGGCTGCCCTGGCGGTTCACAAAGGCCAACCGATGATCAACTCGATTTCTCTGGAAAAGAAGAGGTTTGAAGAGGTTCTTCCGCTAATTGGGAAGCATAATGCGAAAGTCGTGGCCCTATGCATGAGCGACCAAGGGATGCCAAAGACCGCTGACGAGCGGTTTGACATTGCCACCGAACTGATCGAGAAGCTGACAAAGGCGGGAGTTTCGCTGGACGATATCTATGTGGACGCTCTCGTCATGGCTGTGAGCACTGACTCGAGTTTTGGCATTGAATTCCTCCGGGCTGTTCGCCGAATCATGGAGAACCATCCGGGCGTCCATACAATATGCGGGTTGAGCAACATTTCCTACGGTCTTCCACTAAGGAAACAGATCAACCAGATTTTCGCAATCATGGCAGTGGCCATGGGACTCGATGCCCTTATCATTGATCCTTTGGATAATAGAATGATGGCCAGCATTTTGACGGCCGAGACCCTCATCGGACTTGATCCGTACTGTGCTAACTATCTGTCAGCCTACAGGGATGGTCAATTCGAAGAGGCATAGGCCTGACCCGAGCAGACTTCTCATGAGCTTTGGGCACTGTGCCATAGGCCTGCATGTGTGGAGGGTATATTCACTTTGCTGAAAGAAATGGCTTCTCTTACCACCGGGGTCGAAAGGAAAACGCATATTCTCGCAGTAGGGGGCGGTAAGGGGGGCAGCGGGAAGAGTTTCATCGCCACCAATATCGGAGTCAGTCTGGCCAATCGGGGTCAGAGAGTCATTATGGTGGACACGGACCTTGGTGGAGCCAATCTGCACACTTTTTTGGGGCTGTCGCCCCCGCAGGTTACTCTCGATGATTTCATAAAGCGGCGCGTTGAAAATATCCGGAGCGTCATTGTCAACACTGAAATTCCAAACTTGGGCCTCGTCATTGGGGCCAGAAACGTCCTTAACGCAGCTAACCCAAAAGTCCACCAGAAGTTGAGAATTATTCGGCATATTAGGAATCTTGATGGAGACTACGTTATTCTCGATCTTGGGGCTGGGAATTCGTTTAATGTTCTGGATTTCTTTTTGATTTCTGATGATGGCATCTTGGTAGTCACCCCGGAGCCCACCTCAATCGAGAATGCCTACCGGTTTATCAAGAGCGCCTTCTATCGTAAACTGAGAAGGGTCACCCGCCGTCCAGAAGCACGCCAGGTCATCGAGGCTGCCATGAATCAGAGAAACGAAAGGGGAATTCGGACGCCCCTCGACCTGATCGAAGCAATCGAATTTATCGACGGCAGCATGGGACGAATTCTTAGGCGCGAAATACAGAGTTTCAGACCCAGGCTCATTGTCAACCAGGTGAGAACCAAAGGGGATGTGGACGTTGGTTTTTCAATGAAGAGTGCCTGTCTTCGGTTTTTTGCTATCAATCTGAGCTATATAGGTTACATCGCTTATGACAATGAGGTTTGGCAGTCTGTTCAACGGAAACGGCCACTGGTATTAGAGCGACCCTATGCCAAGGCGGCCAGATGTATTACAGAGATAACCAGCAAGCTTTTGAAGAAACAACAGCTCACATTTAACTTCTAATGATTAATCGCTTGAAAAACCTCAACTATTACGAAATCCTCGAAGTGAGCCCGGATGCGAGTCAAGTCGAGATAAGGGAAGCCTATGAACAGGCAAAGAAGATCTACAATCAAGACTCTACGGGGATTTACTCACTACTTGAGGAGAATGAAATCGAGCAGTTATCCATGCTCATCGAAGAGGCTTACCAGACGATAGGAAATGAGAACACCCGTCGAGAGTACGATAGAACCCTGGGCCGCGATGAGGCAGAGGGTGCCAGGTCAGCGGATTCGTCCTTTTACCTGCATATTGCCGAACCACGTGCCGCCCTGTATCCTGATGAGACCAAATCCCCGAAGTCTGATCAGCGGGAATTGATCGAAGAGATGATCTCTCAGTCGGGTTTTGAGTATTCCGGCCCTGCGCTGAAAAAAATCAGGGAGGCCCTGGGTCTCAGCCTCGGAGAGATTTCTACCCGCACAAAGGTGAGCCGCGCGAATCTGGACTTCATCGAGACGGAAAACTACGTCCATCTTCCCGCATTCGTTTACCTGAAAGGTTTTGTTACTGAATATGCCAAGTGCCTTGATCTTGATCCGCTGCGAGTCTTGGAAGACTACGTGAATCGATATCGCCAGTGGGAGAGGCAGAAGGAGAATTGAAGCTGATTCTCCAGGGGAGATGGTTGGGTAAGGAGGAGCCCCTTGGGACGATCTAGAGAAAGGATGCCGGATCTATGGGGAAGTTGAATCTCATTGTGAAAGTGAAAGACACCACCGAGAGTGAGGTTCGGAAAGCCCTCAAGGCGGCTGGCATTGAGGTTAGGAGCGTGGTCGCTCTATATAAAGAGGATGTTGAGAACCCGGAGGAGAAGGATGAGAAGAAGTGATCCTGCGGTCCCTCCGTAGAGATCTGTTTGCTAGGGATTTCAAAGCCTTCGATTCGTGCTTCTCCACGGTGACGCCGTGAAAAATCGAGAACGCCTCTTCACCTGTGGTGGTGTTTTTCTCGTTTCCATTGCAGCCCTCTCTCTTCAAGTGACTCTGAGTCGTGTTTTTTCGGTAGCCCTCTCATACCATTTCGCCTTCATGGTTGTGAGCTTGGCCCTTCTGGGATATGGGGCAAGCGGCACTTTCTTAGTACTTTTCCCATCCATCCTTCGGAAAAAACCCGGTCTCTTCTTTTCTTGCTCTGCCATTATCTTCTCCGTGACCTCTGTGGGCGCATATATGGTAACGAATTCTATTCCATTCGATCCCGTCCGGATCTCCTGGGATCGTTTGCAGTTGGTGTACCTGTTCACGGACTATCTTCTGCTGAGCATACCCTTTTTCTTCTCGGGTCTATGCATCTCCGGAGCGCTCACATATCTCGCCAGTGAAGCTGGAAGAATCTATTTTTCCGATCTTGCCGGGGCAGGACTCGGATCTCTTTTGGTTCTTATATTATTTGTGCCACTTGGTGGAAAGGGAATGGTGGTTTTCCCCGCTCTGGTGGCGGCTCTGGGAGCGCTCGTCTTCGGTTTGGGAAGACCCGGCAATCGGTGGATACCTCTCCTCTTGTCCGTGCTTATCGGGTTTTTGGTCCTCCTTATGTGGATACGTCCTTCTATTCTGGAGGTTCGGATATCACCATACAAGAGTCTGAATGCCGCCCTACGCTATCCAGAGAGTAGACTTCTAGACACCCGTTGGAACGCCTACTCACGGGTTGATGTGGTGGACAGCCCCTTGGTTCGATTTGCTCCTGGATTGAGTCTCAGTTTTATGAAAGCGGTTCCTCCTCAACTCGGGATCACCATCGATGGGGATAACATGACCGCTATGACCCGTTACGGGGAGGGTCAGCCTTCCTTGGATTTCATCTCACACATGCCTGATGCGCTTGCATACATCGTATCGGAAAGGGATCGGGCCCTTGTGATCGAACCCGGTGGAGGCCTCGGTGTCCTGACAGCCCGTATTTTGGGCGCTAAGAAGATCGAGGTTGTATTCGATAACCCCCTTGTCTGGGAGCTGGTTTCTGAGAGACACGGAGAATTCTCAGGCGAGATTTTTAAAGACCCTCGAGTGGTTCCGGTGATCAAAAACGGCAGGAGCTTTCTCCGCCAATCAAAAGCCTCCTACGACGTTATTCAATTCTCACCTTTGAGCGCCCTCGGCGCATCATCCACAGGAATT
The DNA here is from genome assembly GCA_964348095.1 of uncultured Thermodesulfobacteriota bacterium. Taxonomy (GTDB): domain Bacteria; phylum Desulfobacterota; class BSN033; order WVXP01; family WVXP01; genus WVXP01. The sequence continues at coordinate 28,129 of CAYGBK010000092.1, read as the reverse complement.
CGTGGGCTTGAAGAAAACTATATGTTTACCGTGGAGGCCATCATAGATCTCTTCACCCATTTGAACCCTGACGGGGTTCTCTCGGTCACGCAGTACCTTTTACCTCCTCCAAGACAGGAGATCCGGCTTGTCCAGATTGTGTTGGGGGCACTTGCACGAATGGAGGTCCCTCGACCGGAAAACCATCTCGCCATGATCCGGACGTGGGGCACGTTCACTCTTCTGTTGAAACGGAACCCCTTTTCTGGGGAAGAGATCGAAAAGATAAGCGATTTCTGCAATAAAGAAAGATTCGATACGGTTTACTTTCCTGGTATGACGCCGAGCCAGGCGAATCGCTACAACCGGTTCCCCCGCCCTCTTTATTTTGAAATTGTTCGAGATCTCCTTTCCGAAACCGAGCGGAACCACTTGGTCAACGAGTATCTTTTCGATCTAAGTCCTGTGACAGACGACAATCCCTTCTTCTTTAATTTTTTCCGGTTCAAGAAGGTTGTTCCTCTCTACAAGGCCATGTACAGGAAATGGCAGCCATTCATCGAGGGAGGATATCTTATTCCGGTCATTCTGATACAATCCGTCCTTGCCTCTGCCTTCCTTATCCTCTTTCCTATCGTTTTTATGAAGAGAAAACCCATTTCAGAGCGCCGAAGCTTTCGGCCTTGGGTCCTTACGTATTTTGCACTTCTCGGATCGGGATACATGTTTGTCGAGATTGTCTCTATTCAAAAACTCATCCTTTTTTTGGATCGGCCCGTCTATGCCATGGCGATAGTGCTTTTTGGCCTACTCATATCATCCGGTTTTGGGAGTTTCTTCTCTCAGAAAGTGACCGAGCGAAAGCTCAAGACAACCCTAATTGTGGTGCTTTTCGTGGTAGGTCTTTCTGTGTGGGGGTATCTTCGGATAATCCCGCTTGTGGTTGACCACTTCCTAGGTTTCCCCTTTGCATATCGTGGCCTTTTGACTCTGGCGCTGCTCTTTCCCCTTGGTTTTCTCATGGGGATGCCATTTCCCCTGTACGTCAGGTTTTTGGGACGGGTCGATCCGAATGTCATTCCCTGGGCGTGGGGAACGAACGGCTGTTTTTCAGTGATTGGATCGGTACTCTCTGCGGTTCTTGCCCTGGGAATTGGTTTTTCTGGGGTTCTTGTGGTGGCAGGAGCCGTGTATGTTGGGGCTGGAAGCGTCGTTCTAATCTCTTTTCTGAACCTCGCCGATCATGGGAACAAAACTGACATCCCCCAAATGTTGAACATCTAGACCACTTTCTTTCTTCTCGATCAGAGTAAGGGTCTGCCAGTAGGTGGTGCTTCCCAAAGGTATGATGAGACGACCCCCCATCTGGAGTTGCTCAATTAGGGGAGGAGGGATGTGATTGGCGGCAGCGGTCACGATGATGGCGTCAAAGGGGGCATGCTCCTCCCATCCGAAGTACCCATCACCGTGTTTGACCTTCACATGGCGATAATCTAGGTCATTGAGAATTTTTTTCGACCGCTCGACAAGACCCTCGCGAATCTCAATCGTGTAAACTTCTGGAGTCAGTTCCCCTAGAATTGATGCCTGGTAGCCTGAGCCCGTTCCGATTTCCAAGACTCTGTCGCCCCGCTTCAGTTTCAGGGCCTGGGTCATCAAGGCCACGACATAGGGCTGAGAAATGGTTTGCCCCTCGGCGATTGGGAGAGGGTGATCGGCGTAAGCGAGAGGCCGGTGTTTTTTTGAGACATAGCGATGGCGAGGGACTTTCTCCATGGCAGCAAGAACCCTCGGGTCAATAATGTCTCGGCCCTGCAGGTCCTCGGCAACCATTCTTCGTCTTGCCTGCGTAAAGGAAGATTCGTCAGCCCGGAGAAAAGGAAAGGACGAGAGGAAAGAAATGGCGAGGACGAGGAGTAAGGCTCTCTTGGCCATCAGGTTTTCCCTCTCTCAAATCATTGCGCTTTCAGGAGGCCTTTGATCCCGAACATTGCTCTGTCGTGAATAACCTCAAAGGAATAATTTTAAGTGTGATGTCTCCCGTGCGATCCCTCTTCTGGCTGCGGCGATCACTCGTTCGCGAGTGCTTTATCCAACATCTGGCGCAGTCTATCTGTTGAAACCACTCCGACAACCTGGTCGAAGACCTGTCCATTCTTGAAGAGGATAAGGGTTGGAATTCCTCTCACCCCGTATCGCGCAGGTGTTTGGGGATTCTCTTCCACATTAAGTTTTGCGACCTTGACTTTTCCAGCATACTCTCTGGCCAATTCCTCAACCACCGGGGCAATCGTCTGGCACGGGCCGCACCAGCTAGCCCAAAAATCGACTAGAGCTGGAACCTCGGATTCCAGAATCTCCTCTGAAAAAGCGCTATCTTTTATATTCAGAACTGGTCCTGATGCTCCCATGCTTTCCTCTGCACCTCCTCCTTTCCGTCCCGGAGAGTTCTCCCGCCATGAGTTGGGAAATCTGTCGATGTGAGAAGTGAGTCCGGGCTAACTTCTTCGTTCAATCACATAATCGGCCAGTGCCAGAATAGCGGTCTTGGCGTCTGACTTGTCGAAACTATTCAGATGACTCTTCGCCTGTTTCACATACGCCTTCGCCCGGTCAATTGTGTATTCTAATCCCCCATACTGCTTGATCAACTCTGTGACCAGCAAGAAGTCCTCGTGGGTGACGGTCTCTGAGAAGAGTACCTTTTCGAGTTTATTTCTCTCTCTTGATGTGCATTCGTGGAGCGTATGGATGAGAGGAAGTGTCACCTTGCCATCCCGGAGATCGATCCCAATCGTCTTACCAAATTCCTGTTCGTCGGAGACGTAGTCGAGCGTGTCATCAACCAATTGAAAAGCGATTCCCAGGCCTAGGCCAAAGTCGCCCAGGAGGGCTTCCTTTTCAGCACTGACCCCACCGAGAATCGCACCGATTCGACACGCGGCTGAGATCAGGGCAGCCGTCTTCCGGGTCACAATCCAGATGTAACGGCTTTCTGCAAGAGAGAGATCGCTTGTGTTGATCAGCTCCTGCATTTCACCCTCGGCAAGTTTTGTGGCCGCATCAGAGATGACCTGGAGAATCCGAAGATCTCCATCTCCCACCATGAGGGAGAAGGATTTTGAAAACAAAAAATCGCCAACCAGGACACTGGCTTCGCTTCCCCACAGAGCATTCGCCGACGCATTGCCTCGCCTCAACTCCGCATCATCGACCACGTCATCATGAAGGAGCGAAGCCGTGTGGATAAACTCGATGACGCTGGCCAATGGAACGTGTCGATCACCTCCGTATCCACAGAGTTTTGTGGCAAGAATAAGAATCATCGGCCTAAACCGTTTGCCTCCACTGTAGAGAAGGTGCTCGCCGATCTTCGATATAAGCCCCACGTCGGATTCCAGGTTTTTTTTGAACTCCCTCTCCACCCTCTTAAGGTCGTCCTTGACAAGTCGCTGAATGATCGGTTTCATTAAATTGGGATAGCCTCTTGAATTTATTGATTTATTTCTTGAAGGATATCGGATTCTCAACAAATTGTCAAAGCAATTTCCCGTAGATACTATCGACAGCGGTTAGGGATCGGATGTCGTCCGGTCTTTTCCGCACTTGTTTACAAACGTCTTGAATGAGATGCCAGGCATCAGCAACAGTTTACGGTATTCGGGAATCTGGTGCCAGTGATCTTTTCCGATGAGTTCCCATGAGATTAGCGTCAACGTCTCCCCGAACCCTGGAACCGGCCCCTGACACGTGCTTTAGATCCGCTTTTACCCCTATTTGTGCCTAGTTCAGAAGGATTTTTGGACCGGTCTAGGTTTGGGGTATTGCGTAAATTCCTTGCATCTCTTTTGTGGGATTGCCTTCGAGATCATAAACAAAGAGAGGTTTGAGTACCCGTAGTTCCTTCCGCCCCCCCTTGACGGCCTCGACCCTGACGAGCCTGGCGTCCTCACTGGCATTGGAGTGAATCATCTGCATACACTTGGGCTCGAGGTTCGATGTTCCCAATCTGATAAACATATCGACGATTCGAGATGCTGGATGGATGACGTAGAAGCGGCCCATTGAACGAAGGAGAAAAGAGGCGATTTGAGCCATGTCTTCCAGGGACCCTAGAATCTCGTGTCGTGCCAAAGCTTTTTGGGGAATAGGATTGACCCTTCCCGAACGGACCGGGTGGTAGGGTGGATTGCATATGGCAACGTCGAAAGAGCCCTTGTCAAGACAACTTCGTAACTCCTTTACATCTCGATGGATGAGGGTGATTCGTCCCTCTAGTTCGTTCAGTTTGATATTCCGCCGGGCCATGTCGATGAAATCTTCCTGAATCTCGACCCCAACAATCCGGTTGAGCGGATTTCGAGCCGCCAGCATGACAGGAATGATGGCATTACCGGTTCCAAGATCGATGACGTAATCTGTCTCCTTGAGACGGCAGAAGTTAGCCAGGAGAATCGTATCTATCGAAAAGCGGTACCCCTTTTTTTTCTGGATGATTTTCAGTTCACCATCACCCAGGCCATCGAGTGTCTCGTCTGTCCGGATCGGTACGTCCAGATTCTTTCTCCCATGGTTCAGATAAGCCATATCAAGTATCGTATTATCTCGGTCATCCTGTCAATATCAGGTCTGATTACCAAAGCTTTCCCATCCGGCGTCTCTCGATTCCCACCATCGGCCACCGCGAGCGTTGAACGACCCTCTCATTGTTCCCAAAACGTCCTCTTTTGGCAAATGGTTTGCCTCTCATCTTCAGTATGCTTCCTCGGCACTTCGCGGGGCTTATGAGTCACCGATTGGTCTTTCTGTCGGCTGCAGGACGGGGAAATCACTTTCGAGATACATAGGCCTTCGCAGGAGGGAGGGTAACCCGAATTATTCACGGATCATGGGACAACATGAAAAATGGCCGACAGAGAGAGTATGCTGACCTTGTTGCAGGTTTCGATATGGCCCGCCGCGCCGTGATCAAGTGTGACGGGGAATAAGGCAAAACAGGGAGTATGGCCTCAAACTTACAAGACCGTACCCCAGGCTTTCGTGATGGAATTCCCGTGGCCTCACATGATTCTCCAAATCGGTTTACGACCGTTTCTGATATCGATAAGCACAGGGTACCGTCAGAGCCGTTCCACTTGTCGGAGGATCATTCCGAGTTAGAGGAGTAGAGGTGGGGCGTCTCGTTTAGGGTGAGAGCAACATTCGGCGGGTCCTATGAGGTGGCTATGGACGTCTTCTTTGTGATTTATATGTCACTTTGGGGAGTGACATGTATGATCTCCCTGATTCTGTATCTTATCGAGAGGGATGATTATGCGTTCTCTCATAGAAGTTACTGGCGCTTTCTTTTCGTGCCGTGGAAAGTAGTTACTTTTCTTATCGCGACGGCCGGGTTGATCACAATAGAGCCCTATACTGGTGATCAAACATGGGACTATGTGGACGCCCTTTTTATGGCATTTGTGACATTTTTTACCGCTCCCTGGGCAATCGGTGCCATCTATAGAGTCATCAAGGGAGAACTATCCCTCAAGCACGTCACCGTGGCGTTTTGTGTATGGATGTTTTCTGCAAGTTGGTCATATGACCTTTATCTGCTAATCAGAGATGGTTATTATCCACCAACCTGGCTATCCAACATTCTCTCATCATCTGTGCTCTATCTGTCCGCGGGGTTGTTTTGGAATCTCGATTGGAAAAAGAAAAGAGGATCTGTTTTCGCCTTTATGGAAAAGGATTGGCCAGTCCCATCACCGGATTTCGCGCTTTCGAGAATCATATGGCCTGCCATGCCATTCATGATTCTGGTAACTTGTATGATTCCCTATTTTCTATGGTTTTAGCTCTCGTCGTTGCCGAATGGACCTCCCAATGGATGCCTCCCAGGTTTTCTGGTCTTAGCGGAAACCAGGAGAACTAGAATCCCTAGAAACGATGAATTCCCTTCATCTGATTACGATCGACGGACAGACCTCTGGGTGATGGGGTGTGACTGGCTCTCCGGGTCTTCATTTCTTTAGGTTGGCCATTTTCAATGTCGTATGAACATCATTCTGCCATGGCCAGTACATGGCAATGACGGTAAGGTTACCAAAATCTTTCCTAAAGAGTGTCTGATTGATCCAAATTCCGCCATGATCTTGGGTCAGATCCAGGTCCCTTTTGGAGGGTTTAGCTCCTGCAGGTTTTTTCGGAGGGCCCAGAGTGTCACAGAGTATGGTGTTCCATTTATCCAGTTTCTTATTCCATAAGACAAGCTCAACGTAATCATCAGTTATGTGTCGAACCTCATAGATATTTCGCATGCTACCTTTATCGATGATTTCTTTTAACGTCATGAGGACTCTCTTTTGAGACAGTATGTTTGTTTCCTAGAGATTACAGTGAGACCGAGTCTTTTTCGCGTCACCGATTTGTTTTTTTTATGCTTACTAAGCCGCCAAAAGGCCAGGGAACGTCGGCCCGTTATTGACGCACCCTTTTCCTTGTAATCCGGCCAAATCACTGAACCGGTCCAGTGGGTTTCGGCCCCATCCGCGTGTGTTGTTTGATTTTTCGCAGGTAATCTTTCATGCGAAGATTGTGCCAGGTGGTGTATGAAAGAGAAAGACCAATAAAATCAACATAATGAGCTCACAGGATCGCATCAGGAGTTGGCAGGCTTGTGAAATCCGTTCATAGGGTTTGACAATTTTTTGCTCGGCGGTCTCATCGTTGATGTGGGCTGATCCTCGAATAATCTGACTTGATGAGACCGGGAGGCAAAGCGTGGTATCCGGCATCGCCACAATCTACCTGAAGGACCTGTCGAGGAGAAACCCTCTCCCATCTGGAGGAAAGTTTCTAGCGGCCCGTTGCTGCGATCAGAACCTGAACAGGACGGCACCACACCTTTTTTGACCACGGTAGCAGGGGCTGGATTCTGTTGCCCATCCAACCGGGGAGTCAAGGTCGTTTTTTGATACCCTATCAATCATCCACAGGCCGGCGGTGATCCCCTCGCCCATTGAGACATATTCGATAGTACTGATTCTCTACTCGATTTAGGTTTTCCGTGAAGGATATTCGACGATAATTTTGAGTTCACGCAGGTAGCAAGGGACGGCGGGGACTGAGGAATGGCGCTTCCGAACCACAGTTTTCTCAGACAGAGGAGCTCGTGGTTTTCTGGGATCCCGAGGTATTAAGACCCCTGAGAAGTATTACCGTGCGATTCTGGTGTTTCTTTGAGGAAGGCATCCTTTCGGATGCCAATGACACCTCGCAGCGTTTGTCGAAAATCCTCTACGATGGCATATGAACAAGGGATAATGATGAGTGTGAGGACAGTTGAAATGGACAATCCGAAGATGATGGAAATGGCCATCGGCGAGAGGAACTTGGCTTGACCGGAGGCGAAAAATCCCAATGGCGTCAGCCCTGCCACCGTCGTAATAGTGGTCAGAAGGATAGGACGCAGGCGGATTTGACCGGCTTGCAACAGCGCTTGGAAGACCGGGGTCCCCTCCCTCCTGATGTCATTGACGAAGCTGACAAGAATAAGGGAGTCATTTACAACGACGCCGGCCAGGGCTACCATGCCCATCATGGACAGGATCCCCAATGAAAGCCCCATAACAGCGTGACCCAAAATGACACCATTTGCTGCAAAGGGTATGGCCAGCATGACAACAAGGGGTTGAATGTAAGATTTGAATAACGCCCCCAAAATTAAGTAGATAAGGAGAACGGCTATCGCGAAGCTCTTGACTAAATCTAGCATGGATTGTTCGAACTCCTGACGTTCGCCCTTGAACTCGAGTTTGTACCCGGGATATTGTGCCTGGAGGCCTGTAAAGGCTTTTCGCACCTCCTTTGTAATCTCCAGGGTATTGCCTTCCTTTGCGTCCACATCGGCCAGCACCGTGATCGAACGCTTTTGATCAGATCGGATAATCTTAGTGTTTCCCGTAGCCACTTTCAATTCAGCCACCTCGTTGAAATAGATCTTTTCGCCAGTCGGTGTGGTCAACAGGAGATCCTCCACGCGAGAAGGCTGGTCCCTATACTCCTCTGCATATTTCACCACAATGGAGATGTCCTCATCGGATGTCAGGATTTTGGATGATTCGGCTCCAAAGAAACTGCGCCGAACCTGTCTGGCGATGGAAGCCACGTCCAATTCGAGGCTTCGTGCTTCGGGACGAGCCACTATCCGTAATTCTTTCTTTCCGGGCAGGAAGTCGTCACGTATATCCTTTGCCGCAGGAAAAGTGGTCAAAAAGCTTTTCACCTTTGTCGAAATCTCTTGCAAAACGGAAAACTGATCGCCTACCACTCGTATCTCGATAGCGGCCCCGCCTGGCCCGGCCTGAGGCTTGTAGTACTGAATCTTGGTCGCCCCTGGAATCCCTTGGGTCCGTTTGCGTAGATCGTTGATGATGTCCTGGCTGGACCGATCACGTCTATGAGCCTCCGTTAGTTCCACGATGATTTGGCCGCCGTTGGATCCTCGAACAACCCGGTTGACATCCAAGAAGATCAATCCCACATTGGATGCGACAGCCTTTAGTTCTGTCGGAGGGAGCGTATTCATGATGGTGTTCTCGATTTGGGCGATCACGTCTCGAGTGTCTTCGATCTTAGAGGTGACTGGTGTCTCGATATTGACAAAGAATTGGGTCGATTCGAATTCATGGAAAAGGGTAAGAGGGATTCGTGTCAGGGCGAAAGTCACTACGATGGTCGTAATTGCAAGACTGGCAACAAGGCTCACGCTTTTCCATCGCAGGCAGAATGCCAGAAAGCGGGTATATCTTTTTCGGACGGTTTCGAGCCATCGCTCAGATCGAGGTGAGATTCCCTTGTGATCCTTTTTGCGAGACCACTCTGCCAGATGGGAGGGAAGGATTACAAGGGCTTCCAGGAGGGAGGCCAGTAATGCAAAGGTCACAACTTTGGGAATGACAGACATGAACTTCCCAGTGGTGCCACCCACCAAAAGCATCGGAAGGAATGCCGCGATGGTAGTGACCACCGTGGCCACCACAGGAGCCAAAACCTGTTTTGTACCCAAAACGGCGGCTTCCTTGGGAGTAGCACCTTGCTCCATGTACCGATATGTGTTTTCGGACACCACGATGGCGTCATCGACGATAATCCCCAACACCAGGATCAGGCTAAACATGGAGAGCATATTGAGGGAGATTCCAAATCCCTGCATCAGAAGCAGCGCACCAGCAAAAGAGACCGGTATCCCTAGAGCCGTCATTCCAGCGACTCGGAAATTGAAAAAAATACAAAGAATCACGAGAACAAGTCCAAAGCCGACAAGACCATTTCTCTTCAGCGTGTTGAGTCGATTCTTGATGAAAACGGAAAAATCGTTGAATACACCAAGATGAACCCCTGGAGGAAGGCGTGTCTCATATTGAGAGACAAACTCCCTGGCGCTCTTGGCAATTGCAATGGCATCGCCCCGTTTTTCCTTGCTAATGGCAAGGTTCATGGCACGCTGTCCGTTGAAACGGCCGAGGGTCACAGGATCCTCAAAATGGTCTCGTACGCGGGCTAACTGAGCTATGGTGAGGACATTTCCACTGGCGTCCGAACGGAGAATGACCTCTTCCAGGGCTCGCGGTTCCAATATCTCGCCCACAGTTCGAAGCAGGAACTCTCCCCGCTCGGTTTTGATCGTACCGCCTGGCAGGTTGAGGTTTTGGGACTCGAGGGCCTCCTTGATGTCTCCGAGACTCAATTGGTATTGCTCCAACCTGCTGGGATCTACCTCTACCCAGATCTCACGTTCTCTTGCACCAGAAAGGTAGACGGAAGCGACGCCAGGAATCTCGCGAAGACTATCTCGGACCTCCTCAGCGATTTCCTTCATGGTCAACTCTGGCAGATCGCCATACACGGAGACAGTGATTATTGGAAAGGCATTTTTTATTTCACTGATTACCGGATCGTCTGCATCCTTGGGGAGGTCCTCGATGTTGTCAATAGCAGAAGAGATATCGTTGAGCACACGGTCTAAATCGATGTACTCAGTAATTTCAACAGTAATTACGGAGAACCCTTCCTGAGATTCGGAGTAGATGCTATCCACACCATCGAGGTCTGCAATTTCCTCCTCGATCTTGATTGTTATGAGTTTTTCCACTTCCTGGGGAGAGGCACCCGGGTATTCTGTCCGGATTGAGATAGAGTCGAGGGAGAACTCAGGGAAGATTTCTCGGGTAATGGAGAAGTAAATCAGCACTCCCGCCACAAGAATCACCATCATGAGCAGGTTGACAAAAACCGAATTGCGCACAAAGAAGCGTATCATAGAGGGTCTACCTATTTGGAGAGCGTGATACCCGATGGCCAGTTGGAGGGCTCATCGAGAGGTCCGATAGTGAATTCGATAGCACATTGAAGGGTGACATATGCCTAAACCGGCCCACTCTTTTCATGGCCTTCTCTGCATTGTTTCCTGCCGTTCAAAAAGTGGGAGGGACTTGTTGAAGACTTTCGGGACACATTTCTTGCCGTCGATTATTCGGAGAGGTGTGAAGAGCCAATGTTGGCCGAACTGGTGGCTGACATGACTAATTTGACGGGTGTTCCGTCATTAAGCCTTTCCTGGCCGCGAACAATCACTTTCTCACCTGTACCGAGGCCGTCCATTACCAACGCCTCATCAGGACCGACATCACCCAGGACGAGATTTCTTCTTCGGGCGCTCTGGGTGGAATGGTCGAACACATAGAGATAGGGTCCTTGCTCATCCTCCATAAGCGCGTCCCGCGGGACCAAAAGCGCCTGATTCAGGCTTAAAACCGGCAAGCGTACTCTCGCAAACATCCCCGGCAGAATCATGGGCCGTCCATGGTTCGTGACTTTGATCTCGACGGCAAATGTACGGTTCTTTGGATCCGCTTCAGGGTAAATATGGATTACGGTGCCATTGAAAACGGTCCTGGGATAGGCTCTGGTTATTACCTCCGCATCAATGCCGGCGTGGATGCGGCCGATGAACTCAGACGGGATCCGGGCGACAACTTTGACTGAAGAGATTTCGAGTACGGTGAAAAGTTTCTGCCCTATGGCGACCTGATCCCCGATTTCTATGAAGCGGTCCCCAATAACACCGTCGAACGGTGCACGAATAACGGTGTCTGACAGATCCTCTTGGAGTCTTTCAATTTCGGCCTTGGCAGCAGCCAGGTCCGCCTGTATAGTTTGAATCCGGGCCTCCCGGCTCTCCACCTCACTTCGAGCATTTTCAAACTCCGAACGTCGGAGTTCCATCTGGTTCTCGGCCTTTTCAAGTGCCTGTTTGGGGATGAGCTCCTTCTCGAAGAGTTCGCGATTTCGCGTGTAATCGGATTCAGCCAAGGCCAATCTCTGTTGTGCGATGCGATAGATGGTGGCTCGCCTTTCGTTCTCATTGCGCTCGATCTCCAGGAGGGCTTCAAGTTTCCTGAGAGCCGCCTCAGCCTTTTGAAGGCTAAGTCGGTGACGGGTATCGTCTATCTTCGCCAGTTTCTGGTCCTCGTGAACGGTTGTTCCCGGCTCCATGTCTGGCGGGAGCTTGGTGATTTGTCCGGTGACTTGGGCACTCACCATACCTTTGCGAAACGGGGTTACTGTCGAGTAAGTTTCTACCCATCGCGTGTACGCGCGAGGGAGTATCTCGTGTACTTCAACGGCGACGCGGCGGATTGGTTCCTGGAGGCGTGCCGTGCTCTCTTGATTGGTTTTGACAAGAAAGAGTATCGCCGCCGTCGTGAGAATCAAGATGATGGCTAGAAAAGCACCGGAAATCCAGGTTCGTCTCTCCACACAAACCCTCTGGACTAGGCAATTACTACATTCCAAATATACAACCCTCACATTTAGGAGTCAAATAGGTGACCGCAATCCTACATCTTTGGCTTTTCGCACCTCCACTTGTCGATCTGCGCTTACTCAGGATCCCCGGGTTCTTTTGTTCGTCGGAAAGATAAACGGCTGTGAAATAAGGGATAGAGAGCGGTGGATAGGAGGTCTTGACAGGCTCCGAGAACAGGAATATGCTGGCATTTTGTGGAACTGGCATAATTTTTGATCTAGGCGTAACAAAAGAAATCAGCTGTCTTAAAAGGAGACTGTTATGAAGGAGAAAAGGATTCTCGTCTTTGTCTTGGTAATGACGTTTTCTTTCCTCACTGCCCTTCCGACGTCAGGACAGGACGTGGGAGAAGAGGTCTATGTCATCAAAAAGGGGGACACCCTTTGGGATCTTTCAGGAAGGTATCTGAACGATCCATTTCAGTGGCCTCAACTGTGGCAGCGAAATCAATATATAACCAATCCCCATCTCATCTATCCAGGTAACTCACTCCGTCTCTATGGAAGACCAATGGCGGCTCCACCGAAAACAACCGAGAAGACCGTAAGGGTTGGAGAGGAAGAAGCCGAGGTGGCCCCTGTTTCAGAGGCAGCGGAAACTGCTGCCGTTCAAGAAATCATCGAGGAAACGGGTGTTGTCGGTGAGGAGCAAGAGGTCGCAGCTCTGCAGGATGTCGAAGAGGGTCTCGACGCCGAGAGAGGAGACATTGTGCAAGTCCTTCGTAAGGGAGGTGTCGAGTATGTGATCCTCGAGGAAGACTCCCTGGGGAGAATTATCGATGCACGATACAGAAAAAGGCTTCTCGCTCAGGGCGACACCGTCTATCTAGCCTTGAAGAAACGCCCCCCGGAAGTGGGAGAGAGGTTTCTGATTTTCAGGACTCAGAAGACACTCAAGAACCCGTACACCGGAAAAAAGGGTAAAAAGGTCTATCTCCTGGGCGCCCTTAAGGTCACGGCTGTTAAAGGGGTGCTTTACCAGGCGGAGATCACCGATTCCATGGATGCCATTAAGCGGGGGGACGAGATCATGACATATAGAACCTTGCAGTAGGGGTATCGAAATCTTGATCTACAGGCCTTCCGTGTTTCCGGGAGGCCTTTCTATTTTCCACACCTATTGGACGGATTTCATCCAGGAGATGGACAAAAACCCGTCATTTTGACACGAATGGCGACATAATCTTGTCTTTCTGGTTCACTTGGGATATTTTGGAAAACTCTCAGCATCCTATCCGATGGAGATAGGTGCCGAAGAAATACTCGTGGTATCTCAACTCCTGTATTCCTCTTGGCTCAAGAATCGGTGGGTCGTAAGTTCCTGTTGGTTGGAATGACGGACCGTGTAGAGTTATGACAGACCGGGTGACTCGGGGGTTTTTGTGAATCAGGACAAGAGATATTGGATCGCTCTGAATCTCATCCCCGGCATTGGAAGTGTTGCCTATCGGAAGCTGATCGATGCCTTCAAAGATCCGAGCCGGGTTTTTGAATCTCCTAGAAGGGGACTTGAAGGAATCGAAGGCGTAGGACCAAAGCTCGCTCTGGCCATCAAGGAATTTCCCCTAAAGAGTCGGCTAAAGAACGAACTCGGGCGGATCAAAGACCTTGGGGTTTCCGTTCTGACTTACCGGGATTCGACGTACCCAAAGAACCTGCTGGCCATCTACGATCCTCCCCCGGTTCTTTATGTTCGGGGGAGACTAGAGGCGAAAGATGATTTGGCCGTGGCCATTGTGGGATCTCGGATGGCCACTCGACACGGCAAAGCTTTGACAGAGCGGTTAGCGCGAGACCTCGCTGCTCGAGGTGTCACCGTGGTCAGCGGGATGGCAAGAGGGATCGATTCCGCGGCTCATCGGGGGGCCCTCCTCGGCCGCGGCAGAACCATAGCGGTTCTTGGATGCGGTGTGGATGTGGTATATCCTCCGGAAGGCCGGGCTTTGATGAGGGAGATTATCGGCAAGGGAGCCGTGATTTCAGAATTCCCAATGGGCATGCGACCCCATTCCTCAAATTTCCCCCGTCGCAACCGGATTATCAGTGGCCTTGCTGTTGGGGTGGTCGTTGTGGAAGCAACGCGGCAGAGCGGGTCTCTTATTACGGCTAACTATGCTTTAGACCAGGGAAGAGAGGTTTTTGCCGTTCCGGGGAACGTTGGATTTCCCAGCAGTCAAGGAACGAATCGGTTGATCAAGGACGGAGCGAAGCTGGTTGAACGGGTCGAAGACGTTCTCGAAGAGATTGCTCCTGAGTGTCGGGAGCGAAGCGAGATGGGGCGCGACAGAGGGGACGGACAGACTCCAGCCTTGAGTGAGGAGGAACAATTGATTTATAGTCTCTTGGGAGAGGAACCGGTTCATATCGACCACCTTATTACCCAGACGCAGTGGGATGTGGGTCGTGTTTCACAGGTGCTATTAGATCTCGAATTGGCCGGTCTCATAAGTCAACTGGCCGGAAAGCATTTTGTTCGGGTATAACAGGACAGTGATGTATCCAATCGTCCTGGGCGAACTTTCTAGAGGATTCTCTGAATCGGCAATGTCCTATGCATCTTCTAATGTGCTAAGGTAACGCTACAGGCAAGGGGAAGATTCTATGTCCAAGTCTCTTGTTGTCGTTGAGTCTCCTACCAAGGCGAAGACGTTGAGTAAGTTCCTCGGGTCGGATTACGTGGTCAAGGCCACGGTCGGTCACGTCAAAGATCTACCGGAAAACGATCTGGGGATTGACATCGAGAACGGCTTCAAACCCCAATATGGGGTGATTCTTGGAAAGAAGAAAATCATCCAGGAGCTAAAGAGAGCGAGCCATGACATGGGGAAGATATATCTCGCCCCTGATCCAGACCGGGAGGGGGAAGCGATCGCTTGGCACATAAGGGAGGTGCTGGATGGCAATAACCATCGGTTCTATCGGGTCCTTATCAATGAGCTTACACAGCGAGGGGTTCTGGCTGCGATCGAGAAAGCAGGTCCACTGCGCCAGGGCTTGTATGAGGCTCAACAGGCTAGGAGGATCCTAGATCGACTGGTGGGATACAAAATCAGCCCCCTCCTCTGGCGAGAGATCAAGAGAGGACTGAGTGCGGGCCGGGTGCAGTCCGTGGCCGTTCGTCTCATATGTGAAAGGGAGAGAGCGATCTGGGCCTTCAGACCCAAGGAGTACTGGACCATTACGGCATCTCTAACAAGCCGACAGCATCCAGAGACTTTCAGAGCCAAGCTCTCAAAAATTACGGGTAAGAAGCCGAAGATTTCCAGCCGGGAAAGTGCGGAGGAAATCGTTCGGTATCTGGAGAGGGCCGAGTTTGTCGTTAAGAGAATAGAAGAGAAAGAGGTTTTTCGAAATCCCTCGGCTCCGTTTATCACGAGTAAGTTGCAGCAAGACGCATCGCAAAGGCTCCGGTTCTCCCCGAAGAAGACGATGAGGATTGCTCAAGATCTCTATGAGGGGATCGAACTGGGTGACGAAGGTCCCGTAGGTCTCATTACCTATATGCGTACCGATTCCCCGCGGGTATCGACTGAGGCGGTGCAAGCGGTGCGCCGATTCGTTCAGAACCGCTATGGCGAAGCTTATCTCCCAGCAAAACCCAACGTCTACAAAAGCAAAAAGGGAGCTCAGGACGCGCACGAGGCGATTCGCCCCACCTCAATGGACTACGAGCCGGAAAAGATAAGCCGGTATCTAACGAATGATCAGCGGGCTCTCTACCGTCTGATATGGGATCGGTTTCTGGCAAGCCAAATGATTCGTGCCGTCTTCGTACGCAAATCAGTCGATATTGAGGCCGGGGACGCACTTCTCACTGTAACAGGCTCGGTTCAGAAGTTTCCGGGTTTCATGGCTGTATACACGACTGAAAAGGATCAGGAAGAAACCGCCGAGGAAGAAAAAGGGTATGTACCGCCCCTGAGCCAGGATGAAGTCCTGGATCTAGTTCCCCCTCTTGAGCCTGAACAGCATTTTACTCAAGCACCACCGAGGTTTTCTGAGAGCACCCTGGTAAAGGAACTTGAGGAAGAGGGAATCGGCCGACCGTCGACTTATGCCTCAATCTTAACTACCATCCAGGAAAGGGATTACGTTCGATTCAGTAAGGGTAGGTTTCATCCAACAGAACTGGGTTTTCTTGTCAATGATCTTTTGGTGAGGAGTTTTCCCAGCATTCTGAGTGTAGAATTTACTGCGAAGATGGAGGATGTTCTCGATGCGATTGAGGATCAGAGAATCGATTGGATAGAAGCCATGGCAGAGTTCTATGGACGGTTCACCAAGAGCCTCGAAAGAGCTGAGACAAGGATCCCTGAATTAAAGAGAGAGGTGACGGCCACCTCACTCGTCTGCGGCCAATGTGGAAGTTCGATGGTCATCAGATGGGGAAGGAAGGGGTTTTTCCTGGCGTGCGAATCCTATCCCGATTGCAAGAACACTCAGGATTTTGCTCGGAACGAACAAGGAGAGGTTGTTATTCGTGAGGCCCAGGAGGAGACCGGTGAAACATGCCCAAGCTGTGGCAGTCCCATGGTCGTAAGACGAGGACGGTTTGGTGAGTTCCTTGCATGTTCCCAATATCCACAGTGTAAGACGACGAAGACAAAGCATCTCAATGTTCCTTGCCCTCGGGAAGGCTGCGACGGCTTCATAGCCGAAAGGCGGTCCCGGAAGGGGCGGGTGTTCTTCGGCTGTACCGGATATCCTAAGTGCGATTATGCCCTATGGAACAAACCGGTAGACCGTCCGTGTCCTGACTGCGGGGCTCCTTTCATGATTGAGAAATCAACCCGAAGAGGTCCTGTTATCGTTTGCAGAACGTGTAAAGCCAAGGGTTAATCGAGTTGATGAGTTTCTTGGGAGAGTGACTCTTTGGCACAGCGTGGCCAGCTTCTCATTATTGGAGGCGGCCTCGCCGGATGTGAGGCCGCTTGGCAAGCCTCGAGGCGAGGCATTCGGACGCTCTTGTATGAGATGAAACCCAAGAGATTCTCGCCAGCTCACAAATCGTCCCTCCTTTCTGAACTGGTGTGCAGTAACTCTTTGAAATCGAACTCCCTCGACAACGCGGTTGGGCTCCTCAAAGAGGAGATGAGAAGGCTCGAATCACTGATCATCGAAGCGGCGGACGAGACACGTGTTCCCGCGGGCGGATCTCTGGCGGTTGACAGAGAAGAGTTTTCTCGACACGTTACAGAAACGCTTGAGAAGGTGGATCACCTCGACATCATCCGAGAAGAGATAACTGGGATTCCCCCAGATGATCCCGTCATTATTGCGACAGGACCGCTGACTTCGGATGCTTTCACCGATAGTCTGATGAAACTCACCGGGGGGACCTCACTGTATTTCTATGATGCGATCTCCCCAATTGTGGCGAGGGAGTCAATCGATTTCCAAATCGCCTTCAAAGCCTCCCGGTACGGTCGAGGAGGCGATGACTATGTGAACTGTCCGCTGACAGCCGACCAGTACTATGCCTTTGTGGACGCCCTGATTGGGGCAGAAAAGGTTCCTTTGAGGGCGTTCGAAAGCGAGGCTTTTTTTGAAGGATGCATGCCAATTGAAGAGCTGGCCCAACGAGGGAAAGACACCCTCGCCTTTGGACCCCTAAAGCCAGTCGGCCTGGTTAATCCAAAAACTGGTGAGAGGCCTTTCGCTGTGGTTCAAATGAGGCAGGACAACCGGCTTGGAACCCTCTACAGCATGGTCGGTTTTCAGACGAAGCTAAAATGGACGGAACAGGAAAGGGTTTTCCGCACGATTCCAGGACTCGAAAAGGCTGAATTTGTGAGACTTGGTAGTCTCCACCGAAATACCTTCATCAATTCCCCAGACCTCCTCAGGGAGAGTCTTCAGTTAAAGGCTCATCCCCGCATATTTGTGGCCGGTCAAATCACTGGGGTAGAGGGATACGTTGAATCAGCCGCTATGGGACTTCTGGCTGGGATCAGCGCGTTGATGCGGATGAGGGGGAGAAAGATAATCACGCCATCCCCGACGACTGTTCTCGGCTCTCTCGTCCATTACATCACCCATGCAAACCCCATGAGTTTCCAACCCATGAATGCCAACTTCGGGCTATTACCTCCGTTGCAAGAGCATGTGAAGGGAAAACAGAAGCGGAGAATACTCGCCAAAAGAGGGCTAGAGGATCTCGACCGGTGGAGGGATTCCGTGGAGCATATGATCAGGAAAAGACCCTCCTGACCCCGCGGCGTAAACGGTACGGGAGGGCTATTTCCATTCTCTCAGGGATTCATTGATCAATAGAAAAAGGACAGTCCATGGAAGATCAAAACTGCTTTAAGTGTGGAAGAATCCTGCCACCTGGGAGTCTGAAGTATGTCGTTCACATTCGGGTTTTTGCAGACTTTGATGGCGTCCTGTCTATTCCCGAAGGAGACATGGAGGGAGAGTTGGATCGGATTCTTCGGGAGATCGAATCGAGAAATCCCGATGACTTGGAACGGGATGTTTACCAGGAGATCGGCTTGCTCTTCTGTAAGGAATGCAGGGACAGGTTTGTCTGTGAGACAACCGGAATAAACGAATCAAGAGAAAACGGGACGATGATCCATTGACGAGTCAGGGTGACATCTGGAGGAGGGCCATGGGGTGTTGTGACGAGATGGAATCATAGGTTCCAATTCACCCCCTCGGTGTTTGCGATTCGTTGATTGAAGAGGGGATGATCCGTAGGAGAAAACAAAGGCCTGTTCACTCGGGTGCGAAGATCACCCTTGTTTCAATTGGATGGGTGGACCCGTACTAGATTTCTTGATTGAGCACCGGTCACACGCACTTGGGAAGAGGGTCGATGGGTTCGCAGGTGACCAATTCTGGTAAGGCGTGAAGATCCCATCCCTGAAGCAAAACCATTTTGGGTGATCCAGTTCTCAGGGGGAATAGAAATGCTATGTGTCCTGAAGCTCAGGCAACTTACGGCGGAAAACGATAAAAATGAGTTATAGATCCTCGTCAACGAGTCGTATCCCTCCTGTAGAGGAATGCCTACACGTGATGGACCGTTGCGGTATGATGTCGAACATTCGACGCCATTCTCTGATAGTCGCTCGAATTGCGGCGGCTGTAGGGAGAGCCCTGAATAGGAAAGGGAGCAATCTGGATATCCATCTGATCGTCGCTGGAGCTCTTCTCCATGACATCGCAAAGACTCGCTCACTCCGTGAAGGAGGCGACCATGTGGAGATGGGCCGAAGATTGGTCTCAGAACTGGGGTATCCAGCGGTGGCATGGATCGTCGGAGGCCACGTTGATTCAGGTCCTGAAATCGCCAGTTTGATAAATGAGGCTACCCTAGTCAACTATGCCGATAAACGTGTGCAACATGACAAGGTGGTCTCGTTACAGAGGAGGTTTGAAGACCTCGAGGCCCGCTATGGTGGAAGTCCGCGAAAAAAGTCACGGATTCGAGAAATGGCCAAGAACATGGAAAAACTGGAAAACCGGATATTCTCCCAACTTGCCCTTTCCCCGGACGGCCTTGGACTCATGGTCGGTGACGTTCCAACGAATGCCCTCTCAGAGGATTGGATCTTTGAAGACCAATGACCCTCGGTCGTCGAGGTGAAATGGGCAGGAAAGAACAACACGTCGGATAGTCTAAATCTTTGCGATGGTAACTGTTTTCGATTTGGGAAAGGTGATTTTGGACTTTGATCGTCGAACCATCACGGGGCGACTTGCCCGGATTTCCAGAATTCCCCAACGCCAGGTTGATGATCTCATTTTCAGAGGGGGTCTTGAGGAGATGTATGATCGTGGTGAGTTGAGCTCTAGGGATTTTTACCGTGCCGTGACTGGGTCGCTGGGTATCGATATCCCATTCGAGGCGTTCAAGGCGATATGGACCGAAATCTTCGCGGCAAATGAAGAGGTCTGCGAAGTTGTCAGGACATTGAGCAAACACTATAGGCTCCTTCTCCTCTCAAACACCAATGAGATGCATTTTGACTATGTTTTGGGTGTTTTTGAGATACTCAGAATCTTTGACGATTATGTGCTGTCCTACAAGGTTGGGGAGCGGAAACCCCATCCCAAGATCTATGAAGCCGTCCTTGAGAGGGCACAATGTCCTGCCGGAGATTGCGTCTATATCGACGACATGGAAGAGAATGTCATGGCTGCTCGTCGACTGGGAATTCAAGGGATTGTCTACAGGAACGGCGATCAACTTCGGAGAAGCCTGAGAGCCTTTCGTGTCGATATTTGAGGAAAATGGAGAAATCAGAAGAAATCAATCTTCTCAAACAATGCCACGCATTTCCCGGTCCCTATGTGTTCAAGGTGATCGGAGACAATACGCCAGCCTTCGCTGAAGCTGTCTTGTCGGAAGTCTCCAAAGAACTTGGGGAGTGGATCCCCCAGGGGGCACATGTCCAGAGGCGGGAGAGTTCGGGAGGCAAATACCTCTCGATCACCCTGAGAGTGGAGGTGGAGTCGGCAGAGCAGGTTCTGAGATTCTACGAACGGTTTTCCAAACTGACAGGTCTCCGATCCCTGATGTGAGTCCTCTTTTCCGGATAAAAGCCGGTCCTCGATCTGATTTCATGGGAATGGGTCCTTTACTGCCCCGAATTTCCCGCCGGACGTGAGGCTTACTCGTCCGATTATTGAAACCGGCCCAACAGTTTGACGCAGGTGGGGGGGGAGGCGATTCGAACGGGTTCAATCCCTTCAGATGGCGATCCCCATCGATAAGAACGGCGGCGCGGGAGTCTGATCATTCCTTCCAGGACAGGGTCCTTTGCGGCAACTGCTTAAACGAATGCAGTCCGCTCCTCGAGAACCGGTCACGGGAGTTGGTCCTCACGGGGTATGAATGTTCAGTGTCGGTGCCCGTGGTAATAATGGAGATGACGGTAGTGCCACCAGGGGTAGTAAGGATACCAGTAAGGGTAATATGGATAACCGTAGGGGTAGGGCTCATAATAATCCGTTCGTTCGGGCCAGAGGTATGTTTCCCGATTGTCTAGCACGACATAGGTGTACTCTTTTTCGCCGATTTTTGATTTCTCCTTTTCCCTAACAACTCCCGCGACCGAGATTTCTCTTCCCTGGCTGAAAATGTAAGGGTCCTTGAAATCTGCGTATTTTACCAAAAACCTGCCCTCTCCATTCTTGTATTCAGAAGGCCGACCGGTGCTTCGGCTCAAAGGTTTCTGCAGGACTTCGATTACCGTTTCTTTCTCCAGATTCTTTGTTTCGATGATTTCTCCGCCCATGAGGACGAGTTTTCCTCGGTAGGTATCAAAATCCCTGAGAATCGATTTGGGTGTCAGGTCCTGTAACGCACCCTCCCTGTTTTGCCGAGAAATGGCGTGAACGCAGCCACCCAAGCTCAGTATGATTGTACCCAGAATGACGAGATGACCGATTTTCATTCGGGAGTTATCCTTCTCCTGTTGACATACGATGGACTTCAGCCTGGGCCAAAGGTTGACAGGCGACCCCGTCGCAAGGACTTTTCCCTCAACAACAATTCTCAGCGAATGGGAACGGTTGTCATGGACAAGGGCAGTCAAGCTCAAAGATAGGGGTTCTAAAGAAAGCCTGTCTGGACGCCGTCCCACAGCGGAAAGGATGAGACCCGTCAACAGCCCCCTAATTTCCTGAAGATGACTTTTTCAGAAACCATAAATAGATTGTGACACGCCTGCCGCGATAAAACAAGCCCATCGACGTGTTGACCCGGGTCAAGCTCCAGAATCGGAGTGTTACCGCAGGGATCGAAGGACATCGGTCCGGCAGATGGTATCCTACAGCCCTCCGCCCTCGGCAACCGGAACCTGGTGCATCTTTTTCACAGTCAACCGAGCGAGGACCCATGGAAGGAAGCCGAAGATAATCAGCCAGCTGGCATTCACCTGGATGTCTATGAGGAATAATTGCCTTATTTGCGATGTGTCCTTCATGGGATCTCCAATATGGGACATGATGTTTTCCAAGTCGTAACCAGCGAGTGGGGAGGTGAAATCAGGATAATCTAGTCGATACAACTGCCCCATGGGATTCGAGGTATCTCCGTTTCTGTCCCCTTTTCTTGGTATTGAAATACAGGCATGATATATACGGGACACAGCGGTGAATCAGACAGACGAGGGTGCCCCTCGTGCAGTGTTGGTACTCAGGTAAACAATGATTCGAAGATTCGAATTGGCTGACATCGAAGAAATCCTCCACATCGAGGCTCGGGCCTTCCCGAAGTCTTCTTATACGGCTGATATGTTTCTCGATTTCTATCGCCGATATTCGGATACATTTTTCGTACTCAAAGAAGAACAAGTGCGCGGCTACATTATTTTCAAGCCGGACGGTCATGTGATCTCCCTTGCTGTAGATCCGCCCTATCGCCGGCGAGGAATTGGGACCCGCCTGATGAGGGCATGCGAGTCTTGCTGTAGAGTGGAACGGCTCTTCGTGGAGGTGCGGGAAGGGAATATAGTCGCTCAAAAGTTTTACGAGAAGTTGGGATTTGTTCTGAAGGCCAGGATCAGCCGCTACTATGGCACTGAGGATGCTCTCGTCATGGAGAAAAACTGGCCTCCCACCAGAGATTGACCTCCTCAATTTGTTTGACGGGCAGGATGAGCACCGATCCTGACAAAGGGGCCGGAGGATTGGCCTAACAGGGTTTACTTATCTAAGCGGATGGGTTATATGCAGAGGCAGAGACGAATTGATGTGGAGGAGGTCCAGTAATGGGAGAGAGTCAGCCGACCCGGGAAGAGGCGTGGAGACTTTTGACGGAATTCAATCAAAGTGACAGTCTGATCAAACATGCCCTCTGTGTGGAGGGTGTGATGCGCTACATAGCAAGAAAAAGAGGCGAGGACGAGGAGAAGTGGGGAATTATCGGTCTCGTTCATGACCTTGACTATGAACGTTTTCCAGACGAGCATTGCACGAAAACCCGGGAGATTCTTACAGATCGTGGCTGGCCCGAGGACTACATCGGGGCAATCGTGTCTCACGGTTGGGGGATCTGCTCAGATGTCGAACCAAAGAGTGACATGGAAAAGGTTCTCTACGCCGTTGACGAACTGACTGGCCTTCTCACTGCCGTGGCACTGGTTCGTCCGTCCAAGAGTGTCATGGACCTCAAAGCCAAGTCAGTGAAGAAGAAATGGAAAGACAAGGCCTTTGCCGCTGGAGTCGATCGCTCGATTATTGAAAAGGGGGCGGCCATGCTCGGTATGGATATTTGGGACCTCGTCGAAGATGTCATCATGGGTATGAGGGAGGTGGCCGATCCGATCGGTCTCAGAGGAAACCTGTGATGGGGTGACCCGGACATGGGGGCCGTATACGTCCTGCTCCATCACGCAAGCCTTCCATGATCAGGGGGCACGACAAACCGATCTTATGTCATTCCCCGTAGGTTTTGGGTGAGATTGGCGAACCGCCGCTCCGATAGGGTCACCTCGTGATAGATGTCCCGTAAGATTTTGGGGCTGACCTTGTGATAATCCCTCTTGCGAGGGATGATAAACATACCCGCCATATCGATGGCACCGGGACTGATAAGCAACTGATCGTCCTGAGTGCCGTAGTAGCATTGCGGCCGATGTTTCCTTCTGGGAAATAGGATCAACCTCCACGTGCTGCCTCTGTATCCCATGATCAGATTGACCATGGGCTCTCCGATCGAATCTTCATCCTCTGACAGGGCTCCAAGGGTCTGATGGAACCGTTCAGAGAGAACATCAGAATCCCTGCTTTCGAAAATCAGAAAATGCCTGGAGAATCCCCTGGGAGCGGCGATCCGGATTTTGTCGCTCTCGATAATGATCTCGTGCCCATGGCGGGACTGGTCCACCCAGACCTGGGACTCCAAGGGCAGATTATCACGGGGAAATGCCTGAAAATGGAGATGGTCTGGTGCAGAGGCACCGCAACGGGGACCATTGTATATGACGACAAAGTGTGGCGCGAGGTCGCGGGCCAATGTCAACGCCCTCTGGAAGTGCTCATTTAGCTGCTGAGGAACGTGGTCCCGGTGGGTGATGACGACATGGTAATCGAAAATTGGTGAGACATTGCAGAGAATGAAATAATCCTCTCCGTAGGCCAGCGCTTTCTCTTGGGGATAGAGATTCTCCGGGCAGAGAAAGCACGATCGTTTTTCGATTGAAGGCGGGTCGACGCGAGCCGACGCACTGGCTATCCTGTGGGGCATATACTGACACAGGACCCAGCAGCTTTCAAGCCAGACCCACCGGGTCTGGGCTTCTCTTATTGCATCGTGGCCCCGACGAAACTCTGGCCATGCTTCCCGCTGTTGGCCATACAAGGCCCAGACTCGAGAAGACAGCCCCCGGTTACCGTGCTGCTTGGTATATGGAGCGAGGTTCTGATTACGAACGATTCTCTTTTCCCACACCTCTTGCCTTTTCCGTGTTCAGTCTCTGACGCGCCAGAATCTCTAGCGTTCTCAATCGGTCCTTATAGATGTCGTGTCGGTTCCGGTCCAGGGTGGACAAACCGGCCTCTGAGTTTCCCTCCCACCTGCGACAGGTGTAGATCGGTTCGAAGATCCTGCCGATTTCATAATGCCGGGATAGTCGAAGTCCCACCGCGTAGTCCTCTCCATAGCTCACGTTTGGAAAAGGGTGTTTTCGCAAAAGGGGCGTGAAAAAGGCCCTGGGCGCCCCCAGCCCGTTTACCCGCAGGAGGTTGTTGTGGCCGTTCTCTCGCGTCCATTCTCGGTGGTCCACGGTTCCGGGAGGTATTTCTCTTTGATCGAAGTCGGTGGTCCTATAGGTGCCGACCACCATGGCGTATTTACCGCCCTCAAACGTGTCAATGATCCGTTGAAGGGCTGACGTATCTGCATAAAGATCATCGGAATCGAGCTGAATTGCAAATGTGCCGACCGGAGGAGAGTGGACAGCGTGGTTCCAGCAGCCGCCAATGAGAAGATCCTTTTGCGGGGGGATCAAATGGATGAGGCGGGGATCTTTTCTCGCAAGGTTTCGTAGAATGGTGGATGTCTTGTCGGTGGAGTGGTTATCGACCGCGATCACGTTGAAATCAAAATTGGTTTGCTGTGCGAGGGCGCTCTCAGCTGCATCGCTGATTGTTCTCTCCCTGTCCTTCACCGGAATGATTACGCTCGCCGTCCTGGGCAGAGCGCCACGGCGAATCCTCTCGGCGGGCGGTGGGAGGAAGGCTCCTATTCGTTTTAGATGATCCGTCACCACGCCCTCCATCTCTATTTGGGCGTCTCGGTTTTCAGGAAGGAGGTAACCGAAGAGGTTTTCGGCCCCGGGGTGGACGTGATCCTGGAATACTGTGGAGAGATACTCAGGTAACCTGACAATCTGTGAATCGATGGACATCTTCAGCCTCAAATCGTAGTGGCCAGACCATCGTCCCTTGTCCAGGCGTCCATGGCGATTCACTGCACGATCCATACTCCGCCTGGATAAGAAGACCCAAGGTCCGAAGTCGAAATCATCCCGAAGAGACCCAATGTGGTAGTCGATAAGGGGATGCTCGGAGATTCCGCCGTCTTTTCTTTGAATGCAATAGTCGCTGTAAATCAGGCCAGCTCCAGTGTCTTGCGCCGCTTCGAGCAATCTCTCGAAGGCCCCGAATCCCAGACGGATCCTCTGGTCAGAAAGGACGATCACGACGAAATCAGCTTGAGACCGTTCCAAAATGGCCATGAGATCGGTTCCACCGCGAAAACTGCTGACCGGAAGGGAGTCAACTTTTCTGGGAAGACCTTCGGGTTTCTCAATATATGGGACAACCACGGAACGGATCAAACCTGAGGCCAATTGACGAAGATTCCACTGGAACTCGGGTGTCGGACTATAGGGAAGGACGAGATCGATTCGTCTCAAAGTTTCCCTCGCGAATCGATGTGGTCGTATTCTGTGTGGAAGAATTTCTGGCGAGAGTATAAGATAGGGGAACCAAAAGGTCAATTGTTGCTCCGATTATTGACTGCCCTCCCCTTTGCTTGTCTAGAGAGGAGGATTCTCAGTTCTATGGACTCTCATGTCCGTGAGGGAGGTGTGCAGGGAATGGGAGCAGCACTGCCGAGGCCGTTGCGCAATTCCCTTTTTTGGGCTTTTGTCTGATGAAAGGGGAAAGGAGCGCTCTTCGCTGCTCAAAAGCTTTTCTTGGCGCTGTCAGTTGTCCGTTGTCAGTGGTCAGTTGAGATTATCAATTCACGTCATTCGATTGAAAGTAAAATGCAATAAGCCTGTGACTTGAATCCCGCGGATGGTTAAATCCTTGTTTCTTTGCCACAAACCATGGGCGACGGACCACGAACAACGACTCTTGGTTTAGGGCTTTCATTCCATCTTTTTGGTGAAATATCCTGGAAATGACTTCGCCGCGAGTGGTCTAAACAGATTTGGACAACGACCCGTCTGCAATTGCTCGGCCGAGGACGGGAAGGGGGTCAACGTGAGAAAGAGGGACCGAAGGGATATGAGGGGTCGGCCACCGAATTGAGAATCTTGTTGAAACATGAGAGGGTTAGAGATTTCCTTTCTTGAAAACTGAGAAACTCCTCTTAAAAAGGCTCCTGACCCCTTCTCGCGTCCAGCCTTTTTAACTGGGGCCTGTGGCCCCGCCTTGGGCTTCTGGGGCAGGGGCACGACGGGGCGCGCAGGTGATCAGTTCGTCCACGGGAGACGAAACTTTTGCCATAGTCCGTCCCGGAAATCTCCCAGTCGCTCCCCGTTGGATCCTCAGCCGGAAGGGTCGGGTTTTGCTGACCCGGTCTATCCTTTAGTCGCGGGTTTTAACATCGTCGGTTATCGGGAGGGATGTGTGATGGGAAGAAAAATCAACTGGAAGAAGGTCAAAGCCATAGCGTGGAACTGCTTCCTTATGACCTTGGGCAGCTTCATCTGTGCGATGGCCGTCAATGGAATTCTCATACCGAAACACTTTCTGAGCGGTGGCTTTACGGGGCTCTCACTCACTATTCACTATTTCATTGGAGGAATCGATGTGGGGTGGATCTATCTTTTTCTCAACCTCCCGCTCTTTATCATCGGTTGGGCGAGAATCAGTCGGCAGTTCTTCTTCTATAGTGCTTTTGGTATGGGTGTATTTTCTCTTGCCCTGCTGGTGACCAAAGTGACCATAGTCGTTCAGGATCAGATGCTGGCTGCTATCCTGGCTGGCATCGTCTCGGGAATCGGTTCGGGTGTTATCTTTCGATCCTACGGATCTGGTGGGGGTCTAGATATCATCGCCATTTTTCTCAACCAGAAGTATTCTATTCGTTTGGGGCAAACGATCCTCGGGTTCAACGCTCTGCTTTTGGTTGCCTGTGCCATCCTATATGGGATCGATCTGGCTCTTTACACACTCGTCTATATCGTTGTGACCACTTACCTGATCGACCTTGTCCTCGTCGGCCTGAACCAGAGAAAAACCGTTTTTGTGATCTCAGGAAGTTCCCGAACAATCGCCGAGGAGATCCTGAAACAGATGAACAGGGGAGTGACCCTTTTCAAGGGGGAAGGGGCCTACACGAAAAAGAAGAGAGATATTGTATACACGGCGATCACCATGAGAGAACTGACCAGACTCAAGGAACTGATTTTCTCAATAGACAAGGAGGCCTTTGTCGTTGTCAACGATACAAAGGAGGTGTTGGGTAAAGGCCACGAGAGCATGAAGGTGTACTAGCCCTGAATGCCCCCTTTGAGAGGAAGCCATGAAACACAAAAACGCCTCTCCCTGGGCCGGGGGAGAGGCGCTTGTCGTGGACGAACTATTTCTTTTTAATCAAGACTACCCGCGTCGCAACATATCCGGAGGCTTCGTCTGGCTCAACCTCGACAGAGACCCATCGACCACGCTTCAGATGGCTGAAACCCAGAATTCGTCCATCGGCGTCCGTTATGGGCGTGGTTGGATCGATGAAGATGCGCATCTCGTTTACGACGATGATGCTCGACGCTTTCGTGGTGTCCATGATCGGTCCCTGGGCGGTGAGGAAAGGCTCTGCCCTGATCAAAGAGATTGGCGTGAGTAAATACAAAACTATGAGCATCAGAGGAAGCCATTTCTTCATGGGATTCTCCCTTCTTTTGTGGTGTATTGATTTATCATCACATATATACCCGTCTCCAGTATATTCCGATGATCGCCTTCGGGTTGAGAACATCGGAGGCGAAAATGCCGCCGCTCACGCCAATGTAGCTGATTCCGTGGCCCTGGATGAGTGCAATGACAACCCCTGAGGGGATAGCTGTCCCGATGACTTTGGATCGATCACTCTTTTGCAAATCCC
>CAYGBK010000091.1:0-25228 GCA_964348095.1 uncultured Thermodesulfobacteriota bacterium | reverse complement strand
GGCACAGAATTCATCAAGGATCGTGATTTTCTCCTGACGTGAGGCTCCTTTGTACCGCAAAAAGATGGCTTCGAGGTATTCTCTTTTTGACCGTGGACTCATAAGGCTCCTCCCTTTCGAAGCTCAGTATTCAGTAACATCTATTATGAGTCAACGATCCCTCCGGAATCAGCTCTTGGGTAACATTTTTTATGAGGCAATTCGAGGCTGAAAAAATATCTTGACAAAATAATCGGACTTGCATAAAATGGCCGAACCAAATTCCCACATCGTGGCATACGGTCGAGAGCCCCCGAGTGCTCAACAATTTCCCGCCTCGTTGGGCAACAATTTCAGATAGTGCCTCGCCAGTGGCCATTCAAAAGGGTGGGAAAATTCAAGGGGCAAAGAACGTAAGGAGGAAGAACTATGGATCTAGACAGGAAACACCCAGGATTTGTGATCGTTTTGGCGTCGATCTTCTTGATCATGTCCGGTACGGTCGCATTCGCAGGTGGTGCCATCACTGTGACATCATTCGGCGGCGCCTACTCACAAAGTCAGATTGAGGCCTATCAGAAGCCCTTTTCGGCAAAGACCGGTATCAAGGTGAACGCTGAAGATTACAGTGGTGGCATTGCTGAGATCAGGGCGCAGGTGGAATCGGGGAATGTGACCTGGGATGTGGTTGATATCGAGAAACAGGATCTTGTCGCCGCCTGTGACGAGGGCCTGCTCGTACCCATCGACCCATCGATTCTCTCCCCGGCACCGGACGGCACCCCAGCGACCGAAGATTTTCTGCCGGGCGCTATCCATGAATGCGGCATCGCAACAATCATCTGGTCGACAATCGTGGCATATGATAAGACCAAATTCCCTGGAGAAAAACCGACAAGACTCGCCGACTTTTTTGATCTCAAGAAATTTCCAGGTGTCCGTGCCCTTAACAAGCGCCCTGTCGTCGCTCTTGAGTTTGCCTTGATGGCAGATGGCGTTCCTCCGAAGGATGTCTACGAGGTTCTATCCACCAAGGAGGGTGTCGATCGCGCCTTCGCGAAGCTCGATACGATCAAAGATTCGCTGATCTGGTGGGAAGCCGGCGCACAGCCTCCTCAGATGCTCGCTGACGGTGAAGCGGTTATGGTGTCTGCTTACAATGGCCGTATCTTCAACGCCGTGGCGAAGGAAAACCAACCCTTTGAGATTATCTGGGACAATCAAGTGTACAACTACGATTTCTATTCCATCACAAAGGGCACAAAAAACCTCAAGGAGGCCATGGATTTCCTGAAGTTCGCAACCAGCACCCAGGCCCTGGCAGATCAGGCAAAATGGATCTCCTACGGACCGGCTCGAAAGTCCTCTGTGCCGCTGATCACAACGTATACTGGAACGGATATCAAGATGTTGCCGCATATGCCAACATATCCTGCGAATTTCAAAACAGCGCTTCAGAACAGTTATGAATGGTGGGCGGACAACCAGGATGAAATGATCAAAAGGCTTAACGCCTGGTTAGCCAAGTAAACCTGAGCAGGCAATGGAAATCTATCTAAGGCGGGCCAGTCATTTGCCCGCCTTTTTCTAGATTGATCCCTGGGAAATTGCCTTGCCACGAATGCATGAATCATGCCCCAAAACAGTACCCAGATAACCACGGCGAATGGCATCCCGCTAAAGATTAGTCTTCAAAAGGCGGAGCGGGCAAAGAAGGTGAGAGCCCTTTTACTCATAGCCCCGACCTTTCTATTCATCCTGTTCGCCTTCCTTGTTCCAATAGCAGATATGTTAGTTCGGAGTGCCCATAATCCAGAAATAGGCCGATTGATGCCGAAGACGGTCCAATCACTTAGAGAATGGGATGGAACATTGCTACCCGATGAGCCCACCTACAGCGCGCTCGCTGAAGAGCTGATACTGCTCAGAAAGGAAAGAACACTCGGAAAAGTTACACTGCGTCTTAACTATGAAAAGTCTGGGATGAGAAGCTTATTCAATAAAACGGCTCGCCAAGTCAAAAAAATTAATGAAGGCCCGTTAAAGGATAAGATAATTGGCATTGATAAACGATGGGAAGATCGGGAAACTTGGGCTGTCGTAAAGCGGTTAGGGAACCCTTTTACATCGACCCATTACTTGTCGGCTTTTGACTTAAAATATGATGTTGACGGGAATATCGTCGCCCAACCAAAGGTGCAGCAGGTTCACATGATAATCTGGCTCCGTACCTTTTGGGTCAGTCTATTGGTTACTGTCTTGTGCCTGGCCATGGGCTACCCGGTGGCCTATCTGCTATCAACCTTACCAGTTAGAATCAGCAATCTCTTGATGATCTGTGTTTTGCTCCCCTTCTGGACTTCCCTCCTCGTTCGATTAACCAGTTGGATCGTTCTCCTTCAGAAACAGGGTGTCCTCAACGATATTTTTGTGCTGCTCGGCATGATTGCGGATGAGAATCGCATCAGGATGGTTTACAACATGACTGGAACCCTTGTGGCCATGACCCAGATACTGCTTCCATTCATGATCCTGCCGCTCTACAGCGTCATGAAAACCATCTCACCCTCTTATGTAAAGGCAGCCCAATCCCTTGGAGCGACTCCATTTCGCGCCTTCTGGCAGGTTTACGTGCCGCAAACAATGCCTGGTATAGGCGCGGGGGCAATCCTCGTCTTTATCCTCGCCATCGGCTACTATATTACGCCAGCAATAGTGGGGGGCGCCACAGGTCAGTTAATCGGCAATTTTATCGCCTTGCACATGAGCAAGACCCTCAACTGGGGGCTCGCTGCAGCCATGGGCTCTGTTTTGCTTGGGGGAGTTTTGGCGATCTATTGGCTGTACAATCGTGTGGTCGGAATCGAAAACATAAAACTCGGGTGATGCCATGTCCCTTCCGTCATACGCAAGTCCACTTGAAAAAACCTGGTACTATGTCTTTCGAATCATCTGTGGATTCGTCCTTTTTTTCCTCATAGCGCCGATTATTGTCCTTATCCCCCTGTCCTTCAATGCAGAACCCTACTTCACCTTTACAAAGGGAATGTTGTCCCTTGATGGGAGCGCATTTTCAATCAGGTGGTATCAGGACATTATCCGGAATCCACAGTGGATCCATTCAGCCAAAAACAGTGTTATTATTGGATTTTTTGCCACGATCCTGGCGACAGGTTTCGGGACACTTGCTGCCTGGGGATTGAGCCGACCCTATACGCCATTCCGTGTGCCGATAATGAGTATTCTTATTTCTCCGATGATCGTGCCCCTGATTATTTCAGCTGCTGGAATGTTTTTTTTCTATTCAAAGATTAGATTGGCAAATACCTATATCGGTCTGATATTGGCCCATACTGCCCTCGGCATCCCCTTTGTGGTCATCACTGTGACCGCCACTCTGGTTGGATTCAATCAGGATCTGGTCCGAGCCTCTGCCAGTCTGGGGGCTGATCCGATGCTCACCTTCCGAAAGGTGATTCTGCCGTTGATACTACCAGGTGTCATTTCGGGTGCCCTCTTTGCCTTTGTCACATCTTTTGATGAAATCGTTGTCGTCCTATTCTTGTCCGGATTTGAGCAGCGAACGATCCCGCGACAAATGTGGGCCGGTATCCGTGAGCAAATCAGTCCGACGATCTTAGCTGTTGCAACGATACTCATCGCAGTGTCAATCGCTCTATTGACAACCATAGAACTATTGCGTCGCCGTTCGGAACGCATGCGGGGCATTAAGCCCACGTAAATCCGACAAGCCGGGGGGTTCAACATCTCAAAGGGATAGGCCTTTTCAATCAACCGTGGCCATGTTATACCTATCCGGTTAATGGGGTAATGATATGGCAATGCCTGACACCAAGAATGTCAAACCCATAGTTCGTTTTGACCGTATAGAAAAGAGTTTTGATGGTGAAACCCTGGTGATCAAAGATCTCAACCTGGAGATCGTGCGCGGTGAGTTTCTCACCTTACTTGGTCCTTCTGGCTCCGGAAAAACAACAACCTTAATGATGTTGGCTGGTTTTGAGACTCCAACCCACGGAGAGATCTATTTAGACGATCAACCGGTGGGTAGGATTCCTCCTCACAAAAGAAACATCGGGATGGTTTTTCAAAATTATGCGCTCTTCCCCCATATGACTGTCAGTGAAAACCTGGCTTATCCCCTTCAGGTGAGAAAATTGCCGAGGGGTGAAATTGAAAAGAAGGTCACCAAAGCTCTTAAAATGGTCGAACTTCTCGGCTTTGAGACGAGAATGCCAGCCCAACTCTCCGGAGGTCAGCAGCAACGAATCGCTCTGGCCCGTGCGCTGGTTTTTGAACCGCAACTCGTGCTGATGGACGAACCTCTCGGTGCCCTTGACAAGAATCTTCGTGAACAGATGCAGTATGAAATCAGGCACATCCACGAGACTCTGACCGTCACCGTGGTTTATGTAACCCACGACCAGACCGAAGCAATAATAATGTCAAACAGAATAGCGGTCTTTGACGACGGCGTAATCCAACAACTCTCGACACCCGATGTCCTCTACGAAAAGCCGGAGAATGCTTTTGTCGCCAAATTTATCGGCGAGAATAACAGGCTTCCAGGACAGGTGATTGAAATTACAGGAGATAAATGCCTCGTCAAGGTGGATGGTGGAGATGTCGTCACTGCCCTTAAGGTCAATGTCAGTGCCGTGGGGGACAGGGCCAGTCTGTCACTCCGTCCGGAAAGAGTGAAGGTCAATCCTGCAGAGGGAAGCGTTGAGAATCTATTCGACGGCAAGATAGAGGAATTGGTTTACCTCGGCGACCATATCCGCTGCAGGGTCAAAGTCTGTGGCAGTGATGAGTTCATCGTCAAGGTTCCCAATTCGGATGGTCATCTGGTCGTGAACCGAGGTCAGAAAATCCAGCTGGGATGGTCTTCTGAAGACTGTCGGACCCTTGACGCCTTGGATTAGGCCCCGGAACCAGCCTGACCTATCGATGTGGTCATAGTCTACCGTTCTTGCCCAGGGTCCAAGACCACCTAAATCCATACATCCAACCTCTGGTGCTCTCACCCATTCCGCACCCTGGCTTTCGAGATCGATGATTCGGGACAGAAATCATGGCAATTGCACACATCCGTCGGTTGTGTTACCTGTTTGAGCGGTTCCACGGTGCCTGTGCCGATTCGATCAACCTGGGGTCCGCCACTACCGAACCCGTTCCGTCAGGGGCCATTTGCTCGGTGCGCGAAATGGGTAAGGTGACTCCATTCCATAGCCAATGGAGTCTGAAGCGTCTTCGGCATGCCGACATAACCTGTGTGAGAGGGGAGACATATGGCCAGGAGAAGAATAGGACTATTGGTTCCAGCCAGTGATACGGTGATCGAGGTGGACCTTGGGAGACACTTTACGGCCGATATAACGGTTCACACGGCGCGCATGGTCATGGAGAAGACGACGGTTGAAGGCGAATTGAAGATGTTGGAACAGGAGGTGGACCCTGCAGCAAGGCGGATTGCACAAATAGAGCCCGAATTAGCCGTTTTTGGATGCACCTCGGCCAGTGCCCTTTTGGGCCTGGCGGGCGAGAGAAAACTTGTTCAAAAGATTGAGAACACTGTCCGCTGTAAATGCCTCACTGTAACAGGAGCCGTCATCGATCAGCTAAAGAAAAGAAAGCCAAACAGTATCATGATCCTCACGCCCTATATTCCTGAGATGAACGCCAAGCTCGAGGCGACTTTCAAAGAAGCAGGCCTCCCGATAGTCTATATCGCAGGGATGGGCTACGACAGCGATCTAAAAATTGGTAATACCGAGCCAGAGGAAATCATCGACTTTGCGATGACACATTTCCGTAAAGCCTCTGTTGATAGCTTGTTTCTTTCCTGCACAACCCTTCGGGCCGCCGGGGTCGTTCCAAAACTAGAAAAGGATCTCGGTGTCCCTGTTATTACAAGCAACACGGCAACCATTGCGAGTGTGGAAGAGTTCATGATCTCCTCGCTTTCGGCGGAGATCCCATAGATTGAGGCCTACCGAGAGGAATCAGGATATGACGACAATCGAGGAGAAGGTTCTCGAAAAGGTTCACACGGATTCGGCTGTGAAGGTGCTCCAGAGGCTCATTCGGACGAAAACTGCAAACCCTCCGGGGGAGGAACTCGTTCTCGCGGAATGGGTGGCAGCCTATCTGGAAAAGGCCGGACTGCATGTTGACCTGATGCCCTTCGCTGGCAAAAGGGCGAATCTCATCGCGAGAATAAAGGGAACCGGTGAACGTCCGGGACTCATTTTCAGTGCCCACTTCGACACGGTACCCGAGGGGGAGATCCTCTGGACCTACCCACCATATGGGGCGGAGATTCACGACGACAGGGTGTACGGCCGGGGCGCCGCCGATATGAAGGGCGGCATGGCAGCCATGATCATTGGGGCGGAAGCACTGGCCAAAACGCCAGAGGTCACACTCACAGGCGATCTCATCATCGCCTTCACGGCTGGTGAGACGTCAAATCTTGAGGGGGCCAAATTGCTGGTTGAGAGCAGGAAACTGGACGATGCGGGTGCTTTTCTCGTGAGCGAGCCGACCGGGCTTGACGTACTTATCGCAGAGAAGGGCGCACTGTGGATGCGAGCTGCGGCTCTGGGAAAAACCGCTCACAGTTCCATGCCAGAAAAGGGTGAGAATGCGATTCTCAAAATGGTTGATTTCCTCCATGACGCGGCCACATACAGGCCCGCCTTCACAAAACACAAACTTCTCGGAGATCCGACAATCACCGTGGGCACCATTCAGGGCGGAGTTATCATCAATGTGGTACCCGACACATGCGAGGCCCAAATCGATGTGAGAGTCCCTCCACCTCTCAATCCGAGAGAGCTCTTTGAAGATTACCAAAAGCTGGCCGGAGACCGGGTGAGGCTGGAAATGATCGATGCAAAACTACCTGTCGACACCGATCCGAACCATCCCTTTATCAAAATCTGCCTGAAGGCAAGCCGGGAGATTACGGGCGAGAAAAAGGCAGTGGGTGGTGCCCCTTATTTTACCGACGGAACAATCATATGCAATGAATATGACCTTCCGATGGCAATTATCGGCCCCGCGGCCCTATGGATGACTCATCATCATGATGAATATGTCGAGATTTCCAGACTCAACCAGGCAGCCAAGATTTTTGCTCTGATCGCTTTGCGGTATCTCAGCAAAGGAGGACCGTGACATGCCAAAAGAGATAGGCCACGAAGAAATGCTCAGGTGGGAAGGCCAGGTGTCAGTTGCCTCAGCTGAAACGGTTCCGGCAGGCAAGCCCTGGGCTGGCATAGTCAGTAAGAATCAGACCCTTCGCATCGTTGATTTGAAAGGCCGCCAGGCTGTCGATTTTCTCTGTTACAACGCGGAAGACACCCAAGAGCGCTATAGCGCTCCGAACACGATCAAAGTTGCGGGAAAAACCGTCCTCACAAAAGGAGATGCCCTCTATTCAGACCTGGCGCGCCCATTATTTACAATCATAGAAGACACCTACGGCCGTCATGACACGATCGGAGGATGTTGCAGCGCCCCAAGTAACCTCTTGTTGTATGGCGCTGATAATTCACCAGGTTGCCGGGAGAATTTTCTTCTGGCCCTGAACCAGTTTGGCATGGGCAGGAAGGATATTGTCCCCAACGTCAACTTTTTCATGGAGGTCCATATGAAAGGAGATGGAACGGTGGAGATTGCAAGGGGAAATTCGTACCCCGGGAGCTTTGTTGATCTCCGGGCTGAGATGGATGTGCTGGCTGCACTCTCTAATTGCCCTCAAGTAAATAACCCCTGCAATGATTTCACGCCCACCCCCATCCGCGTCGTGGTCTGGTCTCCTAGAAATTAAGTAACATATCAATAAAATCCTTTTGTTATAATAACATATATCATTTAATCTAATAAGAGATGTTATGTTTGTAAATATAAATTATTAATATTATGAAATCTTAATTTGATAATTCGACGTCCGAGTCTATTTCACCACAGACGACCGTCCCCACTAATTTCATTTAGAACCCCTGGCTTTTTTTGAATCTCTTGGATAGGTTCTGGTCTGATCGGTCTCGTGGCGATGAGAAGGAGATTCAGGGAGTAACCCGTATTTAACTGTCAAAGGGAAAGGCAGGGTCACCCATGACTCTGCCTTTTCTTTTGCCGATTTCGAGTTGATCTGATCGGTCTTCAGAGGTGCCTTCGCCTGTTTGCGCCTGAAATCATCAGGCCTGGGGCCTGTTGGAAACCCCCGCTCTCGTTTGGCACCATTGCCCGACCTGCTTAACCACCACATCGGATCCACTTTCATCTCCATACTTCAGATTCCGTGGGATCCTGAGAAGACGATGGATAGGGTGAGAGAATCTAAGATCGGATAGGATTTCTAAGTCTTTGAAATATATTGCTATGTTCATTAACAAGTCGTATTTGGTTCTACCATGGAGAAAGCAAGGACACGTTCCGGCTCATAGAATCATGAGTCGCTATCCAAAACATTAATTCCGTTCCATCTCTATTCATGGTAATAAAAGCACGAGGGGTCGAGGAGCCATACCTTCTGAAAAACATTGAGGGAAATTACAATGAGAAATTGGCGAAGAAAACCAACGACCCAGTTGCTTCTTATATTCGTCTGCGTGATCTTGGCAGTATCCCTCGCAGGCGCTGCTGACGTACAAATAATTGGTCACAGGGGCGTAGCAGGGCTTATGCCTGAAAATACGTTGTCGGGGTTCAAGAAAGCCATGGAGATCGGAGTCGATGCTATCGAGCTGGACGTTCATCTCACCTCGGACAAGGTGGTTGTTGTGACTCATGATTACAGACTAAACCCGGCAATCACTCGTGATTCCCAGGGAAACTGGATAAAGAACAGGCCGCTCATCAAGGATTTAACGTTATCAGAAGTTCAGTCCTATGATGTGGGGAAGCTAAACCGGCGGACAAAATCTGCCGAGAAGCATCGAAAACGAGAAAACGCTGAAGGAGAACGTATTCCCACCTTGCGTGACGTGATAAGATTGGTGAAGAGTACTAATGAAACAACAGATTTATTTATTGAAATAAAAACAACGCCATTGAAACCCGACGAGTCAAGTTCCCCAGAAGTTCTCGCACGTGCGATAGCGAAAATTCTTGAGGAGGAGAGATTTGTAGACAGGGCACGGATTATTTCCTTTGATTGGAGAGGCCTTGGGTATCTTAAAAAGATGATGCCGAAAATCCATACGGCTCACGTAACAAGGACCAAAAAAGGTCGTGACACAATTCAAAAAAAAGGAGCTGGCCCCTCCCCATGGATGGCTGGGTTCGACATTGATGACTTTGATTCGATTCCTCAGGCGATCAAAGCTGCTGGCGGAGAGTGCTGGGCAAGTGACTATAAACATGCCCAGGGTCATGGTCAGGGGATGACATCAAGGCTAGTAAGAGAGGCTCATGGATTGGGGCTGGAGGTTTTTGTATGGACAGTAAATAATGAATCGGATATGAAACGCATGATTAAGACCGGGGTGGATGGGATAATTACCGACCGACCTGATATCTTACGGTCTGTTGTCAAGAAGTGATTCGGTTGGGTGAGACAGCAGGATCAGTGTGGGAGTGTTCTAGAGGTTCCCTTTTCCGATCTCTTTTCTTATGAACGCATTTAGCGTTGACATTCCCTGCAGTGCTTCTTTCCATGCCTCTCTATCAACTTGTGCCACGCTCTCTAGGTATCTATCTACCCTATCCTTCAATTCATAGGGTAAGGGTCGATCCTCACCGGTTGTGAAACAGACCTCATTGGGATCCCCATAGGTCGGGAAGAGTCTCCCCACCGCTCGTGCAGCCTCCTCTTCACCAATCTTTTCTTCATCTTTAAGTCTGAAGAATTGGGTAGACCTGCCCAGTTCATCAAACTCCACTGAGATTCTTCTTTCAAGATCGTGCTGATTCCACCATGCTCGTATGTCTTGATCCCTGACGCCTTCGTTCCTCTTCATCGCCAGCCATGATTTGATCTTTCTATCGGTTGATTCCTTTTCCAGGAGAATGTCACCGAAATTCTCAGGCAAGTTCCACGTGCCTTCCTCCACCGATTCCTCCTTTGCCTTCTTGAGCAAATTGGCAAACACGCTTTTCGCCTGGTTCGGTGTCATGCCCATCACTCGGAGTTTAGGGACATACAGGTCTTCGAGTTTCCTTTCAATATCCGAGTTTAAATAGATCTCCACGGCAACCACCTCAACCAGGGCCCCTATGATTGAGCTCCTGATTATCCCTTCTATAGGGGGTGCCACAAATGGTCACTCATGGCTCATTAAATCACCTTGAGAGGCGAAGTCAAGAAAATTCTTCACCTGCGAAATTTTATTAGAATTTCTATGAAAAACTTTACAACTTATCGATGACAAAAAGGTCGGATTTTTCAAAAAACCATGGCATTTTAAATGCTTACAATAGGACCCGACATTGGCATTGGAATTGCCCATATAAGAATGCCCCAATCCTCGTTGATGGTGAAGAACAAATCACAGATAGAGAGTCATAGGGAATAGTATGGGGAGAAAAGGCGAGTTTTCGATGTTCAGAAAGAAGCTAAACGACTTGAAAGCAAGCCTGAGGTCGCTCAAGAGGCAAGGGCTGATCACAGACGGCGCCTATTACGATTATATGCTCTTGATCTGGAAAGCCAAAACAATCGACCAATTAGACAATATCGCACTCGATCTATCAGGAGCGAACGAATCCCTTGATCATCCCACTCCTTACCAATAGTTACTCGGATCCTCTATACTTTCCACAAACCATGAGGTTTTTGCGATTTTGTTGACATCCCAAAAGTCACAACGTGACAGAAGATCGTCTGAGCAAGGCACTCAGCGAGCACGACCCCTGCCCGTTTTTCGCCAATAGTGATACAGATACTGCTGAGCATATCCCGCAAATGGACCGAAATGCTCTCGGGCAAAGGCGCCAATTCTCAGGGATGATGTTTTT
Organism: uncultured Thermodesulfobacteriota bacterium; assembly: GCA_964348095.1. Lineage (GTDB taxonomy): Bacteria > Desulfobacterota > BSN033 > WVXP01 > WVXP01 > WVXP01. The sequence continues at coordinate 14,260 of CAYGBK010000091.1, read as the reverse complement.
TGCCCTGAAAAAAAGGCTTCTTCCATGCCTCTTTTGATCCACGTATCGACCGGGAAGGCCTGACTGAATCCCATTGAAAAAAGCAACACACAGTCAGCCACTTTCTCCCCCACGCCCGGAAGTTCCATGAGCAATCCCTTTGCCTCTCCGTAAGGCCTACCACGAACATCATCAAGATACCCGTCTCCAACGATCCGGTTCACCTCGTAAATGTACCTGGCCCGAAAGCCCAAACCAATGGCCTCAAGCCTTCTGAGATCGTTGATGGTTCTCTCCTCGGGAAAGGTGTAGCCCTGATAGTTACCAAGTGATACCAGCGTCCCGAAGGTGCGACACAACCGTTCCACAAGAACTTTGATGTGAGGGATGTTCTTGGTCGAGGAGCAGAGGAAGGAAATCAGACACTCCCAGGGATCCTGTCGGAGGATTCTGAGTCCCCAGTATTGTTCTAGGGCCTTTACTACCGACTCATCGTTTCTCAACGTTTGCACGATCTCATTGTAATTCCTATCCAATCCGAAGTAGTCAGAGATAAAACGCTCGTCTACTCCCTGAAAAAAAAGATCGCGACCCTTTTGCCAGACCCGGAAGACCCGGTTTCCTTGGTGAACCAAATATCCCTCTGTCAAGCGGACGTATCGGAAAATCTGTCCACTTTCAACAGTTGAAGAGAGATCGAAATCCTCAGCGCGGATCGACGTCATGAAAAGAGGTTTCCGCAGGGTCGGCCTGGATTGAGATACCTACCGGACATGCTTTATCTACTGCCGCTCAGACGGAATGACCGCTTCAACCGGTTCCCTGGGAATCGTTGATACAATCAAGTGGTGTTGAAGGTATTTCCGGGCAACTCGGAGGACGTCCTCTCGGCTAACGCGACGGACTAATTCAGGATAACGCGCTTCCCAATCAAAGCCGATTCCAACAGCCTCCCATAAAGCCGCCTGATAGGCCTGAGAAGCACTCGTCTCGGCCCCCAATTCATGCATGGTAATGACCATGTTTTTTCCTCTTTCGAGTTCCTCATCGGTCACAGGCTCCCTCTGGATCTGCCTCATCCTCTCAAGTATAAGGTTGAGAACGCGCTCGTAATTCCCCATCGTGGTCTGGGTAATGACGCCAAAGTGACCCGCATCGATGCCATAGCTTGGGAAGGCATGGACGTAGTAGACGAGACTCGTTGTGCCACCGCGAAGGGATTCATGGAGGCGCCCACTCGGATAGTCGATGCCCGAGAGTATCGCGTCGATCACGTCCATTGCCGGCCGATCCTCATCAAAGAGATCCATTCCGTTATAGCCAACAAATATGGCGGCTGAGACCTTATCGGTCTGTTTCTCAACGTGCTCATCCCGGACGATCCACGGGCGCCTATCTTTTTTAGGGGAGGCCTCCAGACGGCCCGATTTCAGATCACGGAAGGCACTAATCACTTTTTTCTCTAGGTCTCTCTGGTCGATGTCGCCAAAAATGGCGAGCACCGTGTTGTTAGACATGACCAGGTTCTCGTAAAAGGCGACGATGTCCTCCTGTGTCAGAGATTCAACAGCGGTCTGAGTACCGATCACATCGTTTCCGTATGGATGTTCCTCATAGAATTGCTTCAAGAAGAGCCGGTGGACTTCTCTTTCCCAGCTCTCGTCGATTCGGCTGATGGCCAGGAGCGTGTCTCGCCTCTGCTTTTCGATCTCCTCTTCGGGAAATGTGGGATGAGTGACAACGTCTGCCAACGTGTCCAAACCTTTTTGAAAATCCTCCTTGAGGACACTCACGCTGACAAAAAAGGTATTACGGCCAGATCCTGAGCTTATCTTACCTCCTATTTCCTCCATGGTTTGGGCTATATCGATCTTCGACCTCTTCTTTGTTCCCTTCGTCAGAAGACTGAAGGTAAATCGGCTTAGCCCTGCCTTGCCAGGAGGTTCAAACCTCAATCCCCCTTTTCCAAACAACTGGAAACTGACGATGGGAACCGTCCTGTCTATTTTGGTCAATAGGGTCATGCCATTGGGGAGGACCCGTTTTTTGATTTCCGAATCTCTGGTTTCACCAGAGGCCAGTGGTGTGCTTTCTCGAGGGGTTTGTTGAGGGGGCATAATGACCGCAACGGTCGTGCGGGAAGGCCTTAGATAGCGGCGAGCCACCCTGAGTACATCCCTTCGGGTGACTTTCTGAATCTCCTTGACGTACTGTTCATCAAAATACGGGTCCCCGGTAGCAACAAACGATGTGGCCAAACTCGATGCAATCCCGCTGGCAGACTGATTGGTGAAAATGTGGTTTGCCACGACATTCCTTTTTGCCTTGTCCAGCTCCTTCTTGTTGACCGAGCGACGCTGAAGAATCTCGATTTCTTCCCAAAGGGACGCCATCGCCCTTTCCCGGTTCGCCTCTTCAAGACTCATGGTAACGGCAAACACGCCTCGTGCAAAAGAAGGGGTCCAGTTAAAGGCGTCAACGGACAGAACCGATTTGTCCTTGTCTCTTAACCTTCTGTAAAGCCTTGAGCTTCGCCCATCACCCAGAATGATAGCAAGCACGTCAAGAGGATAGAGATCAGGTTCCTTAAGCGTAACCGACGGGAAGCCGATAGTCATCGATGTTATTCGTGCTGCCGGAAACTGCTTTTCAACCAGTCTGGGTCCAACCTGTGGAGGTTCCTCCGGGATATAGATGGGCGTCTCAAACTCTCTTTTCAAGGTGCCGGCCAGACGAATAACCTCACCCAAGGCGTCTTCGGCATCAACATCACCAACAATCGTCACCACCATGTTTTGAGGCACATAACGGCTTTTGTAATAGTCATAAAGTTGATCGCGGCTAATCTCCACAAAGACGTCTTCGTAGCCAATGATCGGATGGCGGATGGGATGGACCTGATAGGCTGTCTTCATGAACATCTTCCAGAGTTGTCGACCCGGGTCGTTCTCTCCGAGCTTCATCTCCTGCTGGATCACGGGTTTTTCCCTCTTGAACTCCGGCACGGCGATCTTCGCCTCGGTGACGTAAGAGATGAGGAGGCTGAGAGCGGTTTTGTAGTGGGACGACGTGGTATTGATATAATAGACCGTTCGATCATATGAGGTAGCGGCGTTGGAAGCCCCTCCCATGGACTGGAGGATCTCCTTCGCCTCCTCCTCATTAAAACGGGATGTCGTTCCCCCGGAGACGATGTGCTCCAGATAGTGTGAGAGCCCCCCATTCAAATACCGGTCCTCATGGATCGAACCCGTGTTCACCTGGACCTGCGTGGAAACTACCTTCGATGAGTGAACCTCTCGAATGAGGACGGTGAGACCGTTCTTCAATTGGACGAACAGGTCTTCAGACCGGCTCGGCAGGATCCTCTCGATAACCCTGAGATATTCAGGGGGCAAAGAAGGGGTCTTAACAACCGTCTCGAGCCCATGGGACACTTTTGGTGCAAACGGCCATACCATAAACGAGAAAACAAGCCACCAGAGTATTTTCCGGGCGGTTCTTTTCATCCTTTCTCCTCTCCTGGCCGGTCTCCTGAAATAGTCAGGCTTTTCAGAATCCAGGTATCTACATCTGATTATCTCACGAATCACCCAATCTTTCATCTCCACGTCGCCGCTCCCGCTCCCTTCCCAGCTACGCTCAATGTCAAATGACAAAAAGGCGGAGCCGCCAGGGGTCTCCGCCTGATCAATCTACCCAACCGATTGACGAACTTCACGATTTGAGATAATCCCGGCCCATGGCAAATGCCGTTCGATTCACCAAATGAACTTTCGGCGGAAGATATTTGAGTATCACATCCATCCAGAGATCTTCGTCGATTTCAAATTGTTCAGACAAGGCACCCAGGAGAACAACGTTCGCAGCCCGGATATTGCCCGCTTTTTGAGCGAGACGGGTGCCTGGCAAAACATGGAGACGGACAGAATGGGCCCTGATCACCTTATCAATATTTTCAGGGTAGGACATCTTGCCGAGATTCACCACTGGAGGGTTAATCTTGTGGTCATTCATGATGATGACACCATCCGACCTCACGTGATTGATCCACCGCAGCGCCTCAAGCTCCTCAAAAGCGAGGAGGATATCGACATCCCCCTCCTTTATTATCGGAGAATACACTTGTTTTCCAAAACGAACGTGACTCGTAACGCTCCCCCCACGCTGGGCCATCCCGTGAATTTCACTCTTCTTGACATCGTATCCTGCCTCCAGAAAGACTTCCGCCATAATGTCACTGGCAAGGATTATTCCCTGCCCCCCGACGCCGGCCAACAGAACATTGGTCACCCCGTTCTTCATCTTCTCTCTCCTTAGAGCCCATCCTCCCTAGAGGACATGTCCCTTTTGGTTTCGAAACCGTAGATGACCTTTTCTCCCATGGGATGTATTGCGCCGAACTTACAGACCTGTATGCAGAGGCCACAGCCAGGGCATAGGGTTTTGTCAATAGACGAGAATCCTTTGCGCTTCTTTCCACGTGCCGTTACCGCCTTTTCTCCTTCCACTGGATTCCATGAAATGGCGGGGCAACCGAGGTTGAGACACGTTCGGCATCCTGTGCACTTGTCCTGATCAATCCCATAGGGTTCTTGGTACTCCTTGATCTCCTTTCGAAGCATGGCACAGGGCCCCTGATTGATAATAAGAGAGGGCCCATCTTTGGCCGTCTCTTCGGCGATAACCCTATCGATCTCCGCAAGATCCCATGGGTTGGTGACCCGAATGTTCTTGATTCCAACGGACCTCGCCAAAGCCACGAAATCGAGGCGTTCTGTCGGCTCTCCGCGGATCGTAAATCCTGTCGCAGGATGCTCCTGAAAACCGGTCATCGCCGTTGCATGGTTATCGAGAATTATGATCGTTGCTTCGCCTTTGTTATAGGCCAAGTCAATCAAGGGTGTTATCCCACCATGGATAAATGTAGAATCGCCAATGACTGCGACGACTTTTTTCCTCTCCTCTTTGCTCAGTATTTTGGAAATCCCATGAGCTTGCCCCACACTTGCCCCCATGCAGATGCACGAATCGACGGCCGTTAGAGGCGGCAAGGCAGCAAGGGTGTAACACCCGATATCGCCAGTCACGAAGAACTTCTTTTTCTTCAGTGTGTGAAATATTCCTCGATGAGGGCATCCGGCGCACATGTTTGGGGGTCTCGGTGGAAGAGGCTCAGAGTAGGCAGCATGGGGCTCCTGAAACCCGGCTGCTCCCATTCCTTTCTCAACAATGAGGGGATTCAATTCACCACAGAGTGGAAAAATCTCCTTTCCACCCTTCACGGTGAATCCCATGACCTTCAGATTCTCTTCGAGAAAAGGATCCAGCTCTTCCACAACGTAGACCTCTTCGACCTGCTCGTAAAACCTCTGGATCAACGACTTCGGCAAGGGCCAGACCATTCCTAGCTTGAGATAAGAGTAATCCGGAAAAATCTCCTTGGCGTATTGGTAGGATATTCCAGCAGTGACAATTCCGATCTTCCTGTCGTTGAGCTCTATCCGGTTTGCAGGAAAATTCTCGGCAAACTCCTTCAATCTGATGAGCCTCTCCTCGACGATCTTGTGCCTCTGCCGACCGTAGACGGGCAGCATGACGAATTTACCAGCGTCCTTTATCACCTCTATTGAAACCGGACCCTCTTCACGATCTTCTAGGGCTACAACCGTTTTGGAATGGGAAATCCTCGTAACACTTCTGACCATCACGGGAGTGTCGAACTCTTCACTGATTTCAAATCCCACCTTGACATAGTCTTTGGCCTCCTGACTGTCGCTCGGCTCCAACATCGGAATCTTTGCAAATTTGGCATAATTTCGGTTGTCCTGCTCGTTCTGAGAAGAATACAGTTCTGGGTCATCGGCGGTGAGGAGAACTAGACCTCCCCGAACCCCTGTGTAAGAGATCGTCATGAGCGGGTCAGCGGCCACATTGACTCCCACATGTTTCATACAGACGATTGCGCGAGCGCCAGCAATGCTAGCCCCCATCGCAGCCTCCAGAGCGACTTTTTCATTTGGCGCCCACTCGGCGTAAATCTCGTCGTACTCCCTCCCGATGGTGTCGAGGATTTCCGAACTTGGCGTCCCTGGGTAGGCAGAAGAGAACTTTGCCCCTCCCTCGTAAGCACCTCTCGCTATCGCTTCATTTCCTGTCAGTACTTTTTTCATGTCCCTTTCCTCAATTAACAGAGAATAAGTCGATTGTTATTCGGTATCCGTCGTGTGAAGGAGGACAGTTCTGATTCCGACAGAGAGATATAATATACAGACTACTGGAGCTGTTTTTCAAGGAAGGCGACTCGCTTGTGGATACGGTTTGATTCGGCAGAATCAGGGTGTTCCTTCAGGAAATCTCTGTAGGCCCCTAAGGCATCTTGCTTCTGACCCATATCTTCATAGATCTGGGCCATCGCCAGAATGGACTCTCCTCTCAGAAATCCCCCTTCCATCTCAGCCAGCTCTCTGAAAGATTCAAGGGCCTTTTCGTAGTTTTTTTCGCTATGGTGGGCGAAGCCGAGATTTCGAAGGGCCAGTGAACGATACAAGGGGTTGCTGTCAGCTATGGAGAGAAACTCTTGGTAACGGTGCGCTGCTTCCCCATAACGCTTCAGTCTTGATAGGCATTTTCCGACATAGAAAATGCCTAACTCGCCACTCTCCGTTGAACCATACTCCTGAGCGAGATTTTCAAAGGCTTCAAGAGCCTCATTGTAAACAGCTTCCGCCTCTTCTCCGCTCAGATCATCTGCTTCCTTTAGCTTTGACACTCCCTGGGATAGAAAATAAGAGGCCTGTAACTCCCTTTTTTCGACACCTCTCATCCAGAAAACGACCGCCACAGCGATCACCCCAACAAGGACGAGACCAACGACAACGAGCCTCCAGTTTTCAATGACAAATTCGGTGGCCCTATCAAATGCCGGCATAGGGTGCGCTCCTTCCGTTGTCCTTTTTGTTGGCAATTTCTTCCCAGATCTTTTGACTTTCCGTGGCATACGGCCCTCTCGGTTTTTCGAATCTTATATGCTGAGGCCGCGGTTTGTCAACCATACAATCGCTCTGTTGGCCATCTCTCCCTTCCCTTGACTTTTCAATCCAATCCGCTTAATTTTTCTAACGCTTAGGGAGAAGAAGTTGAATCGCGAAATCGCCACAAAAACCCTCGCCCTGCTTTATCTCAAACAGGGGTACTCTCAGAAGGCCTTGGAAATCTACCTCAAGGTACTGGAACGGGAACCTCAAAACGCAGAGCTCCGCGAAACCGTCGAGTACCTGAGGCGCAAGGTTACAAAGACCCCTCCGATCACAGGTAATGGCCAGTCCGAGGAAGATAAAAAGGAGGATAGGATCAGAAGTCTGGAGAGGTGGCGCGAAGGCATTCGGGTGATCCGGGGTCAGCGAAAAAGTGGGGAGAGAGAGTGAAAGCGAAAAGGTTCAAATGGGTCGCTAACTTGCTCGTCGACAACGATCTCGACGGGTTTATGGTTACAAGCCTTGAAAACGTTAGATACTTGAGCGGTTTCACCGGTTCTGACGCCACCCTCATCCTTGAGAAAGACCAGAAATACCTACTCACAGATTCACGATATACGACCCAGGCTCGGGGTGAGACGGATGACTACGAGATCATCGAATATACAAAAAAGGTGCAGGGATATATCGATGTCATCACGAGGAACAAATTAGAAAGGCTGGGAATCGAGTCCCAACACATGACACATGCTCTTTATTCGGAACTCACACAAAAACTCAGCAAAACTCGGCTCGTACCGCTCGATGAGGAGATCCGAACAGCGAGGGTCAGAAAAGATGCTCCTGAGATCCATCATCTGAAAAGAGCTATTGCTATTGCAGAAAAGGCCTTGCAGAACAATCTTCACCTCGTCAAGCCTGGGATTCCCGAAAAGGAATTGGCCCAGGAAATTGAGTTTGAGATGAGGCGCCTCGGTGCCGAGTCGCTCGCATTTGATACCATTGTCGCCTCTGGCCACCGAGGAGCCCTACCCCACGGGAAGGCCAGTGAAAAAAAACTAGAAAAGGGAGATCTGATCGTCATCGACTTTGGAGCCCGCTTTGATGGGTATAACTCAGACGAGACCTGCACTGTCTGCCTTGGCCATCCGACACGGGAGCAGACGAAGGTTTACTCCCTTGTAAAGGAAGCCCATGACCGGGCCATTTCATCGATCAAACCGGGCGTGACCTTTCAAGAAGTCGATCGCATGGCCCGCCAGTACATAGACGATCAGGGGTACGGATCGCGGTTCGGACACGGCCTTGGCCACGGGGTTGGTTTGGCTGTCCACGAAGAACCCAGAATCTCTTTTGATAGTAACGGCGTTGTCGAAACCGGTATGGTGTTCACAGTTGAACCGGGAATCTATATTGCTGGCTGGGGTGGTGTCCGGATCGAGGACATGGTGCTCGTGAAGCGAGAAGGGTGCGAAGTGTTGACTCGAGTCGATAAGAACCTCACCGTTTTTTAGGATGAATGATATCGTGTCGCTAGCACATGAACCACGATAGTCAGCCTGTCCGTTTTGTTTTAAAGTTGATTCTAGGTTTTAATTTTTAAGTATTTGATTTATCTATATTTAATACGGAGAACATATGCCAACTATTTACGACTTTCGACGGGGACTCAAAATCGAACTCGACGGCGAACCATTTGTGATCGTTGACTATGAACATGTCAAACCCGGAAAGGGTGCAGCCTTTGCCAGGACAAAAATCAAAAGCCTGATTACAGGAAACGTTCGTGAGCAGACATTCCGGGTTTCCGATCGGGTCGATAGCCCGGATGTGGAAGAGAAACAGATGCAGTATCTCTATCACGACGGCGAGAAATACTGCTTCATGGATAACAAAACCTATGAGCAGTTCTTTCTCACAGAAGATCAGGTGGGGGGAAGTAAGGATTTCCTGAAGGAAAATGTCGACGTATCGGTTCTCTATTACAATAAAAAGCCGATAGGGATCGAACTACCGATCTTTGTGGAGCTTAGAATCGTCGAAACGCAACCCGGCGTTCGGGGCGATACTGCCACCGGAGGAAACAAGCCGGCCGTCCTGGAAACCGGAGCTACTGTTCAGGTGCCGCTCTTCCTGAACGAAAATGACATCATCAAGATCGATACAAGAACAGGAGAGTACATCGAAAGGGTCAAATAAGGGATTCCTGTCAATTGAGTATTATCCATGGCCCCTTTCGCAGAGCGGGGCACCCGACAAAAAGCCAATCCCTCTCGTCCGGCCCCAATAATTGTACTGTATCCATCGCCGACGGACTAACCTGCAAGACAACCATGAAGTTTTCCAGCGTTTTGCCTTTCTATTGACCGGCGTTAACCCAAATCCCTTGGAGGGGTTGAGGACGTGTCGCTACCTGTTCGTCATATGAGATTCGACATTCATTTGAACTTTAGACTTTGTCATTTTTATCCTTAGATTATAAGCATTGGCTCCGAATTGCACGCTGGTTATGTAAGGATATAGAGAGATTATCCTTGACCGGATGACTTTTTTGCCCTATTTTGAAATCAGTTTGAAGTTTTCAGGTTACGACTCGAAGAAATAGTATGCGGGTGTAGCTCAGTTGGTAGAGCATCAGCTTCCCAAGCTGAGGGTCGCGGGTTCGAGTCCCGTCGCCCGCTCTTGTCACTCAAGGGATTGCCCGACATGGGGTAATTCCTTTTTCTCTTTTGTGCCCATTTTGTGCCCGGTAGGCTCGAGAAGCCCGTTCATGACCTGAATTTCCTTTCTCGCGAATTCTTGGGACAGATGGGAATATCTCATGGTCATTCGCAGATCCTTATGACCTAGCCGATTCTGCAACCCCTTGAGACTACCGCCCCGCATGAGATAATGAGAAGCAAAGCTGTGTCTCAGATCATGGAAACGAAAATCGACGATTCCCGCTCTCTTGCAGGCCGACCCGAAGGACCGCTTGATCCCCTCAAAACGCCTCCCTTGAGCATCGCAAAATACATACTCACTTTTAATCCCTTTTGCCCATTGCCGTTGTTTGATTCGTTTCAAAATGGCCTCAAGATCCTTGGCTATCGGTATCTGTCTTGCTTCGTTCGTTTTGGTTTCCTGAAGATAGATGAACCTGCCGGCAATCTGAGACCATCTTAAGGCCAGGATCTCCCCGCGTCGCATACCAGTGAGTAGATCGACCCCCACGATGTCTTTTAGATGGGCCGGACATTCCGAAAGCAAAGCCGCTATTTCTTCTTCGGAAAGGAATCTCAAACGGCCAGGAGGCTCCTTCAAGTGAAGGCTTTCTCCCCTTTCAAAAGGGCTCCGCTCACACATTCCCCATGAAACGGCCTTTTTGAACATGTGACGCAGGGTATTGATTTCATGATTCAAGGTACTCGCGGCTCTCTTCTTCCCGCTCCGTGTCGGCATATTCTGACGGTCAGTTCTGAATTTCTCGCAATCGTAATAGGTGATACTCGAAAGGGCCCGCCCCGAGAATCTAGCAATAAGCACGGCGATGATCCCCTTTTTCATGGGCAAAAAGGATTTTTGATGTTTGAAATTCTCGATATATCTTTCTGCCAGCTCGTCAAAGGTCATCTTCGTCTCAATCTTCACATCGAGATATCGCCCCTCTGCTTTGAGGGAAATCCGCTTGCCCAATTCGGCCTCGGCCTCTCCCTTTTTCTTGAACGTCTTCCTTATGCGTTTGCCGGTCGGATCGTAGTAATCAATCATCCAACCGGAACCTCGTTTTCTTACCTTTGCCATGACACCCCACCTCCCTTTTGTATTTTGGACCTAGCTATACCCCATGCAAGATCCTCTGAAATGTCTTCTTCTCATTTTTCTAAAACCTCCCTGATAAATAAGTTTAATCCTGCAATGATTTTTTCTTCTAAGAATTTTTTCAGAAAAACTTTATCTGCCTTTGTTATTTTGACCCCTTGCATCTTTTCCAAGGCATTCTTGAAAGAAAGGGCGGCCATGATTACGCTCTTGGCCATCAAGCTCTTTAACCGACTACAGATTATTTCCTCTTCAGGCGGTTCCTTTGCGGGCACATGGGTTATGCCCATACGTTTTTCCATTTCGTATTGAAAATCCTGACGGGGAATCGTTCTTTCGCGTGATCCTTTGGCAACTTCAATCTGTGCCTTTTCCCAATCACCTATTTTTTTCGGATTCGTTGGTTTCGTTTTTCTCGTTGCTGTTACGAAAAACCTCGCTAGACCTGACGTCGGGATTTGATTGATTGCCCTCTCCGAAACATCGCCTTTATGTATTGCCACTATCGTCGTAATGACATTTTCAATCTCATTTGGGCTATACCAAGGAAGTTTTTTTTCCAAAAACGGTCCTAATCCAACCCCTGCCGTTCAGCCTTGTCCATATCAAGGATCTCTTTAAGATCTACACCCGATCGGTCGGATGTAAAATCCTTAAGTGCTTGAATCGCATCGTGTTTTAAGATTAGAAACGGCACTTTTTCGTCGGTTTTACTCTACATCATACGACGGGTCTAATTGATACCCCGTTGCCAAGGCCCAATATCTCATTGTTCGACTAACTTTGAGACAGCCAATTTCTGCTGGCCCTCTGGCCACGTCGTCGCCCTCGACGACCACAACCGGCTGGCCATAGGATGACTCGGCCCGTTCATCCGTGAGCCATGCGTCATGCCATGAGCCATCCAGTAATTGTGCTTTAATCATGGTTTTCATTTTTCTTCCCCCTTCCGATGCTAGGTCTCATTCTTTGTTCGGCGGGGGGGGGGGGGGTTGCCCGTCCTTGTCTCCCAATCCTCCCTAGATTCGTAGAAAACACAAATATGACCGTCATCCCATCTAATTTTTTCCGGTCTGCGGTCGGAAATCACCATGTGATCGCGTTTACGGCATTTCCACTCTTTCATTTTTTCCCCTCCCCCCGACGCTCGGCCTCATTTGATCGGTCTGTATTCAAGATTGAATTCCCTCGCCAATCGACCCATTGACCCGTTGATGTCTTCAACCAGCCGACTCGCCGTCATTACCGTTGTCCGGACGGCGAAATCGTAAGCCGTATCATCCCCGACGCAATCACAAAGCTCACCGAGGGCCCTTAGGTGGCCCGCCACAAGTCTCATCTCCGTAACGGTCTCTGCTACCGTTGACCCTTGCTCTAAGTTTTTGTTTTTCATGGTTTCTCCTCCCCAAAATAAGTCGGGGCTTTCATCAGGCGGTCACCTCAAGGGTTTTAAGCCCCAAGAACCTGAATCCAGCCCCATAGTTTAGACACAAAAAATCCCTCGAAGTGACCTACTTAACTTATAACAGACGAGGCTCGGTCTGTCAATAAAATCTTCACCTGACGCGCCCAGTGGCCCCAGGAGCGACTATCTCTGGCCATGCAGGGGGGGAAGGTGGCACACTATATCCCGGTGTGCCAGCGGTCGCAAAAACTACGGTGCCCGAAATTATACCCGCCGCCAATCGACGGATAAGCGCACTCGGAGCCGGGCGCCCCAAAACCTTTCTACTAGCGGCTCTCAAGCACCACAAACGGTGAAAGCGTCGCTGCTCCTTTGTACGGTGTGATTGCCGAAGCATAAAGCGGTTGCCCGTCCACCCTGTAAACGAATCGGAAACAGGACTCGTCATAGACAAACCGCACGTGGATTGAACTTGCCACCTGTACTCCGCCCTTATCGGCTAATATGTATGCCGAGAGGTCAGCCAGGATGATGTCTCCGGCTGTTCCGAGGGTCTGTGCCTGTTCGATTGCGATAACGGGGCGACCAAGGATCGTGTTGAAAGGCTGCCCTGAAATCCCGCCGGCCGGCATGAAGATGGGAGAGCCACCCGTCCCAACCGTAATACCCATGCTGTATAGCTGGGGGATGATGTCCCGATTCACAAGCCAATGCGCCTTTTCCGGGTTTGTGCACCGCGCCCACATCTTGAGGAGATTTTCCACTTGAATCGTAGCGGCTGCCTGTCCTGTTTCCTTGTTCACGGTCACAAGACACGGAGAATTGAGGATTCCTAATGGCCTCCCAGACCCGGTTCCGTTGACGATTGAATCATCCAGCATGAAACCGAATTCATCCGCAAACCCTTGCCGGACAATGCGCTCAAGGGCAGCTACGTCCTGAAGTAGCTCGTCGGTGACATAGCACAACCCGATCATTTTTTTCAGTTCAAGTACAAGCTGGCGAAAATCAGGCTTAGATGCCGTCTTCTGCGCAGCTTCGGCCAGCCAATAGCCCTGAACGCCGCCAAGCCTAGATCCGGTTGCGCGGCTTGTTTCGTTGAAACAGTTGATTTTGATACTGTTGGAAGGGCCGGTTATTCCCAACTTCATGCAAAATTCGGCTAGGACCCCGGTCTCGAAAATCGACTTGATAAGTTGATTTGTAAAATCCTCTTGAACGAGGAAACCGCCCTCAGACCCGACACCCTCGCTCAGGCCGGTTGCTCTGGCTTCATACAATCTTTGCGGAGGTTGCTGGCCCGGGGTTCCGGCCATTCTCACATCCACCAAAAAATCACCCAGTGTATGGTCCTTGTACGGACCTGAAGTTGATCTATATTCAATTTTGTCCATTTTTCTTTCTCCTCTACAAACTGTGCCGAAAGACCCATCAGATGGGTCAGGCTTGATAGGTGGTTCGGCTGGCTGACTGAGCTCCCTTTCAAGGTCTTCAAAGTCTTTGATATTAATCGTCGTTTCAATGTCTCTTTTCAGGCGGGCAAATTCCTGAGCCTCCTCGTCAGTCAGCCGCTTTCTGCCAGCCGCCTTCATTGCCTCTAGGATCGCGTACAGACGGTCCATTCTCCACTGAATTTCATGTGGTTTGAGTTTCATTTTCTCTCTCTTCCTTTCAGCCGTATCCCAATAAAAAAGCGAGGATCGGCATTTATTCGCCAATTCTCGCCGGGGTCACCCTTTGAAATTGGGTTGTTTTCGAGAGGTCACTCTCGAAAAGATCGGTTAAAATTTTTTCTGGGTCCGTCAGGGGTAACCCTTCGGGACCCAAAAAAGTATACCATCCGCTTAAATCATTGTCAATCGTCAATATCCTCGCGGCTCCCCTTGATTGCTTCCTCCATCAGCCTTTTCCGAGCCTCCGCCTCTGCCTTCTGGAAAGCCTCGGCCTTTCCCCTTTCCCCTGGTAGCAACAAGCCGTGGCGTTCCAGAAAATCCACTTCCGGCTCATAAATGGGCCACGGGCCCCCGGCACATGCTCCGGCCGCCCTTTTGAAATCCTCGTCTACTTCCTCATACCCAACGATGGGGCGGGACTCAGG
>CAYGBK010000090.1:0-20739 GCA_964348095.1 uncultured Thermodesulfobacteriota bacterium | reverse complement strand
ACTGGGGAAATCTCACAAGAGAAGAACTTGAGAGGGCTTGCGTTGGACGGCTCAACAAGAGTTTCCTGGGCAAACCAGACATCCGAGTTGTCGAAATCGACGGACAGCGGGCAATACATAAAGACATTAGACACAAAATCGTTTTTGTCAGATATACCCTCGGATCATGGCTTATAAATAGAGAATACCGAATCTACACTCGACTCGCTGGATGCCCTGGTGTGCCCAAGCTGCACGGCAGACCGGACCGGTGGAGTATTCTTGTAGAGTATGTAGACGGAGAATCTCTGAGAAAGGGTGATTCGAGACTGCGGGATCCGAACTTTTTCTATAGGCTCTATCGGTTGGTGGAGGCGATTCACGCCAGACGGGTTGTACACCTCGATCTACGCCACAAGGGCAATATCATGATCACTGAAGAGGGGGAACCGTATGTGATCGATTTTAACTCGAGCTTTTATTTTGGTGGAAACGCCTTGAGCCGGAAGTTTTTGCCCTGGTTCAAGAAAATAGACCTGTTTGGCCTCGCGAAGCTCAAGCAACGGGTGGCTCCCCATCTTCTGACGGAACAGGAGAAGGCTCAACTGAGGTGGTTTGGCCTGATGAGGAAACTGTGGATTTTCAGTTAGGCTTTTTTCCCTCTGGGACCTGCCGGATTCGTACTTTCTCGATCTTTCTTTCATCGGCTTCTTCAATAACCATCTCGAGGCCTGGATAGGTGATGGTTTCCCCGATCTGCGGGACTCTACCGGTGAGATGGAAGATAAAGCCACCGACGCTCTCAAAATTGTTTCGGGGAATTTGTATGTTTAGGTGCTCTTCCAATTCCTCGATCTTGAGCCTCCCATCGGCCAGCACCCAGTCGTCTTTCAACGGGACCAGACGTTGTTCTTCTGTATCATATTCGTCTTCGATCTCCCCAAAGACTTCCTCGATTAGGTCTTCGATAGTGATGATACCTGAGGTGCCACCGTACTCATCGACCACGATTGCCATGTGGACACGTTTTGTCTTGAATTCGCGCAGGAGGGCTTCCAGGTTCTTCGTCTCGGGGATAAAAAACGATTTCCTCGCAATCTCCCTGGGGGCTGTACGACTGCCTTCCTTGTTCCAGAATCTAAGAAGATCCTTAGCGTAGATGATTCCGACGATGTGGTCCAGATCTCCTTCATACAATGGAATCCTGGAATGTCCTTCCTCGATGATCTTTTTGATCACCTCCTCGATCGTGTCCCGGCTTTCGACACAGGCGATCTCAGTCCTGGGAACCATAATCTCTCGCGCGATTCTGCCTTTCAGCCCAAGGACACCGTGAATCATCTCATGTTCATCACCGTTGAGGACACCTTTTTCCTCTCCGGCGTCGATGATGGAATGGATGTCCTCTTTGGTCACAGTCCCCGATTTTATCAGGGAGCGTAGAAACTCCTGCAAACGTTTTCCCAAACCAATATTCAAGGAGTTAGTGCACCTCCTTTGGAGACTTGCCGACCCGGGCTTCGGCCAACTGTGTCCCAAGGATCTTTAGAATCTCCTGCTCCTTTTCTTGCATCCGCCAGGCCTCTTTTTCCGATCTCTCGTGATCATACCCAAAAAGGTGGAGAATGCCGTGAACCAAGAGGCCGTCCAGGACACTGTTCAAGGAGAGGCCGGCCGCTCTGGCTTCCTTCTGAGCGGTTTCCACGGATATCACGACATCGCCTGCGATCTGAGGATTGATTTCGGTGTAGGGGCCTTCTCCCATTGGAAAGGCGATCACATTGGTCGGTCTGGCGCGTTGGAGGTACTTCTGATTGAGTTCAGCTATCGTGGGGTCGTCCGTCAAGAGGATGCTCAATTCCCTTCCCGTTAGCCCGAGTATCTCTAAGATCCTCTGCGCTTTTTTTCTGATCTCTCGAAGACTTATCTTTTGGATATGTTGCAGATTTTGAATTAAGACTCTCATTGCTCTTTTTTTTCTTGCCAGCCTCCTCCATTGAAGGGTAGCCGATACGCTGGTGGAAAATTGCATTTAGAATTCGATTGAAACTGTCGCCAATTTGATGGAGGTCTTTCAGTGTCAGCTCGCATTCGTCTAGCTGTCCATCGGTGAAAATTTTGTTGATGATCTGCTGAGTCAATCCCTTAATCCTGGAAGGGGTCGGATCAGATAGGGTCCTAGAAGCGGCCTCAACCGCATCAGCGAGCATGACAATTCCAGCTTCCTTGGTCTGCGGTTTTGGACCTGGGTACCGATAGTCTTTTACATCGATCTCATGGACCCCAGGATTCTCCTTCTCTTTGGCCTTCTGGTAAAAGTAGCTAATGATGCTGGTTCCGTGGTGCTGTTGGATGATATCGATGATTTTCTTCCCCAGATGGTTCTCTTTAGCCAGAGCAACGCCGTCTTTAACGTGAGAGATTAGAATCAGGCTGCTCATGCTTGGAGTGAGCTTATTGTGGGGATTCTCGCCACCTTTCTGGTTTTCTATGAAGTACATGGGTTTCTTAATCTTGCCTATGTCATGGTAGTATGCCGCGACCTTGGCAAGTATGGGATTGGCATTGATCGCCTTTGCGGCCGCCTCCACGAGATTTCCAAGAATAACGCTGTGCGAGTGGGTCTCAGGAGCCTGAATTATCAGGTCCTTGAATATCGGTTGTTCTGAGTTGGCCAGTTCTAAAAGCTTCATGTCAGTCGTGTAACCGAAAATAATCTCAACGATCGGTGCGATTGCCAGGACGACAAAAGCCGAGAGGATGCCTCCCATGAATCCGAATCCGCACTTATAGACGGTCTGAAGAATGATCTCCCGGGTAAAGGTCTCCCCTAGGGCCATTTCATGAAAAAGGATCATAAGTACGTTAACGAGACTGACGGCGAGGCCGCCCTTAATCAGCGTTGATCGCTGTTCACATCGCGCCACACTATGGGCCCCCACAATAGAGGCAGTGAGTGAATAGAGAAAGAAAAACAGACTGTTGTCTAAAAGAAGCCCAGCCAGATAGCTAATGATTATTGAAAAGACAAGCGCCATCTCAGAGTTCAAAACGATACGGACCAACATGGCCCCTGCCGCAACGGGAAAAAAGTAGTAGTACCATGCGGAAGGGATATTGTGGAAACCGTTTTCTAGAGATCCGGTGACAAAGATCGATAACCGGAGGAGAAGGGTAGTCAAAACAATAACAAGAGCCACAAAGAAAAGATCCTTATTGGTTGGTGAAATCTTACGGATATTTTTCGTAGAGAAATCATAGAGGATGAGCAGTATTAGGGCCACAACAAGTATCCATCCTGTCACAGTCATCGGCATGTTGACGCGCGTTTGGAGAGCCTCAAGTGCTCGGAGTTTGATCAGATCATCAGCCTGGATCGGGTCTCCTTCTCGAACCAGAATTTCGCCTTTTTTGATGCTGAAGTAGACCGGTTCCACTGAATCGACGGCGGCTCTTTTCCTGTCCTCCGTCTCCTGGCGGTTGAACGTTAGGTTTGGTCGAATCAAGGAACCCGCTGCCTCACTGACCAAATAGAAGCTCGTCCGTCCCCGTGTCTTGATTAGCCCCTCAGAATTCCTCCGGATTGAGCGCTTCGCAATGTCCACGTCTGCGATGGTGGCGACCCTGTCTTCTTTTCTCTCCTCATGACTTACGATATCCCTGACAATTATCCCTTTCTTTTGGTCCTGATCCAGGAACCGCCTATCGCTGACGACCCCTGTTCTGAGGAGAGGTCGTACGATACCCAATATCTCATCTGCAAGCAAAGGATCGAATTGCTTTTCCAGAATCTGCCACTGAGCGGGACGAAACTTGACCCCGAGCTTTTCCTCGATCGCCAGTTTCTTCTCCTCCTCGGCTTCAGGCAACTGGTTGTCGGTCTCAAACAACTCGCTGAACATAGTGAAGGCGTCGACCACGGTTTCTTCCGCATTCCCAAGAACGATAGGGTCGTAATCATAAACCGAACGGACCATGTCGTTCGCATCGAGGCGTCTCTTCTCAGTTGACGCCTCGTCTTCGACGAGTAAGTCTCGATTTGATCGGACATCTTTCGGGGCGATGTCGCCGACCTCGTATTCTCTGGTGGCAGGTTTAAAGGTCGGTGAGAGAGTGAAAGCCAAAACCAGGGCACATCCAATGACAATCACCGACCTTTGCAGGATCGGATTGGCAAGGAACTGACCGACGAGTTCGATTCTGTTAACCAGATTCTTTCTCACGCGCGTCAACCGGTGCGAAAACTGTTTTCGCTCCTTTCCATCCGGTTTCTTCTTGTTCTTCTCTTTTCCGGGTCGAATAGCGTTGCTAGGAGGTGACACGATGAACCTCACGCGCGGCTTTCTTTTGATTTGACCAGACGAAGGTTCTTCTCCGCTTTCTCATAGGCCTTGATGATTTCCTGAACCAGAGGGTGACGAACCACGTCCCTCTCGGTGAAATAAGCGAATTCGATGCCTTTGATGCCTTTCAACACACCCTGCACTTGTATCAGGCCGGATTGTTTGTCCTCGGGGAGATCCACCTGGGTGATGTCACCCGTTATGACGGCTTTGGAATGATACCCCAATCTGGTCAAGAACATCTTCATTTGCTCAGCAGCGGTGTTCTGAGCCTCATCCAAAATGACAAAAGAATCATTCAGTGTCCGTCCCCTCATGAAGGCCAGAGGCGCAACTTCGATGGTACCCCGTTCCACGAGTTTGGAGGCCCTGTCAAAATCCATCATGTCGTGGAGTGCGTCGTATAGAGGCCTCAAGTAGGGATTGACTTTTTCAAAAATGTCGCCAGGGAGGAATCCCAGTTTTTCCCCAGCCTCAATAGCAGGCCTGGTCAGGACGATACGATCCACTTCTTGCTTGCTAAGAGCGGCTACCGCCATAGCCATGGCGAGATAGGTTTTCCCTGTTCCTGCAGGTCCAATTCCGATTACAATATCGTAATTCCGAATGGCATCGATGTATCGCTTCTGGGCCAGGCTCTTGGGGGTAATGACCCGGTTTTTGGACGAGATATAAACCGTGTCGAGAAAAATCTCCTCCAGTCGAGCCGAACTGCTGTGTGAAAGGATCCTGACGGCAAAATCGATGTCACTCGGGTAGAGGGGATATCCTTTCTTCAAGAGGGAGTGGAGCTCCTCCAACACACGTTTGGCCAGGGGCACACCAATCTCATCACCTTGAATCGAAAGGGAATTCCCTTTGGCATGTATCTTGGTTCCAGTTCTCTGGCCAATCAACTTGATATTCGAGCCCTGAACACCAAAAAGGGTGTTGGCCAGACGAATATCTCCAAACTCAAGCCTATCTTGCTCTTTTCCTCGCAATGTTACCCTCAAAACTTAAACCACAGGCTTCCTGCTCACCAGGACCAAACAGGCGCCTGTGGTTCTCTTTCAAATCACTCACCCATAATTTGGATAACCACCTTTCGACGTCTCGGGCGGTTATCAAAATCCAGTACGACAATTTGTTGCCACGTCCCCAAGAGGAGCGCTTTGTTGTGAATGGGAACGGTCAGGGAAGGGCCGAGAAGAGCCGCTCTGACATGAGCGTAACCATTTCCGTCGCCCCATCTCTTATCATGTTCGTAGGGTATGCCTCTTGGAGCGATCCTATCGATTGCTTTTCGGAGGTCGTCGACCGCCCCCGATTCATATTCTATTGTGGTTACGGCTGCCGTGGATCCACTTATGAACAGTAGCATACTACCATCGTCAATGCCAGACTGCAATACTTTCTCTTGAGCATGCATTGTGATGTCAAGTATGTCTGTTTCCCTTGTGGTGTCCAGGTGTATGTCGAAAAAGCGAATCATAATCACGATGAATTTCTGACAGGGTCCCTCTGTGCTACTCAAACGCTTTTTTGTCGTGTCCGTTGTCGCAATCAGCCGTCGAGTGTCATGACCCATTCAACTCACGATCGCAATCGATATGGGAGGTGCCTCCTTCCGAAAAGCAACGTTCTTTTATTGGCCCAGTATGGTTTTCAGGGCTTCGACCACCCGAGGAATCACGTCCCCGCTGCGGCCCTCAATCAAGTAGTCAGAGATGTCGGCTGTGAGTGGGGTTGGCTCCACATTGAATTCGATGACCTTTGCCCCATTCTGCTTTGCAGTAATAGGGATCTCGGCCGCTGGATAGACAATCACGGAGGTTCCAACAACCAGGACAAGGTCGCATGTTCTTGCAGCCTCCATTGCCCCCCGGTGAGCTTCAAAAGGGATTGGTTCGCCGAAAAAAACCACGTCAGGCTTCAGAATAGACTTGCAATCCGGACACGTTGGGGGCAGGTCGTCCAGTGAGAGGGTCTCACTCCTTACCGTACGCCTGCATGACAGACAAGAGAGTGTGGCGCTCGACCCGTGAAACTCAATGACATTCCGGCTTCCTGCGGCTTGGTGCAGCCCGTCGACATTCTGCGTGATGATGGCCTGAAGTTTACCTAGCCTCTCCAAGTCGGCGAGCCCGTAATGGGCCGGATTGGGTTGTGCCTGATAAAGAAGGCTCGTCATTTCCTTTAGCATCTTCCACACTTTTTTTGGATTCGCCCGGAATGCCTCGATCGTTGCGTACTCTTCAGGATTGAATCTTGACCAGAACCCAGTCGAGCTCCTGAAGTCAGGGATTCCACTTTCGACGGAGATACCGGCTCCGGTAAAAGCAATCGTTTTTTTCGCGTCATATAGGTCCTGGGCTGCTCTCTCGATTTCCTCTTTTTTCATCGGGTCGATTCCCTTTTGTGCACCACAGATCGACTTGTAACCTTTCTGTTACGCATGGATGGGGAGAAATCAAGGAGTCTGAAAGTTTGCTTCCTTGGACTGGGCCAGAAATCATTTATGTGGTACCAAAAGAGAGGAAACTTGTCAAACAACCGCAGCAAAAAGAGGCTTTTCGTCCTCTTAGGCAACCATTTCGCCCATATCACCGAGAATATGCAAGGGGGGGGCCAAAGTTTGATCGTTTGAAAACGAGTCACCGAATTCTGCCTGGAAAGAAGTAACGATTTCACGAAGGTGATGAAATTCTCCTGTGACGAATTGAGAGGAGTTTCCCCAGTTTTGTCGACCCTCATGTCCCTGAGGGACGTCTGTAGAAGCGTTTATGTCTGTACGTTCTTGCCTTCTCTGGCTATCTTTGGCGCTCATGAGTTTACCACAGGTAGGGGGGCAAGGTTAAAGGCGAAAGGCTAAAGGTTAAAGGATAATGGATTCGCACTTCTTGGTTTTCTCACCTTTTTCCTTGGTCCTTTGACCTTTATCCTTTTTGATTAACGTGCGCGGCCAGTAGCGGAGGGGCAAAGTGAGAAGGAGGGAGCGAAGGGATACGAGGGGTCCACCACCGAATTCAAAATTGTGTTGAAAGAGAGGGTTAGAGATTTCCTCCTTAGAAAACTCATGAAACTCCTCTGATTTGACACTATACAATTCTATAGATTTTCTATAAACTAGGTGATCGCTCGGACGATGTCTCCTCCTGTCGCTGTGCAGGTTATATGTTCTATTTTAACGCATGATTGTCAAATTGGGTGACGTGGGCTCCTGAGTATTGACCGTGGGGCTTTGGTTCCGGGTCAAGGGGGTTCTAGAAAATATGACGACCTCTCGACTTGTCTCAGAAGCCATCGGACGAGTGCGAGGCCATGTGGAAGAAGCCCTGGGCACATGAGCTAACAATGCTCGAGACGACGTACCAACCCGGGGCGGGACATAACGAGGCTGAGGATAGCCATGTTTCCGGAGGACCTGATTCGATCAATCACTGTGAAGACGCCGTCCAAGATTCTCCTGGTCGTCATCGACGGACTAGGGGGACTCCCAGTTGACGGGAGAACAGAATTGGAAGTGAGCAACATTCCAAATCTTGATAGACTAGCCTCCCAATCGATCTGTGGTCTCGTCGACCCAATCGCCCCAGGCATCACACCGGGAAGCGGTCCTTCTCATCTTGCCATATTCGGTTATGATCCGGTCCGTCATCAGATCGGGCGGGGAGTCCTCGAGGCGGTTGGGGTTGGCCTGCAACTCGAGAAAGGTGATCTCGCGGCGAGGGGGAACTTCGCTACTGTGGACAGTCAAGGAATCGTGGTTGATAGAAGAGCTGGAAGGATTTCCACAGAGATAAACCAGAAACTGTGTGAGCGACTCCAAGACAAAATCGAAACCATCGACGGAGCTCGAGTAATCGTCCGGTCAGGCAGAGAGCACCGGTTTGTCGTTGTTTTCAGGGGTGAGGCTTTAGATAGCGGCCTTACCGACGCCGATCCGCAGAAGGAGGGAAAGAAAGCCAAACCCGCTGTTGCCCTGAGACAAAAGGCAAGCCGTTCAGCGGATATCGTCAATGGCTTCATCCAACAAGCGGCAGGGGCACTCGGGGACGGGTCTCCCGCGAACGCGGTTCTGCTACGAGGGTTTTCACAACTCCCAGACATTCCGACCGTGACGGATTTTTTCAAGGTCAGAGCTGGAGCGATTGCCGCCTACCCGATGTACCGGGGTCTTGCCAGGCTAGTAGGAATGGAAGTCCTCGAGACAGGAAAGACTGTAGAGGAAGAAATCGAGACGGTCAAAAGCCATTACCGTGAGTTCGAATTCATATTCTTACATATGAAAGAACCAGACATGTTCGGAGAGGATGGGGATTTCACGGGTAAAACCGCTTCCTTAGAGAAGATTGATAGTCTTCTCCCCGAACTGTTAAACTTGAAGCCCGCCGTGGTTGCAATCACAGGTGACCACTCAACACCGTCGATTCTCAAATCCCACAGTTGGCATCCAAACCCGATTCTCATCCATTCCCAGTATGTGCGAACAGATTCAGTGGGACAATTCACAGAGAGGGAATGTGCCCTGGGCGGCCTAGGACGGATCCGAGCAGTGAGCGTAATGCCTCTTTTGCTGGCCAACGCCCTGAAGATGAGGAAATTTGGTGCCTAGTTCACAACTACAGGGTACAGGGTAAAGGTGAAAGGCTTTGTCCAGAAGGTCTCCTCTTTCTGTCTCTTAACCCCTATCGTCTGTCTTTAGCCTTTCTCCTTTCTGAACTCGTAAGATATTCTGCCGCCTGACAGTTCCACCGAAGAAACAACCAGGTCCATACCGACGGCTATTTCTTCAGGTTTGATGGTTTTGCTGAGACGACCAAAAACCTGAATGTTGTTCTTGAATCGGACAAGGGCGGTCGTGTAGGGAAGTTCCTCTTCAAAGCCTGTTGGCGCATAGCTGAGGGTAGAATAGGAAATGAGTTTTCCAGTTCCCGCGATGTCAAACCAATCCATATCGCTCGACAAACAGCCGCAGCAGTCAGCCCTGGGGGGGAAGTAGGCTGCCCCGCAGTTCTTACATTTGCTTCCGGACACCTTGCCCTTGTAAAGCCGATCGACAAACTCGTTCACTTTGGTCTGAGATGTGAAGCTCACGATTCCAAACCTCTCAAAGCTCATAAGCCTATCCTCCCAGAATCGTTACATTGGCATAGAGACCCACACCGCCAATATTGTGAATTAAACCGATTTCGGGTTTTTCTACCTGCATGTCCCCTGCTTCTCCTCGGAGTTGTAAGACAATTGTCCGAATTTGCGATCCACCGGTCGCACCAATAGGATGGCCCTTTGAAAGGAGTCCGCCGTCGACGTTGATCGGGATCTTTCCGTCTTTATAGGTTCCTTTTTCTCTAATAAGGACTTTGCCCTCTCCAGGTTTGGCAAATCCGACGTCTTCGTAGGCCATCATTTCAGCTATGGTGAAGCAGTCATGAACCTCTGCGACATCCACCTCTTGGGGTCCGATCCCGGCCATTTCGAATGCCTCTTTTGCAGCCTCTCTGGCGCATCCAAATCCTGTCAACGAGTCTCGCCCCGCCATGTTGACAGGGGCGGAGGCAGCGCCGAGTCCCATTATCCATACCGGTTTCTTGGGCATGTCACGAGCCCGATCCTTTCGAGCCAGGATGAGGCAGGAAGACCCATCGGCATTGGCGCAACAGTCGAATCGCTTCAGGGGGGTTGAGACGGGATCGGAGGTTAGGACTTGTTCCAGAGTCACCCCTTTGCGATAAACTGCCTTTTCATTGATCTGACCGTAATGTGCTGCTTTTACGCGAATCAGGGCAAGATCCTCCTCGGTGGTTCCATGTTTTTCAAAATGGGCACGGGCATGCATGGCATAATAGGCTGGCATCATCGTCCCAAATGGGGATTCCCAAATGATATCTGCTCCACGCCCCATTCTCTCCTGCGACTCAGCAGATGTGATCTCTGACATCTTCTGGAATCCGAGGACGAGAACCACGTCGTGAAGGCCCGACGTGATAAGGGAGTAGCCCACCCTCACTCCCACGCTGCTGGAGGAGCAGACGCTTTCAACATAAAAAGTGGGCTGGGGCACGAGCCCTAAATACTCAGCAAGAACGCCTGCGGGAGTGCGCTGCTTGTCATATTCAGGCGCCGAACAGATAATGGAAGCGCCAATGTCCGATGGTTTCAGCTGAGTATCTGTGATCGCCTCTCGGTATGCCTCAAAGGCCAATTCTCTTATAGATCCTTCATAACCCCGGACAAAATTACTCTGACCAACTCCAACGATGGCGACCTCATTCATGGGGTGATTCCTCCAAGAGGGTTCTCGAGACCCAGTTTTCAGGTACCTGTACCATAGGTTAATGTGATTCGAACTGTCAAGAGGGAAGAGGTGGCAATCGGCGTCAGAAGTCAAGATTCAAAGGCCGAAATAGGTTCGAGGAAGCTCCGATAGCCCCTGGTAGTAGCTTCGATGGGATTGCTCCTGACGATGGGCGTCTCTCTGGAACGTTTCGAAAGAAAATGACAAAAGAGAGAGACGACACGCGGGCTCTCCAAAAACTGGGATGTGACCCTTACCCTCCCTTATTCTGACTTTTGATCCCTGAGTCCTGTGCCGGCCCTCTCCTCCTGTGACGCTGATATCTATCTACTGCTCTATTGTGCTCTTCCAGAGATGAAGAAAAATGGTGAGTCCCGTCATTCTTTGAGACAAAATAGAGATAATCCACGGCAGCAGGAGAAAGGGCTGCCACTATCGAGCTGATTCCAGGGTTAGAGATTGGACCTGGGGGCAGGCCACGGATCACGTATGTGTTGTAGGCGGTGTATCGCCTGAGATCTGCCCGGGTCAGATTTCCATTGAAATCAGGGATACCATAAATCACCGTTGGGTCGCTCTGTAGGGGAATTCCCTCTTTTAGCCGATTGTGAATTACAGCAGAAACCAAGGGCCGCTCTCGGGGATCGGACGTCTCTTTCTCAACAATCGAAGCGATTGTAATAACTTCCCGTTCAGAGAGTCCTATTTCTTCGGCTTTTTCGGCCATCTTTTGGGTGTAGACTTGCCTGAACCGCTCAAGAAAAAACCGAATGACCGCGGTCGAATCCATGTTCTTTGACCAGGTGTAGGTATCTGGGAAAAGATATCCCTCCAAGGTGGGACCCTCCATTTGGTACTGCGAGAGAATCTCTGGCAAAGATGCCTCCCTGAGCAACGCCTCCTTGGATACGATGCCGTGCTTTTCCAGGATATCTGCTATTTGCGAGACGGTAGAGCCTTCAGGAATGGTGATTCTGTAAGTCTTGACTCGGCCCTCGCTTATCTTTCTCAGCACGCTCCAATGTGACATGGGAAGTTCAAAGTGGTATTCACCAGCCTTTATCTTCGGTTCTGCATTGACAACCCGGCCAAGCCAAATGAAACGTCTCACCCCATGAATGATGCCCTCTTTCTCAAGGGTCTGAGTAATCTGCCTGAAAGTCAATCCTCTCTCGAGGCTGATTGTCTTTGACCTCCTCTCTCCGGGTGCAGACGCCAGCGCATAGATCAATCCATAAACTGCGATGGCAATTGCCAGGGATCCGAGGCCTGCTATGATATACAATCTCAATCTTTTCATGAAGATTCTCAAATCCGCTCGGCGTCCAGATAGCTTTGCAGAATCAGTGTTGCCGCAAGCTTATCTATGGCTTTCTTTCTTTTTTTTCTTGAGAGATTCGCCTCAAGTAGAGTTCGCCGTGCCTGAACAGTCGAAAGGCGTTCGTCCCATGTTGTGACGGGGACGGACAGGACGCGTCTCATGTCGTCGACAAACTTTAGG
Source organism: uncultured Thermodesulfobacteriota bacterium (assembly GCA_964348095.1). GTDB lineage: Bacteria > Desulfobacterota > BSN033 > WVXP01 > WVXP01 > WVXP01. The sequence continues at coordinate 8,636 of CAYGBK010000090.1, read as the reverse complement.
ACTTTCTTGGCTTCCACCCCGAGGGTTCCGGTCATGTTGAGGGGGAGGCCGACCACGACTCTGGAAACATTGAATCTTCGAACAAGATCTCCTATGGCTTCCAGATCCTGTTCAATGCTTTCACGGGTGATCGTTTCGGTGGCGTGGGCGGTCAAACCGAGCTCATCGCTCATTGCCACACCGATTGTTTTGCTGCCCATGTCCAAGGCCATTGTTCTCATAGGTGCCCTGCCGGAATCCATCAACATAAAGGCTAAGTCGGCAAATATGGTTTTGTCAAGACCAATTTTTATTGGAGTACCTTGAACTTTTCGGTCTCCCGCCTAAAGGACCCTGGTTCACGTCTTTTGAGCGTTCCTGGAAATGTTTTTGCTCATGAAACCAGCGGCAGTTCCCGCCTGCGACGCGGGTGTTTCGGGACCGTCTGGAGCGAGCCTTAGCCCGCTTTGCTCAGGAATCATGTGACTTCATGAAAAAGGGCTCAAGAGAAAGTGCGCTTCCTTCCGTCCACGTGTCGAGGGGGTCCGCCGCACCCTGCTCAGGGTTAACACTGAGCTGAGACGTGTCGATTTGTCAGCGAGGTCGTTCAAAAGTCAGAGGGTTTTCGAAAAGGGAGAGACTTCTTCGATTCTTATCCAAAGGTCCATTCGGTGGGGTCTGAGAGAAAAAGCTTGACAATAGGGAGGGGTTTTGTTAAAAAAGGTACAAGCTCTTTCAGACCCTGATGGCGGGCTTTAGATCGAATCCTTTTATTTCTTTTCTCAGTCGTTATTGATATACCCAGACTTGCTTCATCCCCACGGCTCGCGGGGTAAAGGCTCCGCAAGTGGACGGTTTCGTCCTTGATGTTCAGATCTCGCTTGTATCGCGGCCGGTTTTTCCCTTCGCCAAGAAGGTAGCGGTAAGACATATCTTGACGGCGATTCAAAAGGATTTCAATTTGAGAATGAAGCTTTTACAGTCAACGAGTCCATGGGAAGCTGTAGATCTGGTCATCAGGGGGCCCCTTTGAAAGGAGGAGAGGGCAATGGAGTTCGCATTGACGGCCGAACATGAAGAGATGCGCAGAATGGCGCGCAATTTTGCTGAGAAGCGGATTGCTCCGACGATGGAGGAAGACGAGAAGGAACACCGATTTCGCGCAGAGTTAGTCAAGGAGATGGCAGATCAAGGGTTTTTTGCCTGTATTGCACCGGAGAAGTACGGAGGATTGGAAGTCGGTCATGTCGCAGCGTGCATTATGACGGAGGAGATCGCGGCGGTGAGTCCTTCGTGGGGCCTTCCCTTTAATTTGCAAATGAACGCAATTCAGCCGGTTTTGTTGGCTTTTGGAACTGAGGAGCAGCGTGAAAAACATATTCCGCCGTTGATTGCGGCCGAAAAGTTGGGTTGTTTCGCAATCACGGAAGCTAATTCCGGGAGCGACGTGGCCAGCATGAAGTCGCAAGCCGTTGAGACAAAAGATGGCTGGATTCTGAATGGATCGAAGATGTGGATCAGTGGCGTCCCAGTGGCCGACACGGGGATTATCTTTGTCTACACAGATCGCGAAAAAAAGCATCGTGGGATTTCGGCTTTCATGGTGGACATGCATGCAGAAGGCTTGGAGCAGAGAGCTATAGAGACGAAACTGGGGTTGCACTGCGCGCCAACAGGGGAGATCATTTTTCAGGATGTGAAATTGCCCAAGGATTCTCTGGTCGGGGAGCAGGGGGCTGGCTTCAAGATATGCATGAGTATGTTAGATAATACGAGACTGAGCTCAGCGGCTCGCGCAGTAGGCGTCGCCCGTGCGTGCTTCGATCACAGCGTGAGATACGCGAATGAGCGAGAGCAATTTGGAACGGTAATCGGGCAACATCAAATGATCCAGCAACAGTTAGCCGATATGTATGTGGAGCACGAGGCGGCTCGACTTCTGGTGTATCGGGCGGCTTGGATTAAGGATCAGGGGCAGCGCAACACCCTCGAGGTCTCAATGGCGAAGTACTTTTCTTCCGAAGCCGCGGTGCGGGCGGCGAATGAGGCAGTGAAGATTTTCGGGAGCTATGGATTCAGTTCTGAATATCCTGTGGAGAGGTTTTATCGGGACGCCAAGTCCTATCAGATAGTTGAGGGCACAAGTAACATCCAGAGAATGATCATTGGACAATACGCGTTAGGGATAAGGAAGTAGAAAAGGCTGGCGACATGGGAAATGGAGGCAAGGAGTCAATGGCGACAAATGTGACGGTTCCGATGGTTGGTAAGATCGTGGCGGTGACCGTGAAAGTGGGCGATAAGGTGGAGGAGAATGATCAGATAGCGACTTTGGAAGCGATGAAGATGGAGATGCCCGTTGTTGCGCCGGTGGGTGGGGTGATCAAGGAGATTCGGGTATCTCCAGGCCAAGAGATCGAGGCTGAGGGGATTATTGCGGTCATCGAATAGAGACTGTTCTTTGCGTAAGATCCGTTTTCAATTCTCTCAAACGCTCCTGAACAATTCTGACATATGGTTCACGTGACTGAAAGCCCGCTCCGTACTTTACCTCCGAACTCCACATATGGGCAAAAACTAGATCAAAAGACGAATCCCCGGCTTGGAGAGGACCTAGAGCCGGCTCATTCCTGGTTCGGCTCGAGAGGGGGCACAGATTTCTTCCTTGACCCGTAAGATATGGTTGATGGAAATAGTGTTTTCCTTCTAAACCTCGATCACTGAGAGAGAAAAGATGAAACTCTATGAAAAATCGGCCGTCGTAACAGGGGGTGGACGGGGAGTGGGGAGAGCTGTCAGCCTTGCTTTTGCAAAAGAGGGGGCCCAGGTCATCGTTAACTACGCCATGCGGGCGGAGTCAGCGGAACGGGTGGTGGCAGAGATTGAAAAGACGGGCGGGAAGGCGATCGCTGTCAAGGGGAACGTAGCAAACAAAGAGGATTGTGAAGGAATCATCAAGACGGCCGTTGACCATTTTGGGAGGATAGACATCCTGGTCAACAATGCTGGGATCAGCAGGCCAGCGATGCTTTCTAAGATGACAGAAGAACAATGGGACGAGGTTGTCGATGTTCATTTGAAGGGGGCCTTTTTCTGTACACAGGCGGCAAGTAGATATTTCAAGGATCAAAATTACGGACGGATTGTCAATGTAACCTCTGTGGCCGGGATCGTTGGCACAACAGGCCAGATCAATTACGCCTCAGCAAAAGGGGGCCTTATCGCCTTCACAAAGTCCTGTGCGAGAGAACTTGCAAAGTATAACGTGACCGCCAACATTGTCTCCCTTGGTATCGTCTTTACCGAGATGACTCAGAGGCTTCAGGAGGATCCAAAACTGCGGGAGATCTATCTCAAACGGATTCTGCTCAACCGTTATGCAGAGCCTGAGGATGTGGCTCCCTCATTTGTCTTCCTCGCTTCGGACGAAGCCCGGTACATTACGGGTCAGCTTCTTTGTGTGGATGGGGGCTATGGGCTGACATGATGGATGAGCCGCCGGAATTGCGGTACTGGAGTATTGGAGTGATGGAATAATGAGCTCAGGAGAACGAAAACAGGTGAGAATAGCTTCCGCTGGATGTGGTTCCCCCTCAACCATTACTCCAACACGCCATGTGTAAGCCGTAAGCCAGTTTTGAGAGAAACATGCCATATTGCTGTCGACTCGTGAACATTCCGAGTCGCTAACCAGAGAAGGGGGTGGGAAAGATGCCGACGATGCCTCAGAAAATCGCCACGTGGCAGATGGTTCACCCGACACTAAAAGACAAAGAAACCGGGGAAGTCAAACCTGGACGGTTTGAGAAAACTTCGGTTCCTGTCCCATCCTTATCTCCATTCGAGGTGCTCGTGGAGGTTGCGGGGTGTGGTGTCTGTCACACCGATCTCGGTTACTTCTATGACGGCGTGCCGACCGTACAAAAACCGCCATTGACTCTTGGCCATGAGATCAGTGGTACCGTGGTTGCCGGAGATGAGAAGTGGGTTGGGAAGGAAGTGATTATTCCTGCAGTGATGCCCTGCCGGAGGTGTATCCTCTGCAAAACGGGTAGAGGTAATCGGTGTCTAGCCCAGAAGATGCCCGGAAATAGTCTAGGGATTTATGGCGGATTCTCGAGCCATGTTCCGGTCCCGTCCATTGATCTCTGTGAAGTTAAAAACCGTGGTGACATGCCCTTAGAACACTTAGCTGTCGTAGCTGATGCCGGCACGACACCTTACCAGGCGGCCAAAAGGGCCGATCTACAACCGGGAGACAAGGTTATCGTCGTCGGAGTTACCGGAGGAGTTGGCGTTTATGTAGCTCAGACGGCCAAGGCTCTCGGGGCGAAGACCGTGATCGGTATCGCAAGAAACCCAGAAAAACTGAAAAGGGCTCTCAAGTACGGGGTTGATTACGTAATCAGTTCGGAGGGCAAGGCCCCGAGAGATATTCGAAACGAGTTTCGAGAGCTCTGCAAGAAGAATGGCCTCGAAGCAGGTTTTGGCTGGAAGATTTTTGAGGTCAGTGGAACCCAGGGCGGACAAGAGATTGCCTTGGAGCTCCTCTCTTTCACAGGAAAGCTGATTGTGATCGGATTTGGAATGGCCAAGAACGAATACAGCATGTCCCGGCTGATGGCCTTTGATGCGGAAATCATCGGAACATGGGGATGCCTGCCCGAGTATTATCCGGTAGTGCTGGACATGGTGCTTTCGAAACAAATCGATATCGACCCGTTCGTTGAAGTTAGACCAATGAGCCAGATCCAGTCAGTTTTCGAGGAAGTCCACAAGGCCGGTTCTCCGGCAAGGCGGATTGTTCTCAAACCTGATTTTTAGATAACAGATCCCGTATTCTGCATGAAATCGAGGGACATGAGAGGGAAGTTCGTACCCCTGTAGGGTACAAGATAGTCCCGGGGTTGCGTTCGTGGACGACGCGACCACTCATTCTCATCTCTTCTGCTGGCTGCGGGAAAGGATCTGCGGCCAGTTTGCCGGATCGAGGGGAAGGGTGAGTGGTTGCGCATAAGCACGAATGGCAAGATGGTTGGTGCTTTTGACAGAGCTCGAGTCATAAAAACCAAGAGAGCTCAGAGAATTAGGACCTAAAGATCTAGACAACGAAAAAGGAGGTATCGATATGGCATTGGATTGGTTGGTTAGAGACAACGAGCCGAAAGATCACAACCTGTTCGGGGATCAGTTTTTCGGAAAAGAACCGCCATGCACCACGTATGAGAAGAAGCCCCTCGTCGATCCAAAGGGCAATGTGGTTGAGGGCCTGTACACAGCCTGGATTACTCTCAATAACCCCACGCAATATAATTCGTACACGACAAACATGGTGAAGGGGGTGATCGCTGGTTTTCACAAAGCATCGGTCGACCGGTCGGTTGTCGCAGCCATCTTCACCGCTGCAGGTGACAGGGCGTTCTGCACAGGTGGAAACACAAAGGAGTATGCGGAGTACTATACGAAAAGGCCCAAAGAATATGCCGACTATATGGACCTTTTCTCTGGCATGGTCGATGGGATCTTGAAATGCCGGGTTCCGGTTATCTGTCGTTGCAATGGGATGAGGATCGCTGGTGGACAGGAGATTGGACAGGCATGCGACCTCACGGTAGCTGCTGACACGGCTATCTTCGGTCAGGCCGGGACGCGGGTCGGTTCAACACCGGATGGCGGTTCCACCGACTTCTTACCCTGGAATCTCAGCATGGAACAGGCCATGTACAATTGCATCTCCAATGTCCCCTGGAGCGCTTACAAGATGGAAAGGCTGGGATTGGTCACCAAGGCTGTTCCGATCAAGAAGGATGGTAATGGGACTTGGGTGAGAGATCCCCGAGTGATCACGGATAAATACGTGGATAATGGTGAGATTGTCTATGGGGAGATGAAGACCGGGGACGAGGCAAAGAAGGCAACGGATTACCTGAAGACGCTGAAGACCGACTGGACCCGTCTCGATAACTTCATCGATAATATGGTATGGACCTTCGCCAACACCTTTCCCCTCTGCTTGATGAAGTCGATTGAGACTATCCGGCTCAAGAAAAAGTTCTGGTGGGACAACACCAAGGCTCATGCCATCTACTGGCTGGCCGCTAACATGAACATGGATGCCTGGCTCGGGTTCAATGCCTTCAACACACAAAAGGAGACGGGCTCGAGCCTGATCGACCACATCGAGTTCCGCCGGCAGATTGCTAAGTGCCATCTCTACGACGATGAGCTGGCGGAAAAAGTACTGCCGAAACCGAAGAAGTAGGGGGAAGGAAGCAGGAATAGCTTTGTTGTTTTCGGATCGTTCATCTGAAAGAGAATATACCCTGCGGGCCAGGAAGGACCTACCCACCCCAGGGTATTTTCTTAGGCGCTCCGCCAGAAATCGCTGCGAGATGAAATGGAATCCTGTCGTCAGTCGTTGATATCACAATATGACGTGTTTATCGGTCAGGATACCGATTGATTCTCCGTTTCCATATTGGGAAGCTCGGTGCTTTTCGTACCGTCCCATCCAGGGAGGCGGGGTCGGGGCATGTGAAACAAGTGCCGCCGGTCTCCATTGGGTCTCGCAGTTTTCCGACGAATCAACCGTCCCATTTCACCTCCTGAACCTCTAGATTATGATCGTGACGTGCCTATCCTCGAACCATGACGGACGGACACAGAAGAATAGCCAAGCACTGTGATCGAAAAGAAGGGTTCGCCGTAGGGATTCCCTTTCGGTATTCTAGCGACTTGTTCAAAGTCATATGGAGGTGACGAAATGAGGGTCAAGGGTAAGAAAGCGATCGTGACAGGCGCAGGGCAGGGGATCGGTCGGAGCATTGCGCTGAAACTTGCCCAGGAGGGGGCCCATGTGGTGATCGCCGAGATGAATCCTGAAACCGGTCGTGAGACCAAAAAGGAAGTCGAGAATCTGGGGCGAAAAGCGCTTCTTGCTCAGGTCGATGTGGCGAATCAAGAAGAGGTTCAGAGCATGGCTGATGAGGTCTTGAGGGCCTGGAAGGGGATCGACATTCTCGTCAACAACGCTGGCTTTGATCGAGGGGCGACGCTTTTCAAGGTAAAGGAGGCTGATTGGGATGCAGTTTTGGGTGTTCACCTGAAGGGAACCATGAATTGTATCCAGGCCGTCGCTCCCCATATGGTCGAGAATCGATATGGGAAGATCGTGAACATCTCCTCGATTCACGGCAAAAGCGGAGGGATCGCCGCTATCAGTTATAGTGCGGCCAAGGGAGGGATTATCGGTTTGACCAAGAGCGTCGCCCGCGAGCTGGGTCGTCACAAAATCAATGTCAACGTGGTTCTTCCAGGACTGATCTTGACCCCGACCATTGCCAAAATGGCTGAGAAGTATCGGGACATGATAATCGAGGCCACGCCTTTGAGACGAATCGGTCAACCTGAGGAGGTCGCCAGTGTGGTGGCTTTCTTGGCTTCCGATGAGGCGAGTTTCATGACAGGAGCAGCAGTTGAGGTGTCTGGGGGATGGAATATGTAGACAAATCGGCCGGGCCGTGTGATCGTGCGAAACAGGGAGAAGAGGTTCTGAAGTGGAATTCATAGAGTTTACTGGGGAAATTCGACGGATGGGGCAGAAAATTCCGAATATGGCCAGGATCGTTCTTTATAATGAACATTTTTATAAATCTAGAAAAAATTCTGGCTAAATACTTGACAATTTGCTGATTTTGTAGTATTATTTTTCACAAAATTTGTTCAGCTGGATGAACTATTGTCATCCGCTTAGACAGTTGCTGGGTGCTGACCCCTGAGCCCCGGGAACTGTTACGTAAGAGGAGTAAGGTTGAAAGGATGATCGAAAAGCTCAGCGCATGGTACGGCGGTCCCCATGAATACGCGAAGTCTGATAAGGACCGAACAGGGAACAAGATCGTTTGATTCATTTTTACTTACGCCCCGGAAGAGATTTTCTACGCTTCCGATTACAATCCAAGGTGAGACAAACATGAACAACCTGCGTAGCGGAAAAGAACGTTACGGAGAAGCAGTTTTTCACTTGAGAGGCGTAGTAGGTTTTTTGGTAATAAACGGCATGTGAAAATGTTAACAAGCTGACACATACAGGGGCGAAAAATGAGGTACGCAGAGACGGGGTTTAATTTAGAAATCGATCTAACCCGAGGAAGCATAGAGAGGGTAACAACTGACCCAACAGACACGGAACTTTATCTGGGGGGTCTGGGTACGAATGCCAAGATATTATGGGACAGAGTCCCCCCTGAAATTGAACCCTTTTCTCCCGATAATCTACTCATATTTAGCGCCGGTCTCTTATCTGGTACACCTGCGACCGGTTGTAATCGTACCATTGTCTCTACCATTTCCCCTCAGACCTTGCTTATGGCATTTTCAATCATGGGGGGATTTTGGGCCCCGGAATTAAAGTATGCCGGTTATGACAAAGTGATCTTTCGCGGCAAGTCCCCCAGTCTAATCTATTTGTGGATAAAGGATGACAAAGTAGAAATACGTGATGCCTCTCATTTGCAGGGCAAAGGCGCTGTTGAGACTGCAGAGCTTATTCGACAGGAGTTGAAGGAGCCGAAAGCCCAGGTGGCTGCTATCGGCCTGGCCGGCGAAAACAAAGTCTATATGGCGTCCATCGAGCATGACAGGTCCAGTGCCAGCCG
>CAYGBK010000089.1:0-24605 GCA_964348095.1 uncultured Thermodesulfobacteriota bacterium | reverse complement strand
TGACCCCTGATACCTGCCGACTGTCATTCTGTGGAGGTTATTTATGCTGAAGTTTGAATACCTGAAACCCAAATCGATCGACGAGGCGATTTCTCTCCACCAGAGTCATGGTGAAAAGGCGAAATACATCGCTGGCGGAACAGATGTGATGGTCAAGATCAAGGAGAGGAAGATCAGCCCCCAGTATCTGATCTCACTAAGACATCTTGAAGATCTCAAGCGAATTAACGTTAAGAACGGAGAATTGAGAATTGGGGCGTTGGTCACCCATCGAATGTTAGAACTCTCCTCAATCATCAGGAAGGGTTTTCTTATCCTAACTGATGCGGTGGAAAACATCGGCTCTGTTCAAATCAGGAATGTCGCTACCATCGGTGGTAATATCATCAATGCGGTGCCCTCAGCTGACGGCGCAATCCCACTGATTACCCTCGGGGCTCAGGTTCGGATCAGAGGGCCTAAGGGTGAGAGATCTATGCCTCTTGAAGATATCTTTATCGGTCCGGGCCAAACCCTTCTGGAGCCGGGTGAGATTCTTATGGAGTTCGTGGTTCCCAAGCTCGCATCCCACACGGGAGGCGCCTACTGTAAGCATACGCGACGGGCTGCAATGGAACTGCCCATTCTGGGGGTGGCCGTGAGGATCTCCCTTGGGGAGGATCTGAATACATGCAGCGAAGCGAGAATAGGCCTGGGCGTCTTGGCCCCAACGCCGATGCGAGCAAAAAGTGCCGAGGCGATCCTGCGGGGAAAGAAGCTAGACGATAAGATCCTCAAGAAAGCTGGGAAGGCTGCGGCCGAGGAATGCAAGGCCAGGGACAGCGTTCGAGGAGAGGCCTGGTATCGACGGGCTATGGTAGAGATACTCGTCCCAAGAATGGCACGGGTTGCGATGGAAAGGGCAGGATAGTCCGTTGATAATAGGTTTCGGGTCTCCTTCATGAGAACACCCTAGTTGCGTTCCGTAGTGGACTGAGATTGATGGTTAAATCCGAAATTCGAATTTTGAAACTCGAAACAAATTCGAATGATAAAAAGGAATGCAAAACTCGATACGAATGGAAAAAAGGCGTGGAGTGGAAGGCAACCGAGCTATGGCTCGTGTTTTTCCAAAATGGGAAAAGAAAAACGGCATTTAGAATATTGGAGAAATTCGGATTCTCGAATTGTTTTGGGTTTCGTGCTTCGGATTTCGAGCTTTCGAGTCGCAGTCGACCACGCCTGATTGACGACCTACGACATGTTCAGTTTCGGTCGTTGGGGTAAGCGAGTAGGGGGTGTGTGGATGAAAGAGACGATCTCATTTGTCCTGAACGGGAATAAGATGGAAATGGAGGTTGAACCTCACTGGACCCTTCTCTATCTTCTGAGAGAGCACCTCGAACTGACCGGCACCAAGTCGGGCTGTGAGAGCGGGGAATGCGGCGCATGTACCGTTCTCATTGATGGGAAGACGGTCAATTCCTGTCTTTTTCCAGTGATGGAAATCGAGGGGAAAACGGTGACAACCATCGAGGGAATGGCCAAACCCTCCGGTGAGCTCCATCCGCTCCAGCGGTCCTTCGTCGAGCACGGCGCGATTCAGTGCGGTTTCTGTACCCCGGGGATGGTGATGGCCGCCACGGCTCTTTTGGACGAGAACCCCAATCCAAGTGAGGGCGAAATACGCCACGCGATTGCGGGAAACCTCTGTCGCTGTACAGGTTACGTTCAGATTATCAAAGCGATCAGGGTTGCGAGTGAGTCCGTTTCGCAGGGCGATGTCATGCCAAGAAGTACCGAGTAACCCCTCAGGGAGGTCACCATGGAAGCATCCGGATGTGTTGGAAAGAGGATCCCCAAGCTCGACGCTCAAGACAAGGTAACCGGGAGGTCTGTCTATATTCAGGACCTGAAGGTCCCAGGAATGCTTTACGGCAAGATCCTCCGGAGCAAATACCCCCACGCCAAAATTGTTGCCATCGATACATCGCGTGCAAAAAAACTCTTAGGTGTCAGAGCAGTCATTACGGCCGAAGATGTTCCAGCAGTCCGGTTTGGATTCATGAAAGACCAGACAGCGTTGAAGGGCGGTAAGGTCCGCTCCTACCGGGATGAAGTGGCAGCCGTCGCAGCGATTGATCCCGAAATCGCCGAGGAAGCACTCGACTTGATCGAGGTTGAATACGAGTCCTTACCCGCCGTTTTTGAACCGGAAGAGGCACTGAGGGACGATGCTCCCCTCATCCACGAGGAGAACAAGAGCAATCTTCTCAAGCTTCCATGGAAGCTTGTGGCGGGTGACGTAGGCGACGCAAGACAGAATGCGTCTTTTGTGGTGGAGGATCGGTTCAAGGCGACCTGGGTTACCCATTGTTGCCTAGGAACGGAGGGCGTCATTGCTGATTTTGATCTGAAGAATAACCTGACTATGTACCGAAACACCCAGATCCCCTCTCTAGCGCAGAAGGATTATAATGACGCGCTGGCGGCCATGGGACTGAAAAGCAGCAAATCGAGGGTGATACAGCCTACCATCGGCGGTGGGTTTGGGAGCAAGTTGGATACCTATGCCTTTGAATATATTGCCATCTTGTTGGCTTACGTGACTCGGAAACCAATCAAGATTCTCCACAGTCGGGAGGAGGAGTTTCGCTTCACGTCGACCAGACAGCCGGCTATCGTCGATATCGCCCAGGGATGTGACAAGGAGGGGAGACTCACTTTCAGGGACGTCTCAATGATCCTCGACAACGGTGCATACACATCATGGGGAGCAACCACACCCTCGGTCATGATGATGCCAATATCCTCTCTCTATAAAGTGCCGAACATCCGTTATGAAGCAAAATGTGTCTACACTAATAATACCTGGTCTCAGGCGATGCGTGGATATGGTAACCCCCAGGCGACCTTTGCTATCGATTGTAGCATGGATCAGCTCGCTCATGAGGCTGGAATCGACCCGATGGAATTCCGGCTCCTCAACGCCAATGAGCCAGGGGAGGTCACTCCACAAAGATTCAAGATTACCACGTGCGGCTTGAAAGAGTGCATCCAGGAAGTCGGAAAGAGGCTCGACTGGCAAAATCGAAAAAAGAGGAAGAAGACCCAGGGACGGGGATTTGGGATGGCCTCCCTGATCCATGTGGGCGGTGGGGCACGGGTCTACAAGTCAGATGGCTGTGGGACCATAATCAAGGTTGATGATTTTGGGACGGTGAACGTTTTTACCGGAGCCACCGATATTGGACAGGGCGCCGAGACCGTCATCGCTCAGATGGTAGCCGATGAGATTGGGGTCTCCCCTGAAGATGTCAATATTATTGATAACGACACAGATGTCTGTCCGTGGGACGTGGGCGTCCATGCGAGTCGGACGACTTTTGTGGCGGGGAACTCGGCTGTTATGGCAGCCCGAAAGGTGAAGGAGCAGATACTTGAAATAGCAGCAGGATACGTCGACCGGTGGAAGGACAAAGAGGGTAACAGGCTCGAGACGAGACTCGATGAGGATCCGAGTAGCCTGGTCATAAAAGACCGGATGGTCTATTCAACAAAGGAACCCGACAAGAGGATTGACCTCGGCAAGATTCTCCGTGGAGCTCACTACAGCAAAGGTGGGACCATGATTATGGCCGAGTATTTCTACGATCCAGACAACGAGAACCTCGACCGGGAGTTCAAGGGCAACCTGTCCATGACTTACGCTTATGGGACACACGGTGTGGAAGTTGAGGTGGATAAGGATACAGGCAAAGTAAAGATCATCAGATACATAGCAGCCCATGATGTAGGCCGGGCCATCAACCCCATGCTTCTTGAGGGCCAGATTTACGGGGCTGCCGCGATGGGGACCGGTTATGCCCTCACAGAGCGGCTTATATTGGAGAAGGGAGAGGTGATGAATCCCAACTTCAGAGATTACAAGCTGCTCACCGCCAAGGATGTGATCCCTGTCGAGCCAATAATCATTGAAACGATGGACCAAGACGGTCCTTTTGGTGCCAAAGGAATCGGAGAGCCTGGCTGTGTCCCAACTGCTCCGGCGATTGCCAATGCAATTTATGATGCCATTGGGGTCCGAATAAAGGATATTCCTATTACGCCCGAGAAGATCGTTCGGGCCGTGAGGGGGGACAAGGGGGAGACGACGTGATATCGCCTGCGATGGTACATAAATTGCTTATCGAAAGAGGCCCGTTTGGAGGACCAGGTGAGTTCGATGTACCGAAGATCTTAATCAAGGGTCGGGAGGAGATCCTTCCATGAGAAAACGAAAGATTGCCGTTGTTGGAATGGGATACGTCGGTATTCCGGCAGCAGCACTACTGGCTGACGTCCCAGGATTTGAAGTCACCGGAATTCAGCGGCGCAGCCAGCGATCTGGGTGGAAGGTTGAAGTTTTAAATTCCGGAAAATCCCCGATTGAAGGGGACGAGCCAGGTTTGGAAGAACTTATCGCTCGGGTCGTCAAAAAGGGAAGTTTTCGAGTTACCGACGATTTTTCCGTCCTAAGTGACATGGACACAATCCTGATTGACGTGCAAACCCCAGCCGATAATTCAGATCATACGCCGAGTTACCTCTCCCTCAAGGAGGTGTCCAGACGTGTGGGCGAATGTATGAAGAAGGGGGCCTTCATAGTGATCGAGTCTACCGTGGCCCCTGGAACCACCCAGAACGTTGTTCAGCCAATCTTGGAAAGAAAATCTGGAATGAAGGCTGGAAAGGACTTCTATCTGGCCTACTCTTACGAGAGGGTAATGCCTGGGAGGCTGATCGAATACATCCAGAATCTCCCCCGTATCGTCGGAGGAATTAACAAAAAGAGTGAACAGTTAGCAGTGAGTCTCTATAAGACCATTGTACGGGAGAAGATCTACTCGACAGACATCCTGACCGCAGAAACATCGAAAACCATGGAGAACGCCTATCGAGATGTGAATATCGCATTTGCCAACGAGATGGCCCTGGTTTGTGAGAACTTGAACGTCGACGTATATGAGATCCGGCAGTTAATCAATTCCCGTTCAGAACGGCATATGCACCTTCCAGGCTCGGGAGTCGGTGGTCACTGTCTCCCAAAAGATACATGGCTACTGCGCTATGGACTCCAGAGGTACGGTGAAAAGCCCATGGAGACGGAGTTCATTTGTCTGGCGCGGCGGATTAACGAGTTTATGCCGCGACATATGGCCGAGATGATAGAGGGTGCGCTGAGGAAAAAGAAGATCCGACTCCGGGATTCGAAAGTTGCTATCATGGGGGTTGCCTACCTGGAGGACTCGGATGACACCCGGAACACCCCAGCCTACGCCTTGATTCGTGACCTCGAGTCCAAAGGAGCGGAAATTATTGTTCATGACCCCCATGTTCGATATTTCCCAGAGGCAGATTTGACCAAGGACCTCGATAATGCCCTTTCAGGAGCCGATTGTATTGCCGTTGTCACAAAGCACCGGGAGTACTTCAACTTGAACCTCCAAAAAACCAAGAAACTCATGCGGACGCCTATCATTATTGACGGAAGAAATGTGATTGACCGTAAGAAGGCGGAAAAAGAGGGATTTTTCTATAGAGGCATCGGGAAGGGCAGATGAAGCTATCTGTCACCCGCCCTGACCTGAATCAGCTCGGCCTGAATACTGACAGCTATCTCTTCTGGGGTTTCTGCTCCGATTCTGAGACCAATTGGAGAATGGACCTTGTCCAGGGCATCCTTTGGGAAACCCATTTCCATTAGATTTTGGAAGACCATCCTGACTTTCCTTCGACTTCCTATCATGCCGATATACCTGGCATTCGTCTGAAGAGCCTGTTCAAGGACGATCTTATCGTAGAAATGGCCTCGGGTCACGATCACGAGATAGGCATTCTCGTCGATTCTCAGCTTTTCCAGGAGACCCTCGAAGTCGTCCAGAATTATTTCATCAGCCTCAGGGAACCTTTTGGGGTTGGCGAATTCCGATCGGTCGTCGGCGACGACCAGCCTGAATCCGACGTTCTTCACCAGAGGGGCAAGACAAGTGCTGATGTGACCGCAGCCGAAAATGAATACAGTTGGTTCGGAAGCAATAGGCTCTAACAGTACCTCTATCTGTTGACCATCTTTCTGGAGAGTAAGGATTTTGGCCGTGCCCTCCTTGTAGACACCGTCTATCTCTTGCTTGAGATTCTCAACCAGTCCTCGATCCATTGACAGAGAGCCGATGACCTGACCTTCCTCGCCGATCAAAGCTTTGGTTTCTGCTCCGTGGGCATGGATTTTGTCTGAGATGATCGTTGCCAGAATAGACTTGCCGCCTCTCTTTCTGATTTTCGCAATCGTTTGATAGATCTCAAGAAGGCCGGGGCTCTTAGACGAAAGGGGTTCTACGAAAATCGTTACATTTCCGCCGCAGATCGAATGTCCCTTGATCAACTCCTTGGCGGTCAACTCGAAGCGGAGGACTTTCGCTACCCCCCCTTCCATTACATGTTCGGCTTCCTTCAGGACCTTAGCTTCGACAGAGCCCCCACCGATCGTACCAACGGATGGGCCATCGGCCCTGAGAAGCATTTTTGCGCCAACATCCCTCGGGGCAGAACCGGTTCGGTCGACTACTGTCGCAAGAGCGGCAGGGACCTTTTGGGAGAGGGCCTTTACGATTTCGTCTTCAATTGAAACCATCGCTTTTCCCTTAAGCCGAAATTAGAGCGGAAGACCCGATGCGCCGACACCTGAATGACCGATGGGTCACAAAGGGTCAGCACCCAGGCGTCCGAATTCAGAATAGAGACAGAATGCCTGCCCAGTGAGTTATCGATCGATTCGAACTGAAAAATCATTTCTCTATTTGTAAGTGTATCTTACCGTACATTCTCTTTTTTGAAAAGTTCTGGCTCCTGGATTCTCTAGGATTTCGTTACCTTTCGGCAGATTACCTCCACAACGGGTGGATCTGATCGTACTTGTCCCAAAACGACCCGGTCAATCCGCGGGTCTCCGGAATCGAGAATCAGTCTCGCTAACTGCCTGGATTTTCGGAATCCCTTATCGAGATCTACTTTGTTCACGAAAGGGACAATTCTAGCCGACGAAGGCGCTCTTCTGACGAGGCCATCTGGATGTGTGAAAAGCACAGAAATTGCGTCGAGTGTTATTTTTTTGCCTTGAGACACGCCGGTAAGGCGCGAAAAGATGTCGGACCTGAAAACGGTTTTCTCGCTGAGTTGCGCATTGAAGCCATCGACGCCCACAAGCGTTATGACGATCCCGGTTGAGATAGGAATCACAGGTTCGTACGGTGCCGGTGCCTTGAGAGGCCTTTGGGCTGACCCATCGGCTTCAACGATCAGGTAATCAGCCTTACCCGATTTCCATAATTCGTCGACCTGCTGGGGCGGTATTCCCTTGAGTTTCCCATTCACTAATTTTCGGGAAGCAACGGTGACATGGCCATGATGGTCGATCTTCCTAAAAATAGTCTCGTGGCTCTCTCCCAGAGAGAGAATTGGAGTGTCAGCAGGTTCTGGTTCGAGAATCTTCGTGGTGGTCGTGGTGATGACCCGGTATCCATTTGCACTCAAGGCCTTTCCCAAGAGGACCATGAGGGTTGTCTTCCCCCCGGCACCGACGAGGCTGATATTCTCTCGTTCCCCGAGTCCAAGGGACTTCTTCAACAGGTTTCCGTATTGGCTCTCCTTCATTGCTTATAAAAACCTCGACCGTTGGGTCATGAAAGTGAAATCAGAATCTGGTGATCTGGGTGTCACCCAATTGGCAACCGGCAGCTGACATCACGGGTAAGACTTCTGGCCAGAGAAGATCTGCTTTTCCAGGAGAGCACTAAGGGCACCTACTCGCCTTTCTTGGTTTTGGCCTTGGTGCTCTTCTTTTTTCCCTTTTCAAGTTGAAAAATGGAGCGCGTGACAATCTTCCCTTTGTGTCTGGGAAAGTCAGCCAGAATATACACCTTTTTACCGACGATTCTCTTTACGGTGCCCTCCATCTGTCCCTTTGCGAAAGGGAATGTGATTTTTTCTCCAATTTCCATCTTTCTTCCTCCATTCACGCAGCGACAACATCAGCAATCTAAAACCCCGGGATGAGGCGGGCGAGAGCATCTGGCTAAAATATAGATAAGGGAGGCCCCCTTGTCAAAGGAAAGCTCAAAGGGACGTAGGCTATATTCCGGTGAACGTGAGGCGAAACGGTTCGGAAACCCCAAAAAGCTTATTCGCTATACCAGACCTCAATCTCGTACTCTGGATCGGGTCACGTTGCATGAAAAAAGAGGATTATGATTAGCTGGGTTGAAATCGTAACAACCTGAAAAAGCATCACTGCGGCGATTGCCAGCCGGGCGATCGTAAAGTTCTTATGGATGAAAAGAAAAAGAGCACAAAGGGAACCGATGATAAATGCGACCATAATGAAGGTCTCTCCTCCCATCTCACGAATGAGCGTTGCTATTACGCTATCAACGCCGCCCATTTCGTGGAGGACGTACAGGGCCAGAAAAGCATCGACTGCATTGAGAAGGATGACGACCGTAAAGAGAAAGAGCGCGGCCGCTCCGTACCTGTCGACGTAATACCCTCCCTGGCGGTCGTCCGACCTTCGGGCCCTCTCGCGCTTGCCACCGAATAAACTGTATCGGCTCAGCATCGGTGTCGGCGTCTTTCGTCGGTCCTTTTTTTGCCGTCTCTCCGTCTTGGCCTCTGTGAGATTTGACATGGCGCATGTTCCCCTCTCAAGATTCTTACATAACATCAGATGGGGAAAAGAGCAAGCTGGCGTCCGATAGACCGATTCGAAATCCGACTATCCCGCCTGTAGTGGGAAACAGATTTGAATACCTGAATGAGAGAAAGTCAACCCGCCGTTTGGAGCACTCCGATTCTGGAATTGTCTTGTAATTCGGATTGGCCCCTGCCGGCATACTTCGCCCACGCTGCGAATTTTGCGGCCATCGATTGGGCTGCAGACAGACTCCGAAATTCCCGACCCAAAGCAATGGCCGTTTACTGTTCCCTCTCAAATGGGATTCCCAGAGCCCCAGGAGCGCCGACTCTTTTTTTCGCAGTCTCCCATCGGGTGATTATGATAAGAACTCCAATCGTGGCAAGATAAGGGAGCATTCTCAGGATGTAGCTCGGAATTAGGGTGATACCGGCAGCCTGGCAGTAGAACTGAAAAGCATTAATGAAACCGAAGAGCAAGGCTCCTGCCACGGCCTTCAGTGGGTCCCACATGGCGAATATGACCAGGGCGATAGCTATCCATCCCTGGCCACCAGTCATTTGCTCTTTCCATCCAGGGGTGTAGGCCAGAGACAGGTAGGCTCCACCCAATCCTGCGAAAGCTCCACCAACAAATGTATACAGATAGCGGAGACCCAACACATTGATACCAACTGTATCAGCAGCTGAAGGGTTCTCCCCAATAGCGCGCAGCTGCAGTCCATATCTCGTTCTGTACAAAAAGAGGTAGGCTAGAGGGATGAGGATATAAGCCGGATAAACCAAGGCATTTTGGGTGAACATGATCTTGCCGATCACTGGAATTCTGTTTAAGAGAAAGAAACCGAATGGTTCCAATTTCAGGGAGACCTTGCCGATGAGTGGTCTGCCCAGGAAATTGGTGAGACCGATACCAAAGAGGGTAAGCGCTAAGCCGGAGACTACCTGATTGACTCTAAGGGTAATAGAAAAAAAGCCATGGATCATGGCAAAAATCCCGCCGACAAACATTGCGGCCAGAACCCCTGCCCACAGGGAGTAGATGGAATCGACGGTTGCGAAAGCGGTCAGGGCACCCACAAGCATCATCCCTTCGACACCCAAATTGAGAATGCCGGATCGCTCGGCGAATATCTCACCAATAGTTGCATAAAGGACGGCCATTGACGATGAGATGGTTATCGTTGCGATAAAGACTATCGCTGATTCCATTTTGGATCTTTCCCTCGGAGTTGGCAGTTGCCACGAATCAGTTGTCGGGCATAGGTGCCAGGTTGCAGCGGACGGGGATCGGAAGTCATACGGTTTTTTCAAAGGTCATTGGCTCTTTCTGACCCCCTGATCCCTGTACACTGTTACTTGTGTTTTTCCTGTTCCATGCTAACCGACCTCTGTCAACTGTCCGCTTGTCCCTTCCCTGCCGATTCCCAGTCGATGTGAAGTTGATAATCCTGAAAAATCTGTCCCCCAAGGACACAAAACAGGATTGCCCCCTCCAGCGCCAGGCTGATCGCTGACGGGATCTGCATGCTGATCTGAACCTGGTCTCCTCCAACCATGAGGCCGCCGAGCAGGATGGCAATCAGCACGATCGATCCGGGCCGGAGTTTTGCTAACCAGGCAACCACAATCCCCACATATCCGCTCCCCACGGCCAACCCCTGCTGAAGGCGGTAGTGGATTCCAGCTGTCTCTCCGATGCCTGCCAAACCAGCCAGCCCCCCGCTGAGGACCATTACCCGCAGGATATTCCAAGTGATATCCATTCTTGCGTACTGGGCCGCTCGGAGATTCGCTCCAACGATTCTGATCTCATAGCCCCACCGGGTATGGGTAAGGACAAACCAGATTAAGACGGCTGCGGCGAGCCCAATGGGAAGGCCGAGATGAATTCTGGATCCCAGGAAACGAGGGAACCATGCCATTTCGGGGAACATGGCGGTGCCCGGGAAACCTCTCCCCATTGGATCTCGCCAGGGGCCGAAGTACAGGTGCTCCAACCACAGGATAGCGACGTAATTCAGCAAGAGGGACGTGATGATCTCATTGACTTCAAATCGTGCTCTCAGGATACCTGGAATCAGGCCCCAGAAAGCGCCGCCGAGGAAACCGGCCAGAATCATCGCGGGGATGGTGAGCTGGCCTGGTAGAAAAGGCGAAAGGAAAAGGGCCACGCCGGCTCCGGCGATACCCCCCATGACGAGCTGGCCCTCAGCCCCGATGTTCCAAATCAGCATCTTCCCAGCAAGCCCAACCGACAGTCCACACAAAATCAGTGGTGTGGCACGAACAAGAACTTCAGTGAAATTGTAGACGTTTCCAAAGGCCCCTCGAAATATCTCGAGATAGGCACGGGCTGGATTAGCGCCGACCCAGAGGAAAAGGAGGGCGCCAAAAATCAAGGCGACAACCACGGACAACGGTGTGAGCAGGTATCTGGGCCAGGGCAGCGGGTTGAGCCTTTTTCTGAGGCTGATTCTCATCGTGTTCTCTCCACTCCGGCCATTAAAGGTCCGATTTTGTCCAGGCCTCTTTCGTCTTCGCAGGAGACAATTTCCATAACCCGCCCTCTGAAGATAACGAGGATATTGTCGGCAAGGGAAAGGGCTTCTCTCAAGTCGCCAGAAACCAGGAGTACGGCCCCATGTTCTCGTTGTCGGAGGAGGGCCTGCCAGATCTCCTCAGTGGCACCAATATCCAGACCATGGGTTGGTTGTTCAGCAACGAGGAGATAAGGCTCCTGAAAGAATTCCCTGGCGAGAATCAGCTTTTGGAGATTCCCTCCAGAAAGCTGTCGTGCTTTCATGGTTAAGGTAGACGCAGCGATATTGAATTTGGAAACGAGCTTCCGTGACTGCTCTTCCACCATCTTCCAACTGATGAATGGACCTCTTGAGAAATAGCGTCGGCCCGTGAGGGCGAAGTTTTCTAACAGAGGCATGTCAGGAACGCTCCCCCGACCTGTTCGATCCTCAGGGACATAGGCAATCCGATTCAGATTTGCCGTGATACCCTCTCCCTCCAGAAGGATTTTCCCTTTCTCTCTGGGACGGAGACCGACGATGGCTTCGACGAGCTCCCGTTGACCGTTTCCTGCCACGCCTAATATGGCGAAAACTTCCCCCACTCTCACAGTAAAGGAGACGTCTCTCACGGCGATCTCTCCGCGGTCACCCCGGACAGAGACATTTTTTACTTCGAGAAGCTTTTTCTCGGTCTTGATTGACTTCCTGCCGACTTCCAGAATTACCTCCCGTCCGACCATCATACGAGCCAACTCTGTACTCACAACGCCGTCTTTTTCTCGTACTTTTTCGGGTCGGAGGGTACTCATGACTTTTCCCCGCCGGAGGACCGTGATGTAATCAGAAATCTCCAAGACCTCTTCAAGCTTGTGGGTGATAAAAACAACCGACCTCCCCTCATTGCTTATCTGTCTCATCGTTGCAAATAGCCTCTCGATTTCTCGAGGGGCAAGGACCGCAGTCGGCTCATCCATGATGAGAATATTGATCTTCCGGAAGAGCATACGCAGGATTTCGACCCGCTGCTGTTCTCCAACAGACAACTCATGAATCTTCGCCCGGCTATCGATGGCAAGTCCGTACTGTTCGGAAATCTCCTCAACTCTCCTTTCCAATTCCCCCATTTTGAGATGCAAGGGTCCGGGTATGCCGAGAACAATGTTTTCTGCCACCGTGAAATTACCGACTAGCTGAAAATGTTGGTGAATCATACCGATGCCGGAATCCAGTGCATCCCTCGGCGAACGAAAAGCGACCCGCTCTCCGTTGACCATAACCTCGCCGGCATCAGGCTGATAGAAACCCGAGAGGATGTTCATGAGAGTTGTCTTGCCAGCCCCGTTTTCTCCGAGGAGGCTGTGAATCTCGCCCTTCAGGATCCGAAAATCGACCTCGTTATTGGCCACGACCCCAGGGAATTTTTTCACAATCCCCTTCATGAGCACTGCCGGTGGACTCTGCGGAGAGATTACCGACATGGTTAACCCTCTCTAGGAAGAAATTCGGGGGCAGGGAGGTTTCCGAGCCAATGGATCTTGTATGAGAGGCCTTTATAGAGCGGTTTCATCTCACCTTCTCGGGCCACACAAAAGATGCCCAAGATTTTCAAGACGTCCTTTTCCAGTGATTTTCTCTCCGTGATTTCATCCAATATCGTTGCGAGGGCTGCGATTGTCCCACCTGTGCTGATCACATCATCGATGATGACGACGCCCTGCTTAGCAGAGCTCAGAAGATTGAAATCACGCTCATAGATGACAAGGTACTTGTCCCCACTGGTCACAGAGCCGCCGCCGACCTGGATAAAGGGCCGTTTTCGGCCACTCTCAATTTCCATGTGGGGTTTCCGCCTGTTGTAGGCGACAGCGAGAATAGGAACCTCTAACTCCTGGCAGGCGACTTGACAAAGCTGAAGGGCCTTCTCCACCGCGGTGAGAAAGACGACACCCTCGAGATTTGGGATATTTTTTCGGATTTTTTGGGCCAGGGCCCGACCGAAGATCTGATTCCATTCGGCCATCCCCACCAGATTGAGAGATGCGATTTTTATGAAACCGCCAGCCGCGGGGAGGACCACATACGGCAGTTCAGCCTTGAGGTCCAGGTCGGGGATTTCAAATATGTATTTCTCTCCGGTTTCCAAGGAACCTAAAGGGACATCCATAGGATTCTCCTATTCTTCTTTACTTAGATCAGGGAGCACGGAAGCAATCAGGTTGCGAAAGCCATTTGCACTGAGAAGGCCTTCTGTCGGTGAAAAAATATCTCAACTATCAGGCTGAGGGTGTGGCTCAGGTGGCTTAAAAGGCTCCGGAGAAGAGTTGCTTCCGGAGCCTTTTGTAGGATTTTCACGATAACAGGTGAATCGACTCTAATCTGGTATTGTCCCAGACACTCCCTCGACCAACCATCTCATTGTGAGCAGGTCTTGATCGGTAGCCTTCTTGCCAGCGTGGATTATTTCCTTTCCAGACTGATCTCGAATCGGTCCGGTGAAAATCTTGTCGACCCCTTCCTCAAGAAGAGATTTTTCGGCCAGAACCTTTTCTCTCACGCTTTGTGAGACAGAGGAGTGGAAGGGAGAGAGTTTGATCCCATCCTTCTCGAATCCCCACCACACTTCTCCAGGCCGCCACGTCCCAGCCATCGCCCGTTTGACGGCGTCCACATAGTAGACACCCCAGTTCCATTCAGTCGATACGAGGGCGCAGTCGGCTTGCTTCGATACATCAATGCCATAGCCAATGGCAGGAATCCCTTTCCGACACGCGGCCTGGCTCGACTCCGGCGTGTCGGCCATCTGGCGGATCAGGTCATGACCACGGCCTGCCAGGGTCTCTGCGAGAAGGGTCTCGTTTGTCGCATCCCGCCAGCTCTTGAGCCACACCACGGTATTGACCTTCTTTGGGTCATGGGACGTACCTGACTCTTTCAATCCTTTTCGCATACCAATTGTAAATGCGTTGATACCTCGGATCGGCTCAGGAATCGGTTGGGTGGCCACGGTGCCTGCGTTCTTGTAGCCCATCAGGCCGGCCATGTAACCGGCAAGGTATTCACCCTGATACATGCGCAGGAAGTAGTTCCCCATGTTCTTGTCGTTTTTCTTGTAACCAGAGCAATGTTCAAAAATCACATTTGGAAAATTCTTTGCCACAATGAGTGTAGGGTCCATGTGTTCAAAGGTGGTTGCAAAAATGATGTCGTAACCTGCCTTTGCATATCCTCGCAGGACTTGCTCGGCATTGGCTGCTAGAACTTTTTCCGTGTGAGAAACTTCAACCTGATCGCCCAGTTCCTTCTTAAGGTATTCGATCCCCCGGTAATGTGATGTCGTCCACCCCATATCATCGATAGTCCACAGCATGGCAAAAGCGACTTTAGTCTTGGCAGGGCTCGGCGGACTCAGAATCAACCCAAAGCCAATTAGCACAACCAATAGAACTAACAATTTTCTGATCATTGTAAATCTCCCTGGTTAAGCATTTTGCAGGTACGGCCGACCGTCAAAGATTACAGCAAGACTGAATCGTTTCTTGTTCCAAAGCCAAAGGGACCCGGGTTGGTCCCCAAAAATGATATAGATGAATGAGAACTCGATCTCACCTCCTTTTATCAGGTTTGCAGCTCGTCCTGATTATAAGCAGATTATTTTTCGAATTCAACAGAATTATTCAGGACATCGAGAACGCCTTGAAAAGCGGTCAGAGATACTTCATAATTGCGGTGTTTGCTGGTTCCCATTGCATTTAGTGGAGAACCGAATGAGCTTACGATTCTCTTCTAGAAACGAATTCATTGCTAGGGAAACAGGGGGATTGATCCATACTCTCACAGGACAGGGAGAGGTTGTATCTGTCTATTCGAAGGCGACCAATGTTCTTCATCCAGGCGGGCTCCTGGTATCCCTGGTTAGGGATCACTCGCAAATGACAGCCCTCAGTATCCGGGTTCCCGATTTCTTTCACGAATCAGTCTCTAAGAATGTCGCTGTCAAAAGCGGAGACAAGGCGGCGTTTGAGGCAGGTCGATTGGCCATCGGCGATTTCTCTATTGATTTACGAGATGGGGAAATCTGGGAAGGTTCCCTTGTACCGAGTGATGTAAAAGGGTTTTCCCCTTTCAAGGGTTCAATTCTCAGGGAGGCCCTCGTCCAGAAAGGAAAAAAGGGGGGGCTCTTGGGTCTTATCCATCCGGAAGATGAAGAAAACCCGTTTGTTCGGAAGGCCACCGAGATTACGACCCGGGTTTTCGTCGACGAAGAAAAAAACGCCCAGTTCATCGGGCTCTCGCAGATGGTCGGTCTGGGGATCGGATTCACCCCGTCCGGCGACGACTTCATCTCAGGGGTCCTCTTGGGTGAGGAAATCCGGAACCTCACACGGCCAGACCGGGCAGGCATGTCTGAGATGGCAGAGGATGCGATAACTCGGCGGGCTATCGATAAAGAAGAGATCTGGAGGGCGAAGGACAGAACCAATTACGGCGGGAAGACCCTGCTGTGGCAGACGCTTCGGGGCCATTTTCCATTCTATCTGATCGAGGCAGCCAGGGGCCTGGCAAATGCAAATGATGTGAAGGAAATGATGGAGATGCTTAGCCGGGCATCTTCTCATGGGGAGACGTCCGGCACCGATGCCCTGGTCGGTCTCTTATTCTACCTCGATTGGGTGGCGATTAATCGCCGCTAGATCCAGCGGGCGAAGGGTCCCCATGAAGGGGCGAAACAAGTTCTTTATCTGTCTCTCTTCGTGGCAATGGGAATCGGTGCAGATTTACGTTTCCAATCTTGGACGAATTGGGAGTCAGTGAAATGAATTATTTCAGGTAGGATTCGAAACTTCGACGGTGCTTAATACCGGAAAATTCGACTTCACTGAGCACGTGGTCGTGGTGGCCCCTCGTTTTCATTCATCTATTTGGATCGATTTGAAATCTGGGACTCTTCTCCTCTTATGCGTTGAGGTTCTGACACTCTCTTAATACCTTGACCCACGGGAGACTCCAGGTAGTGGCAGGATACCCGCAACATCCGATTCTTTCATCTGAGCAGGATATATAGAATCATTAACAAAATCCTTCCGGAAATAGCATCTGTCCAAGTGCCAATCAACAAACGAGGAGAACATCAAATGTGTCTACGAAAAAGTAGACCCCTAATAGCGGTTTTTTCGGTGGTATTGTGTGTTGGGATTCGTTTTTCGGGATGCGAAACTTCACAGGCTCAGGGAAGTGATATTCCCGTCGAAGGTGCAATCCAGTATGTTCATGAACCAGACAACAGTTTTAGAACCTATATCGATATTGTCATCGGGAAGGGCTTCACCGGCAATTTGCCGGATGACATAGACACCATCACAGTGACTGGTCCAAGTGGAGACCTGCCAATTAGCAAAGATGACTTTGCCTACATACCCCAGTTCAAAGATTTTTGGATCAGAATACCAGGATCTCCCGAGATCGGAACCTATATGTTCACAGTGACAAGTGGCAACAGAAGTGGTTCATCTACCGATACCCAATCGGTGCTCAGGACAATTCCCCTTCCTGATACCAGCACCTTTAAGCCAGCCAAAGGAGAGACTCTTACCTGCAAGTCTCCCACCTTTTTTTGGAGTGGTGCAGACGAAGGGATACCCCTTTATTACCGGATTGAGATCAAGGATATAGAGGGTAACCGCGTTTATAGCACGAACTATGTCAAAGACATGCATTCGATTCGGCTACCTCCGGATCTTTTAAAAGTAGGGCAGACCTACCGTTGGCGGGTTCGGGTTGTTGACGGAGCTAACCGGGTTACGGTGAATAATCGGTCACACTCCCACTGGCTGCCTTTTTCCGTTAGCCAAGGGCAATGTGAGTATGCCTACCAGATGCCCGAAAAGACCGACGATGGCTGGGAGACCTCTTCCTTAAGTAAAGAGGGTATTGATCCGGAAAAAGTCAATGAGTTGATAAGCAATATCCTTGACGGGAACTTCCCGCATATCCATAGTGTTCTGCTTATTAAAAATGGCAAACTGGTTCTCGAGGAATACTTTTATGGGTACGACCGTGATGCAAAACATCAGATGCACTCGGTTACAAAAAGTATTACCTCAATTTTAGTAGGCATGGCTGTCGATCGCAAGATGATCCCAAGTGTAGACAAAAAGGTCTATGAGTTTTTCCCTGAATACAAGGGTACAAGCTGGATTGGTCAGAAATATGAGATCGACCTCAGAGATGTTCTTACAATGACGGCCGGATTGGATTGGGATGAGACAACATATTCCCTTTCTGATTCACGAAACAGTTTGGTAGAGATGTTTCAAAGTAACAATTGGATAGAATACGTTCTCGATAGAAAGGTCATAGAGCCGCCGGGTGAAAGATTTATTTACAACGGAGGGCTTACACTTTTCTTGGCGGAGATCGTAAGAAAGGCATCTGGTTTGTATGCTGATAAATTTGCCGAACGAAATCTCTTTGGCCCACTCGGCATTTCAGATTATCACTGGCTTAAGCATCCAGACGGCACGATCAACTCGTTCGGGGGACTAAGTCTGAGACCTCGAGACATGGCTAAGATTGGACATCTGTTTCTAAATGAAGGCGAATGGAAAGGCAGACAGATTGTTTCTCAAAAATGGATCAACGAATCTAGTAGAGAGCGCATAGCCACTGGTGGCGGATACGGATATGGTTATCAATGGTGGCGCGGCAAAGCAGTCATAAGTAATCAGGTTATCGAGGCATTTTGGGCGTGGGGGCGTGGAGGACAATTCATATTTGTATTCCCATCTTTGGATTTGGTTGCAGTCTTTACCAGTGAACCCTATGCCAATCCCGAAGGGGAATCTCGGCCTTTTGTGATGCTGACGAAATATATTATTCCCGCACAGCTGGCAGAAGTGCCGCTAAGGAAATCAATTAAACTGGATCCGGAGGTTCTTGACGAGTATTTGGGAGAGTACAAGTTCACACACAGCGATGAAATCATAACTATCTTTCGACAGGGAGACAAACTCTATGCCAAGGCTCCTGATGGGGATATAGAGGAGTTACTTCCTGCTACAGAGGATCAGTTTTTTGGGACTGCGAAAGATATGGGTGATTTTCTAGTCAATGTCCTCAGAGATGAAAGAGGAGAAGTCAAGCACGTGATCGTTCATTTTCCGTTTAGGCGCCTCCAGCTTGATAAGATTGAATAACCTGGTTTCAGTAGACACGACGACATTCTAAGACAATTCGATATGGTTTCGTTTTTCAGTAGTCTGAAGGGGAAGGCTTCAAATGTACTATTGCGCCCCGAGGTGATCGAGAGGTGTTTATTTGCATTTGAAATATGGTCGTGGTTCTGGATCGACGGAATTGCATATTTCAGTTGAGACTGTCGAAAAACCCCAAAATCACAATTTCTTGACTTGTAAGTATTTGAAATTATTACGAGCCAATTATAAGAAAATGCCGAAATTGGACTTTTTCGACAGTCTCGTTAGAAATGTTGCGGAGAGCCAACACGCATAGAAGATCGGTCGAGGCGAATAAAAACCCGACGTCTCAATGACGGCGTTAGCTCTATTAACACCTAAGGCAAGGGCTGAACGCCGCATCCAATAACGAAAAACGGAGCTGGCAGAAATCGGCTTCATAGAAGTATTAGTTTGTTCAGCATCTGCTTGAAGAAATATGTAGCTTTTACTTTTCAAGTTCTAAGCCGTAACGCGGCCATTCTGAATCCCGCTCTGATCCTGCGGTCGCCTCCCAATGTGCCTCTCGTGATAATCTTCAACAAAAAAAACCCTCCACCAGCAAGGAGGGAGAAACTGGCAGAGGGGGCATAAAGGAGGTGATACTCCATGCCACTTAGAATAGCCCGTGTCTCAGGAAATTGAATGGGGTAGTCAGTGTATTTTTCTCTGAGAAAGACTGTATTTTTGATCAATCACCTTCCCAATTTGTGTTTGCTTCTCTTGACTGGCATGTGGTTGTGTACGCCCGGCGTGCCCACAGACCCATCTCTTTCAATAGGACCTGATGGCCTCTACCCTGGGTAAGAATGCTGGGGGAGAACCGGTTTGAAAGATCGGCCCGGCGCGCTTTGTGGATGGCACTTCGCCTTGTTGTAGCTGTCTGTGCGACTCACCCAGGCACCCCGCATATCGCACCCATTCTGACTTGATTTTTGAGCTTTTTCAGGGCCCTGTTTTCAATCTGGCGAACCCTTTCCCGAGATATGCCGAAGTATCTCCCGATCTCTTCCAACGTGCAGCTCGACCGCTCACCTATACCGAACCGAAACCGTAAAATCTTCTCCTCCCGAGAACTGAGAAAAGAAAAAAGATCCTGGGTCGTTCTTTTCCGGTCCATCTTTTCGAGGATTTCCTCATACTTGTATGAGACCTCCTCATCTTTGATCAGGTCCTCAAGCCTTCGGCCATCCTCTCCCAAGGGACTCTCCAGGGAATAAGGTTCCTCGAGCGGGTTCGTGACCTTTTTGACATTAGCCAGGGGGATACTCGCTTCCCTTGCAATCTCCTCGGGGAGGGGTTCTCTTCGCCACTCTCTCGCTAGGCGGTGGGAGACCTTGAGAACCTTCCTCCTGGCTTCGAGCATGTGGTTGGGAATCCTTATCGTCCGGGATTTGTCTGCCAGGGCTCTTGAGATCGTCTGTCTGATCCACCATGATGCATAGGTGCTGAACTTGAACCCTTTCCGGTAATCGTACTTTTCTACCGCCTTCATTAAGCCGAGGTTTCCCTCCTGGACCAGATCCGAAAAGGAGAGCCCTCTGCTTTTGGCATAGACCTTTGCAATACTCACAACCAGTCTCAGGTTTGCCTGAGTCATCTCTGCTTTTGCCGCCTCCATATCAGCCTCTATTTCTCTTAGCCGTGCTACCAAGTGGCTGAGTCTCATTCGATCACCCGCCGATCCCTCACCCGTTTCTTTTGAGGTTCGGGTGGCCTCAGCGGAGAATTTCCGCCGTAGCTTGTCTGTTTTCCGCTTACCGAGTTGGATTCGCTTTGCAAGCTCGATCTCCCTCTGCCTTGTGAGAAGAGGAAACCGGTTCATCTCTCGCATATAGATCGAAAGGATGTTCCCGTTCCCTCCACCAGCATTTCCCTCATCGTCTGTGTCAGTTCGCTCTCGAGACAAAAACGGCTCATTCTCGACTTCCGTAGGGTGCCAACCCGGGTCGGAGAATGGCCTCCAAGGTTCCAGTGTGGATGTCGATGCCATATGCCCCCCCTCTTCTCAGCGGTCTTTATCCGCTTCATTTAAATCAGGCTTTCTCTTAGGCAGGATCAGGTGGACCGTCTTTAACAGGTCTTCCATTGACGTGTCCTTTGAGAGAAAATGGTCTGCACCGGATTGACGCGCTATCTCTCGATACTCTGGAAGATTGTAGTTTGTGAGAATAATGATGGTCATATCGGGATGAGCGGCCTTTATCGTTGTTGTGACCTCAAGACCGTTCTTGCCAGGCAATTCAATGTCCATAAAGATGAGATCCGGACAAAGGGCACGGACCTTCTTTAGAGCCTCCTCCCCACTGCTGGCTCCTCAAGCTTCATTGACGGAAATCGGGCACCGAGGACTCTCTTGAGCGACTGCCGGAACGGAGCACTATCTTCCACGATCAACGTCGTAACCATATCGATTCATCTGCAGAGCATCTTCCTCTCTGGATTGGTCAGATCTGAGGAAGTCAACCATTCAGATTACTTGTTTAATCGTTAAACCCGAGGTGGTAAATAGGGTATGGACTGTATTTGTTCCGAGATAACACTGTATTTTCGGAGAAATGGGGTTCCAGAGGGTTTGCAAAAGAGACGGATTGTCATAGCTGAGGACCATACGATACTCAGGGAAGGGCTGAAGGCCCTGATATCTTCGAACCTCCATTTCGAGATCGTAGGGGAAGCAAAAGACGGCCGTGAGGCAGTCCGGTGTGTTGAGAAACTCATGCCCGACCTCATTCTGGTAGACCTTCTCTATGCCTCGTCTGCACGCCATTGATGCGGTGAGAGAGATACGGACGCGATCTCCGGAGACGAAAATCCTGGTCTTGACAGTTCACAGGACGGAGGAATACGTTCGCGCTGCCCTGGAGGCTGGTACTGACGGATATGTCCTGAAAGACGCCACGCATGCAGAGTTACTGGTAGCTATGGAGAATGTTTTGGAGGGAAAGCCTTATCTCAACCCCGGCGTTTCCGAGAAGGTAATCGACGGGTACCTGGCAGGGGCTAAACCCCCAAAGCCTTACTGGATCTGGGATAGGCTGACTCAACGCGAAAGGGAGGTTTTGAATCTGATTGGAGAGGGGTACAAAAACAGAGAGATTGCCGAGGAGCTCCGCATTAGCGTAAAGACGGTTGCGAGACACCGGGCCAATCTTATGGAGAAGCTCGATCTCACAATGTCTCGGCTCTGACAGCCTTTGCGATGGAAAGGGGGCTGATCAACCGATGAGTCTTACCCCTGGTGCGGCCAGGATGCGCATACAATAGAACCTTTACCTTTGATGGATTTGACAGAAAAGGCTCCGCCTGAGAGCTGAATCCGTTCCCTCATGCTGGCAAGTCCCAATCCTCTCTTCGAACTCTCACGGACAACACATCTTCCAGATCGAAACCCAGGCCGTTATCCTCGATGGTTAATTCTATTGTGTCGTTGACCTTCCTCAGGGAGAGATTCACCAGGTCTGCTTTGCTGTGTTTGGCTATGTTGTTTAGAGCTTCCTGCAAGACCCTGTACACAATTATCTTCAGAGGGTCGGGCAGGTCATTTTCTTGTGTGTTTACCTGCTTTTCGATGCGGATTCCTGGATAAATCGTTTCAAATTGGCGACAAAACCAGGAAATGGTTGCCAAGATGCCCAGGTCATCCAACATGGAGGGCCGCAAGTCCATCCCGATTCTTCGAACCTCCTCCACGGATGCCTGAATTAGAGGAATGACGGAATTCAATGATTCGACGCCTTCCTCGGTCATGGTATTACCCATTTGTCTGAGAGTATCTTCTGCTGTAAATTTGATGGCGCTCAAAGATTGCCCAATGCCATCATGGAGTTCCCGGGCGATCCGTTTTCTTTCGTTTTCCTGAGCCGAAAGGAGCTGGGAGGAGAGATGTCTGAGCTGTTTCTCTGATTCCCGCAGTGCTTCGTCCGCCTTCTTGCGATCCGTAATGTCCCGGATGATCCCCTGATATCCCAAAACAGTTCCGTCATCGGCTCTCCGTACGGTGGCAGTGTACAGGCATTCCAACTCCGTCCCGTTCTTTTTCCGGAACTTGACCTCATAGTCTCTGACAAATCCTTGTCGCTCGATCACCTCCTGAAACCTGTGCCGATCCTCGGAATGAGCATATAAGTTCCGGAGGTCCATGCTCATCAGTTCTTCTCTGGTGTAGCCAAAGAGATCCATCGTGGATTGGTTCATATCGATGAATTTCCCCTCCCGGGTGGTTATGCAAACTGCGTCCCTTGACTCTTGAAAAAGGGAGCGGTACCGAAGCTCACTCTCACGCTGTGCTTCCTGTGCCAGCTTGCGCTCGGTCACATTCACCAGGCTGAGGACAACTCCGCTGACTTTTCCACCTGGGTCTTTCACGGGTTGCAGGCTCCAATCCCAATAGGTGACCCCGCGTTCAGGATTTTCAGCATATTCAAAGGGTTTGTCGAAAGCGAAGTAAGGTTCCCCCGTCTTTACCACTTTTCGGAATATCGCCCTATTCTCTTCGTTGGGTCAGAGAGCAAAGTGGTTCTTGCCCACGAAGAACTAAGGGGCACGACCGTCAGCTTCGGCATATGCGCGGTTAACGCGGATGAAGTTGAAATCTGTGTCCATGTGGGCGACCAGGAGGTTGATGCCTGAGAAGACACGCTCCAGAAGCTCTTTCGTTTCCAGCAACACCTCCTCGGCGTGCCTGCGTTCCTTTATTTCCTGCTTTAGCTCGGCAGTACGCTCCTCCACACGTCGTTCCAGCTCGCTCCGAGCCTTTTGAAGTTCCTCCTCGCTTCGTTTGCGTTGGAGAGCAACGGCATAAAGGGCTGCCAGGCGTTCGACCAGCAAAAGATCTCTCTCCCCATAATCATGATCCGAGTTAGCGAGGGCAATCTGTCCGACCAATTCTCCATCAACAAGCGCTGGGACTGAAAGGAAACGACGGATGGGGACATGGCCTTCGGGAGTTCCTGATGACCGCGGATCGTTCGATGGGTCATTGGTCATAAGGGGTTTTCTAGTATTGAGCACCCACCCCCGCAGCCCTGTGAACTTCTTGAAGACAATATCCTTTTTCTCGACCTGGCAAAGATCCCAGATATCTCTCGTCAGGGTAGAAGCGACATGGTAGCCAGTTCCTGGGTCGATATGAGAGACATATCCAAACTCGCTGTTTGTGAGACGCTTGCCATACTCCAGCACAGCGATAGAAATATCTTCAATTGGTTTCGGTAAAATCAGGGCACGTGATAAGTCGGCTATTGCTTGGTTGACTGATGCTTCCCACAATAACCTCTCCTCTATCCGCTTGCGCTCGGCTTCCGAGGCGGCCTCCATTCTTTCCTTGGCTCTATAGGATCTTTTCACCATTTCTCGCCCTTTCCCCGATCTTCGGGACAATCGGTCATTGCAGGGGGATCAGCCCTGGCCCCATCCTGGACGTGACCACCTAGAAAAACTCGGCCGTCAACTTCTGGCATGCCCTCAGATCGTCGAGGATACCTATCCCATCTTCTGTTTTGAGGCGACTATCACCCCCCGCAGTCATGGGATCACCCCCTCTTGAGTTCTTAGCAGCGGGAGAGAATTGGGGAAACGATTTGTGAGAAGCGGTCTAGGCAGGAGCGCGAACTTCCGCTATCACTGGAACGAGAGCATACTTGAAGTCAGGAGCAGAAGGAGGGTTTCTGGATTCATAACTCTCCCATCTGCCTTTTTACCACGAGGGATTTCAAATGGCAACTTCCTCTGCTGGCAGGGGTCATTTTGTCCTGCCCCTTCCTCTGATGCGGCGGTTACGAATTCAAGTAACCATGATACAGACTTGAGCCTCACTGGCAAGAGGGGTAAAACCAAATCAGCACCAAAATCCCTCAAGTCAGGAGGCTCATATGGAAGAGTACAGGAGGAAAGTACAACAAGGCAAGCGTGTTTTTGTGGGCGTGGATCTTCACTGTTTGAAGTGGCACGTCACGGTGATGAGCGATGACGAGGATCTCTTCAGTGGGACGATACCGGGTCATTGGGAGGCGCTGCGGAGGCTTTTGGATCGGTACCGGGGCTGCTCGATTCAGGTGGCATATGAGGCGGGCTACTTTGGGTTTTGGCTTTATGATCGAGTGATCGGCTATGGGGCAGACTGTCTTGTGACGCCACCGAG
>CAYGBK010000088.1:0-5061 GCA_964348095.1 uncultured Thermodesulfobacteriota bacterium | reverse complement strand
AGGTTTTAAGAATCGAGCGGTCAGCGACGAGCGATTAGCTGGGAGCAAAAACAATAAGAACGAACCCCCGGTGGGAGGAAAAGAGTTCGATTGGTAGTTGGTCTGTCATTTTTGCTTTTACTGCGGCTAAGAGCTGACAGCAAATAGCTGAATACTGAAATTTGTTGGAGAGAGAACTATGGCTACGGGGATAAGAGACAAGGTGGCTATTATCGGGATGGGATGCACCCGCTTTGGAGAGCGGTGGGAGGTGGGTGCTGAGGAATTGATGGTTGAGGCATTTACCGAGTGTCTCGAGGATGCCGGGATTGAAAGAACCGAGATTCAGGCCGCCTGGTTGGGCAGCTGCTACGATGAGATTAATGTGGGCAAAAGTGCCTTGCCCTTGTCCATGACCTTGCGGCTTCCTTTCATTCCGGTCACCAGAACTGAGAACTTCTGCGCCAGTGGGACTGAAGCCTTTCGAGGTGCGGTTTATGCGGTTGCCTCTGGGGCTTACGATCTCTGCTTGGCCTTAGGCGTTGAGAAACTTAAGGATACCGGTTTTGGTGGTCTTCCGAGCATGGTCGGCTCCAATGTTGGATCGTTGACCTGGCTCTGGACTCCAAACATGACGGCCCCTGGTGCATTTGCCCAACTTGCTACAGCCTATGGAGCCAAACATCAGATTCCGGCGCAGGATCTCAAAAAGGCCATGGCCCAGGTCTCGGTGAAGAGTCATGAAAATGGAGTCCTCAATCCCAAGGCGCACCTGAGAAAACCGGTGACGATCGAGCAGGTGATGGCAGCCCCGATCATTGCCCACCCTTTAGGACTTTTCGACTGCTGCGGCGTGAGCGATGGGTCGGCCTGCGCTATCGTCACAACCGTTGAAAAGGCGCGAGACATGGGGATCAAGAATCCGATCACGGTAAAATCTCTGCAACTGGCTCTGAGCAATGGCGAAGAGATGGGTTACAATGAGTGGGATGGGGATCACTTCATGACCACAGACCGGTGTAGCATCGCCGCGTATAAGGAAGCAGGGATTACCAACCCCCGCGAAGATATCAGCATGATGGAACTTCACGACTGCTTTTCCATCACGGAACTTGTCACTTACGAAGATCTGCATATTTCAGAT
This sequence comes from uncultured Thermodesulfobacteriota bacterium, assembly GCA_964348095.1. GTDB lineage: Bacteria > Desulfobacterota > BSN033 > WVXP01 > WVXP01 > WVXP01. The sequence continues at coordinate 3,938 of CAYGBK010000088.1, read as the reverse complement.
CGAGGGAATGCATGGCGGGATGTTCTGGATGGATACTATAACCGGGATGGCCACATACCGTGCCAGACAGATGGTGGGTTGAAATGTTTCGGTCATCCGATCGGCGCGTCTGGGTTGCGAATGCTCTATGAGATGTATCTCCAGTTGCTTGGGAGGGCGGAGGAGAGACAGGTCGAGAAACCACGATATGGCCTGACCCACAATCTGGGAGGGTTCCCCCCCATGAATATATGTAGTATTGCCATTATTGGACGGTATAAGGACTGAGAAGGGTTGATCACTGAGCGGCTAAGGATGGCGAGAACCCTTTACAGCAAATCCCTGCTAATCCCCGAACTTCTGATTTTGGATGAAGGGCATGGATTTTAGCCTGACCGCGGAACAGATCGATATTCAAAAGGCAGCGAGAGAATTCGCACGAGGTGAGTTCGACCCGGATCGAGCTCTCGAATATGATGAGAATCAGGAATTCCCATCAGCGGTCTGGAGAAAGGCCTGTGAGCTTGGATTCATTGGGGTTCAATTCCCTGAAGAATCCGGGGGGCAGGGGCTCGGTCTATTGGAAAACACCCTTATCGTCGAGACATTCTGCCGGCAAGATTCGGGAATCGGCATGGCATTGGCCCTTTCCGATTTCGGTTCGGAAATGATTTTACGGCACGGGGATGACAGTCAGAAGCGTCAGGTTCTGCCCGTGGTAGCTCGAGGTAAGGGCACGGTGACGATGGCTTTTTTGGAGGAAGGTTACGCCCTTGCACCTTTTGCAACGACGGCGGCGCTGAGGAAAGGTGGATACGTGATTGATGGGGTAAAAACTTTTGTTCCCCTTGGACGTCGGGCTCACTTCATCGTGGTTATCTGTCAAGTCGGGTCAGATGACCCGTTCGCCCAGTCGGCTATTTTGGTAGAAAGACAGACAGACGGCCTCACCTTCTCCAGTATGGGAGAAAAGATGGGTATGCGGATGGTCCCGGTCGACCGGGTCTCTTTCAAATCTGTGAAAGTCCCAAGGGACAACCAGATTGGCCCAGAAGGCACCGGGTATTCTCAATTAAGGGGCTTTTTCGACGAGATGCGGGTTGAAACCGGTGCCATGGGGGTCGGCATTGCTCAGGGAGGACTCGATAGGGCCTTGGAATACAGCAAGGGACGAGTGCAGTTTGGGAAGCCAATTGTTGCCTTTGGCGTCATAAGAAACAAACTGGCTGATATGACCACGGAAGTAGAAATGGCGAGGCTTATCACATATAAGGCGGCGTGGTCCTTTGACACGGGACGGCCCGATCAGCGATTGACAGCCATGTCCAAGATGGTGGCCTCAAAGGCCGCATATAGGACCAATTATGAGGCTGTTCAGATTCACGGGGGCACGGGTTACATGACGGAGAGCCACATTGAGCGGTTTTACAGGGACGCCAAGGTGCTTGATCTCTTCGTGGAACCTGAACAGCTCCAGAAAAACCTGCTTGCCGATCTCCTGACCGGTAAAACCAACTGATGAGACCCGCAGCAACGGGCACAGGTGGACCACCGAGACTGTTTCTTTTAGGGTCGGTAATTTGAGAATGGTCGAAGGCCGATGCGACTCTGATAGATCGGGTCTGGATTGATCAGGGAAAAGAGGTCTTTTTCGGCGCTCTCTGCGGTGGATAATTGTTGAGAAGGAGGGCCTCTCTCACCTCGGATAAAGTTCACAAGGGTGAGTCATGCTAGAAATCAGCGCTGTCATGAATTCTTCCATCGAGGATATCCTTGCCTTCAGGACATGTTGTGGCATAAGGGCCTTCGACCTGAACCTCGAGATTCATGTCATAAACCGTGGTGACCTGCCGGTCGAAATTCCGAGTTACTTTGATCTGAGAGATGATTCAGGCTTCTATCGTGTCGATACCTTGATGCCCCATGGCGTTCAGTCTGTGGGTCCCGGGGAGACCTTCGCCTTTTACTGCACCATGGATGAGGTCCGATGGAAAAGGGCTAGAGAATTGGTTTTTTACGATATTGAGGGGAACATACACTCGACGAACATCTCCCAATGACATATGGAGGTCAGACAAATCGTGGAAATCCTGAAATACACTGAAGAGCACGAATTATTCAGACAAAGAGTCCGGTCCTTTTTCGACCATGAAATCATGCCACATGTAAATGATTGGGAGGATGACGGCCTCGTTCCAAAGTCGATATGGAGAAAAATGGGGAAGGCGGGTTTTCTCTGCATGGATGTTCCGCCTGAATACGGAGGACCCGGTGCGGATTTTCTCTTTTCGGTTATTGTCACAGAAGAATTGGCAAGAACCAATCACACGGGGTTGGCCGCACCGCTCCACAGCGATATTGTCGTTCCTTACATCACCTCTTTTGGGACCGAGGAGCTGAAGAGGAGATACCTCCCCGGATGTGTGACAGGAGATATCGTTACCGCCATAGCGATGACTGAGCCCAATGCCGGCAGTGATCTCGCATCGATGATCACCACGGCTGCCGAGGATGGCGATGAGGTAATCGTCAATGGACAAAAGACATTTACCAGTAATGGCATCAATTGCGACCTGCTCATTCTGGCGGCGAAAGACCCCGCCGTGGAGAATCCCTACCACGCAATCGATCTGTATGCCGTGGAGGCCGGAACACCCGGATTTGAGAAGGGAAAAATGTTCAAAAAGATGGGGTGGCGCAGCCAGGATACAGCCGAGCTTTACTTCAACGATTGTCGAGTACCGAAAGGGAACCGGTTGGGGATGAAAGGCGGCGGGTTTGCCATGCTCATGGAGAAGCTTCAGCAGGAGCGTCTTGTCTGTTCTCTCGTTGCTGTGGCTGGAGCTGAACGGTTGCTGGATAGGGCCATTGAATTCTGCAAGGGTCGAACCGATTGCGGACAGCCGCTGCTAAGCCTTCAGCACAATCAGTTTAAAATCGTGGACATGGTCACAGAGGTGAAACTGGGCCGGACATTCTTAGACAAGTTAATTGCAGACCATATGGCGGGTGAGAACATTGTGGTGGAGGTGTCGATGGCGAAATACTGGACCACGGAGATGGCCATGCGGGTGGCCGACGGCTGTGTTCAGCTCTATGGAGGCGAAGGGACCTGTGAAGAAAACGGAATAGCCCGCACATGGAGGGATACTCGGGTTCTATCAATCTTCGCCGGGACGAACGAGATCATGAAGGGCATTGCTGCCAAGTTCATGGGACTATGACCTCATGGACTGAGAGACGGTGGAGATGATCGAGGTTAAGCACGGGGTTTTGATTCCAGAGGCGGAAGTGAAGTTCACCGCTTCGCGAAGTAGCGGACCGGGCGGCCAAAATGTTAACAAGGTCGACACGCGAGTGACCCTCTGGTTCGATGTGGCAAATTCGAAAACTCTTTCACCTGAGCAGAAGCGTCGGATTATGAGTCGTCTGGCACCGAGGGTCAACAAATCGGGGATCCTGCGGGTTGCTTCACAGAAAACCCGTAGCCAGGCTGTCAACAGGGATATTGCTATTGAACGTTTCGTTGAGCTGCTCCGCTGTGCCCTCAAACGACTGCCACCTCGAAAGAAAACTCAAATCTCAAAGGCTGCAAAGGAACGCCGCCTTTCCGAGAAAAGCTATCGGAGCCGGTTAAAGAGGGAACGATCCAAGAGAATTCCCATAGAGGACTAGTAAGATAAGGGGTTAACCGCTGGTCCACAATGACCCATGGGGTCTGGTTCATTTTGGTTCAGCGCTAACATTTTGAAATAAGATGGGTTTTTTGGGATTCTTAGACCTCCTCCGGTTTTATCCTCAGTCTGGGTGGGTCACTTTAACCCGCCTTCTCTCCTTCAGTTAGATCCAATATTATCTAAGTATCTGTTATCATTTGATAAAAAGTACTCTGAATCTTCTGGCACGAAATTCGCTCTTTCAGTGGGCCATGAAGGCAATGGGAAAAACAGAGAGACATG
>CAYGBK010000087.1:0-12948 GCA_964348095.1 uncultured Thermodesulfobacteriota bacterium | reverse complement strand
TTTAAGGGATTGCATCGTCAAGACATCGCGAAGGGGAAGGAAAAAACCTAACCCCTTCGGCGATGAAAGGGATGATTATTGCGCCTGTAGCTCAAAGGATAGAGCTACGGACTTCTAATCCGTAGGTTGCAGGTTCGAGTCCTGCCAGGCGCGCCAGCCAATGCCCCTGCGGTGGGTGTAGCTCAGCTGGTTAGAGCACTGGGTTGTGGCCCCAGAGGTCGTGGGTTCGAATCCCATCACTCACCCTCGCTGTGACGGTTTCCGGCAGTGAACTGCCGGGTATGTGTAAGGGCTGATAAAGAATTGTGCGCCCGTAGCTCAGCTGGATAGAGCGTCGGACTTCGAATCCGCAGGCCGCAGGTTCGAATCCTGCCGGGCGTGCCAGAAAGAGATGCAGGTGATGGTTCGGGGACACCCATTACCTGCTTTTTTTGTGCGTCCAGCAGGATGAGATCCGAGGAGCACCTTGAGGCGTCAGCCGAATTCCACCTCAGGTGGGCTCGGATCCTGCAGGGCCTGCCACAATCGATTCTCATCTCAGTGCATGTCGGCCCTTGGGCGTTTCACTACGACTTTGAATTACGGAAAAGGCATCGTCACAGGCAGATCCTGATTGCGGGCCCCTGAGACCGATCCGCAAAGATGGGCGCCGAGGTTTATTCTCTTCAGTGAGTGAGACAGGATGGATAGAGGGCTGTTTGGTTGTCTAGGAGTTTTGAGTGGAGAGGAATCCACTGAGCTGGTTGGATTGATCCTCGGACATTTTGACGAAAGAGACGCCAGTCCCATACGTGAAGTGTGGTTGGTTCTCAATATAGACGACCTTTCCTCTGGGGTTTATAGACCGGCCATTCATGACAACAGTAAAATCATACGTCTCGCCGATGAATAACAGGTAGCGAGAGTGGAGCTTCATGCCGCCAAGGCTGAGGTCTGAGGTCTCTCCGATCTTCAAATTATCAAAAAAGATGAAGGATACAGGACACTTGACTTGATGACGGGGATGCTTGCGTTTTTCCTTTTGTCGTTGAAGCATCTTTCCCTCCCCATAGACTCTGTCACTAAGAGGCACCCTGTGGCCGGTACGATAGTGGATGCGTGTAAAGGTGAATCGACGTATAAGAAAAAGGCAAAAAAAGACAGAGAATTATTTTTGTTTGGTGCAGTAAACTGATAAAAATGAATAAATTGTGAGCTTTTATAAGTTGAATAGTGTCATTGCAAAAAAAATGCCAAAGTATTGCCCAATTGTGAAAAGTGAAGGGCTTAAGATCAGAATCAGGGATAAGCTTGAGGGAGTGTAGCGCTCTCGGTAAAGGAATGACCAACAATCGAAGGAGTGTCACGTCATGAAGAAAAACCTTATCTGGTGGTGTCTCTTCGGCACGACGGCATGGGCTTTATTCGGATGTCACGCCTCTATCCGCAGCCAGCAGGTCGACACGGAGGAAATCCCAAAGGGGATTTATAACGTCACGATTCATCAGGGCTACCCCAAGCACTACGCCGTGCTTTTTGATAATCTCCATGATGAAACGAGAGTCGTCATGATGCACACGTGGTTCACGAGGGCTGTGGGAACGGATCGTCCAGACGAGTATCTTGAGCGATTCAGGAAGAGAATTAAATTCTACAGTACCTTTAGGATCTCCGGGGAAGATGGAATAGTGAGAGGATACCTTGTCCTATCCGATCTACTGGGCCACATAGTTTACAAAGACCGCACCGGAAACAAGATCGTGGTTCGGATTATAGATCCCCACCTTCGAGCCCGTACTCCCCCATAAGAACGGATAGCGGGAGGCTCGCGACCAACCACTCTATAGCTTGATAGAGCGTATCCTGGGAGTTTGAGAGAAGGGGGAGTGAAATCTTGGGTGATTTTTGAGATTAGTTTTGCACGTTTTGTGAAAAAAAATTCACCATCCACTCCCGATTGATTTCCCCTTTTCGGAGAAAGAACGTTTCTTTCAAATAGTTGGATCATGCCGACGAATTGGCATCGCAATTGCCCTTAAGAAACAAACAGATTCAACTCATTTTACCTCCTTTCCCGGCCTCAGTGCGGCGTTGCCTTGAGGTCGGGAAATCTTTTTGGATGGGAGCTACGGTTTTCTTCTCCTAGATTGTCCTTTGGGAGCCTTGAAATCAAGCAGCAGAGAGCAAAAGGACCCCAGAGAACTAAAAACTCACTCGATCAGAAGACGACAGGGATGGCCCCTCTTTTGAAGGGGGGGGAAGAGCGAGAGGTTGACACTGGGTGCGGGAATTGATATTTTAAGTCCCAAGACTTCCGACAGAATCTCATCTCCCTGGCCAAATAGGGAATGTTGCGATGGAAGAGGGTGTGATTCGCCAGTGGTTGCCGGCGAAAAGAGCATTTCCATATTGACCAGAACTCAGGAATGCCGGTCTGACAATCATATCAAAACAAAGACGACGGAACGTGTACATTCCCTGTACACGTTTTTCAAGTTGACGGTGCCATCCTCGAATGTGGGACAAATCATGACCCGTTAGCTCAATTAGGCAGAGCAACTGACTCTTAATCAGTAGGTTGGAGGTTCGATTCCTCCACGGGTCACCAATCCTCTTCAAAAGAGTTAAGGGCGGTGGGAATGTCTCTTAACTCTTTTTGCGAGAGTGGCGGAACTGGCAGACGCGCTGGATTTAGGATCCAGTGGTGGAAACCGTGGGGGTTCGAGTCCCCCCTCTCGCATTGACTTTTCCGGCAAAAGCTGGTTGCCTAATCAAGGAAGGGCACCCCTTGCGGTGATTTGAGTGCGGTATGGATATACGGGTTGAGAATCTGGGGCCTACTCGAAAAAGAATTCACGTTGTGGTCCCTGAAGAGTTGGTGAAGAAAAAGATCGACGGCGTTTACTCCGAACTCAAAAAAAGCGCCAAGGTCAAAGGTTTCAGACCTGGCAAAACCCCACGCCAGATTCTGGAACGATACTACGCTGACTACGTCAGGGAAGAGGTGATCTCCAGGCTGATTACAGACACCTATAAGGGTGCTCTTTCGGAAAGTAGCATAAGCCCCGTGTCCCAGCCCGCTGTGGAAAACGAGGACCTGATGGAGGGTAAACCCTTCAAGTATTCCGCTGTCGTCGAAGTGCACCCTGAAGTCTCCGTGAGCAACTATAGCGGGATTCCGGTGAAACGGAGGACGTTAAAGGTCGAAGAGGATGAAATCGCCAAAAGACGCGATCAGCTTCAGAACCTCCATGCCCAGTTGAAAACTGTTGGAGAGGATCGAGCTGTTACGGATGGAGACTTTGTCATCATAGATTTTGATGCTACCGTTGATGGGGCACCCCTCAGAGACGGGAAGGGACAAGGTGTCTCTGTTGAGATTGGTGCTGGCAGATTTTCGGTTGATTTGGAAAAGGCCCTGGTGGGTGTCCGCTGTAACGAAGAGAGAGAAGTTGAAATCACTTTTCCAGAGAACCACGGCAGGAGGGAGCTGGCAGGAAAGAAGGCGGTGTTTCGATTGAAGGTTAAAGAGATCAGAGAGAAGGTGCTCCCCGTCCTGGACGATGAATTTGCGAAAGATCTTAGCTGTGAGTCTTTGGAAGAACTGGAGAAAATGATCAGAAGCGAAATTGAAGAGGAAAAGAATCTCGAGATCAAACGAGACCAGGAGAATCAAATCCTCGATTTTCTGATTGAGAACAATCCCCTCGAAGTCCCTGAGGGTATGGTTACGAGACAGCTTGAGGCACTTATCCGGGACCTCAAGCTCAATCTGGCCTACCAGGGTGTCCAATTCAAAGCATCGGGTCTTGATGAGGACAAGTTGAGGGAGCAATATCGGGATAGGGCAATTCGAGACGTCAAATCGAACCTTCTTCTTGAGCGGATCGCGGAACTCGAAAACGTTGAAGTGGTCGACAAAGAAATCGACCAAAGGTTTGAAGAGATAGCCCAACGGATGAATCAGACGAAGGGGCAGGTTGAGGCCTATTATAGGAAGAATAATCTAGTCGGGAACCTCAAGGCTCAGGTAACTGCGGAAAAGACGCTTCAATTCTTACTTGACAGCGCCAAGGTAACCGACGCTGACGGGCAGTGACGGAGATTAGTGATGGCATTGATACCTATTGTTGTAGAGAGAGATGGTCGGGGAGAGAGGGCATATGATATATATTCTCGTCTCCTTAAGGAGAGAATAATCTTCGTTGGGACCGCCGTAGATGACGACGTCGCCAATCTCGTCATTGCGCAGATGCTCTTTTTGGAGTCAGAAGATCCGGATAAGGACATTCATCTATATATCAATTCCCCAGGCGGCATTGTGACCGCGGGGCTTGCTATTTACGACACAATGCAGTATATCAAGCCACAGGTTTCCACTTTATGTATGGGACAGGCTGCGAGTATAGCTGCGTTGTTACTCGCAGCGGGTGAGAAGGGGAAGCGATTTGCGCTCCCCCATTCACGTATATTGATCCATCAGCCAATGGGAGGTTTTCAAGGTCAGGCCTCGGATGTCGATATTCAAGCGAGGGAAATCCTTCGCATGAGGGTGGAACTCAACAATATCCTCGCTTCCCAAACCAAACAGCCTTTGGAAAAGATTGAGAAGGATACGGATAGAGATTTTTTCATGACGGGCGAGCAAGCGAAGGCCTATGGGATTATCGACGATGTCGTCATCAAAAGAGCTAGCATTCCTGAGAAATAGAAAACACCCGGAGGATTGCAATGGCGAAGGACAAAGAGAGCGGAAACATGGGATCTATACTTCACTGTTCCTTTTGTGGGAAGAGCCAGGAAGAAGTCAGAAAACTCATCGCCGGCCCTACCGTATACATCTGCGACGAGTGTATTGAACTGTGTAACGAGATTATCGCGGAGGAAACCGAGGAAGAGGCGCTGATTTCCGGTAAGGTTGCTGTACCCAAGCCGACAGAGATAAAGGCCCGTTTGGATGAATATGTAATTGGCCAAGAACGGGCAAAAAAGATTCTGTCCGTTGCTGTCCATAATCATTACAAACGGATAGATTCGAAGGTCAGTCTTGGCGACGTAGAGCTTCAAAAAAGCAACATTCTGTTGATTGGGCCAACGGGTTCAGGTAAGACCTTGATGGCTCAGACGTTGGCCAAGATTCTAGACGTACCGTTCACCATCGCCGATGCGACCTCATTGACTGAAGCGGGCTATGTTGGAGAAGATGTGGAGAATATTATTCTGAGCCTTCTCCAGACAGCTGATTATGAGGTAGAGCGCTGCCAGAGAGGGATTATCTACATAGATGAAATCGATAAGATTTCCAAGAAATCGGATAGCCCCTCCATTACTCGGGACGTCTCTGGCGAGGGTGTCCAACAGGCCCTGTTAAAGATCGTTGAAGGGACTATCGCCAGTGTCCCACCCAAGGGAGGCCGTAAGCATCCTCAGCAGGAATTCCTTCAGATCGATACAGCCAACATTCTGTTCATCTGTGGAGGCGCATTTGTTGGCTTGGACAAAATTGTCGAGCAGAGAGTGGGCGGCAAAACCATGGGATTCGGTGCTGATGTCAAAGGCAATCTGGAGCGGGAAGGCGTGTCTATATTGTCTGAAGTTCAACCAGAAGATCTGTTGAAATTTGGACTAATTCCTGAGTTCATTGGACGCCTACCTGTCATTGCGACTCTCCAAGAATTAAGCATCGACGCCCTGGTGGATATACTGGTTCGCCCTCGAAATGCCTTGGTCAAGCAGTATCAGAAACTCTTTGAACTGGAGAATGTCACACTTAAATTTACCGACGGTGGCTTGAAGGCGGTCGCAAAAGAGGCTGTCAGGAGAAAATCTGGTGCCAGAGGACTTCGAGCGATCCTTGAAAATGTGATGCTGGATATCATGTACGATATCCCATCCCAGCGAAATATTCGAGAATGTATTATCAGCGAGGAGGTTATCCAGAGCAACGAGAACCCGATAATCCTCTACGAAAGTGAGGCTGAGGTTGCTTAAGTTTTTCCTAATCTTCCGGCCGTAAAATCCGATATGTAAAATGAGGTTCAATGTCGGAGGATGCGTGCCTGATGAATCAGCCTCGTCGGAAGAATTCCTATCCCCATTCCAACACCAAAAATATCTTACCCCTCCTCCCCTTAAGGGATATTGTCGTCTTCCCTCAGATGATCGTCCCTCTCTTTGTCGGACGGGAGAAGTCGATCCGCGCATTGGAATTCGCACTGGATGAAGAAAAGAAAGTCATTCTCGTCGCTCAAAAAGACCCGAGGGTAACTGATCCATCGGAGAGCGATATTTACAGGGTAGGTGTCACTGGTAAGATCGTTCAACTGCTCAAGTTACCGGATGGAACGATAAAAGTGCTGATGGAGGGCCAAGAAAGAGTTGAAATCTCCAGGTTTGTTGACGAAGAGGACTTCCTCCAGGCAGCGATCAAGCCTATTCAGTCCGATCACCCATCCCCCATTGAGGTAGAAGCCGTCCTTCGGTCCGTTAACACGGCATTCGAGAACTATGCGCGGCTCAATCCGAGAATTCCGTCCGGAATCTCGGAAACAGTTTCTCAAATTAGCGATCCTGGCCTTCTGGCGGACCACCTGGTAGGTCATCTCAATCTGAAACTCACAGAACGCCAGAAGCTCCTAGAGACCGTCAATCCAACTGAACGACTGGAAGGCCTTCTGGGATTAATGGAGACAGAAATCGAGATTCTGCGAGTGGAGAAGAAAATCAAATCCAGGGTCAAAAAGCAAATGGGTAAGACCCAGAAGGAGTATTATCTAAATGAGCAGATGAGGGCTATTCGGAGGGAGTTGGGGGAACGAGACGAATTCGCAGGTGAATTAAAAGAACTCAATGATAGGATCAAGAAAAAGCGGTTGTCCAAAGAAGCATCGCAAAAAGTGGAAAAAGAGTTCAAGAAACTCAAATTGATGCCTCCAAGTTCAGCCGAGGCTGCCGTGGTACGTAATTATATCGATTGGTTACTCTCCCTTCCATGGGAACAATTCACCACCGAGAAAACGGACATCAAAGGAGCAGAGGACTTTCTGGAGGCAGACCACTACGGCCTCAAAGATGTGAAGGAGAGGATTTTGGAGTATCTGGCCGTCCAGAGGTTGGTGGACAGGATCAAGGGACCAATCCTCTGCTTTGTCGGTCCTCCTGGAGTCGGGAAGACATCCCTCGCAAAATCCATTGCCCGTGCGACTGGAAGGAGTTTTGTTCGCCTCTCTTTGGGCGGAGTTCGAGACGAGGCAGAAATCAGGGGACATCGAAGAACTTACGTGGGGTCCTTTCCCGGTAAGATTATTCAGTCCATGAAGAAAGCCGGCTCCCTCAATCCCGTCTTTCTCCTCGATGAGGTTGACAAGCTGAGCGCCGACTTTCGCGGCGACCCGGCAGCGGCCTTACTCGAGGTTTTGGACCCGGAACAGAACCATAGCTTCAACGATCATTACCTTGATGTTGACTATGATCTCTCCAGGGTTATGTTCATCACGACCGCGAATACCCTGGAGGCCATTCCGCCACCCCTCAGGGACCGGATGGAAGTGATTCGAATTGCAGGGTATACAGAGCTTGAAAAGGTCAATATTGCGAAACGGTTTTTGATCGTAAAACAGCGCAAAGCCAACGGATTGTCAGAGAAGAATCTCCGTTTTTCAGACGGTGCGATTCGGAGAATCGCCCAACTCTACACGCGGGAGGCGGGTGTCAGGAATTTGGAACGACAAATCGCGTCGATCTGTCGGAAAGTGGCAAAACGGTTGATCCGAAAAGGACGAGGAACTCAGACTAGGGTAACCAGCAGAGGTATTGAGAGGTATCTTGGAATTCCACTCTATCGATATGGGAAAAGTGAAACGCAGGATCAGATTGGCATGGTGAATGGATTGGCCTGGACCGAGGCCGGGGGCGAACTTTTAGTCACCGAGGCCACAGTCATGCATGGGAATGGCAATCTCATCATCACCGGGAAGTTGGGTGATGTCATGAAAGAATCGGCTCAGGCAGCAATGAGTTACGTTCGGTCCCGAGCGAAAACTCTCGGATTGGACAGGGATTTCTATCAGAAAATAGACCTCCATGTGCATATTCCCGAAGGGTCGATCCCCAAGGATGGGCCTTCGGCCGGTATTACGATTGCAGCAGCCATCGCTTCCGCCCTCACCCGCATACCCGCCCGAAGCAGCCTCGCCATGACTGGCGAAATCACACTAAGGGGTCGGATTCTTCCGGTTGGTGGCCTAAAAGAAAAGGTTCTGGCAGCCCATAGGGTGGGGGTTAATACGATTCTCATTCCAAAAGACAATGAGAAGAGTATTGAGGAGATCCCTCCGAGGATTCTCAAGGCTGTCAAACTTATTCCCGTGGCGCACATGGACGAAGTCCTACGGCGGTCTCTGGCCTTTGAAGACCATGAGCATCTTCGAAAGGAAGAGGAAGGCAGGGAGAAACCGCCCCTCACGCCTTTTGTTACACCAAGAACAGAAGATCAGGTGACCCATTTGACAAAGATGGGTCGCCGGGCACAGCCGCCTTTAGCTTTCTATCAGTTCGATGAATTCTAAATTATGAGTCGATCCGAGGGGGTGTAAAGAAAGAGGCCAGTGTCACAGACACTGGCCTCTTTCCTTAGCTCTCTGATTCAGTCTAGAAAATAGCCCGTTAGGAGCCGAATCATTCTCCGCCATCTCACGGGTAGAAGACCGTCAGCGTCGCTTCTCCCAGGGCGTGTTCTGTCAGTATCTCAGTCTGGGGCTTCGCGATCTTGTCCGTGTTAAGTGCCACGAGTCTAAAGACATACTTGCGGACCTCGCCCGTACTCTCGGGCCCCCCGTATCCGATTCCGTTGAAATCATTTCTTCTCTGCTTAGCACCGTTCACTGAAATCTTCCTGGGTATTCCCTCTGGAAGGGCGGGCTTGTCTCCAGCGATGTTATAGATAACCCAGTGGTTGAAGACTCCGCCCGGGGCATCTGGTTCGGTAAACATGAGCACATAAGACTTGGTGCCCTCAGGTGGATTCTCCCAGGCGAGGGGAGGAGAGATATTGCCGCCCCGGCGGCTATACCTGGAAGGGATTTTCCCTTTGTTCGAAAAGGCAGTGCTTGTCAAGACAAATTGGCTTTTTCCCACAAACTTCTGAACCGGCTGATCGGCACTTGCCCTCTTTTTGGCCGAAACTGCTGAGGGAATCTGTTTCTTTTGTTCAGGTTCCTTAACCGGAATCTGTTTTTTCTGTTCAACTCTTTTTGCTGCAATCTGTTCCTTCTGGTCAGGTTCTTTTGTGGCAGTCTGTTTTGCCTGTTTAGGTTTCCTTACGGACGATAGATTCTGGTTCTCTTCGGATTTCTGTACCGACAGGGGGACCTGTTTCACCTTTTTTCTTGCACGTTTCTTGAGCACCTGGCTTCGGTACTGTTCTGGTATCCGTTCATATCGTGTCGTGTAGTGAATATTACCGCCAGCATCGACCCATCGATAAAGCTCCTGGGAGTTAACTGAATAACTGAAGGCGAAAAAGAACACCAGTACACCCGGGAGGGTTAACTTTTTCATTCTCATAGGAACCCTCTCCTTTCCAATTGGTACCGCATTGTGGTTGGAGCAAAAAGAGTGCCACAATCCAGTCATAAAGACGGTCTCGAGATCGCAGGATTTGCTCCATTAACAAGGAATTTGGTATTTCCGTAGTCATTACCCGGGCCCTTCAGGGCGGGCTCATCCGAAGGGGATCGGGTGGGGTAGCACCGTACCTGCGATGGTGTGATAGGGGAGATTTCCAAAGGATCTGATAGGTTAGTTCGATTTGGACTTTTTGGTCCCGTTGGGATAATATGTGACGTCGTGGCCTTCACTACCTCGACACCTATTTTCGATTATCCTTAGGCTGAAAGGCTGGAAGCATGACATCTGGCCTCGTCTGCTGAAAGAGGAGGGATCGATGAAAAGGATCACATGGTCTTTATCATGCTTTGTCCTCTTTCTCTTGTGTTTTCAGGGAATTGGTGTGGCTGAAACCATGTACGTCACTGACCAGCTCTACCTTGGTCTGCGCAATAGTCCAGACCCTGAGGCACCTTCGGTGAAGCTTCTTACCTCGACCACGAAGGTCGAGGTCTTGCAAACGGAGGCCGGTTGGGCCGAAATTACGCTCGAGGACGGAAAAACGGGATGGGTTCAGAAGAAGTTTCTCGTTGAGACCTTACATAGCTCCACGCAAAACGAGGCGCTGAAAACACAGGTTGAGGAGAAAACCCTCATGGTTGAGAGGCTTCAGCAAGAAAACGCCTCATTAAGAGAAGAAATCGGAGACATGCCAGACCTGGAGGGACTGGAAGCGGAGAAAGCTGCCTTGAAAAGGGAGATCGAGGAGTTAAAAAACAGAATCATCGATCAGAACAGAAGCCTCGAAATGGCCGAGGAGAAATTCAAGGACAAATACGTTTCGGAAAACCGAAACATCCTTTACGGCACAGGCATTCTGGCACTTGTTGCCGGGGCAATTATGGGGTTTTTACTAAGAAGGCCCAATAAGAACAGGTATTACCTCAAATGAACGTTCGCGGTTAAACCGACCATATACACGCTTATCGAGACTAGGAAATGCAGTGGAGGAAGGCGGCAATTGGGCACGGCCTGGCTCATATGGAGAAAACAGGAACGAAACGGAATTGGCTGGCCGGTGTCAAATGTCAAGACCTGCCCCCAACCCTTTCGTATTTAATGCTGACGCTCTCTTCTCTAGGACGTGCCAGACCTTCATATCGCCTTTGCCTTTCACGTGGATTTTGCCGCGGGGCGCACACATAAAACTGTCCTTGATCAATTCATAAGTTGTTTGCGTGATCTGGATCTTCCCGCCGACGCCGTGAGCTTCCATTCGGCTGGCAGTGTTCACAGCATCCCCCCACAGGTCGTAGATGAACTTCTTGCGGCCGATCACCCCTGCGACAACCGCACCCGAGTTTATTCCAATGCGGAAGCTTAGCCGATGCCCGTGGAAATCATGATGGCTGACGTAGTTGTTCATTTCTAAGGCCATCCGGACCAGTGCGTGGGCGTGATCAGGTCGAGGATGGGGCACTCCAGCGGCCACCGTGTAAAAATCGCCGATGGTCTTGATTTTTTCGAGGTTGTATTTGTCCACAAGTGTATCGAAGTAAGAGAAGACGTCGTTTAACAGATCCACGAGTCCCACGGGAGTCATATGGGCCGACAATGGAGTGAAGTCCACCGCATCTGCGAAGAGGATGCTTGCGCCGTCGTAATGATCTGCAATGGTGCGGTTGTCGTTTTTCAGGATATTCGCGATGTCCTTGGGCAGGATATTCAACAGGAGATTCTCGGATTTCTTTTGTTCGAGCTTTAGTAACCTGAGACTGGTGTTTTTCTGCCCTACAAAATATTGCAGTAACACAAAAGCCACGGCCGACGTACAATTGATGTTCATGACAAAGAAGACATTCACCAACACCGGCGGTAGGTTGTTAGTTGGTCGAATGTAGGGTTCGAGAAAGGCACCGGCGGCGACTAGACCGAGGAAGGCGAGGAACCAGCCCACCGCCTGACGAAGTCCGACGAAGAACAAGGCACCCAAAGGTGAGGTCAGCGACCACAAGACCACAGCGCTCGAATTCTTGAATCCGCCCAATTCGATCATGAGCAGAAAAGGCAATAGCAGAGGGAACAAAAGCTGACTGGCGCGGAAGAACCTATAACGATGTGTTCGGGCAAAGAAGGCTATGCTGAGATAAGACAGAACGGTGTAGGAGAGCGGAATTGTGGCAGCCAGTCTCTCTCCATAGGCTAAATAGATAGATCCCCAGGCAATGGCCAGTGAACCAATCATCAGGGACGAGAAGACCAGCAACGTCTTCTGCAGTCTTACGTCCTCGGTGTCATTCGGATCAGCGCCGATATGGACAACGAATGACAAGATCTTTGACAAAAGTCGTCCAGCCATAGGGATTTCGAGTCGTCCTGATTGTTAGGTATCCGATACGATCTCTCACGCCCTAACGACTATGGTCGTCCACTACCACGTTGTGGTAAGTCTTGTCAAGCCGTTAGCTCTATTCCGTTGGCCTGGGCATAAGGAGATCGGAGACTGCTGCTTTGGGATGGGTCATTGCGATCTTTTTTTTTCTGCCCTGATCCGGTCAAGACAAGATGGATCAGGCTTGTCGTGCTCCAAAACGAACCTGTTTATGCTGGTTGAAATAGATAGAACCCCAGATTTCGGCCCAGGGGGAATCCTTATTCCCAAGGGTCTGATTTTCCTAGGGGTTCAGGTCTGAGGGGCCCTCTTAACTTTGCGGCATACGTCCTGAATCTTGGCGTCATGGAGGGGGACTGGATTGAGATTGAAAACCAATGGTAGACTTAGACTAGAAAAAGCACTCCATGTGACACTGAGACAGAACAGGATGGTAAACAATCATCAGCATAAAGTCCACTCCAAGAAAGCGTTTTTTTCCGCTGATTTGACTGACTAGAACAAGACGTATGTGGGTTCACATACCTACGACTGTAGTGGCTCGAGAGCAGAAAGAGTAGGTGATAGAGATGGCGGCGAGTAAACATGAAGTTAAACCCAGCGTTGTCCAGGCACGGCAAGGAGATACTTTGATCATAGAGGTAGAAAACGTGTCGTTCCAGGAACAGAATCTATTGATCAAAGATCCTCAGGGTCGGACTATCGATTGTCATAAAGTGGGGGCCAGGGAAAGAATCAAGGTGAGGGTCAACCTCGAAGAGGCAGGGGCTTATGAATTCCTTCGCGACAAACCCTTCTATCCCTGTGCGGTTATGAAAGATCGGATTGAGGTTCAATAGTCAAATTCATCATTTCTTCTATGAGGCCGCCTGTTGTCAAGCCCCTTTTTTCGTTATTGGCTGCATTACATAATCCCCCCTTTTTGTGGTTGATCGAGCTGGTGGCTTCCTTGAGACGTCGGGCTTTGATAT
>CAYGBK010000086.1:0-25598 GCA_964348095.1 uncultured Thermodesulfobacteriota bacterium | reverse complement strand
GCAGCAATCGCGGCAGGGAGCTGCGGTCTTCCTCCCATCGTGGAGATCGCAGCGGCGGCAGATGGTGACATGGAGTGCTCTAAGAACTCGGCCATCTCATACTCGAGCATCTCTTCCTCGGCTTCGGTTGGAATTCGGCCCTGAAAAAGAACAAAAAGAGCGTCACAGAAACTGTAGCCTTCCTCTGCCAAATCGCTCAGGTTATAGCCTCTCAAAACCGTTTTCTCTTCGGTTTTGTAAGAGATTTGACTCTTCCTATTCAGCACAGTCCCTCTCTCCATCGAGTCTCCTCCTTTCGGTTTTCCAATCTTTGCACCCCTAGAACGGAAAATCCTCTGAACCGAACGCAGAAAGGAATTGAAAACCCCTCTATTACATCGGTGGGCCTAGCAGGATCATAAACTCACTGAGTTTATAATTCAAATTAATAATATTAATTATTATGATAAGTTCTATTTATTGCTTTTGTCAGGCCAATTCTCGGTCATCGACACAGATACGATCGACCCATTTCCTGTCTTCCCTGTCCCATCCGGCGAACGCCCAAGGCGAAAGTCCGGCCGGTCCGAACGGGAAAGAGTCGAATGGTCGTTTGTAGTATCTAGGATAAACCAAGAATCGCCTCGAGATCGAGAAGGGGCGATAGAGAGGTGATGATTGGGACGGACGTTTCAACAGTTGGCCAGGATCGTTTGACCGTAGCATGCTGAATCCAGATCGGTTGAATCCCCGCCGCTCCCGCACCGCAGATATCGATCTTCCAGTCATCACCCACATAGACGGCATGGGAAAGCGAGATATTGAGTATCTCCGAACATCTCGTAAATGGCTTGGGATGAGGCTTTGGGGGCATTCTACCCTCCCCAGCCACGATGATGGCCTGAAAAAACCTCTCTAAGTGCGGCATGGCCCAGAGACGATGACCTTTCGAGTCTCCCCGACCCTGCGGGTTCGTGATGACGGCCAGTTGATATTTCTAAGAGAGTTCTGTTAGCACATAGGTTGTCTCTGGAAAGGGTGCGGTCTCTCTTCGGACGGTCTCCCAAAGCATCTTCCCAAGCATCGAGCAGGTCAAAACCAACAGAAACGCCATAATGATCGTAGACGGCACGCCATAGGGACGCTCTGGAAAACTCAGAGCGAGTGTGGAAGTCTTTCCGGATCTTTCGATAGTCGGCAAGGAAATCGTTCCATGAGGGAAACTTCAAGTGCGAAAAAATCTGCCCTTCGGCTTCCTTTTCCGCCAGGCGAAAGCCATTGGAAGAATCAACAAGGGTCTGACCAAAATCGAAGATTATGGCCCTAATCATTCTGCCTCTCCGCAGCTTTTCCTCTTTATGAGATTCATTGGCCACTCCTTTTGCGTTCTTCCCCCTTGGGCCATTGTCAGTTGTCCGTTGTTAGTCGTCTTTCGGGACAGCAACGGGCCACCGGCACATAGCGTCCTCAAGATGCTCTTCACACGCGCGACCTATCCAGAGTCCGTCTGAATTTTGTCAAGGATAAGATCAATAGCCACGCACATTGGCGTTCTCCCTCGATATATCGTAAATCCAAACAGTAGGATCATAATGAGAACAGATGTATTCGTCAAATCAATATTTCCATTCCCTGCATGACCGGAGAGAATACATTCGATCTTTTGACTCAAGTCAATGCGATTCCTGAGGCTGATATAATAAAATATATGAAAGCTTACGCGGGGCGGGAATAAACATTTCGTGTTAAGAGAGTTGACATTTGAAGCTAAGTAAGAAAGAAAAAAAGGATATCCAGGTACTTATTCGATTCGTCCAACTCTTCTGCCGGGAAAATCACGGGAAAGAGGGTAAAAAGCCCTTCACGGTCCCCTTTGAAGAGGCTGCTACACTAATCGATCGTGGGGTTGAGTTATGCGAGTCCTGCTCAGAACTCCTGGCTTATGGCGTCCGGAAACGCTTCCGATGCCCGCATGACCCCAAGCCGATGTGTAAAAAATGCCAAACCCAGTGCTACAGCCGAAGGTACAAGGAAGGAATTCGGGAGGTAATGAAATTCTCCGGCCCTTATCTCATCAAGAGGGGAAGGCTAGATCTCCTCTATCACTATTTGGGATAGGCAAGCTATTAGCATTCAGCGGTCAGGCTTTGGCTTTCAACCTGGAGATAAACATGACTAGAGAAATCCTCGGAAGCTCAGCTACTCGCCTTTTTTTCCGCTTTTGCTAATGCCTGATTGCTAAATCCCGAGAGCCTATTAGTGTGCTCCATGAATGAGAATAGGTAAGCACCTCACGCAGACCCACTCGAGTTTACCTTTGTTTTCGCACTGAAGCAGAACCGCCTGCTCGCTCGTCGTTTTACAATTCAAGCACGTGTTTTCCTTTTTCTTCTCTTCCACCGAAGACCTCCTTCAGAGGGATCCTTCAATCAGGATTTTTCCTTCTTCAGGACCATGGTGACCATAACAACAAACTGACCATCGCCTGGATTTCTGGGACTTATTGGAACATCGCCCTTGCAAAAGGCAACCGACCCTTCATTGAAATCCTTCTCCTCGTCACCCATCAGGAGCTTCCCCTGCCCCTTGACTGCGTAGATTACCATTTCTACGGCTCCGGGATGTTCGTGAAGGGGCATCTCCTGTTTTGCGTCGAAGCAGAGGAGCATAACGACCGATTTCTCTCCGACATGGACCTGTTTTGGCACGAAATTCTCTTTTGAGAACTCTATCATTTCCTTAATATTCTTAGTTTCCAAGTCTTCCTCCTTTTCCGCCGATTTGGGACATGGGCTTTCGTTAAGTAAAGAGGCAGCGTGTTTTCCAGTGACCCCTAACCCCTACCTCTGACAAAGGCTACTCTCTCCGCACAGTTATTGAATAGGTGATAACCCGACCCCCCCTCTTCCAATATCCGCAGCATCAAATCAGGATCGGTTACGCGAATGCCCGCCATGAGATCCACACCCCCTCTAAAGTAGGCATCGGGCACCATGCTCGATGTCGGGCCAATGACCGCCACCCGGGCGTCCTGTCGTGTCTGCCTCAGTAGGCCATCGAGTGTGTGGTTGACAATTGCGGCGCCCGTGATGATGACCACGTCTGAATCTGGGAGGATCCTCGAGGCCTCCGCCGATGGCCGATAGTATTTCATCTCATCCGGCTTCAACGCGTCTGGTGTCTTTTCCATAATGACGAATCGATCTCCCTGACCTTTGAACCTCCGAATATAGGGCGTGAACGCTCCCACCAGACAGATATGGTCATCTGGTGTGATATCGAGAAAATCCAGGCCATCCGGACCGTGATGGACCTCATAGTCCTGCTCTATCCCCTGTTCAAAGAGAAGATGAGACAGCGCATTGATCATGGCCACACCGATGGCACTCTTGAGCACATTAGGGCTAACCGCGCACGCAAGGATCTCTTCGATACTTTTCTGGGTCAGTTTTCCCGCGTCAGGCATCCGAGCCGCCGACTTGGGACAGCAGACTGCTTCGGGTATCTCACCTGCAGGAGTGAAGGCCACCCCTGCATGGCCACTTCTCAGTTTCACCCCTGTGAAGAATATCCCCACCCTGATCGCTTCAATAGCGATAGAGTTCTTTGAGCCATCTATTCGTTCCTGAATAAACCGGACGGTTTCCTCGAGGAGATCCATATTTGTCATGGAGTTTATTTCCCCAGTTCGTTGAGCTCTTTGACAATTGTTTCCGGATCTATGTTGTGCATCATGGCTCCGAAAGAAATAGACTCTACTTTCATCCCTGGACAGGTAAAGCATCCCTGCCCAAAATACTTCTCGATGATCTTGAGGGCTTCGGGATTCTCTTTCAGAACGTCGCCAATAATACTATCCTTGGTGTATTTTTTCGTTTCAGCCATGTTCTAAACCTCCTTCGTGAAGTCCCTATCGGGTTTTATTCCTCCTGCAGTATAGGGATTAAACTCTTCCACATGTTATAAATGAAAATTGCCATAGAAATCGCCAGAACGATCGAAGAGAGTGCAGCCAAAAACTGGAAGGTGGTGCCGCTGAGACCGGCATCCAATATCCAAAAGATGGACATTCCAACAAGGCCAATGTTAGCCAGCCAGACGTGGATATCCGCTAGCCTGGGGCTGTGCAGAGGCCTCCCGGTAAACCTGGGAAGGATGTGGTAGCCGACGCCGAATATCATGAAAGTAACAAATCCTACCAGATTCACGTGGGTGTGAGCTCGGCCGAAAAGAAAAACCCAGTCCTCATGGGCGACCATCATCACACCCAGCACAACGCCAATCGCCAGATAAATCAAGCTGGCTTGAACAAAGAACTTTGCATACCGATCCATGTTTTGATCCCTCCCATCTTTTACAATTCTATTATAGTCCGAGTGCCTGATAAATGCTTTGACCTAGGTCAATCAAAGCGTTTTCTTGAACAACAATCTTCCGATCCTCATCGGTCGTCCTCGGCAATTTCGCTGAATTTGGGGAGAATCTTGGGAGAAAAACTCGACCACATTCGAGGTGGGCAACTACCTCCTTTCCGGAGGGACTAGCGGACGATCCCCGAAGAGATTTCCTTGAGAGCTTCTCTCTTGAGTATGATGATTTTCTTACCCTCGACTCGGATGATGTCTTGTTCCCTGAGTCTTCTGAGCACTCGGGAGAGCGTTTCACTGATCGTTCCTAGTCTGGATGCCAACTGCATTTTGCTGACATCTAATTCGAAGACGATTCCCTCCTCAAGTTCGCGACCCGATCGAACGGAGGTATCGAGCAGGTATGTGGCCACCCGGGCAGAGACATCTTTCAAGGACAACTCCTCTACCAGGTCGACAAATCTTCTTAGCCACAAGGAGAGGCCACCAATTATGTTTAAGCTGAGCTGAGGGTTTTTTCGGATAATACCAAAAAAGCTTTCTTTCGGGAAATAGAAAACCTGGGTTTGACTGAGAGATTCTGCAAATGCTGGATACGTCGAACCGGTAAAAAGCGCTGCCTCGGCAAAGGCCTCTGCCGGTGAGATAATATGGAGAATCTGCTCTCTCCCATCAGCTGAGAGCTTATAAACCTTGACTTGGCCTGAAAGATTGACAAAGAAACCTGTGGCCTTCTCGCCCTCTGAGAATATCAGTTCTCCCTTTACATACTTTTTCGTTATACCAATCGCCTCGATCTGACCGATTTCCTGATCCGTTAGACCTGAAAACAAGGGAGACTTCTTGAGGATTTCCTTTTTGTCGATCACCGTCCTGTCCCGATCTTACCGTTCACCATATCATAGGATAACTCTGGGGTGATGAAAAGGGAAAAAATAAGGATTTCACGACCTAAAGGGTCTGTTCGTCAATTCGGCGAATAGCGTGTCTGAGTGGTGTTTTTCTCATATGGAGATACAAAAAAGAAACGCCCCTTCAAAAAGGGGCGTTTCTTTCATATACAAAACATCTGGCCGGACACGTATTAAAGTCTCTCTGGCGCGCAGAGATTCTTCTCATTTGATGCGGTTCGGCCACAGTTCTTACAGACGTAACTAGGGTCTCTGACAAGGTTTTTGTAATCTTCCATATTGGTGCTTATAAAGCCAGTATTTTGCAGTAGACACAAATGTTCCTCGTGTCCCGGATGGGGCATTTTGACCTCCGTCATTCTCATCACCTCCTTTTTCCTGTTTTATTGAGATCATAATTTATCGTTGTCTATCATGTCAACAGTTTTTCGAATATCTTCATGATGCCGCTTTTCTCTTCACGTGGCCGGGGAGACCTCCTTTTCCTCGGGGGGATTCAAGAGCACACGCCTTGCTATTTCTCGGCCCCTCTTAGTCAGGAAGGATTTCTCAATGTGTGTGGCTAGATCCTCTGGCGCCATTGCTGTGGCTTCTTTTGTCTCCTCCAGGTTCACAATTAGGTCGGCATCATAGACGATCTTAAAGTTGATTGTCTCATCGGGTCTCGGGCGATGATGGTGGCCAATTATGTCGCATACTTCCTCGATCAAATCCTCCTTGGCATCTAGCCTTGCCAGGATCTCTCTGGCCATCGAAGGGCCGTATTTGTATTGATACTCTGGCTCAGTGCTCTGGTGTTTTGCCTCAGCCTCCTTTATGCCAATGTTATGCAGATAGGCGGCCGACAAGACAACTGCCGGGTCCCCTTTTTCTTCTTTCTCAATCTCTTCAGCGTAACTGGCGACTCTCGTGGCATGACCAATCCTTTTGAAATCATCTCTGAAATACCGTTTCATCTCAATGGCAACGCGGTCCTTTAAAAGATCGTCTTTTTCGGCTAGGAGTTCGGGCGGAAGTTCTCCCAGGCACTGTTCGGCATACCTGCAGTGTGCAGCACAGCCAAAATCCATCTGGGGATTGACGACCTTATGCCCGCAACCCTTGCATCTCCGCGTGGGTTCGTCCTTGAAAAACTCGACGGCTCGGCCACAATGTGGGCACTCGATCTGAAAAATATCTCCCGGCTTCCAGTGGCGGGTATCCTGACCCGGACATTTCATGGTTCTCTCCTCTGACGCTTTCTCGCCCCGCCCAGTTCTCTTCTTCGGGCAAGGCAGATCGATGCAAATCTCTTACAAGCAGGGAATTCTTACCCTCTAGTTCATATTATAACTGATGTGAGGAGGGGTGCTTTGACTTTGGTCAAGAAAAGGAAGGGATAGGTTAACCGATTTTCGACTCTTGCCTGAGGAAAGGGGGCTTCCATAGCAGGACCAGTTTCTCTCGCCCGCTTCCCCCCCCCACAGAAATCTACGAGGTCTCGCTCGAGCTCTCACAGTTCGCAGAGTGAGAAGGTAAATGGATCAGGCTTTTGGCCTGATTTTTTGAGGGGAAAAATTAGGCCAAGTAATCTACTCTGGATTGGCCTCTCTCCAATCCAGAGGACGTTCCCTCTGAGCCTCCGCGTGCTCTGTGAGAAATTCTGGAGACGTCCACTGTGGTAGGATATTTTTGGCGAAAAAATCTTGATTCGCGCTCAGAGCTTCTTTTTCCGCTTTATGGCAAAATACCCTAAGGAAGCCGTAACCGATTGTTCCCCAGCGATTTGGGCAACAGCCCCTAAATTCTCCTAATTCTATCAAAACGAATCGATATGGTCCCACAGGTGGCTCAAACAATTTCGATGGCCTCACCAAGGGGAATGTTCTTCGGTTTCTTCTGCAATTGGGTTTTCGTCTAAACGTCAGTAAAGAAACGTAACCTAGCTCTCCAGAAGAATGAGATCAGGATCTTCCAGATGGTCGATAACTGTGTTCATGAATCGTGCTGCCTCGGCTCCATCGATGACCCGATGATCGAATGACAGGGAGAGAGGGAGCACTTTGCGGATCTCTATCTTCCCGTCTATCACGACGGGTTTCTCCAGTATCCTCCCCACACCGAGAATCGCGACTTCTGGATAGTTGATGATCGGAGACCCGTAAATGCCGCCAACAGAACCGTAGTTGGTGATCGTGAAGGTCCCCCCCTTGAGATCGGCCAGGTCGATCGCTCTCTCACGAGCCTTCTCCGAGAGCTTTACCAGCTCATCGGCCAGCGCCAGAATACTCTTCTCCTTTGCATTCTTCACGACGGGAACCATGAGGCCGTCTTTTGTATCGACTGCCACACCGATGTTGAAGTATTTCTTCAGGACGATCTCCTCATTCTCATCCTCAAGGGTTGCGTTCAAGTACGGGTGTTCCTCAAGGGCGGCGACCACCGACTTAACAATGAACGGCATGTAGGTGAGATGAATGCCCTTTTTGGCAGCCCGTTCCTTCTGTTTTTCTCTGAGTTTCACGAGACTGGTGATATCTGCCTCATCAATAGTTGTTACATGGGCCGCTGTAGCCTTCGATTTCGCCATAGCCCGGGCAATGGTCTTTCGCATCCCCCGGAGCGGAACCCTCTCAATGAAACCGTACATGTCATACTTCCGTGCAGCCTTGACTTCCACGGCTGGTGCCTCTTTCCGCTCGGCTGCCGTTTGAAGGTCCTCTTTGGTGATCCGACCCCGGGGTCCGGAACCCTTCAGGCTGCTCAGATCGACCTTCATTTCCCTGGCCAGCTTTCTCACTGCCGGCGTGGCGAGCACTTCAACTTTTGCAGGTGGAGCCTCAGGTGGTTTCTCAGGGACCCTCTCTTCACCCGCCTCGACTGCCTCCTCCAGTTCACCGACCACGCCGACCGATCTCGGCTTTTCAACAGCCTTGGGCTCGGCCGCAGCCTCGATTTTCTCTCCAGCCTCCCCGATAACGAGAATGACCTGTCCGACTTGGACGGTCTCTCCCTCTTTCGCATTTATCTGAAGGACAGCCCCTTTCTTGGGAGAAGGGATCTCGATGACCGCCTTGTCAGTTTCCACCTGAACAAAGGGTTGGCCTTCTTCGATCGGATCGCCAACCTTGACTAACCATTTAACGATTTCCCCTTCGGTCAATCCCTCCCCAAGATCGGGAAGCTTGAATTCATAAGCCATGAGAACCTCCTCAAAACGCCATCACTTTCCTGATTCCCCTTATGATCCGATCAGGATTGGGCAGATAGTCCTGCTCCATCTTCATGAGAGGAACAACCGTATCATAGCCTGCCACCCTTTCGATAGGCGCTTCGAGTGAGAGGAGAGCCTTTTCGTTGATCCTGGCGATGATCTCCGCGCCGAGACCACACGTCTTCGGAGCCTCATGAACAATAACCACCTTCCCAGTTTTCCGAACCGATTCCAGGTAGGTCGTGTCATCTAAAGGTGAGACGGTTCTGAGATCGATGACCTCCGCAATAACGCCCTCTCCATTGGCGATCTCGGCCGCTCGCAGTGCTTCCCGAACCATTGCCCCCCAGCAGATGACGGTGACGTCACCGCCTTCCCGGAGGACTTTTGCCTCTCCAATCGGGACCGTATAGCTCCCATCTGGGATCTCCTCCTTGATGGCCCGATAGATGCGCTTGGGTTCGAGAAAGAGAACCGGGTCGGGATCTCTGATGGCCGAGACGATCAATCCTTTCGCATCATAGGGGGTGGATGGGATAACCACCTTTATCCCAGGGATGTGCACTAAAATTGACTCCATGCTCTCAGAATGGTGTTCTGGTGCGTGGATGCCACCGCCGTAAGGCATGCGTATGACCAAGGGGCTTGTGTACCTTCCCCTGGAGCGATTTCGGATTCTAGAGATATGATTGATGAGTTGATCGAGTGCAGGAGGCAAAAAACCCATGAATTGCAGCTCCGCCACGGGCTTAAGCCCATTTACAGCCAAACCAAGTGCGACTCCCACGATCCCAGATTCGGCAAGGGGGGTATCCACAACCCGTTCCGCTCCGAATTTCGCTTGGAGTCCATCGGTCACCCGGAAAACGCCCCCCTCCGTTCCCACATCCTCGCCCAGCACCATGACGGAGGGGTCCTTCTCCATCTCTTCCATCAAACCGGCATTGATGGCCTCGACCATGTTCCTCTTTGCCATCTGTCAATTCCCTTTCTCTTTTACGAACGCGAGAAAATCCTCCATCTGTTCTTTCAGGTTCGGTGTGAGTTCCGCGAATGTGTATTGAAAAAACTCTCCAGCCTTTGGTGCTGGAGATTCCTCTGCGTCCCTCACCGCCTGGTCGACTTCGGCCTCAGCTTCCCCCCTGATCTCCTTTTCTAACTTTTCAGTCCAGAGCTTTTTCTTCTTCAAGTACCGCTGCGTCCTCAGCAGGGGGTCTCGGGGCTTCCACTCTTCCACCTCCGCATCGCTCCGGTACTTTGTTGGGTCATCGGCTGTGGTATGTGGACCGAACCGGAACGTGACCGCCTCAATCATTGTCGGCCCGTCGCCTGAAAGGGCCCTATCCCGGGCCTCTCTGGTAGCCCCGTAAACAGCAAAGAGGTCATTCCCGTCTACCTGAACTCCCCCGAACCCATAAGCGATCGCCTTCTGAGCCAGTGTTTTCGATGCACTCTGAATTTTTCGAGGCACGGAGATCGCATACTGATTGTTCTGACAGAAGAAAATCGTCGGTGTCTTGAAGACACCGGCGAAGTTCATGGCTTCATGAAAATCTCCTTCAGACGTTCCTCCGTCACCGAAATAGGCTACCATACAGATCTTTTCTCCCCGCAATTTGGCCGCCCAGGCTGCACCGACCGCATGGAGGGGATGACTGCCCACAGGGATGGAAATAGGGAAAACGTGAACGTTTTGGGGAACCCGATGCCCCATCTCGTTGCCCATCCAATAGAGATAGACGTCCTTGAGAGGCATCCCCCTCATCGTGCAGACACCCATTTCTCGAAAGGACGGAAACACCCAGTCATCGTCGCCGAGGGCATATGCACTCCCGACCTGCGCTGCCTCCTGCCCGTGAACAGGGGCATACGTCCCGAGCCTTCCCTGCCGCTGAAGAGCAAGTGCCCTCTGATCGGCGATACGGATGAAGACCATCCTTCTATAGAGGGCTTGAACTGTGTCGTCACTCAAATCCGGCTTGAGTTTCTCATTGCACCGGCCATCTGGCTGAAGAATCGTCAACATTTTCCCCTTGAGAGGATCAAATGCCTCTATCATCGAATTCTCGCCTCCCAGAAAACTAACTCTATTTCCCCAATGCCCATTCCTTCAGCTTCTCGTAACTCGCAGAACCACAGATCCACTTTTCGGTCTCCGTATTGTAGAAAAAGGGGACCCCTCCACAATAGCCCTTGTCGCACTCCCGCATGAGCTTTGCGTTTTCGTCGTTGTGCCACACCTCTAGCTTTTGAATGATCACACCCTCCTCATCCTGGAGTCTTGCAACAAGGGGCTCCATGGAATGGCAGTGCGAGCATTCTGTGCCGTAGAATTCGATAAGCTGAGAGGTCTTTTCCATGATTAACCACCTCCGGTCCCATAGATAAGGCCCTTTGTCTTTTTGGGCAAAGGGTCAGCGACTTTCTTCGGAATATAACCTGAACCTCTACGGATTTTCAATTCGAAAACAAGGCAGGTACTAAGAAAGCGAATCTTTCAGGAATGTCTCGTCACCAGGTTTGACAAGGCGGGAGGGTGACGCGATGTCTCTGAGGATCACTGTCTGTTGACTGTTATCTGTGGTATCTATCGCTACAAGTGGGCGCTTACAACCGACGTTATTCAGAGTTTGATTCTGGTCCCATGATAGCTTCTCTCCGCCTCGCGCTCAACAGTTCTCTGTTTGAGGAGTTCTCTCTTATCATAAGCCCGCTTTCCCTTCCCGAGCCCAATTTCGACCTTGACCCTGCCGTCCTTGAAATACATCTTCATGGGGATCAGGGAGAACCCTTTTTCCTTGGATTTTCCATAGAGTCTCTTGATTTCTCGTTTGTGCATTAGAAGCTTGCGAGGACGATCTGGATCGTGATTGAACTGGTTTCCATGGGCATAGGGGCTTATGTGGGCACTCATCAAAAAGATTTCTCCATTTGAGACTCGTGCATAGCTGTCTTTCAGATTGACCTTGCCCTGCCTGAGGGACTTGACCTCTGTACCTTTCAGAACGATTCCGGCTTCATAGGTCTCTTCGATAGAAAAATCAAAGCGAGCTCTTTTGTTCTTACAGATGACCTTCGCGCTCATCGGGCCTCTCCGCGTCGCTCGACTTGAATTCCGAGTTGCCGTATCTTTCGATGGAGATTCCTGCGAGCGATCCCGATTTGCTCGGCCGTCTTGGCAATGTTTCCCTCGTTCTGCGCGAGTCGCCTTGAAATGAACTCCTTTTCGAACCGTGAAGATGCCTCCTTCAGCGTCTCACCATCGCGACAGACATCTTCACCGGAAACGATAGATCCGTCTCTCGGCTCCTCTTTTCTGATGGAATCGGACAGGTCGCTGGCCTCGATAGTGTCTCCAGCGGTCATGATCACAAGCCGTTCGATGAGGTTCTTGAGCTCTCGAACGTTCCCTGGCCAGCTGTTCTCCATTAACAGCTTGAGAGCTTCAGGAGACATTGTTTTCTGCGCTTTGCCGCTTCGAGCGGAAAACTCCTGCAAGAAGTGTTCAGTGAATAGAGGGATGTCCTCTTTTCGTTCTCTTAGTGGCGGGACATGGATAGGAATCACATTAAGCCGATAATACAGATCCTCTCTAAACTTACCCCGCTGAATCTCTTCCTCCAGTTTTCTGTTCGATGCTGCTATGACTCTTACATCAATATCGATCGTCTGCTCGCCCCCAACCCGCTCAAATTTTTGCTCTTGCAGGATCCGTAAGATTTTTGATTGCGTCCTCAAGCTCATGTCGGCTATTTCGTCGAGAAAAAGGGTCCCTTTATCAGCCAGGTCAAACTTGCCTTTCTTGCGCGAGGTCGCTCCGGTGAAGGCCCCTTTCTCATGCCCAAAAAGTTCGCTCTCGATCAATTCCTCCGGGATGGCTGCACAATTGACCCCTATGAAAGTCTTTGCCCGCCGGCGGCTCTCACGGTGAATCGACCGGGCGACCAATTCTTTGCCGACACCATTCTCCCCTGTAATCAAAACCCAACTATCCGTGGGAGCGACCTTAGCGATTCGCTCTCTCACCTTTTCGATCGCCGGGGAATTCCCAAGTATTTCGAATTGTTCATCAATCTCCCTTCGGAGCATTATATTTTCTTCAGACAGTCGGCGGAAATCGAGGGCATGGTTGATCGCCAATATCACCTTATCCAAAGAAAGGGGCTTTTCGATGAAATCGAAAGCCCCAAGTTTGGTCGCCCTGACGGCCGTTTCAATATTTCCGTGTCCAGAAATCATGACGACCTGAATCTCGGAGTATCCCGCCTTGATCTGTTTCAGAGTCTCGATACCATCGATCCCAGGCATCCAAATATCGAGAAGCACCACCTCCGGGACTTCCTGCTTTATGATCTGAAGGGCCTTAGCACCGTCTTCGGCTTTGAGAACCGAAAAGCCCTCATCCATCAGAACGCCGCTGAGAGATTTGCGGATGCTCTCCTCATCGTCCACAATCAGAACGGTTACAGCCATTTCATCCCCTGGCGTTCTCACCCTTTTGCTGGAAGTTCGATGACGAATTGTGTGCCCTTGGGCTTGTTGCCTTTGACCCGAATGTAGCCATCGTGGTCAGCGATAATCGTGTTTACGATCGCAAGACCAAGGCCCGTTCCGGACTTTCTCGTTGAGAAATAAGGTTCAAACAGCCTTGCCTTCGCTTCGTCGGTAATCCCGTGACCGCTGTCGCTCACCAGGATATTGACCATCCTTAATTCTTGATTGTATTCGGTCTTCACCTCAATCTCCCCACCATCGTCGATAGCGGCGACCGCGTTTTCAAACAGATTGATCATCACCCGTCTCATCTGGTCTCGATCGAGGTCGAGTACGGGGACTGTTTCGTCACAATCGAATCCAAACTGGATGTTCTTGTGCGCTTCCTCGTATAAGACCAGAGCCTCTCTGATGATTTCATTGAGATCACTTGGCACGGGATTCGCCGTTGGCATTCGGGCGAAATTGGAAAACTCATTGACCATGTTCTTCAGTCCATCGGCCTCCCGGATGATTGTTCTTGTGCACTCATCAAAAACACCAACACCGTCCTGAAGGCGGTCTCGATACCGCCTCCTGAGACGCTCTGCAGACAATTGAATGGGTGTGAGAGGATTCTTTATCTCATGAGCGATTCGGCGAGCCACTTCTCTCCATGCGGCCATTCGTTGAGCCTTGATGAGTTGAGTGAGGTCGTCGAAGACAGCCACCGTTCCCATATTCTTCCCTTCTTCGTCACGGAGAGGGGTCAAGTGTGCAAGGAGAGTCAGGGTTCGATTCCTTACATCGATATTGATCTGTTTTTCGATAGTATCATCCCGAGAGTTTCTTACCTCCTTATTCAGTTCCTTTGCCATGGGGTGGTATTCAGGCTCTAGGACGTCACGATAATGCTGTCCAAGAATCCGCTCACTGTCAACTCCTAGTATCTTCTCTGCCGATTTGTTCATGGTCGTGATCCGACCGTCCTTATCCAACGAGATTACTCCTGTTGCAATTTTTTGAAGGACAATCTCCATGTATTTCTTTCTCTGGAAGAGTTCCACATTGGTCTTTTCCAGGTCGATTGCCTTCCGTTCAACCTCTTTCTTGCTGCGCTTGAGATCATCGGTCATTCGATTAAATGACTGTACCAGAGTCCCGATTTCGTCACGGCTTTCCGTGCTGAGATGAAAATCGAGTTCTCCCTGAGCCACCTTTTCTGTTGCTTCTGCCAGCTCTTGGATAGGCACAGTAATCTCCTTGGCCAAATAGAAACCGACCCAAGTGGCCAAGAAAATAATCAGCAGGGTCACCATAAGCATATACATGAGGTAATTCAATTTAATCGTCTTCTTGTACATCTTGGTTTGGGTGTAGTCGACGTAGGCCTGCGATATTTTCCCCATTTTCGCCATCAGGTTCTCGGGAAGATAGTAGCTCGCACTGAGGGCACCGAGAATAACTTTTTGATCTTTCTTATCCCGAACAGGTGCGAGGGCTCTAATGAGTTCTCCCCTCTCGAGGGGTTGTGTCTTGGACATCTCCTTCCCTGCGAGAGGCTCATTCATGAATTCCGCGGGAACAGCTGGAATTGGAATTGCTGGTATCTCCTTATCCGTGACACGAGCCACCAGCTCCATTTCAGAGGAGAAGACCTCTATGACGCCCAACTCGTATTCTGAACGCTTGCTCTCCAGCAACCTGACGAGGGCATCTTTTTTCGACGGATCCATTAGACCCTGCTGGGAAACCCTGTCCGACAAAGCAACGGCGTAAGTCATCCCGTTCTTGGCAAGGTCTCGATAATACGTCTGAGCTACCTCAAGGGATCCCTCCAGAGACTTCTCAACCTGGATACTGAACCACTTTTCGACTGCGTTCGTTATTAGACCCACCGCCACG
This sequence comes from uncultured Thermodesulfobacteriota bacterium, assembly GCA_964348095.1. GTDB lineage: Bacteria > Desulfobacterota > BSN033 > WVXP01 > WVXP01 > WVXP01. Next base: position 10,770 of record CAYGBK010000086.1, on the reverse strand, counting down.
AAGAACAAGACAAAGGCGGTGACGAGAGAAAGTCCCAAAAAGGCGGTAACGAGCTTGGTCCTTAGCTTCGAACCCAAGATCCGACGTTTCCGCTCGAAGACGAGCTTGACAAGATTCCGAATGATAAGAAAAAGCATGAGCAACAGGAGGATGACATTCAGATTGATCAAGCTCAGATAGAAGATGTTCCTGCCCGTTGAGAGCTTTCCCTTCACCTCTGGCAGGTGCCACTCGAAGATAAACAAAACGGCGAGAATCAACGCGGTGATACCAATGATGAGAAGCTCGTTCCTCCTCTTGCGGCTCTCATGGCTATCCTCTCTTTTTCTCTGATGAGTTTCACTCATCTGGCCCTCCTCCTCTTCGCGGCAAGACAAAAGATCCGACCCTGAATCTCTGGATAAGCCAATCACTCTTAGTCTTCCCTGAAGACGCAAAAAAGAGTAGGTTTCCCAAGCGGAAGGAGTGTCGTGCGGGCTCTAGCTCAGCCCTTACACTGACGTAATAATTGGCTTCGTTTCCCAACCGCCTCCATGGGATTACTTTCACTTTCTCCACCCGGACCAATGCCGCCTTTGCCTCTGGAAAGTCCTCGAATACGGCCGGAGGACCGGTCTCTTGCAGAAACACCTCGTAGACTTTCTTGATGTTGTCGTAGTGAATCCTCCGGGTGAACATAAGGGAGGCAAGCTCCTTGTCCTTCCAGAATCTTCTGGTCTGGTGGAGCTCTACAAAGGCAGTGAACGTTGCAGGAACACCATTTTGGATGGTTTTCTCAATCTTCGGTGAAAAAGAGTTCTCGACTAAAAAGCTGACCTCGACACTTCCCTCATCAATTATCAGGGTGAGATCTCTGATCCGGGTCTTCTCTTTTGCCGATGCTGGCAGAACCACAAAACCTGTGGCCAGAGAAGACATTACGAGCCATGCCAATGCCCTCTTCATGAGACATTTCCCACCGTACCTGTGGTAACACTGCAGTGAAGAGACCGTACATGCAATATTAGGGAATTTGCACTAAAATGGCAAGACCTGTGGCCCCAGATTCCTGTTTTGTCAGAATATTCCGACGGTTTTAGACAGAGGCTCTTTGGCGGGATTCAGGGGGACGGACCGAAAGCTGTCGGGCCTCACGGGTACTTACGTCGGAGAATGAGGTTATCTGCCAACACTCTGGCCTGGAGAGCAATTCTCTTAACAGCCTGTGGTTTAATGCATGCCCCGATTTGTGGGCGATCACATGGCCGATCACAGGATGTCCCAGTAGAGAGAGATCTCCAATGAGGTCCAGGATCTTATGGCGAACGAATTCATCTGGAAATCGAAGGCCTCCCTCATTGAGAACCCCGGAGTCATCCACCACAACAGCATTTTCAAGTGATCCACCCAGCGCATATCCGTTTGATCTGAGTTTCGCAACATCACTCAGAAATCCAAAGGTTCTTGCCGGGCTGATCTCTTCCTGAAAGGCTCTTCCTGAAAAGGATACCTCGTAAGACTGCTCGGATATCATCGGGTGGTCGAAATCAACAGTGTAAGAAATCTTCAGGCTCTTTGAGGGTCGAACCTCGATCCATCTCTCTCCTTCGACGATCTTGATCACTTTCCGGATGACGAGATACTGCCTGGGCCTTTCCTGCTCTACGATGCCCGCCTCTTTGATAAGAGAGACGAATGGGGCCGCGCTTCCATCCATAATGGGGACTTCAGGGGCGTCGACCTCGACAATCGAGTTGTCGACGCCGAGTCCTGAAATAGCTGCCAGCAAATGCTCTACGGTAGAAATGGACACCCCCCTATTCTCAAGGGATGTGGCAAAGGTTGAGTCAGATATTGTTTTCATTCCCACGCTGATAGGGACTGCCTCGGAAAGGTCTGTTCTTGTGAAAACGATTCCAGTATCTTCATTAGCAGGTTTCAAGGAAAGGGACACTTCTCTTCCTGAATGAAGTCCAGTTCCGGAACAACGGGTCGCAGAAGCCAACGTTCTTTGATAGATCATGAACACATGTCCTTGAGTTTGAGGATAAATTTCACGAGTGCAAAAATAGCTATTAGGCAATTTGAATGCCAACTCGGATTTCTGATACCATATTTTATTTCCTTAATAATTCCAATTAATTATGACTGGATCTCCCGAATCTCCGAACAGCTCGTGAGGCAATTGCAATCCCGCAAAGTGTGATAAAAACGTCCCACTGGGATACAAATGTCACATCTTTGGAAGGGGTAAAGAGAAGCAAAACGTGGTGGGGTGGTAAGAAAGAAAGGTCAGAACAGGCATGTAAGCCGAATTCTGTCTCCTCCATGGATTCCTCCATGAAGGACGGTGGCCATTCATCTAGGCTGTTCATCACTGAACAGCTCAAGCGACCTGACCCGGGAAATCTGGCGAGCAACCAGCGCTGCGAAAAACGCAGCCATCCCTGTTCGGTCTTGCTCCGGGTGGGGTTTGCCAAGCTGTCCCGGTCTTCCGGGACACTGGTGAGCCCTTACCTCACCCTTTCACCCTTACCCCTCGCGGGGCGGTTTCCTTTCTGTGGCACTTTCCATATCCCCCACATGGGGACTGTTGCCGTTAGCAACCACCCTGCTCTGCGGAGTTCGGACTTTCCTCTCCTCCCAGATTATGGGAGCAGCGACCACCCTGCCTGCTCTGACCGATAATATTCTACAGGATAGGCTTTAGGGGTTCAACTCCCTTTGTCCATTACCGACAATTGTTTGATTCGTGATCGCTAAGAACTCAGAAGACAGGGGTCAGAAGTCAGAATAAGGCGACCGGAGTCCCGGTACGCGAGGAGAGTCGTGATGTCCGTGTTCCCTCCGATCATAGAAGACCCCCGGCGCCGTACTTTCGGGCTAACCTCACCTCACATTCCCGAGAACAGACAACAGCCTTATCAAATTCCTCCGTGTACTTATTCGCGTCGTACTTTAATGATCTCCATCCCGGAGGAATCTTCTTTTTTCCCCACTCGACTTTTTTGCCGCACCAGGCGCACTCATGAGTCATTTATAGATCCTTAGCCATCGAATTATTCATAGACTCCAAAAGATCGAGAGATCTATCCTCTACGCACTCACGGCCCGTCCCAGACCGGCCCTTGTCAGGCAACCATGCTTCCCTCTGTCCAATCGTCTACCTTGCTATTAAAGGTGAAAATATGGCCCGTGTCAATAGGAAACCGTCTGCACTGATGAGTTTCGGGATAGACTCTAGGCGTCCATTTAGCCCTTTGTTCTCTCTACTTGCGTTTGAAATTTCACCCCAGTTGAAAGTCTGAGAAAATGCTTATTTCATTTAGAATTCAACAGCTTGGCACGATTCCTATGAAAGGCAAAAGAATAAGGTTGATTTAGTTTTTTGATTTACTAACATGGATTTTGAACCGCCTGTTGACCTGAAGCGAGAAATTGGGCACAGTGGAAGCTGAGCTGATCCTTTATTATAACCATCACTCTAGCGGCGATAATTATTTTCATTCGGATTCTGTTATCGAACTGCATTGATCCCTAGTAAAAGAGGGAGAATTTATTTATGCAAAATCAACCATTTACTTTTATCGAGAACAGTAAAGCAAATGGAACAGATCGTTTATATCATCTTGACTGGTTACGGGTCTTCGCCATATTAGTCGTAATTTTTCTTCATTGCAGTAAGATTTTCGATTACCACACAACAGTTGTTTTTAACACGGTTCGAAGCCCTATTTTGTCGGCTTTTAGAGATTTCAGTCTTCTTTGGATCATGCCGCTGTTTTTCGTCCTATCAGGGGCTGCGGTCTTTTTGTCTAAAGGTCCTGATAAACCAGGGAAATTTATCAAATCGAGATTCCTGCGCCTTCTAATTCCCCTGATTTTTATTGGTACGTTTATAATCAATCCGCTCTATGTTTACATTGAACGGTTATCCAGTGGCGAGGCTGCCAGCGGCTTTTTCCAGTGGTTCCCGCAATATTTCGATGGCATCTATGGATTTGGTGGCAATTTTGTACCTTTGGGGCAGGGAACCCATCTCTGGTATCTGGAATTCCTCTTTATCTACTCACTGATACTTCTTCCGTTGTTTGTTCGATCTAAAGAACGGCGAGCCAGCTTTCTTTCAAGATTATCAATCCATTTTGAAAAGCCTTGGGCAATGTTTTTTCTCTTCCTGCCAATTTCTGCAGTCGTAGCAACTTTCGAGATTATTGGACTGGGAGGCGTGAGAGTTATCGGAGGCTGGGATCCAATATCCTATCTATTGTTCTTCAGCTATGGATATCTCATTTTCTCAAATGCAAAAATTGGGGGGACCATAAGAAAGTGTAGTCCGATCTACCTCGCCGTGGCCATAATTCTAACAGCGCTGTTATTGGACTCGCATTTTGGCTTTATCTTAAAGATCCCTGGATTGACCAGACATGACTTGCTAAACGACGGTGCGTTATTACCCCTAAATCAATCCTTGTGGGTAGCCGTTCAAGCATTGAGGGGATTAGTTGGCTGGTGCTGGATCATTGGATTGTTGGGTCTTGGCCGCCGATTTCTGAATTTCAGCAGTAAACTCCTTACCTATGCCAACGAAGCAGTTCTCCCATTTTACATAGTACACCACACGGTAATTTACATAATCGGTTACTACGTAATTCAGTGGAGCGGAAATATTGGAAGCAAATTTTTGATTATATCTATCAGTTCGCTCGCCATGATAATGGTGATTTATGAGATTCTAATAAGGCGTATGATTTTGCTTCGTTTTTTATTCGGAATGAAATTGATCTAATCTTTGTAGGTATTGTTTTCATTGAATCATGGCTAACGAATGTTTGCAGCTGATGTTACTAATGCAGCTTGATTCGTACAAGATGTACTTTACACCTTTGACTAATCTCCAATTCTGTTGATTTCCGTTTGCAACAATTGGCAGCAGGGTTGCTGAATCTCGTTGTATCCGTGTCTGAATTGCAGTGGATGGCCACACGCGTTCGATAGACACGGGATCTGCTATATGATACGTTTTCACTCCTAATGACAGGTATTCTCGGTCGGGATCCAGAATCTTACCGCAGTGGAATGGCTGAGCTATGAAGGTGAAAGATGCCGTTTTTGTTAAGAGCGCCGTGACTCCTGATGGCTATCCACGTCACGGCCTTCCTGAGGTCGCCTTTGCTGGCCGCTCGAATGTGGGAAAGTCATCGTTAATAAACTGTCTTGTCCATCGGAAAGCTCTGGCAAAAACGAGCTCGTCTCCCGGCAAAACCCAGCTCCTTAACTTCTTTATCGTAAACTCGGCTTTCTCGCTGGTCGATCTCCCTGGCTATGGTTTTGCTAAGGTCCCTGAAAAAGTGCGGCGGGGATGGGGGCCGATGGTAGAATCTTATCTTAAGAACCGAGGGGAACTCAGGCTTGTGGTACTTCTCGTCGATGCAAGGCACATGCCGACCGACCAGGACCTTCAATTGGTGGATTGGCTCCGCCAGTACCGCATTCCATCGGTGGCCGTACTCACAAAAATCGACAAGGTGCCCAAATCTAAAAAGAAGAGTCAGGTAGACAGAGTGGTGAGGTCGCTGAGCGAATTTCAAGGGAATCTGATCACCTTCTCAGCCGCAACAGGGGAGGGAAGAGACGCTCTATGGGGGGAGATCAGAAGAGCCTGCCAAGGGCCTTGAATATCTGGAAAGGGGACGTCTAATTCTGAAAATACTCCACCCTGAATCCCTCACCAGGCCGGTATCTAAGAAAGGAAAAGTGATCGATCCAGTCGCCCACATTGAAGTACTGGGTTTCTCTTCCGTCTATCTCAAATGAACAACTCTGGGGGAGATGATTATGCGCTAGGATAACCACATCAAAACCCTGTCTGAATTTTTCTAGGGCAAATTCCTGAAAAACGCTCTCAATCCTTTCTTCATCTTTCTTGCTCCGTTTTCCTAAACTGGCAGAGCTGAGAACGCTGGCAACCTTTTTAGTGACCCGCGGGCCGGCCCGTCGGATGGCCCAATAGGTTATACTGTTCCTTATGGCACGGCGAAAAATCTTATAGAACGTGTCTCTTCTATTAACCAGATCCCCATGGGCGATGTAGACTCTCCTTCCGTCTAGGTCAAGAGCCGCTTCATCTGACTCGATCTCCGCCTTAAGCGTATCCTCAAAGTAGCTTCCGAGAACGAAATCGTGGTTTCCCTCCATGTATCGGATGTGAATACCTGCTTTCACCAATTCTTCCAGCTTGTCTAGTACGGTTCTGTAACCTTCATAGGCAAAGGGTTCGAAACCATACCAGAATTCAAACAGATCCCCCAGAATGACCAAGACGTCCAGATTCTTCTTTTCCCTCTCGAGAAATCGAACAACCCGTTTCTGCTGTTCGAGATTCCACTCTTGAAGATGGGCATCGGCAATAAACACCCAATCCGTCATTATCTCCCCACTCCGCAGTACTTGAATCCCAAATCTTTCATCTGGGAGGGTTCATAGACGTTTCGGAGATCGATGAAGATCGGTTGCTTCATTCTCTCTTTGACTCGAGGAAGATCGAGCCGTCTGAATTCATTCCATTCGGTCACTAGAACGAGGGCATCGCACCCGAGGGCTGTTTCGTATGGATCTGAACAGAATTCTATGTCCTTGAGCACAACTTTCGCTGTGTCCATAGCGATCGGATCATAGGCCTTGACGTTGGCTCCCATTCCCTGCATTTCCTCAATAATAAGGATCGAAGGGGATTCTCTTATGTCGTCTGTATTGGGCTTGAACGAAAGTCCCAGGATGCCGATGGTTTTTCCATTGAGATCTCCAACTGTTTCCCGGATCTTGTCAACCATCCGCAACTTTTGACGATCATTGGTCTCGATAACAGCCTGAACCACTCGCATGGTCTCGCCGCTCTTTTCTGCAATTGCGACCAATGCTCGAGTATCTTTGGGAAAACAGGAGCCCCCGAATCCTGGCCCGGGGTGGAGAAACTTCCGACCGATCCGTCCGTCGAGGCCCATCGCCCTTGCCACGTGATGAACATCCGCACCAACCCGTTCACAGAGATTGGCGATCTCATTAATGAAGGTGATTTTTGTGGCCAGAAAGGCATTGGAGGCGTACTTGATCATTTCTGCGGTTTCGAAATTGGTGATCACAAATGGGGTCTCGTTGAGATAGAGAGGACTGTAAATGTCTTTGATGATCGCTACTGCCTGTTCGCTCTCCGCTCCGAGAGTGACACGGTCCGGCCTCATGAAATCTTCAACAGCAGACCCTTCTCTCTGGTACTCTGGGTTGCATACGACGTCGAAATGGACGGGTTTCTTCTGATGGGTCTGGATGATGTCTTTTACCCGCCTGCTCGTGCCAATGGGGACTGTGCTTTTCAAGACAATCACCTTATACCCATCTATACATTGAGCAATCTCCTTTGCTACCCCTTCCACATGACGAAGGTCAGACGAACCATCCTCGTTGGGAGGCGTGCCCACGGTGACAAAGATAACAAGACTGTTCGTGACACCCTCCTTGATGTCTGTCGAGAATCGCAGTCTTCCCTGCGCCACATTCCTTTTGATCAAATCCTCCAGGCCTGGCTCAAAGAGAGGTATCCGGCCCTCCTCGAGACCCTGGATCTTTTTTGTGTCATTATCGATACAAGTGATATTCATGCCGAACTCGGCCAGGCACGTTCCGGTAACCAAACCAACGTAACCTGCACCGATGACGCAAATATTCACGAACGTTCCCCTTTCTCCATGAACTCTTTTAGGGCTTCCTTCCAGGACCTCATCATGAGGCCTGTTTCCACCCTCAGCCTCTCACAGTCAAGGACCGAGTAACGGGGTCTCAGAGCTGGCCGTTTTAGAAAAGCCCAATCGACGGGAGTGATCTCCACATCAGGTATCTCTGCCAACCTGATTATTTCCCTGGCAAAACTGTACCACGAGCATGATGCGCTGTTCGTGATATGAAAGATCCCACGGCAGCCTTTTGCCACGAGTCGAAAAATGGCCGTACTCAGATCGACTGCATAGGTGGGCGAACCGATATGGTCCTGGACGATGTGTAGCGGAGTTTTCTCTCTTGCCTGACTGAGCACGGTCGTCACAAAGTTTTTCCCGCCTTTTCCGAACAACCACTCGGTTCGCACGATAGTGAACTCCTCGAGAAGACGCTGAACGTGTCTCTCCCCCTCGAGTTTGGATTTTCCATAAACACTCAGGGGATTTACCGGATCCTGCTCCCGATAGGGCCGCGAACCTTCTCCGTCAAAAACATAGTCTGTGCTGATATAGACCAATTTTGCCCCTATCTCGCGGCACGCACGAGCCACATGGCGTGTCCCCTCACCATTGACGTGAAATGCCCGGTCCGGGTTGGTCTCACAGCCGTCCACATCGGTGTAGGCCGCCGCATGAATCACAACGCCAGGCCTGATCTTCTTGGTGGTCCGTAGGATCTCTGGCTCAGCGGTAATATCCAGTTCCTCCCGACCGAGGCCGATCACCTCGAAGTGCGACGACGGAACAGCCATGAGCTCAGTGCCGACCATTCCTTTTGCTCCCAGAACTAAGACCCTTTCCATCGCTCAGACTTTAGCCCGACGGCCGTAGGTGGCCTCGTAGTATTTGAGATATTCACCGGTCTTGATCTTCTTCCACCACGTGGTGTTTTTCATATACCAGCTGACCGTTTTGGCCAAACCCTCCTCGAAAGGGATCTGATCTCGCCATTTCAGTTCTCGCCGAATCTTCGAAGAATCAATGGCATAACGACGATCGTGCCCCAGCCGATCCTCAACAAAACAAATCGTGTCTTCGGGCTGGCCCATTATCTTGAGAATACCCTTCACAATGTCGATGTTGGTCCTTTCATTGTTCCCACCGATGTTGTAGACGTGTCCCTCCCGTCCCGTGTGAATTACCCTGTCGATTGCCCGGCAGTGATCTTTCACATGAATCCAATCTCGTATATTGAGCCCATCACCGTAGACGGGAAGCTCCTTCCCTTCCATGGCATTTGTTATCATCAAGGGAATCAACTTCTCCGGGAACTGAAAGGGGCCGTAGTTGTTGGAACACCGTGTGATGATTGCGGGAAACTTATACGTGCGATAAGAGGCTCGCAACAAAAAATCTGCCGCGGCTTTGCTGGCTGCATACGGGCTATTTGGAGAGACGGGGCTCTCCTCAGTGAACAACCCCTTAGGACCCAGGGATCCATAGACCTCATCAGTCGAGATCTGAACGAATCGCCCCACTTTACCGTCTCGGGCCGCCTCAAGAAGGATGTGAGTTCCCGTTATGTTGGTCTTTATGAAAGCAGCTGAATCCTGTATCGATCGGTCAACATGTGATTCGGCGGCAAAGTTGACAATACAGTCAACCGTCGATGAAAGGATCTCCTCCACAAGTGAACGGTCACAAATGTCACCTCGAATGAATCTGTACAGTGGTTGCTTTTCCACACCCTTGAGATTCTCCAGATTCCCAGCGTAGGTCAGCTTATCCAGGTTGATCAGGTCATAGGTGGGGTATTCCGAGAGCATGTGGCAGATGAAATTACTCCCGATAAAGCCACACCCACCTGTTACGAGAATCTTCATCAGGTTAACCCTCCCTACTTCGGCCCAGCAACATCAGTATACTTCCCTCAAGGGAGATTGCCAGCCTCATTCGAAGTGGACAATGTCAAATATTCAATGTCAAAACTCTGGAAGACAGTCAAAGGAAGAAAAGTGAACTCCTTCCCTCCTGTGAGAACATGGCAGACAACGATCTCTATCTACCGATCGCTATTTGGCATTCATCGGAACTTTGAGCCTCGGCATTCGTCACTCGATTACCCATCTTTCCGACTCCAGTCGTAGGGGATATTATTGTCATGGGGATCCACCCGGTATTCATCGGGCTTCTTGTAGTCATATACCTCAGTCGGGATATTAATAATAACCGCCTCGACCTCACCGATGCACTTCCATCCATGATAAACCTCGTGAGGGATCTGGACCAGAATGGGGTTGTGCTCTCCCAAGAAGAATTCATTAACCTCCCCACGGGTCGGGGAACCCTCTCTCGAGTCGTACAGGGCGAGTTTGGCCATTCCCCGCACCACAGCAATGTTGTCACTCTGTTTTTTGTGGTAATGCCATGCCTTTACGACCCCTGGGTATGTCGTTGTCATATAGACCTGGCCGAACTTCTGGAAGAGAGAGTCATCCATCCTGAGAATCTCCATGAGTCGACCCCTCTCGTCCGGGATGACCCGCAGGGTTTTGGTCTTCACGCCATGAATCATTTGTTCCCTCCAGAGAGCCTCAGGAATCCGGAGGGGAGACAATATGCTTGGCAGTTTCTTTCTCCCCCTCGAAGCATCTGAGGTGAAAACTCAAGTGATATGGGATTTGCGATCTGAGATCTGGGATAGTCGATTCCACAAAGGTCATACTTACCGTTGTCACATCGCAGGACACTTGTCTTACATCCCACATCCCCTATCTTCTATCCGTCTATCTTATTCGCTCCTGTTTCGGCCACCAGCCGACTTGCTGACAGGAGAGAGTCAAAGGTCCCGGCATCGGTCCACCACCCATCCAGAACGTCCCACGTCAGGTTTCCCCGCTCGATATAGGCGTTATTCACGTCCGTAATTTCTAGCTCGCCACGATCAGATGCTTTGAGCGTTTTGATAAGATCAAAGACGGTACCGTCATACATGTAGATTCCGGTTACGGCGTATTTGGACTTTGGCTCCTTCGGTTTTTCTTCGATACGGATCACCTTGCGTCCATCGAGAACAGGG
>CAYGBK010000085.1:0-75843 GCA_964348095.1 uncultured Thermodesulfobacteriota bacterium | reverse complement strand
GATGATGGGCATTCTGCTGTTTGAGTCTATATCGAGAACTATATTTAATGAGCCCCACATATGGGTCGTGGAGATGGCGCAGTTCTTTATGGCCGCGTATTACTTGCTTGGCGGTGGCTACTCCATGATTCTCGACGGGCATGTGAGAATGGATCTCCTCTATAGCCGTTGGTCGGCGAGGAGACAGGCTGTGGCCGACGCTTTTACCGGTATCCTCCTGGTCTTCTACATGGTGTTTCTCCTCGGCGGCGGCATTTCCAGTATTAAATACGCTGTAAAATACGGGCAGGTAAATTATACCCCGTGGGGACCGCCTTTGGCTCCCATCAAGATTGTTATGACAATAGGAATCGTGCTGATGCTGCTCCAGGTTATAGCTACATTTTTTAAGGACGTTGCACTGGCTAGAGGGAAGCCGATAACATGAGTTATGAGCTGATTGCACTCCTGATATTCGCCTCGATGATGGCCATGCTTCTCACCGGGCAACGTGTCTTCGGTGCGATCGGCGGTGTCGCCACTGTTTTCGCGCTACTCCTGTGGGGGGAAGGTGCTGAGGGGATGCCGTTCCACGCAAGCTTTGTTCTGCTGAATTGGTATCCGCTCCTCACCCTGCCGTTATTCATCTATATGGGGTATATGTTTTCCGAGTCAGGCATAGCGGACGACCTCTACCGCATGTTCCATGTCTGGATGGGTCCAGTCCATGGTGGTTTAGCCATCGGAACGATTGGCCTAATGGTCGCCATAGCGGCGATGAACGGGTTAAGTGTAGCTGGCATGGCGATAGGAGCCAGTCTCGCTTTACCAGAAATGCTTAAGCGAAAGTATAACAAGGTCATGGTAACCGGAGTCATCCAGGCTGGCAGTTCCCTCGGCATCATGGTCCCACCCAGCGTCGTTCTTGTTCTCTATGGAATGATTGCCAGACAGCCGGTCGGTCATCTCTGGATGGCCGGTGTTTTCCCTGGCTTCCTGTTGGCAGGCTTATTCGTCCTATACATCGCTATTCGATGCAAATTTCAGCCACACCTGGGGCCAGTGTTGCCCCTGGAAGAGCGGCGGCAGATTGGCTGGGCGGAAAAGTTTCGGCTGCTCAGGGCAGGCATAATTCCTCTCGTCATTATTTTTTCCATGACGGGGCTTTTCTTGATGGGGGTGACCAGCCTCGTCGAGTGCTCGGCAGCAGGTGCGGCCGCAACTACCCTGGTTGCGGTTATCAAAGGCCGGGTAAACCGGCGGGTAATGGACGACACACTCCGGAATACGCTGAGCGTGAGTTGCATGTTTATGTGGGTTATTCTAGCGGCGCTTACCTTTAGTGCCGTCTTTGACGGTCTTGGCGCGGTGCATGCGATAGAGTCTCTATTTCTCGAAAGGTGGGGACTCAGTCCGTTTGGGATACTGGTCATGATGCAGCTTTCGTACATCCTGATGGGCATGTTTCTGGACGATACGGCCATGCTCATCATTGTTGCTCCTCTCTATGTCCCCTTAGTCATCAAGCTGGGTTACGACCCGATCTGGTATGGTGTTCTCTATACGATAACCTGCCAGATGGCTTACATGACGCCACCCTTTGGCTATAACCTTTTTCTTATGAAGGCGATGGCTCCTAAAGAGGTAACGCTGGCAGACATCTATCGCTCGATCATACCCTTTGTGCTGGTTATGGCTGTTGGGTTAGCCATTGTCATGATCTTTCCCCAGATAGCCCTATGGTTACCCGGAATATATTTCGGGAGATGAAGTCACTGATGCGTATGATCATGCTGAATGCACTCGCGCTGTCATTCGTGGTATCATCACAGCCGTGCTGGCTTATGGGCAAGGTCAACAAGACAAAGGCAACATCAAACCCTGAACCTTTGAACCCGTGACCGGACAATCAATCGGGGAAGCTCAGCTGAAAGGGATTCCGAGTTGGGTTTTGCGGTCCTGGCTGGGTGCACAGAGCAGGCGATGGGGGAGTAGAAATGGTTGTGGAACTCAACGACGGAAACATTCTTGAGCTTATGCCCGAGCTCGGTGGTTTAAAACTCACGGTTGATGAACTCAAAGGAGGGATCACGAACAAACTCTATCGCGTCCAGTCTTCAGACGGGCATGACCTTGTTGTCAGGCTGTATGGCCGGAAAACGGAGTTGTTCATCGACCGGGAAGTCGAAATGGAGAATATCAGACGAATGGAATCTACCGGTGTCACTCCGAAGCTTTTCAAATACCTCCCTGACAGAAGAGTGACAGTCGTCGAGTTTATTCCTGGGTACGTCCTGAAGAACGAAGACTTCCTCAGAGAGGAACTCTGGGAGAAAATCGTTCGGCCCATTAAAATCATCCACCAAAGTGGGGTCACACTGCCGTATCATTTCAATCCTCTGGGTGAGGTGAAACGGATGTATCAGATTCTTTCGGGTATAAACCCAGATTATCCAGAGTTCAAGATCGAACAGACCATTGAGATACTTGAGGGAATCGATGACCACGCCAAAATCGCTCCCGATCAATACGTTGCCTGTCATAATGACCTCTTGGCAGATAATTTCATTCTCGTCGAGGACAAAGAGAAGTATGGGGAACCGATGTACCTGATTGACTGGGAGTATGCCGGCATGAGCACGCCATATTACGATATAGGCGATATGTTTCAGGAAATCCTTGTTCCCAGAGAAACTGAAACCGGGATTCTCAGGGTGTATTGGGGAGAGAAAGATCTTGATCATCATATCTATATGACCGATCTCTTCAAACCGTTTCCGGATATATACTGGTTTCTCTGGAGTCTGATTCAGCACAATATCTCAACAATCGATTTTGATTTCTACACCTATGGAAAAGTCAAGTACGAGAATGCTCGGGGAAACATCCAATACCTGGACGACCATTACGGTGTGAGGTTCGTATGACAAAGCCGACCTGTGACATGGCCAAAGACATCGAAAGCGATTCCTATCTGCCGAGGAGACCGACCGCTCGGATGACTTGAGCAGAAAAGCTCGATATGAGTCCACGAAGGGACCCATTGCAAGGTGGCCCGACCATAAGTCGGGCCTCTTACGTTTGTGAGGACGCTGTGTGGGTAGGTAGGGTGTGGACATCTATCTCTGCGATTGCGGGCGGTACATTAAATGGGTCTTCTTTTGGAAAAGGGACTGCATGAGTATCGTTCGTCTCTGAGCTACATGGTTTTTATCTCCTTTGGGTACGAACCCAGCAGCTTCACGAACGCTGCAAAGAAATGGAGCTCGTCCAGGGCCTCCTTAACGTTTGTATCCTCAGGGTGTCCTTGTAGGTCGAGATAGAACAAGAACTGAGACGGTTCGGCCTTGTGGAGCCTTGACTCAATCTTGGTGAGATTGACCCCGTTCGTCGCAAATCCACCGAGACATTTATATAGAGCTGCCGGGATGTGCTTTGTGCCAAAGACGAGAGAGGTCTTGACATCCTTGGTGACCTTCAGATGTTTGCTCGAGATGACCAAGAAACGTGTCGCATTGTCAGCGTTGGCTTCGATTGATTTTTTCAGGAGCTCGAGTCCGTAAATTGAGGCGCATTGCTCGTGGGCGATAGCCGCCTCCTCAGGATCACCCCTCTCCTTTACTAAGCGTGCAGCCCCAGCCGTGTCCCTGACAGGCAAAGGTTCTGCACCCAGTTCCGTCAGAAAGCTCTCACACTGTTCCAGCGCCTGGGGATGGGAGTAGACGTGGCTGATTCCTTCAAGAGTACTCCCGGGGTTAGCGAGGAGGCAGTGAACGATCCGTTGGTAAGTCTCTCCTACGATGAAGAGATTATGGGTGAGCAAGAGATCGTAGGTTGTCGTCACCGTGCCAGCATAAGTGTTCTCGATCGGGACGATCCCCATTTCGGCAGACCCATCGCTTACAGCTTGAAAGACATGCTTTAGAGTGGGAAGACCAACCGCGGCGACCTCAGAGCCGAAAAAATCATAGCAGGCCATTTCACTGTATGCGCCGCGCTCTCCTTGAAATGCGACTTTCATTTCTTGTTTCCTCCAGATACTCGCGAAGATAGCGGGGGGCCATCTCATCAAGCTGCTGATCAATCCTCCTCAGAGACTCGATGAGTTCCTCTCTCATCCGGGCAGCAAATCGGTTAAAGTTTTGGAGATTGTGGAATAGTTCCCACGTGTCGTTCTGCACCACTTCTAAAATTCTGATCATCCGGTCGTATCCAGGGGTCGCCATAACCTCCTCAGACAGTCCTATGTCCAAAAAAGCTCTTCCCAGTACCTGGACGATGGCCTGGGTAGATGCCATTTGCCGGTCATGGGCCTCCGCCGAACTGACTAGCACGTGAAGCTTCAATCGCCTTAAAAAAAGTTTGACCCTTCTGAGGTTTCGGATGCGAATTGGACAGAGCACAATCTTTTTCCCCTGAAGCCCAAGAGCAGCGCTGTCCGGCCCAAAGAGAGGATGGGTCCCGAGAACGTCCACATTGTCAGGCAGAATAGTCCTCATGAGAGCGACGGGATATTCCTTGACCGAGCACGTATCTACGACAAGGGATCCCCCGACCAGGTGGGGGACCATTTCTTTCAGGACCGTTTCCAGTTCGGAGATGGGAACGCAGAGAACAACAACAGATCGTCCGGCCACATCCTTTAGGGATCCTGACCGAACGCCGAGCCCCCCAGCCACCTCTCTGAGATCCTCCCTATCGTATACCATCAGGTCAAAGTGGTCCTTCAGATGGACCGCCGCCAGGCGACCGAACCGGCCGAATCCCACAATTCCCATGGTCCGTCTCATCGCCTCTGAATCCCTCTAGAAGTTTTCATGATTCGGTGAAAAAGATCCTGTACAAGTTCTCTGTTTATCCCAACCTCGGTGGCCCACGTCATTCGCTCTTTCAGTAGTGTTCGTTCTCGATCAGGATCACGAATCTTGAGCCCTTTTTCTCTCTTATACCGTCCGATCTTTGCGGAAATTTCGTTTCTCCTTGCCAGAAGCTGGATCATTTGGCGATCCACGCTGTCGATCTCTGCGCGAATCTCTTCCAGTGTGCCTGCCCTTTCTTCCAGATCTTTCTGACAGAGAAGGGCATCATACAGGACAAGGGCTACCATGGCTTCGGCGGCCGGGACGATGCGAGGACAAATGCACGGGTCGTGTCTTCCTCGTATGGAAAGACGCCTTTCCCCGCCAAAGATATCGATCGTTTCTTGTTCCTTTTCGATTGACGGAGTTGGCTTAACGGCGATTCTTATCCGAATCTCCTGGCCCGTTGAGATGCCTCCGAGGATACCCCCTGCGTGGTTTGTCTTGAAGCCGTGCCGGTCCATCTGGTCGTTGTTTGCGGATCCTTGGAGACGAGCGACCTGAAATCCATCTCCGATCTCTACAGCCTTGACGCCGCCGATCGACATGAGCGCTCGAGCGATTTCCGCATCGAGTTTGTTGAATATTGGCTCGCCAAGGCCGGGAGGGACGTGGCGAGCTAAGACCTCAACGATACCACCGATCGAGTCTCCCTGAGATTTGTAGAAAATAACACGCTCCTCCATCTTTTTGGCAGCATTCCTGTCTGGACACCGGAGAGGGTTCTTCTCGATTTCCTCTAAATCGATGGTCTGGGCTGTGATCCCATCTATTTCACTGGTGTAGGCAATAACCCGAATTCCGTCCTTTGCCAGTTCCTTCTTCGCTATGGCACCCGCTGCCACACGGGCCGCTGTTTCTCTCCCGGACAGGCGTCCACCTCCCCGATGGTCCCTGATCCCGTATTTTTTCAGGACCCCATAGCCTGCATGTCCTGGGCGGAACACGTCTCTAAGATCGTCATAGGCCTTCGAATCTGATTCCTTGTTCGGAATGAGCAGGCAGATGGGCGTTCCGAGAGTCTTCCCTTGGAAAACGCCGGAGAGAACCTCCACCCGGTCCTTTTCCGGTCGAGGGCTGACAAGTTTGCTCTGTCCAGGCCTTCTGCGATCGAGTTCCCGCTGGACGGACTTAAGGTCAAAATCTAAACCTGGTTTGACGCCATCAACAACAACACCAATAGCCTTGCCATGGCTCTCCCCAAAGGTGAGAATCCTGAATCGCTTGCCGAGACTGTCTCCCATTCTTCTTCCCCATCTATCGATATGCCTAGGCCATCACTTCTGTTTGTCTTTCATTGGAATTCACCGTGGCCAGGATCCTCTTCACAGTCTCCTTTACGCCACAGCCGTCTCGATTAATCGTGACGTCGGCATGCATAGCGTACAGCCGCTCCCTGGCTCGGAACAGGTGCGCTAATGTCTGTCTTGGATTCTCGGTCTCGAGAAGGGGCCTTTGTTTCTGGTGTCCGATTCGATTGAAGATGGTTTCAGGCGATAGGGTCAGATGAATCAGGACTCCTTGTTTTCTCAGCCGGTCGATATTTTCTCGGTCGAGAATTACCCCACCGCCGGTAGCAATGACGCATCGACGCCGCCTGGCCACGTCTCTCACGACACGCTTCTCTGTCTCCCGAAACGAAGCCTCTCCGTATCTCGCAAAAATCGTCGACACCGGCTTAGAATAGGCTCTTTCTATGAGAGAGTCAGTATCGACGAAGGTCCATCCCAACCTTCTGGCCAACTCTTTGCCCACACACGACTTTCCCACACCCATGAAACCAATCAGGACGAGATTCACGCCAATCCCTCCAACAAATCCCAGAACGCCGGGAACGATTTGTTCACGCAATCAGGGTCCCGAATAACCATATTCGGCACGCGCAGTCCAGCAACCGCAAAAGCCATGGCCATCCGGTGGTCGCCGTAGGTTTCGATCTCTGCCCCCTGGGGATCGCCGCCTCGAACCTCTAGGAAATCATCGCCCCCAGTTGTCTGAATGCCCAATTTTTCCAGCTCTTGTTTCAAGGCAGCGAGCCGGTCTGTTTCCTTGTGACGGAGATGTCGAATTCCCGAAATACGGGTTGACCCCTCTGCAAAGGCCGCAACAACAGCAAGGGTCTGGACAGAGTCGGGCATCGTTTTCATGTCGACGTCGAGAGCACGGAGGGGCCGGCCACAGACTTCTATAAAAGCGGCTTCTCGGCGGACCCGACAGCCCATTGCCTCCAGGACATCTAGTAACCTTCCATCCCCTTGCTTGGTGGAGGGGTTGATTCCCTTTACCCGGATTCGGCCTCTTGTTATGGCAGCGGTTGCAAAGAAATAGGAGGCGCTGGAAAGATCCCCCTCGATAGCATATTCCCGTCCGACATAGGCGCCAGGCGGCACCCGGAATACCCGGTATCCCTGATGGGTGACCTGGGCGCCAAAGTCTCTCATAATTTCAATGGTCACGTCGACATAGGACCGGGATACCTGGTCTTGTGTCAGTTCCACCTGAACCCCCTTGTGTGCATAGGGGCCCGCCAGAAGAATAGAAGAGAGAAATTGGCTGCTCGTTCCCCCCCGAAGAGTCGTTTTACCGCCCTCGAACCGGCTCCCCTCAATGGCAATTGGCGGACATCCGGTTCCGTTCAACGGACGTGCGAAGATCCCAAGGGGTTCCAGGGCGTCGAGAAGATCCTGAATAGGACGCTGGCGCATCCGCTTGTTTCCGTCAATCACGACTGGTTTCCCGCAAAGAGCGGCAACCGTTGTCAAAAAACGAACTGCCGTTCCAGCTCCGCCGAGAAAGACCGGTCCCGGCGGTGGGTGAACCTTTCCTCTCGTGCCTTGGATCAGAAGCCCTTTGGATGATTCCCGAAGCGTCACGCCGAGTGCCCGAAGACCTTGGACCATATACCGGGTATCCTCTGCCCTAAGAGGGTTCCGCAACAGCGTCTCGCCAGAGGCCAAGGCGCCGATGACAAGCGCCCGGGCGGTATAGCTCTTTGATCCGGGGACGGTCACCTCAGTCTCAAGAATGGAAAGAGGTCGAACACTCCGTTTTTTCACTGCGTCAGCCTCCCTCGGGCCTCCTCCTCCATGAGGGTAAATGGGGCGGGCCTTCCGGTCCACCGTTCAAATTGAGCCACCCCCTGATGGAGGAACATCTGAAATCCTGAGGCGATGCGACATCCCTGCTTTCTGGCGTCCTTTAGAAGCTGGGTTTGAATGGGGTTGTAGACAGTATCGAAAACCAGGTGCGTCGGCCGCAGCAAATGACGGTGAATGAGGCTCTCACCGACATGCGGTGCCATCCCGACCGGGGTTGCATTGACAATGATATCGGTCTCTCCCAATATTTTCCCCAAATCGGCCTCCGCAAAGATTGTTCCGGTAAGAGGACAGGAGATGTTTCTCCGCAAATCGTCTAGGAAACGCTCCAGTTTTTCCCGTTTTCGCCCAATAACGGTCAAAGATTTCGGCGTCCCATGCATCTCTGCACAACAGGCTATGGCCCTTGCCACGCCGCCACTCCCAAGAATGGTCCACCGTTTCCCTTTATGGTCGGTCCCAGTTTCCTCCAAGGCCTTCCAGGCTCCATGTACGTCGGTATTCGTGCCGAACCAACTCCCATCTCGGCGATAGACTGTGTTGACTGCTCCCATTCGGTCAGATTCTGCATCAACCCCGTCCAGCGAGGAGATAATCCGTTCCTTGTATGGAATCGTCACGCTGAATCCCACGACCCCTATTGCGGCAAGGTGGGCCATCAGATTTCCGAAATGGTTGACTTGAAAGGGCAGGTAGACAGCGTCATAACCTACTGCCTGAAAGGCCGCATTATGCATCACTGGTGACAGGGAATGGGAGATAGGATTTCCGACCAAACCAAACACGCGGGTTTTGGGGCGAATCTGATCGGCGCGGTAGATTTCTCTTAATTCTCTTGCAGAAATTTGTCCTGGTGCCGACCCTTTTCCGTCCTCTACGGCCCCAAAGGTCAGGTATCCACCCTCCCGCAGTGTGAGGATTCGGCTCGGTATTCCAAAGGACCCCATACAGAGGGCGATTGTCTTAGCTCTCAGTCTTTTGGTGAGCCTGAGTATCCGTATGTTGTCATCAAAATCATTTGCCGTGGTTGCGATCTTGGTAATGTCCCCTCCCCGTGAAAGGACCTCTTTCACGATCGAGTCGAGATTATCGGGGGTCTCTGAGTGGTTATGATAGGAAACGATAAAGCCTGTTTTGTCTCCTTTCTTTTTCATGAGAGATCCAAACAAATGGGGGGGCGTGTCCCACTCCACATCGATGAAATCGGGATCGTAGCCTAATGCCTCCTCCAGCAACCGAATACGCGAAATCTCCTCTCCCTCAAAAGCCCCCCCTTGCCTCACCGGTCGCAGGGTGACGATGGAAGGCCGCTTCTTCCTCTTTAGCAGCGAAAGCCATACGTCCCGGGGAATCAAATCCAATCGGATTTCGATACAGTCGGCCATCGCTTCAGCTTTTTCCATGGTCTGGAGTGCCTCAGACGGCGTGGCGCCCACGATCGGTATGGCGATCATGACTGGACCTCAGTTAAGGCGTCGCGAATCTCGTTGTGCGGAACAGAACCTCTGACGAGGGCTTTTCCGATAGTCGAGAGAAAGACCATGGTGATGCGGCTATCTTCGGTTTTTTTGTCCCAATTCATCAGCTCGATTATCTTCTCCGTATCGTAGTTGACCGGTATTCGAGTCGGAAGTTTATACTGCTCCAAAAGCTCGAAGATCCTTTTGTTATCCCCATTGCGTAACAATCCGGTCCTGGCCGAGAGAACGGTTTCCGCAGCCATCCCCATGGATACGGCCATACCGTGAGGAACACGATAGGCCGTGTAGGTTTCGATGGCGTGGCCTACCGTATGGCCGAAATTGAGAATCCGTCGGAAACCCGTGTCTTTTTCATCTGCCGCCACCACTCGAATCTTGATCTGGCAACACTTTCTGACGACCTCTTCTAGCTTTTTCGGTTCCCGCTGAGAAATGGCGCGCTGGTGGTCTTCGAGAATCCTGAACAAATCCCGCCCTCTAACAATGGCTGACTTAACGACCTCGGCCAGCCCGTTACGGAATTCATCATCAGGGAGGCTTCCGAGGAGCGATGGGTCAACATAGATGCGGGATGGTTGGTAGATAGTTCCAAGGAGATTCTTCCCATGGGGGAGGTCAATTCCATTTTTTCCCCCAAGGCTGCTGTCCACCTGGGCGAGAAGTGTAGTCGGCACCTGGACGTAGGGAATTGACCGCATATAAAGTGAGGCGACAAACCCACACATGTCACCGACGACGCCTCCGCCCAGAGCGATAAGGCCCGATTTCCTGTCGAATCCTTTCTCAACCATCTCCTCAAAAATACTCCGAACTGTTTCCCATCGTTTGGATTCTTCACCTGGCTCGATGGTGATCATGTCTGTCCTGATACCAGCACGGGTTAATTGTCGATGCAGACGATGTCCGAACAGTTCTTCCACCGTTTTGTCTGTCAGTATTCCGAGCCGATTGCCCAAAGGTCTCTGCCTCAGATCGTCGACCAGGAAGTCGATGATTCCCAAGCCTACGAAAACTTCGGACAGGACGGTCTCTTTTTTCAAAACCAGATCCATTTTTTCCATCGGTTCAGGCATTCCTTCCCAGAACTTGACCGAGATGGCGGATATCCGTCATGAGCTTCTGGAATCGCTCTGGCTTCAGTGATTGGCTCCCGTCAGAAAGCGCTTTTTCAGGCCATGGATGCACCTCGATCAGGAGTCCATCCACACCAGCTGCTACCGCGGCCATGGAGAGAGGAGGGACATACTTCCAGTCTCCAGCAGCGTGGCTCGGATCGACGATAACTGGGAGATGGGTCTTTTCTTTGAGAACAGGAATGGCGCTGATATCCAGGGTATTCCGCGTAGACGTCTCAAAAGTTCGAATGCCCCGTTCACAGAGCATCACCTTGCTATTACCTTCAGACAGCACATATTCGGCCGACATAAGAAATTCCTCGATGCTCGTCATCATGCCCCTCTTCAACAGGACAGGTTTTGCAATCTGGCCCACTTCCTTCAGGAGTGAGAAGTTCTGAGCATTCCGTGCACCGATCTGAAGGATGTCAGCATAGGTCGCCACTAATTCAACATTTTGGGGACTGACAACCTCGGTTATCACCGAAAGTCCAAACGCCTCCCGAGCCTGGGCCAAGAGCCTCAATCCTTCTTCGCCGAGCCCCTGAAAGCTGTAGGGAGAGGTCCTCGGTTTGAAAGCGCCTCCCCGCAATATCGAACCGCCTGCCTCTCTGACCACTCTAGCTGTTTCCATCAATTGCGCCTCATTTTCAACCGCGCAGGGTCCCGCCATGACAACCACATGTCCATTTCCTATCTCGATGTCATTGACCAGGAAATCGGTTGTCACTCCCTTTGTCTCTCGGCTGGCCAACTTGTACGGGGTCGATATGGGTACCACACGTTCGACACCCGGGAGACACTCCAATACCTGGAGGCGGTGCCAACCGCGTCCGTTCCCTGTGGCGCCGATGACGATCCCTTTTTCACCCTCAATGCGATGACACTCATACTCGAGGGCGCGGATTCTCTGCATCACCTCTTCAATCTGTTTGGAGCTCGCCTTTTCTTCCATGACTACTAGCATTGCCGTTCCCTCCAAAAGAAAAACCGCGGGATACATCTCCCACGGCTCTCAAACAAAAAAGCCGTGGGCATCATCGGTCTGCCCACGGCTTTCAGGTTTTTTAAGTTACCTAAATGTCCAGCCGAATGGACAGACCACGTCGGAAGAAAAAGTAAAAATAGAAGTAGAAACCTTTTCCGAACATCTTCATCGTGGTCCCCATTGACTAGAGTGAAAACCTGTCTACTACAACAAAAAAAGAATGTCAATACCCAATTTCAAACACTTTTGAAAAAAACGGTCAAATAGTGTTTTCCCTCAGAAGATGAAGGGCGGCCGAATCCTAGAGATTTATGGTTAATCGCCGGTTAAGTTCACCGGGAACCACTCGAGAAATCACGTTCCATCTCGGTTTGATATACGTTCCTCAAATATCTCTGATCCATGTTCGTGAACTCAATTAGGCGGTTCAGTTTGTTCAGAGCTTGGCCTGAATCAATTGAATGATTAGCTAATTCGATCCCTTCGTGGAAATCCTTGGCTTTTCCTGCAATAAAAAAGGTAGCAGCCGCGTTCAAAACAGTGATACCACGCTTGGCCCCGCAAGACCCATTAAGGATCTCTCGGATGATTTCAGCATTCTCCTCTTTCGTTCCACCTCTGATCTCAACAAGCTTTTCCCTCTTCATCCCGAAGTCCTCGGGTGTGATGAAGTAGCTTTTGAATCTGCCATCCCTAAACTCAGTGATCTTAGTCTGTCCGATAATGCTAATCTCGTCGAGAGTACCCTCACCATGCACAACAAGACCTCTTCTGATTCCCAGATCCGTGAGCACGGCGGCCATCGTTTCCGTTAATCCTGATTCGTAGACGCCTAACACCTGGCCCCTTGCTCTTGCTGGGTTAATGACGGGATCCAGGAGGTTGAATATCGTCCGGAGACCGAGATCCCGACGTATTTTTATGACGTGTCCCAGGCCCTTATGAACTAAAGAGTCATAGAGGAAGCAGATTCCGATTTCTTGGACGCATCTTTCCAACTGGGTCGTTGTCATGTCCAGATTGATCCCCAATGTTTCAACCACATTGGCCGAACCACAAAGGGGAGAGGCTGACTTCCTTCCATATTTGACGACTTTGAGGCCACCTCCAGCCGCGACTAGGGCAGTCGCTGTCGAGACGTTGAAGATGCTTGTTCCCTTGGTTGGGGTGGTCGTGCTGAGAATGGTCTCCCTTTCGATCGTGATCTCCTCACGATCTAATGACACGACATCATCTCCAGCGGTTATGGCTGACGCTTTCTCTCGGATTACCCTTGCTGCAGCTGTTATTTCTCCAGGTGTCTCGCCTTTCATTCTCAAGGCTGTCACGAATGAGCAGATTTCCGCATGAGATGCTTTCCTTGTTGTAATCTCCTCCATTACCTTCGTCATTTCTTCTTCCGTCAGATTTCGCTTCGAGACGACTTTGCCAATGGCTTCCTTGATCATTTCTGTCCTCCTCGTGGTTATGTTGTCGAAAACGAAAAAGCCGCGAGCTCATTTCATCGCCCACGGCTTTCTCTTTAGGAAACGAAAGGCCGTGAGCAAGGGATTTGCCCACGGCCCCGATTATTCATTCATCCATCCAATTATCATCTCGCCATAAGTCGGCAAATCCCTACTTTTTCTCTCCACCACCAATAGAATCTATAGCGGTTCATCATTTTCCTCTGGCTGATTTAACACCTGAACAGAGATGTGAATACCAAAGCGGTAGCCCTTTGTCAAGAAAAAAATCCGATGCTCTTTATCTGAGTATGGATATACTCTCTGGCCCGTATTTCTGCTCCGTATAACAGCCCGGGCAAAGAAGGACGCACCTCGATTCTATGACACCTATAACTAGGCGGCCTCCTGGGAGATCTCCTCGATAGCTTTTACATAGGCTCCGACCAAGCCATCCATTCCTTCTTGAGCCCTGGCTAGATCATTATCATTGTCGATGAAAAAAGGTTCTGCGATGATGCAGGGAGCCTTGGTGTAACGCAGGAGATACCCGCCCCGGTCTTCAGCTGTTTTTGGTTTTAGCCCTCTGTTGGTCACTCCCAGGTGATCGACAAGGTGGTTGAGAAGAGTTTCCGCCATTTTCCTGGCTCTTTCAGACTTGTGGTAATAAAGTACCTCGGTCCCTGAGACTTCCTTGTTGAAGGCATTGCAGTGGAGACTGACGATAAAGTCGGGCTGAAGAGCATTTATGTCGTCCGGTAGCTCCCGATAGGTCCGCCGATATATTCTCTGGATTTCGGTATTCTGAACTTCCCTCTCAATGCTGCGGGCCAGGTCTTCATTGAAATCGAATTCGGTGAGATTTGCCGTCTCATTTTTGGCTCCCGGCGACCTTTTCTTGTGGCCAATGACTAGGGCACAGAGCTTGCTCATGAGAATTGGCCCTCCTCCAGGACGTATCTTGTTATCTTTATGGGTATGTGCTAATTGGTCGAGACCAGATCGATCTCGAGTGCGTCCAGAACTCGAGACAGGGCTATTCCATAGGTCCAATTCTCCTGGGCATGACCCGTGCGGAGTTTCTCCTGCCACCCGCCCCATAGAAGACCGATCGGGTTCAATTGTTCATCGTCTGTTACGATCAAGCTCCCGCTGTCGCCATGAGTCGAAAAAGGGATATCCTTATCGCCAACGATGAGCAAATCCGTGTATGCGGTCGCATCTCTCCCGTCAATGAATTCATAACCGAAACCCATAATGGTTCCACGACGTAGTCCCGTCGTGCGTCCAACTCGTAAGACTTTCTGACCAATGATCGACATGTCATCGAGAGAGATATTTTTCGGTGGGCCGAGTTGCCCCACCCCCATCATATGTGGGTTGGTATCTTGCACGTCGAAATCAGGAGCCAGGCCAACAAAAGCGCAGTCCACACGGACGAATGTGTTTGGCTCATCGACCAGCGGCCCGTACCAGTCCTCATCCGTAACATACTCGATTACGGTCTCGGTCGTGCCGATCTGTGTCCCCCAGGGGACGGGGTGAAAAATTTTTTTGCCCGGTTCGATGCCGACATGCTGGTTGGTCAGAAAACCGAAGGCCTCATCGCTGCGTTTTCTGGCAAAAGCGCCCAGCGTCCCCATACTGTAGGAACCCTGATCCTGATTCACCCAATGAGCAACCTGAGACCCGACCCAAACCTGATCGTCCCATCCACGCAAGCGTTCCGCCAGTTCGTCAACGGCCGGTGGCACGTCTTTTTCTGTCTCGGCTTTGCCTCCCTCCACCACATCGAGTGCACATTCGAGCCCATCAGGTCCTTCCAGCTTCTTGGGTATGAGCTGTGATCCGGGAATCCATTTTGGATTGATCTTTTGCGGAACAAACACAATAATTGCTGGCTCCTTGCTGAGGGGCTGGCCGGTGGGTTTCTTGAACCCAAGGGCGGTCCCCAGGTTGCTGTTGATAGAATCGAGGAACTCTCGATTATGGGCACGTATCCGCATCAGGTCTCTCAATGTTTGTGCTTGTGCCATTTTTTTCACCTCCCCGCATTAGATTTATTTTAATCTTGTCCTAAACAGATGTTCCAAATCAAGGGGAAAGAGAGACTGGAACTGATCAGGATTAGGCGGGTGCCTGGAAGGGCGAAGGGGGTTCGTTTCAGGCAATGCTCCCTGTGTTCATTCTCCAAATGGCGAAGTTCAGGGCTGCCGCAAAGGATACCCAAAAAAGGTAGGGGAGTAACAGGTAGCCAGCCGCACGGCTTAACTGGCGAAAAGCAATCGATGTGAGGAGGATGGCAAACCATAGGATCACGATGTCAGCAAAAGCCAATCCTGGAAGCCGCAGTCCAAAGAACAGAATCGACCATGTAGTGTTGAGTGCCAACTGTATCACGAATAGCATTAGGGGTAGGCGGGCGGCGGCCAAACCACCCCGTTGCCACACTAACCATGCCGCTACTGCCATCATGACATAGAGAGCGGACCATACCGGCCCAAATACCCAGTCGGGCGGGGTCCAGGAGGGTTTGATCAAACCGGCATACCACGTCGGAATAGATGGCGTCGTAAAGAGAGACCCCAGAAACGCTGCGCCGAAGCAGAGCGCTATCCACACGGCCAGACCGATAAGTGAACGTGATAGATTCATCTCAAATTTTGAGGCCATGGGAGAAGAAGGCCCGACGGCCGATCATTTGGGTTCCGTGGGGTATCCGGCCTCTACCCATTCGTTCCACCCCCCTTTGAGGGCGTAAACCTTGGTATATCCATTGTCCATGAATTTCAGCGCCAAACTGGCACTGGTCGCCTCATTGGCTCAAGCTCAATAGAGCACGATTGTCTTGTCTTGGGAATACTTATCGGCCCAAGATTCGATTTCTTTCGGGTTTTCCCGGATCGCCCCTTCGATTTTTCTGGTGCTCTCCTCCCAGTCACGGCCGAGGTGAACATCCACGATGACCAGGTCAGGATCTCCAAGCATCGCCTTGAGATCCTCCTTGGACATCCTCGAGGCTTCCGTAGCCATGGCTGTTACAATTGACATACCTATGATGGCGAGCACAAGGCCCGCTGCTAATATTCTCAGACTTCTACCTTTCATTCGATCAGCCCCTTTCTTTTTCGAGTTTTTCCCGGATATTCTTCGCAAACTGTTCTGCCATTCCCTTTGCCATGGTACTCATAATCTTTTCTCCGAAGCCGATGAGTCCCTCCCCAAGTTGTGTGTCGGCTGAATAAGATACGTCCACCTCACCCTGGGAAATCTCTTTGAGGTCGATCACCGTATCGAGGCGAAAGGTCCCCCCTCCGATATCAGCGGTTCCTTCCGTAATAGACCTCAGGTGACGAGGTGGGTCCATTTCTGTGATCGTCGTCTTAGATTTTACCACGATCGAGATGATGGCCAATTTGATCGAGATGGCACTTTCGTAAGTATTCTCGTCGACGATTTCAATTTTGTCGCATCCAGGTATGCATAAGCCGATCTTTTCTGGATCGAGCATGAATT
Source organism: uncultured Thermodesulfobacteriota bacterium (assembly GCA_964348095.1). Taxonomy (GTDB): domain Bacteria; phylum Desulfobacterota; class BSN033; order WVXP01; family WVXP01; genus WVXP01. The sequence continues at coordinate 59,362 of CAYGBK010000085.1, read as the reverse complement.
GCCAGACCTTCTGGATGGGCGCCTTCACACGAAATGTCTCTTCAACCATCATCGGATAAGATCCTCCCTTTTCGGTCCGGTCTCTTTTCTGTCAGGCTGCGGCTTTTGTTTCTCCATTTCGGCCGCTATTTTTACGGTCTCAAAGTGGATATCGACCGTGTCCTGAATCTGTCGGGCATAACCGCCACCCATGGTAATGGCAACAGGGAGGCTCGCGCCGTGGCAGTGATGGAGAACGAGTCTGTCACGATTCGCGAGGCCTTCTTTCGTCAAGGAGAGGCGTCCGAATCGATCATTCAAATACGGGTCTGCACCGGAAAGGTAGATGGCGAGGTCGGCCCCAGCCAGTTTGAGCGCCCGAACCAGTGCCCCCTTGAGGGCATCCAGATAGGTCGCGTCATCGGCACCGTCATGGAGCGGTATATCGAGGTCACTTCTCTCCTTTCGAAATGGAAAACCGTTATGGGCGTGGATAGAAAACGTAAAGACCGTCGCGTCGTTTTGTAGAATTGATGCAGTGCCGTTTCCCTGGTGGGCGTCACAGTCGATAACGACGACACGCACGGCCCTGCCTTCGGCTTGCATTGCAAACGAGGCAATGGCACTGTCGTTGAACACGCAGTAGCCCTGACCATAATCTCTGAAGGCATGATGGGTGCCGCCAGCGAGGCTGACGGCCAAACCGTCTTCGAGGGCAGCGCGGCACGCCTCAATTGTCGCGCCACAGGAGCGGCGGGCCCGTTCAACCATCTCCATCGACCAGGGAAACCCAACCCGTCTCATTTCTTTGTCTGACAGATCGCCCGTCTTCACGCGACAGAGGTATTGCGGATCGTGACCCCTAAGGATCTCCTCATCAGTGGCCGCATGGGGGACGCAGAGGTTCTGTGGAGGAACCAATCCGGCCTCGCAGACCTTTCGCCTGAGAAGGGAGTATTTTTCCATTGGAAAGCGGTGTCCCTCTGGGAGAGGGATCACGAAATCGTCGGTATAGAAGATCTTCACGCTCAGTTACTCCCCATGTCGACCATTCTGCCGAAAAGATTCGCCGGGACAGTGTGTTTCTGTTTTCTCTTAAGGGGTGGGGCTCTATCTCCGCCCTCTCAAACGTGATTCCGCAATTGAAGTTCCACGGGGTGTGGATGCAAATAGTATTGCTCCTTAAGGTAAGGCTGGTCATATTTGCGGACGTAGTGATTGATTAATGTGATGGGTACGATAAGAGGAACGAACCCTCGATGATAGTAATCAATGACCTCGAGGAGTTCCCTCTTTTCATCTCCGGAGAGTTGCCTCTTAAAATACCCCACGGCATGCATGAGCACGTTTGTATTCTTTTTGGCGGTCGTTTTGAGGCGAAGGGCCTCCATTAAGATTGTCTGGTACGTCTCGTAGAGTTCTTCCCCTGAAAGGTTCCTGGCCTGAGCGACGAGTTTTCCCATCATCCGGTGATGGTGGGGAGCGTGAGAAAGGATCAGCATTTTGTGTTTGGTGTGAAAATCGACCAGGTTACCGCGGTTCTTGCCCGCTGCCAGCGTTTCTCTCCACCGCTTGAAGACAAAGATGCGTTCGATGAAATTTTCGCGGAGCTTGGGATCATGCAGGCGCCCCTCATCTTCGACTGGCAGAAGAGGAAAGTGCTCCATGAAAACTCGAGCGAAAATGCCTATCCCTTTCTTCGCGGGAACACCGTTTTTGTCGTAGACCTTGATTCGTTCCATGCCACTGCTCGGTGATTTACTCTTGAAGATAAAACCACAGAGACCTTCCTTCTCCAGGTCAGCGACTCGTGTCCGTGCCCAATGGACCATGCGCTCCGTATAATCCTGATTGGTTTGCGACGTGACAAGGCGGGGCGCGGCGGCGTCTCCCACCAGACGCAGCGGCTCGCGAGGCGTGGGAAGACCGCATTCCACCTCAGGACATACCGGGACGTATTCGACGAATCTGCCAAGGGTGTCGGTGATGAATCGGTCGAGTTTGTGCTCGCCATTCCACCGAACCTTTTCGCCCAATAGACAAGAACTAATTCCCAGTTTGATGGTTGTTTTCAATAGCCTCCCCCTTGTGATACAGCCGAGATTGGATTCCCTTTGACGAATAAATCATCCCTCCTCTAATATAGCCCCACCGGCGGGATTACGCCATATCCTTATTTATGTGCTTTTTCCGGCAACATAAGGTCTTGGTTTTTCCTCCGTTGGCCGATCTGAACGATCGGGGGTGGGGTGTTGCAGGAAGGCATAAGGGCGTGAAGGCAAAAAAAAAGAGGAGAGTACGTCCCTCCTCTCGCGAAGAAAATGAGAATACGTTTAATGATCGTTCTCAGCTAATTTAAACATCATGCTGGCGATCGCTTTTCGCTCTTCAGGCGTTCCAACATCCCAAAATTTCCTGAGTAACTCTTCTTCTTTGGTTGCCGGACAGATCTTCTTGGCAAGAAAGTCTCCGATCTTGACTCCCATTTCTTTGATCACTTCGTCAGAGACGCCGAACTTACGTGCCTCAGCGATTCCCTCATGAAGCGTTGATCTCCACGTTTCCCAATCTTTAACAAAATCCATCGCGTTTATGCACTTCGTCGTTTCCATATTAACTACCCCCTTTCTTGACGTAAGCATAATAAATGTGATCACTCTATTTCAAGGGGGGGTGGCTATCGGCTGGTATGGGTCGTTTCCCATGTTCACAGAGATCATGAGAGCGGCCTTTCGTGGTAAGTCCATAACCGAATGGTACCACGGTCGTTCCCTGGTGAAAGGGGATTAGGGGGTTTTCACTAGTCGCCAATCAAAGGAAGTTGATCTTTCGGCTACAATGCTTTACGCTGTCAATCGATCACAAAAGAAAAAGGGGACCGGTTATGCCACGGATCGAGAATAAGGTCGTTGTTCATTTTCGAGACGGTCGGATCGTCAAGGGATATACCCACAACTTTAGCCCGAACAAGGAGACCTTTCATGTTGCCGATGTTGAAAACAAGCACCAGGTCACCGAGGTGTCCATGCCTCTCATGAAAGCGGTCTTTTTTGTCAAGACATTCGAGGGAGACAAAAACCATCCAAATCCAGAAGATTTTTCATTGGAGAGTCTAAAGAACGTCCCCGGTTTGAAAATCAAGGTCACTTTTTTTGATGGGGAGGTGATGTACGGCACGACTCACGGCTATTCGCCGCAGCGGAAGTCTTTTTTCATGTTTCCTGCAGACAAAACCATCAACAACGAAAGGATTTTTGTTCTCAAGGATTCGACCGTTGGAGTCGACACCTGGAGATAGAAATGGGAATACCATAGTCGCCATAATGGTGAATTCGTGAATCTCTCTATATTGTTGCAATTATTGCAATCTCAAAGTTAGCCTTTCACTGCACGAACTAACATGCCTCTGGTCGCTGGAGAACTGTCAAACCCTGTTTCCCCGAGCAACTCTGAATTCACGAAACCAGCCTTTGTGCATAGTGCCAGGAAAGCCTTTCCCGGTATGGCTCCGCCTTGTCACTTGGCCCAGTTGTCGATCCTGATTTGTTTGTCATCGGGGGATTCACCGATCAGGAACTGGTCGGCAATCATGAGTCGTCCCCCTGGCTTCAAAACCCGAAAAACCTCTGCCACAGCCTCTGCCTTGTCCGGAATCAGGTTGAATACCCCATTGGATATGGCCGCATTGAAGGTTTCGTCTGAAAAAGGCAAATCCTCACCAGTAGCTCTGAGGAAGGTGACATTGGGTAGGGGGAAGTTCAGGAGGTTTTCCTTCGCCCGATCCAACATCTCGGTGATCATGTCCATGCCAACCACACGCCCACCGGCGCTGACAAGCGTCGCAGCCGCCATGGTGTCCAGGCCACCGCCACATCCGACGTCTAAAACGGTCTCCCCGGCATGGATCGGCCCCAGGCTGAAGGGATTACCAACACCGCAGTATGATCCAACAGCAGATTCGGGAAGATCCTGAACAAGGTCTGGGTCGTATCTCAACCCGACAAGGCCGTCACGGCCGGTGGGGTACCTGAAAAGGCCATTGGGGGTAACAGAAACTCTGGCGTATTTTCCCCATAGGCCGTCCTTGATGCGTTGTCTATCATTGTCGTTGAGATCGTTTTTGGTTTCCATCTCGGCCCTGCGTTCTACGGGTTGCATCCGACACCTGAGCGAACAGCTTATCTGGTTGGGGAGAAAATCTCCCACGCCAATGGGTTAAATCAAAGCCCCTTCTGTCCAGCCAACCCTGATCAAATCAATTCGTTTTGGGTCCCCGACTCCGACGTTATACTTCAGGTCAGCGTAAGTCACATGGTGAGTCCGCCTTGTGAAAGGCTTCTCCTCGCCGAAGTAGTCACGGCGTTTGGCCGAAAGCAACTGAACGCCAATCGCATCAACGGCGACGGGGTCTGAAGAGAGGAGTATGCCCTTATAGTCCCACACGTAACTGCTGTTGTAATGGTGGGGACCACGGCCGTAAAAAAGTGGCCGGAGGACGACGAGAATATTCAGCCGGGTCTTTCCCTTTACAATCGGTAACGTCCATATGCGTCCGAGGCTTGCACAGGCATTGGGATGGTACCAGAATGGTAGGGATACAAACATGATATAGTTCTTTAAACAGCCACCGATACCTGACCAGTGATGTGTGCGCAAGGGGCGGACATTGATGAGTTGTGTGCAATCTGCAAGCGTCGTCCGTGCGCCCCGGTCGTCCATGCGAACCCTCGCCCTGGGCAATCCAGAATCCGCGAGACGATTCAGAATTGCCCCTTCCACTTCTTTTGGCGTCGGCAGATATGCCCATACGTTGGTCTTGATCCCCACGAGAGAATTCGGGTCGATCAATTGGCGCCACGCCTCGGTCGTATCGTCAATATTCAACAGGGTTCTCACCCCGTCATCGAGCATCTGTTGAATCACGTCCCCATTTGGATTACGGCCCTTGGCGAGGGCATCTGGGTGACGCACCAAGACAACCCTAGAGCGCTTTTCAGATTCCTGTTGCCCTGCAGTTATCGCGGGGGTGCCCAGTAAGGTGGCGACTGCCGCGTAGGTACTGCCACGCAGGAAATCGCGACGGGTAATCACGGGCCTTCCTTTTTTCATTGTTTCTCCTCTCTTTTGCTGCGCACGGCTTCTAGAAAGGATCGGGCCCAGTTCTCCGAAGGAGCGTCGAGGACGACCACTACCAGTGACGAATATAGCTCTGTTGCAGTCCATGTGCCATCCTCTGTCTGAACGGCCGATGACCCCTTTGCTTCCGGCATATAGGCGGTCAAAAAACTTTCGAAAGCCCTTTCTGCCTTCCCCTTCGACGGGTATTTGGCAATGAGCAGATAGGGATTTCCTTCCTCACTCGAATATCTCGCGAGCACGGCTTCAGTCTTGGTATCGAGAAGGAGAATATTCTCATCGGCCAAATAATAGTGGAGGTTCAATACATTGTAGTCATGGAAATAACGGATTGACTGTTCGATCAGCTTATTTTCAGGCAGAGAGGAGAGCAATTTAGGTTTTTGCCCCGTCGATTGGACACTGTCCGCAACAGCGCTGCCCAAAGAGACAACTGCTTTTTTGGACTGATCTGTTTCCTCGCGGGTCATAATTGAAACAAAGAACCGCCCCTTGAAGAGACGGAGTAGCCCTGCTTCGTACTCTGCGCCGTCTCCAATTCCAATGTCACTACCCCCACGCTCGGCAGTGAACACGCCGTAGGCATCCTCGGGCGTGCCCATATCATATACATCGAGAATGATGTCAGGGTTGTCCGCCTTTGAATAGGTGGTGACGGTGACCGTCCGAAAACGGTATGCCAGGTAAAGTTCAGCACCTCCATTGATATACTTGAAGAGCGTCTTTCTATCATATTGGCGCACCTCGGAATCCGCCACCCAGCCGTCCAGTTCTTGTGGAAAGTCATAGTCCATGGTCCCAGTCCTTCTCATGGCACATGATAAAAGTGTTGCTGTCGCAATGGTGGTTGCGATGAGGAGCCGAATGGTTCGACAATCGCTCAAGGATCGCACCTGAACACCTCTTCACTCCGACTCGGAATGCCCCGGCCTTGACAAACCGGGAATTCGTCTCTTCAATGAAAGTCTTACTGAAACTACCAATTGGAGTCAAGGGGCAGACCCTCTTCCCTCTGTTCTTTTAAGGTTGAGTGGGTTTCGGAAGTTCCAAACACATGTCTCGAGAGGTGATATAATCCAGGTCAGCTGATGAAGTCCCGACGGTCATTTGGCCGTCCGGTTGATCCCACAATTTCATTGATTGGAGTACCCGTAGGAATAGGCATGCTCCCCTTCCTGAATTATTTCTTCTTCATCTTCCATTCCATACTGATTGTTTTCAGCCTCTTCGGCTGGATATGGAAAAAGACCCGCCTGGTAAACCTTGTTGTTCTGTTATTGATCGGATCTTCATGGTTTATCCTGGGAATATGGTACGGCCTCGGTTTCTGCCCCAGCACCGAATGGCACTGGCAGGTCAGGATGAAATTAGGTTACTATGACATGCCGGCATCCTACACCAAATTCCTTTTTGATTCACTCACAGGACTCAATGTGAGCGCAGGTTTTGTCGATATCCTGACCGTTGTCTTTTTCATGATAGCGCTTTTTGTCTCCGTGGTGGTAAACGTGCGGGGTTGGATGAGGACTAGAGGACCTTCCCCATAAAGGGGTGGCTGACCCAATCCTTAGGACAGGTTTCATTATGATTCGCGTTGAGGTCCTCCTGACTGAGCAAGAGATGGCTGGCGGGTTTCTGGAAGCCTTTACGAGAAGGTATTTGCCTGAACAGTTTTTCTACTGGTTTCCCCTTTCCGTCAAAGCCTGGTTGGACCTGTGCACAGGTGGGGCGTATCGGAATTATGTACGATCCTATGAGTTGATCCAGGAAAATGCTGCTCATATCGCCTCGCGACTTCCACAAGGAGAGGTCGAGGTGATCAGCCTGGGAGCAGGCCAGGGTGATAAGGATGTTCTTATCCTGGATGCATTACGGACCTCTGGTCGCCATATCGAGTATATCCCCGTCGATGCGAGCCAGTCCCTGCTGGAAATCACCTGTTCAAGAGCAATGGAAGCTGGTTTTTCCTGTCGGGCCATCAAGGCCGATCTTACAAATCTCGAGCATCTGATGCGGCTTGGCCCGCCAAAACAATCAAAAAAGACGAGGTTGATGCTTCTCTTGGGAGGCACAATCGGCGCCTTTGATCCTGACCGATATCTCAGAGACCTGTGCAGTATTGTCAATGAGGAGGATTTCTTGTTGATTGATGGAGAGCTCTATGCTGGGTCTCAGACGATGGCAGGGTATGACAATCCTCTTAACCGGCAGTTTGCCTTCGCGCCTTTGAAGAGCGTTGGCATTACAGACAGTGGCGGAGAGGTTTGTTTTGATATGCGGGAAGATCCATCGACTCCAGGGCTTTATGTGGTTTCGAAGTCTTTTGTTGCCCTCCAGGATCTTGAGCTTTCGGTAGCAGGAATTCCCGTGATGCTGAAGTCCGGCGAAAAGATAGAGATGAGCGGTTCAGCCAAATATAGAAAAGAGACTTTTCTCCAGTTGATTTGCCAGGGGGGAAAACTTCTCTGTGAGGCCGACTACCTGACGAATGATGGCCGTTTTATGATGGCACTCGTCACACCCCAGGAGTAAGTTTCAGATCGCGGAGACCTGTCACCAAAGTTCGTCCGTAGCTAGCTGTGAAGCCTTCCAAGGGGTGACGTGCCTGTGGTATGATTTTCTGGCCTCTGGACGCAAGTCTTGCGTGAGACATGTATGAATCGAACATAGGGAGGAAGGACATGGGTAAGAACGTCTGTTATGGAGATCATGTCGGTCACCTCTGCGTTTTGGCAAGTGACGAAAAAATCGAGGAGATAAAGGAGCTAACGAAAAATCCCGAGTACATATGCTTCAATTGCGGCAGGGTGGCCGATTGCGAGGCGAATCTGTGTAACCCGATGCCTCTGAAGTAATTGAATCGGAATGGCAAAGGCTCCCGAATCGAGAAAAGGAGAACCAGGATTTCATCATTCTAGATTTGGAGACCCTCTCAGGCAGCGCCGTGGAGAGAAGACACAGCGTTCACGCTTTGAGAGGTTTCCGTATTGGAGGAGAACCCAGAGGTGTCCCATTCTGACGTTACGATTGTGGGTGCTGGACTTTCCGGTCTGGCCTGTGCGTTGCCTCTCGATCAGAATGGGATCTCGGTGAGGATTTTCGAGGCGTCTGACGGAATCGGCGGTCGAGTGCGTACCGACCGGATGGATGGCTTCTTGCTCGACCGGGGATTCCAGGTTTTTTTGACCGCTTACCCTGAGGCACAACACGTTCTCGACTATGAGGCTCTTAACTTCCGCCCCTTCTACCCGGGCGCCATGGTCCGCTTCGGCGGCCGATTCAACCGAATCGGTGACCCATGGCGCCATCCCTTGGATGGGATCCGATCCCTTTTCTCACCCATTGGAACATTCACAGATAAGGTTCGGGCGGGTCGCCTTCGGCAACGAGTTAGGACGGGATCTCTTGAGGATCTGTTTCGGCGCCCTGAGACCTCGACCATTGATGCCCTGCATGCCCTTGGTTTTTCTGAAGGGATGATCGACCGTTTCTTTCGGCCTTTTATCGGCGGCGTGTTTCTCGACAAAAACCTCGACATATCGAGCCGAATGTTTGAGTTTGTTTTCCGGATGTTCTCCTTGGACGATACGGCCGTGCCATCAAATGGCATGGGCGCCATTCCTGAACAATTGGCCTCGCGGCTGCCCGAGGGAACGGTTCAAACCAATGCTCGGGTGGTGAAAGTCCATGAAAGAGGAGTGACACTCGAATCAGGGGAAGAGATCAGGAGCCGGGCCGTGGTGATAGCCACTGAAGGGCCTGAAACGGAGCGACTGGTCGGTGAAAAAAAGAGATCACCAATGCGTGGGGTGACTTGTCTCTATTTTGCTTTTTCCGAACCGCCTTCTACCGAGCCGATTCTGTTTCTGGACGGTGATGGGAAAGGACCAGTGATTAACCTGTGTGTCCCAAGTCAGGTGGCGCCCGCCTATGCCCCGCCCGACATGTCCCTGATTTCGGCCACGGTGCTCGGGTGTTCAGAGGATACCGATAACCATCTTGTCGCAGCTGTGCGCACCCAGCTGGCCGAGTGGTTTGGCCGGGCCGTCCACGATTGGCGACATGTGAGAACATACAGGATTCGTCATGCCCTGCCGATGCAGGTCCCACCGGTCTTGGAGCCTTTTTCCCAGTCCCTTCAGATTCACCCCTGGTTGTTTGTCTGCGGGGATTACCGGAGTGTCGCCTCGATCCAATGGGCATTGGTTTCTGGACGGAGAGCTGCCGACGCTGTTATTGAATCGTTCTTAAGATGACAGGAAAAGCAGGCCCGTGACAATCATTTTTTTATCTCAAGTTGCCGCTACGCTGCTCATGACAGGTATTACGTGGTTCGCCCAGGTGGTGCATTACCCCCTTCTGAGTCTCGTCAAAGGGGCCTCATTTAAGGAATATCAGATTGTGAACATGCGTCTGACAACGTTCGTTGTTGGTCCTTTGATTGGGGCCGAAGGCTTAACGGCCTTCCTCCTCCTTTGGCAACGGCCGACTGGGGTCATGATTTCCCAGGTTCTGATAGGAATCGGCCTGCTCGCGGTCATTTGGCTCTCCACGGCTTTTCTGCAGGTTCCGAAGCACAATATCCTCGCCCAGGGTTTTGACGTTCGAGCCCATCGAGTCCTCGTCATATCGAACTGGATTCGGACGGTCGCCTGGAGCCTTCGCAGCTTGCTGGTACTTTGGATGGTGGTGGGGGTGGCTGGATGAATGACACCTGATTTGATTTATCCGACAACAACGATTCCCAAATAGCCATCGACGGTGACTTCATCTCCCGTGTGGATGAGAGAGATCGCGTTCGGGACGCCGGTGACACAGGGGAGTCCGTATTCTCTCGCGATGATTGCCCCGTGGATCAGCATACCACCCCGTCGTTCTACGATTCCTGCAGAGAGGGGGACGACGAAGGTCATTTGGGGTTCAACCGCGTCGCATACGAGGATCTCCTTTGACTTGAAATCGAATAGGTCTGACGGATCCAGGATGACCCGTGCTTTCCCTTTTGCAATGCCGGGACCCGCAGGCTGACCGACGAGCTGTCTTGCCTTCAATTCGTCGTCGGAAGCCGCCTTCTTGGCGGTATGATGCCTTTTGGGGACATAAGATGGATCCTCAAGGGTCTTGACAAGTTCCACCGTATCGATGCCCTGTGCGTCGAGGGTGGCTCGTTTTTCGATTCGCCGTCGTCCCTCATCGATTGCGGCGAGCATTGGCCCCTCAATTCTACCGAGGTAGATATTATCATCGTCCCTCAATCGATAACTCGCACGACCCAAATCGAGAAGCTCGGCAGCCTCAGCTTTCTGCGCCCCTCTGAAATGTGAGAGGAAATTGTTCTTCAGTGCCTCCACATCTTTTGATCGTCTCTCTTCATCCGTCGGGGCGCGGCTGGCCATTTCGAGAAGCAATCGGCAAATCGCCTCCCGTTGTTTTGTGGACTGGGCGAGACCCTGGAATAGATCGCCAAACCTCTCCATAAACTCGCCCAGGGCCGTTGTAAATCCTGGGTCCGAATCCTCTTTCTGACTCCTGAGACTCTCGGCGAGACGTGGATTCTCTCTTATCATACCCGCCATACCCTCGAGCATCCGGTTCCTTTCAAGGCTGGCCATACTGGTGGAACCGAGAAGGTCGATGAACTCGTACGGGTCAGTGGGGCGCACCGTATCATTGTAAGCCTGACCGAACAATCGGGCGCCGTGGGCGAAGGGAATAAAATCACTCCAGTAAATCTTCACCCATTTCTCGTGGACGTGGGATCTCCGGGTGATCTCGGTGGCAAGTTCCGCATCGGTTAGTTTCGTCACATCCTGACGACTCAGGCTTTCGGCCTCCTCGACCATGGCTGGAATGAGTTCTTTTTCGATCCTGCGCCGAAGGGTTTTGAGGTTTTCGAAACTCCGGCGGAGGCTAAGATACCAGGCACGATTGTCCGTCGGCTCGCTGGTCTTTCTGGTTGTGATCGGCCGCGATTGGAGAACGAAGAGGAGATCTCTACGAAAGGTCCACTCCACATCCTGCGGTGGCCCAAATAGACGCTCAGTTCCACGGACAAGGTCAAATACCTTCCGAATTCTTTTGCGATCCAGTGGGGGGGTGTCCACCTTCGTCCTTGGCAATGGATCTTGCCGGACGCCCTCCGGTGTAGGGACGATTGTTTTCTCACGGTGTGCGGGCGTATGGGAGATGATCTCGCCCGTGTCCCGGTCGAGGATCCACCTGTCAGGCTCAACCGTCCCGTCAACGAGTCCCTGGTTCAATCCGTATACGGCCTCGATGACAGCTTGAGATTCGTCGTTGGGATTCTGACCAAAGGTGACACCAGACTCACCTCCAACAACCATTTCCTGCACAAGCACTGCCATTGTGCTCTTTTCAAAATCCAGTCCGAGCTCCTGGCGATAGAGTAACGCGGCATCTGACCAGAGGGATGCCCACACGAGCCGAATGTGTTCCAGTATGGAATCGGTTTTCTTGACGTTTACATAAGACTCATGCAGACCAGCGAATGAGGTCCTGGCCGAATCCTCACCAGGCGCAGAGGATCGAATAACAACAGCCTTGCCCTTGAATCTTCGCTCGATAGCGTCTCTTAGGATGGCCGATAGCCCCACGGGTATGGGCGTGTTGAGAAACATGTTGCGGATCCGTAAAGAAGCGTCCCACATCTCCTCCCAGCGCATCTCCTCGAAGTTCTTGCGATTCAATTCGAGGAGAATTCGTTCGCTCAACCCCGTCGATGTCACGTAGTCAGTGTAAACCTCTGCGGTGATGCAGGCTGCGTCCGGCACGTTCATGCGGTCTCGTGCCATCGCCGCAAGTGCGAGACTCTTGCCTCCCACCTGCTCCCGGTTCTCGTCAACGATCTCATGGAGGTACAGGACTGATTTCATGATTTCAGGTGGAGTTCCATCACATTCTGGAATCTGCTGACCACATAGTACTTGTCCACCCGCACCTTCAGCAGGGCGCAGGTGGGAGCCATGACAAATCCCTCGAGGTAGGGGTGTTTGGCCAGGTATCGTTTGATGAGTTGATCTTTCTCACGGTCTTTGACTTCCTCGGCTGTGCCCATTGCCGTGACTGCCATCGCATTATGGAAATCGGAATCCTGGTTGGATCGATTGTCGATGAGCATGGCGACTCGTGATTCCGATGAAAGATTGGCATATTTGCGTGTGGCACGGGTTGTGGCGAACACGAGGTATTTGAGATCGTCCGTGGCAGTAAACGCCACCAAGCTGCTGTAGGGCTGCCCTCCGCCCTGCGTGGCCAGCACACCTAGATGCTGAGTGTTGAAAAGATCTGTTAATGCTTTTCTCATCTTTGACGCACTCTTCACCACTATTCCCCTCGAGAGTTTTGATATATGGAGGATAGGAACATGCCAAGTTCCAACAACGGTGAAAGGATCGTCCCAAATCCAGCTTCAATCTATCAAATGGAGCAAGATCTTGTCAAAGACTTGGGCGTGTTGAGACCGACGAGGTGTCCATCGACTGACGAGGTGAATGGTGGAACCTCAACATCGACTCGCCCTCCAGAATCCCACACGGTTTCGGTACCGTGTCTCTAAGACTGACTTTATGCCATGGCGGGTGATCCTGCCCTTCTCATTGACGAGGAATGAGGACCGGATCATCCCCTCATCTTTCTTCCTGTAAATGGACTTCTCGCTCCAGACACGGCAAGGATCTCTGCATGATCTTGGTCAAAGGGGAGAGGAAACCCCGCTTACCTTTCTTTGCGCAATGCCCTCAGAAGAATCCCATAAAGCTCAAGGAGTTCGTCGCCCGGAACAATTTCATCCGGCGAAGACCAGATTCCGGAGATATCTCTCTCCTCGACACCGAGGCGAATCGCGAGGAGACGCGCCTGGTGCCATGTGGGAAGCCAGACGAGTCGCTCGGCAATGTTGTCGACGCTTCCAAGTAGGCGGATGAAATGTCCCAGATTGAGGATGAAATAGATTCGCTCCGGAAAGGGTGAATCCACTTTGATCAACTGATCGCGATCCCAGACAAAGCAGCCGACATGGGGTTTCCACAGCAAGCCGGATTTCTTTAAAGAGAGCGCACGTTCACAATGTCGCTCATCGAATGGTATTGGGGGAATGTCACTCTTCGGATCGAACGGCGTAGGTTTCATATCCACCTTTTCCGATGAATGAACGTGCAGTCAATCAGGCGCCTACCAGGGGAAGATCCTTGACCACGCGAAAATAGACAACATATTTTATGAGATCACCCGTCCCCGGGCACACCACCTCGTCTGCCCGCTCTCGGATCTCTTCCAATAGGGGACCTCCGGTTTCTTCCCGCACTTTTTTCAGGTACAGACGGACCCCCTCAAAACCTTTCTCATTAAAGGCGTATGTGGCATGGGGGTTCTCCTGGAGGTTGGCATGGGTGAGCCGGTCGGTCATTCCGAATGCCAGCGTGCCGTCTTCCATGACATGAGGTCTGGAATAGACAGCGATATCGACCTCGCCGTTTGACGCTGAAGTTGCCATGAACCCCCTGCCCCGTTTGGTTTCAAAGTACTCTTTCCAGTTCATTGCTATCTCCTTGGGAAATGGAATTGGTCTTACGGTTTGGTTGAATTATTAGCTAAAATCCTAAAAGAAGTAAAGACTTGGAACTTTGGCATCAATGCAGGTGAAAAACGGACCGTGAAACCCAACCCTGGAGGAATGGAGATGATCAGATATTTCTTCTTTCTTGGCGGTCTCTTAGGAGGCCTAGGGGTTGTCTTCGGCGCTTTTGGCGGACATACTCTCAAGGCTCGGTTAACACCTGAACTTCTGGCAACCTTCGAAACTGGAGTGCGATACCAAATGGTTCACGCCCTGGTGCTCTTGATAGTTGCACTGGCGCCACTGAGAAAACCGGCCCTGGGGCTGCTGGCCATTGGCGGCTGGTTATTTGTGACGGGCATCGTCCTATTTTCTGGGAGCCTCTATCTTATTGCGCTGAGCGGTCTACGGGTATTCGGCGCTATTACCCCTTTAGGTGGTATCGCCTTCATCTGTGGCTGGTTCATCATAGCCCTGACAGCCTTTCGAGGGTATGTGAACAGGCAGAAATAGTCCGCGATGAATGAAGAACTAAGCGGTCTGTCATGCTTTCGTTATGGTCTTTTCTGGACCCGCTCCCTCATTTCCCGCTGACGCATGGGCATTGAGTCGATTAATGAGAAGATTTCGTTGAGTTCAACCTCTGAGTTGCGCCGAAGTTTTTCTCCTCCGTCCTTACCCACTAGCACCACAATGAATTGACCGGGTTGGATGGAGAATCGGTTCCTTAGGGAAGCTGCTGAATGCTGATCGATGGACGAATCGCCCAAACGGCTTTCGCCACTCTCGAAAATGGCGACAATAATGAGATCGCGGTCTGTTATCTGATCTTCCTGACCTTGGAGTTTTTCAATGAAATTTAGATAGGTTTTGTCTTCTTCGTGTGGGGCAAACAGGAGAAGTAACCGATTTTTCCATCTGTATTTTGCCAGATCTAGGGTCCCCTGGGGCTGCCCAGAACCTGAACCGACCATGATGCCGTCCGACAGAAGTAAAAAAAGTACGACACTTATCATACGCTTCATCGTTGACCTGCCTCACTTACCCGGGTTCAAGTGGCAGGAGGGTCTCGCCACAAAACGCTTCTCCTTGAAAATTCTATTTGTGCACGCCCTTGGTGAGCCCATTTTATCTCCTGAATCTGATTGTGCATGGACCCTAGGGCCTCAATGACCTTCTCGGTCGATGCCGATGAGATCTCCGTGTTTTGTCTTGTCCTTTAAACTCAGACAGATCAAAAGGCTGCCTCTAGCTGATGCTTATTGCCTTGAAGAAGCGAAGGAAAACAGAGCCCACAGGGAGTATCTTTGCCATGGACTTGAAACAGACTGGAACGACAGTACGCGATTTTTCAAGGATTAGGAAACCAGTCGCGCGTCCGTCCGAAAAATAGCGTCTGGATCTTTGGTGCTCCTCTTCACTGATGGTCGGGTTCTAAAGGCTATAGGAGCTGACGCGATAAATCCTCTAATCTTTTTTATCCGCCATCCCGATAAGGCATCATTTATTGTACAATACCAAGCGTCCTGTATACCAGGGAACTGTCTCGGCCTCATGAATCGTGAAGGCCGGGTATTTCTGATTCGGCGCAAGTGGATTGGAGGGCACGACGCGCAAAACGTGATTCCGAATGGGGAGGCTTTATGTTGAGTCTTCAAAGAGGTTTGAGGGGCGAAAAGGAGATGGTTGTCGAGCGTCACGACTTGGCGAGCCATACTGGAAACATCGGTGCCGAGGTGCTTTCTACTCATCGGGTCGTCCTCCTGATGGAACAGGCGGCACGCGATACCATAGAGAATCTCCTGCCAGAGGGGAAGATCACCGTTGGAACGTCGATCAGCATCGAGCATTTTGCGGCCACGCCCCTGGGGGTAAGGGTTCGGGCAGAAGCCTCTCTAAAAGAGGTCAATGGCCGCAGGTTGTTCTTCCACATCGTGGTTCGCGACGAATTTGAAGAGATAGCAAGGGGCCAAAACGAGCAGATTATTGTGTCAGCAGATAGGTTTTTGGAAACAGTTAGGCAGAAAGAGTCGCTGGCAAGGACCAAGGAGGGAGTTTGAGAAATCCTGGGCTGGGTTGGGGGAATTGACGCATAGTTTCGGTCAGAATGGAATTGAAACCAGAAATCTGGTTCGAGGAGATGCAGGATGGAGACAGCTGAGATTCACCAGACAATTCAAAAGCAAAGAAACTTTTTCTCAGGGCTGCACACAATAGGCATAGATTTCCGACTCCAGATGCTAAAGAGGCTGAGAGCGACAATTCATGAATACGAAGGGAAGGTTGTCGAAGCACTTTACGATGATTTGAGAAAGTCGCCTTTCGAGGCGTATATGACGGACATTGGATTCGTCAAAGAGGAGTTAAACCATCACTTGAAACACCTTCGGTCCTGGGCAAAACCTCGGCGGGTGAAGACGCCACTCGCTCATTTTCACTCGACAAGTTTTATTCACTCTGAGCCCTATGGGGTAGTCCTGATCATCGCCCCCTGGAACTATCCGTTTAATCTCCTGTTTGTACCACTCATTGGAGCTATTTCAGCCGGGAACTGCGTGGTGTTAAAACCTTCAAATTACTCGCCAAACACCTCGGCTGCGATGGCGGAGATGATCAAGAAAACCTTCAATGGGGAGTACATCTCTATATGTCAAGGTGGTCGAGAGATGAATCAGGCTTTATTGGCGGAAAAATTCGACCATATCTTCTTTACGGGGAGTCCCTCTCTCGGCAAAATAGTGATGGAGGCAGCCTCGAAGTATCTCACCCCCGTTACTCTGGAGCTCGGCGGGAAAAGCCCATGCATTGTCGATAGGGAGGCAAAGATAGGCCTCGCTGCACGACGAATCGTTTGGGGAAAATTCTTGAATGCGGGTCAAACCTGTGTTGCTCCTGATTATCTGCTTGTTGATAGGACGGTCAAGAACAACCTCATCGATGCGCTGAAAGAATGGATCAAACACTTTTTTGGGAAAGATCCGGAGGAGAGCCCCGATTTTTCGAGAATTGTGAACGACAGACACTTTGAGCGACTCTGCGGTCTCATGGATAAGGGGACCATAATCTTTGGAGGAAAGACCAGACGGGAGAAAAAATACATTGGGCCGACAATAATCGACGGTATCAAACCGGACGATCCCATTATGCAGGAAGAGATCTTCGGGCCCCTATTTCCAGTCCTTGAATACGAAGACCTTAGAGAGGCTATCGCCTTTGTTAATTCTCGGCCGGAGCCCCTTGCCCTCTATTTCTTCTCCCAAAATCGGAGGAAACAGTCGACGGTTCTAAGGCAGGTGTCCTTCGGGGGTGGGTGTATCAATGATACAATGGTTCATTTTGCAAATCCATATCTGCCCTTCGGGGGGCTAGGCAATAGCGGTATGGGTTCATATCATGGAAAGGCGAGCTTTGATACGTTCTCTCACAAGAAATCGATCCTGAGAAAATCTAACTGGCTAGACGTAAAGGTGAGATATGCGCCATACAAGGGGAAAATCAAGCAGTTGAAGACACTCTTGAAGTGGTGTTCTTGATCGGCGATTTCTCTCTTGGTTTCTCAGGTTTGCGTCGAGTAGTATCTCTCATGTCGCTCCACGCTTATCATTCCGCTTGACTTCTTACCCCATTCGATTTATCGATGTTTCTGCAGGCGCCCTGTTGTCGGAGCCTTTCAGGCTGGTCACGGAACGCCGTGCGTGTTTAGGGGAGAGGTGAGGCGGAGTTTCGCACCTCAACGGGGGAAAGGGAGTACCATGTCAAAAAAGGGGCGCAAATACATCTTGGCAGTTGATCTCGGCACATCTGGACCCAAGTCAGCGTTGGTCTCCACGGATGGTGAGATTGTTGATTCTGCATTTGAAGGAATCCGTCTCAACCTCCTTCCGAAAGGTGGAGCTGAGCAGAGCCCTGCTGAATGGTGGGAAGCAATCATCAAGACATCGAAGGTGGTGCTGGGTAAGGGATTGGTTCCGGTTGACGATATCGTGGCCGTCTGCTGTACGACCCAATGGTCGGGAACGGTTGCCGTTGGCAGGGACGGTAATCCGTTGATGAACGCTATTATCTGGATGGATTCGAGGGGAAGTCAATACGTCAAAGACATAACGGGCGGACTCGTCAGACTTGAGGGCTACGGGGTCTTGAAGCTGCTGAAGTGGGTCCGCCTGACCGGAGGAATTCCAGGCCGTGCAGGGAAAGACCCAATTGCTCACATATTGTTTATACGGGAGGAATTCCCAGAGACGTACAAGGAGACCTATAAGTTCCTCGAGCCAAAGGACTACATCAACCTGCGGTTCACCGGTAAATTTGCCGCGTCATTCGATTCGATTGCTCTACACTGGGTGACAGATACCCGTGACATCTCCAACGTTGTCTATGATGATCGACTAATCAGGATGTCGACTGTCGACCGAGATAAACTGCCAGATCTGAGGCGGGCTATCGACTTATTGGGACCGATCAGAAGGGAAGTTGCCGAGGAGCTGGGGTTACGAAAAGATGTTCACGTGGTGATGGGAGCCCCTGACGTCCAATCTGCTGCGGTTGGATCTGGTGCGGTTAGAGATTATG
This sequence comes from uncultured Thermodesulfobacteriota bacterium, assembly GCA_964348095.1. GTDB lineage: Bacteria > Desulfobacterota > BSN033 > WVXP01 > WVXP01 > WVXP01. The sequence goes on along the minus strand of CAYGBK010000085.1, from coordinate 41,100 downwards.
AGGCCCATCTCTATATCGGGACGTCGTCCTGGTTGACATGCCATGTGCCGTTCAAAAAGACCGACCTATTTCACAATATGGCTTCTCTTCCTGCGGCAATTCCTAACAGATACTTCGTTGCCAATGAGCAGGAGACTGCCGGTGCATGTCTGGCTTTTCTGGGAAATAACATCCTTCATTACAAAGATGAGTTATCGGGCCAGCAGACTGAGACGGATATTCACAAGGCCTTCGATGACATTGTGAAAGATGTACCGGCAGGAAGCGATAAGGTCATTTTTACGCCATGGCTCTACGGAGAGAGAACACCTGTTGAGGATCATTCCCTTCGGGCCGCATTCTTCAATCAGTCTTTGAGGACAACCCGGGAACATCTTATCCGGGCCGTTTATGAGGGTGTGGCATACAATTCGAGATGGCTCCTTACGTATGTAGAGAAATTCATCAAAAGGCGGTTGGGCCAAATAAACATGATCGGTGGTGGTGCCAACTCAGAGGTCTGGTGTCAGATCCATGCGGACGTTTTTGACCGAACCATAAGACAGGTGAAGGACCCTATCATGGCAAACGTGCGGGGAGCCGCTTTCCTGGCCTCGATCTCCACGGGGTACCTGACCGTTGATGATATTCCAGATCACGTCAAGATCACTCGAGTTTTCAAGCCCGATCCAGGAAACCGTAAAATCTATGACGAGCTGTTCAGAGAATTCTTGAACATTTATAAAAGTAATAGAAAGATCTACAAAAGATTGAATAGAATCTAGCGGCCATTTCATAATTACCGCTGGTGAGATGAAAGTCTGGAGGACATGGTATGGACATAAGGAGCGTCATCGAGAAGTATGGTGGCAAGTTAAATCCGCGGATCATGGGGGCGGTGCTCAAATTGGCACGATCGATACCTCCTGTGAAGAAGAGGGTGGAGGCCGAATACGAGGAAATAATGAGAGATCTTGAAGACGTCGTCAAGCCATACAGGAGTAGATCGGCGACCTTTTCGGAAATCCCCAAAACTGGATTGGACAGGGACGCGATACTCAAGGAAATGGAGGAATTGAGGTCGACAGAGGAGTCGAAATGGAAAGATGGGTTTGTCTCGGGTGCCGTATATCATGGAGATGAGGACCATATAAACTTCCTCAACAGGGTTTACGCTATCAATTCTCAGAGTAACCCTCTGCATTCGGACATATGGCCGAGCGCATTCAAATATGAGTCTGAAATCGTATCGATGACCGCCAAAATGCTCGGCGCCAATGGAATCGGGCACGGAGCAGAGTCGGAGAGCGAGATATGCGGCGTTGTCACATCCGGGGGAACGGAGAGTATCCTCCTGGCGATGAAGACCTACAGAGACTGGGCTCGAGACAAGAAAGGGATTACCAAGCCCGAAGTCGTCGTTCCCTCAACAGCTCACGCCGCATTTGATAAGGCGGGCGAGTATTTCAAGATAAAAATAGTCCATGTCGCTGTGGGACCAGACTACAGGGCCGATGAGGTTGAAATCAGAAAAGCAATGTCACGGAACACGATTGCGATAGTCGGATCGGCCCCATCGTTTCCTCATGGCGTGATCGATCCAATACAAGAGTTATCCGAATTGGCGAGAGAGCGAGGCGTCGGTTTTCATACGGACGCGTGTTTGGGTGGTTTTGTGCTTCCGTGGGCAGAAAGGCTGGGATATGATATTCCGCCATTCGATTTCAAGTTGCCCGGTGTGTCCTCCATTTCGGCTGACACCCATAAATACGGATACGCTGGGAAGGGATCATCGGTTATTCTTTACCGGGGTCTGGAGCTCCGTCACTACCAATATTTCAAAGCCACGGAGTGGCCAGGGGGTCTCTATTTTTCTCCAACATTTGCCGGAAGTCGTCCAGGTGCCTTGAGTGCGTTGTGTTGGGCCGCTCTGGTCGCCACGGGAGAAAAAGGATACCTGGAGGCGACGGAAAAGATCCTTAAGGCATCTGAAAAGATTCGAAAGGGGATCCAGGAGATCCCTGAATTGCATATTCTTGGGAATCCCCTCTGGGTCATAGCATTTGGTTCAAAGACCCTCGATATCTACCGGATTATGGACTACATGACAAAGAACAGATGGAGTCTGAATGGTCTTCATAAACCGCCGTCTGTTCATATCTGCGTTACTTTGAGACATACCCTTCCGGGGGTACCAGAACGGTTTCTGAGTGATCTTAGGTCCGCTGTTGAGTATGTTAGGGAAAACCCCCATGAGAAAGGGAAGATGGCTCCAGTATATGGGTTGGCTGCCAACATTCCTGATCGAAGCATTGTAGCAGAACTACTTGAGAAATACATAGATCTTTTGTACAGAATCTAATTCTCTTGATTTTTCAGAAAAAATAGCCGAAAATACGTGCCGGTTTTCTTGTCCATTGGGGGAATCTCTTCATCTAATGGATAGTAATGGATAGAAATACCAGAGGAGGAGAGGGGAAGATTCTGGTCGACTGATTCCAAGGAAAGGCATGGTTTTTGCTGGTAATTTTCGATCGCGGGCTCTCGGATCTTTTATCCGCATGAATGGGAGGTGAAGGGGGTATGTTTTTTCCTGATCGGAAAAGGCGACGTTCTGAACAAAGCCTCGGTCGGCGCCAGTTTCTGAAATTGGGCGCTTTCGCCACCTTGGCAACCCTGTCACCTCGATGGGGCTTTGCCGCTCTCGATAACTCCCACATATTTGAAAAATCAATCGCCTTTTATAACACCCATACGAGAGAGTCTCTGAAAACAGTCTATTGGGCAAGGGGAAAATACATCCCCAAGGGTCTGACCGATATCAATCACATTCTCCGAGATCACCGCTCCGGGGAAGTCAAATCAATCGATCCCCGGCTGTTGGATGTTCTTCACGCGCTCCAATTGAAACTGAAGACCCAAAAGCCATTCCATGTCATTTCTGGTTATCGCTCGCCCAAAACGAACGAAAAGCTTCGGAAGCTCGGCCGTGGTGTTGCCAGACACAGCCTCCACATCTACGGCAAGGCGGTGGACGTTCGGCTGCCCGGTTGTCGCCTCTCTTCTCTCCGTCGAGCTGCGATCGATCTGGGAGGCGGTGGGGTAGGGTATTATCCGCGTCCGAAGTTCGTTCACCTGGACATTGGCCGCGTTCGGTACTGGTAGAAAAAACATTGAATTCCACTGTCCCCCTCGCCTTGCTCACTTGAGGCACAGAATCCCCAAAGGCGGGATTCATCTGCCGGGAGGGTGGATAACAGTGCCGGGGAGCGAGGTTCCAACAGGAATTCCGACGATACCATCCTACCGGTAGCAGATATCATCGAACCATCCCCCATAGAAGCTGTCAGGGGGCTCGCTGCGGCTCCGGGGTTGGCGGTTTTTGGTTGAGTGCCCTGCCAAGTCCTCTATCTCGCCCATAGATGTCATCCCGAAAATGGACCGTGCCATCTGAATCGACCCAGGCCGTCCAGTAGAGGAGGTGGACGGGAACGGGGTCCCCAATCCTTACGATCTGGGTTTCGCCACTGTCGATCGCGGCGTGTATGTTCTCTCGGGTCCATTCAGAATCGGTTTGCAAAAGGTATGCTGCCATGTCAACAGGCTTTTCGATACGGATGCAGCCGGAACTGAAACTCCTCTTTGTCTTCTGAAATAGGGTTTGCGATGGTGTATCGTGGAGATATACGCTGAACTTATTAGGAAACATAAACTTCACACGGCCGAGCGCGTTTTTTGGCCCGGGATCCTGGCGGAGTTTAAAGGAGAGGTTTTTGGCGTTGATTCGGAACCAGTCGATCGATTCGGGATCAATCTCGGGCGCATTGTGTTCCCAGCTTTGGAAGACCCGTATCTTTTGCCTTAGAAGGTATTCAGGGTCCTTCCGAATCTTGGGCACGATATCCCTAACGGCGATCTTTGTCGGGATATGCCAGAAGGGATTTAGTTCCATATAGGTGAGTTCACCTGTGAATACGGGGGTGCGCCGAAACCTTCTTCCAACGATAACGCGCATTGTCATAATATCGAGCCCGTTTTCAACAATCTCTAATTGGAAATTGGCAATGTTGATTAGAATGTGGCGCCATCCGAGGGTATGGGGAAGCCATCGCCAGCGCTCGAGATTTGTCTTGATTTGGTGCACTCGTTTTTTCACGGGGACATTAAGAGCCTTTAAAGTGGCCCGGCCCACGACTCCATCGACCGTGAGTCCGTGCCTGGCCTGGAAACTTCGAACCGCTTCTTCTACAGGCTCGTCAAATACATCCTGATCGGTTTGGCCCGGCAGATTCAGATCGCCTGACACGGTGAGGCGGGACTGCAAAGCCCGGACGCGGGAGTTCCGATCCCCTTTTTCCAACTTTGGCCCGTTCGGCACTGACGGCCATCCACCCGTGTCCATGATGTTTTGGTATCTCAGGAGCGCATCTTTTAGGGCCATATAGCCGGCATGGTGTGGGCGGAGTTGGTCTAACGCCCCGTCGATGTCATTGGTGTCGAGGGCAATGTGAAGGATAGCAACCAAATCTTCATTTCGGCTCTTGATCAGCCACTCTGACTGTATGGTCTCAGGATTCACATGACCCGTTAGGAGATGGGATCCATATAAGAGAAATGCATCGGTTAGCAGAATGTCGAGGTCAGCCAAGAGTTCAGGCCGACGCAGCCTATTCATCGTTTGGCTTAGAGCGATCTTGTCCATGAGATCTTCGATAGGGGCGAGATGGTAGTCGTCACGTCTCAGCCCGTCGCGGTCAGCTTCAAGAATTGCTTTGACAAGAGTCGCCGCGTCGGCTGTAGGGCCCTCATCATCACTCCAGGCAGGACGAAAGTCTCTTTCTGAATAGAAACGCGTGAGCGTATTTGGACCGCAGAGGATTTGCCTCCTGCATATGAACCGCTCCGGTATCGGCATGACGGTCAGTCTGTGCTCCAGGATTTCACCCACCCGGTCAGACAGATCCGAGGATGTAACGCCCTGAGCAGGGGCAAGGAGGCTCACCCAGATGAATGCCACGGCAATCACCGTAATACGCTTCATAAATCGGATGAGCGTCGCTGAAGAACGTAAGATTCCCATTTCCTGCCAGCCAAGAGTCTGCCTGTTTTCAGAGGAAGGCCCCTCTGGGATACCTGCCGCTCCCTAAGATAGCAGAAGTGATTTTTTTGGGCAACTTGAATTGAGGACTATCAAGAAATATGATATGAGCGGGTCTTTGGTCATCGTCTGGAATCCTCCCGCCATCCGGACGCGTGAGGACTCGATAGAGGGGATTTGCTGTGACCGCGTTTCGACGCACATTGGCGAAGCGAAAAACCAATTTCCAAGGGCGTCGTTGGGTGTTTGTTCCCTATGATCAGCTGTCAGATGCGATCGGTCCCCTCGCGGTAGAAGCACCAGAGCACATCGGCATTGTCCTTGTCGAGAATCCATGGAAGGCAGGGCGGCGACCCTATCATAAACAGAAGCTCGCTCTCATTCTGACCAATATCAGACACTTCGCCTTGGAACAGGCAGAGCGAGGGGTCGCCGTGCGACATGTGATAAGCCGGGGGCCGTACCGAAAGGCCCTGGAACCTCTATTCGAGGAACTCGGCCCGATGCGAATGATGGAGCCGGCAGAGCGCGAGCTCAGGGTTGACCTCCAACCCCTGGTCGAGGCAGGGAACTTAGAGCTCATTCCTCATGAGGGCTGGCTCACCACAAGGGACGAATTCGAAATGAGTGACCGAGATGGTCCGCCCTGGCGGATGGATAAGTTCTATCGATTCATCCGCCGAGAAAAGGGGATCCTCATGGAAGACGGAAAGCCAGTGGGTGGCAAATACAGCTTTGATCCAGAAAACCGTCTTCCCTGGGCAGGAGACCCGCCGGCACCATCCCCTCCGACCTTTCCGACCGATCCCATCAAGGAAGAGGTGAAGAAACTCATCCAAACAGAATTCCAACACCACCCGGGTCGAATCGATCTTGAGGCCCTGCCCGGAACCGCAGCCGATGCTGAAGCCCTCTGGTCATGGGCGAAGCGTGAGTGTCTCCCCAACTTCGGCCCCTACGAAGATGCCATGTCCACCAAATCCAGAGGCCTTTTCCACACCCGCATATCCTCGATTGTGAACATCCATCGACTTCTTCCAGACAGAATAATCAACGATGTCGTCAACGCTGACCTACCCCTGCCGAGCAAGGAGGGCTTCATCCGACAGGTGCTTGGCTGGCGAGAGTTTGTCCACAAGGTCCATGTCACGACAGATGGGTTTCGCCATCTTCCCACGAAGCCTCCCTCGATTGCCAAGATACCAGGGGACGGTGGATACAGCCGCTGGAGGGGAGGGCCCTGGCCTTCAAAAGGACGTCGAGGCGATCCAGATGGAGGGGCTGAACCCTCCTTACTTGGGGATGGCATCACCCTCCCAACCACCTATTGGGGTGAGGAGTCAGGTTTGGCTTGTGTCGACTGCATCGTCTCTGATGTGTGGCGGGACGGTTACAGCCACCACATCACTCGGCTCATGGTCCTCTCAAACCTGGCGCGCCTTCTCGATATTTCGCCACGGGAGCTCACGGACTGGTTCTGGGTAGCCTACACTGATGCTTATGATTGGGTGGTTGAGCCGAATGTGTTGGCCATGGGAAGCTTCGCAGTTGGCGAACTTATGACCACCAAGCCTTACGTGTCTGGTGCGGGCTATATCAACCGGATGAGCGACTATTGCAAAGCCTGTGCTTTTGATCCCAAGGTGAATTGTCCCTTCACCAGTCTCTACTGGGCCTTCCTGTCGCGACATGAAAATGTGTTGAGGAGAAATCCACGGCTGAGAATGCCCATGGTTTCTTTGTCTAAACGTAGGGCCAACCGGCGGCGTCACGATCGATCGGTGTTCCATTGGATGCGCGAAACGCTGCTCGCAGGCAACGTCTTGAGGCCGGAAAACCTGCCATAGGGGGCCAAAGGAAATGGTGAATCAGAAACGGGTGAGAATGCTCCACAAAGGAAAGGAAAAAGCCGGTCCGATCGTTTACTGGATGAGTCGAGATCAGCGGTCGAGGGATAACTGGGCCCTCCTTTTCGCACAGGAGTTAGCGATAGCGCAAAGGCAAGCAATGGGGGTTGTGTTTTGTTTGGTACCGCGGTTTCTCGATGCGACGATGAGACAATACGATTTCATGCTCAGAGGCATACAAGAAGTTGAGAAGGAATTGATAAGAAAGAATATCCCTTTTTTCCTCCTTCCGGGCGCCCCGGAGGAAGAAATACCGTCATTTGTGAACAGGCACGGGGTAGGGAGCCTCGTTTCTGATTTTGAACCTCTCCGCATCAAAAGAGGTTGGAAGAAGAAGATCGGGAAAAAGATCGATATTCCTCTTTACGAAGTCGACGCACGGAATGTTGTTCCCTGCTGGATAGCCTCGCCAAAGCAGGAGTATGGTGCCTATACTCTGCGGCCAAAGATTCGACGAGTTCTACCAGAATATTTGGAGGGTTTCCCTCTGGTCAGGAGACATCCCGTCTCGTGGAAGGCAAAATCCAAAACAACAGACTGGGACGGCGTGCGAAAAACGCTGGACGTGGATCGATGTGTTTCAGCAGTAGATTGGATACAGCCAGGGGAAAAGTCGGCACGACGGGCGCTTCGACAATTCATCAGAGAGAAATTACCCCGATACGATGAGATGCGCAATGACCCAACCAAAGATGGGCAGTCGAATCTCTCCCCCTATCTCCATTTTGGACAGATCTCGGCCCAAAGAGTGGCGCTTGAGGTTTCGAAGACCAGAGGGCATAAGGAATCTCGGGACGCCTTTTTGGAGGAACTCATTGTAAGGCGGGAGCTTTCAGATAATTTTTGCTTCTATAATGCCGACTATGACAATTTCGAGGGCTTTCCAGATTGGGCCAAGAAGACATTAAACGATCATCGAAGAGTCCGGAGGGAGTACATCTATTCCCTGGAAGATTTCGAAAATGCCACCACTCATGACGAATTGTGGAACGCCGCTCAGGTGGAGATGGCCCGAACAGGGAAAATGCATGGCTACATGAGAATGTACTGGGGCAAAAAGATACTGGAGTGGACCAAATCCCCCGAGGAGGCTTTAGAGATTGCAATCTATCTCAATGACCGTTATGAGCTCGATGGGCGAGAAGCGAATGGATATACGGGCATTGCATGGTGCATTGGAGGGGTCCATGATAGGGCGTGGCCGCAGCGTGCTATTTTTGGGAAGGTCCGGTATATGAGTTACAACGGGTGCAAATCAAAATTCAACGTGTCAGCTTACATAGAAAAGTATCGGCTATGACCTGAGTGTATGAGCGGGGGTTGAGTTCTGTCGGTTTGATTCCCAACTGGAGGGAACACTTGACATTCCCTCGAAGATTTTTTACAACCTCTAGGATCCAACCGCAATGAGGAGCCCCCATGGGTACCTCTTTGGCTACCTCGAGTCATTTCGATCGTGTGGCGTCGAATTATGCTCGTGTTCGAAACACAGACCCGGACGTCATCGAAACAATAACCGAGAATCTGCCCACGACTGATGGTTCGATCTACATTGCCGATATCGGCTGCGGGACTGGACGATACACAGCTATCCTTGTCAAAAAACTCGATCGCGATCTTCGGCTCTTTTGTTGTGACTCTTCCAGCGCAATGCTTGCAGAGTGTAACAGGAGCATGAATCGTCGGTTCTCTTCGGCGGAGATTCTTTTCTGCAAAGTCTGCGCTAACAGTCTTCCCTTTTCTGATGGCTCTTTGGATGCCGTCGTCACATTCAACGCTATACACCATTTCAATCTCGATCGTTTTGTTGGGGGGGCGTCACGAGTCTTACGTCCTGGAGGTCTTCTTTCCATTTACACCCGCACACCAGAGCAGAATGCGCGAACCGTGTGGGGACAGCATTTTCCTGGGTTTTCAGCGCACGAAACACGTCTCCATTGCTGTAAACGAATCGAAGAGGCAATCGATTGCGCGTCGGGACTTCATGTGGCAGGCGTCGAGGTATTCAAGTTCTGGCGGACTGAGTCACGACAGTCTCTGTTAAATCGGGCGCGCAATTTTCACTATTCCACGTTTGTATTGTATCCCAGAGAGGAATTCAGACGTTCCATGGCTGTATTCGCCCGAAAATTGGAACGGATGGCTGAGAGTCTGATCGAACATACGGCGGAGAACACCCTCGTGTTGGCCAGGCGAACATAAGTTGTAACTCCGGCCAGCAGCTACTCTCCCGTCTTTCTTTTTCGGGTTTCCCTCTGTACGAGGTAAGAGGAAGGAAAGATGTCTCTTCTCGTTTAGTTCCGGACGGGTTCCGTGAGTTTTACTAAATCAGAGTCTCTTGACGTTTCTAGCCTGAGGACCTCGATCAGTTTCTTCTATCTCGCAGCTCACCTTCTCGCCTTCTGTGAGAGTCCTGAATCCAGTTTCCTCGATAGAAGTATAATGGACGAATAGATCCTGGCCATCTTCTAAAGTGATAAAGCCAAACCCCTTCTTGTCATTAAACCACTTTACCGTTCCCTCTACCAAAGCATCAACCTCCCGTAACAAATATGGTTAAAAGATTCAGGCCGCTGCTCTAATAAAGGGAAGGATCCCCTCAGAGCGAAGCCGACCACTGAATGATTCGAAAACAAACCCCGATCAGGGTCAGTTACGAATGGAACCTTAATATATTGTTCTGTTCGAGGTCAAGAAAAAAATATTATCCCGCAAAGACATATTGTCTACGAATCGTCTCAAGACTGAATGATACCGTCCGCATGGTCATAGAGGGGAAATGCCAGCTCAGGTGAAAAATGATATGAATGGCTTCTAGGAGGGTATGTCGTCGGCGGGCGATGCATGGCAGAAACAATGGTGACATCCCTCCCCAGCTTGCAATTCAAAGGCTATTTCCCTAAGTCGAACTAATTCTGGGTCACCTTGAAGGGCACGGAGACGAGCAGGTCACCTTCCGGATCGAGCACATCAACGTACCAATCACCGACTTCGTGCGGCTGGATGAGTTTTGAACTGTAGGTTCGCCAGCTGGAACTGTTCACTGGGAGTGTAACCCTGGCTCGTTCCTTCTCACCGTAATACCAGACATGGGTAACCTCTGTTGGCCTTTGGGCATTCACAATCTTGGTTAAGAAGTAAAGCTTTCCCACCGACACAGGGAAAATTGTTCCCGGGTCGATTGGTTCGCGATCGATGATGTCCCGGCTTACGGTGGCGAATTCGGTGTCAAGGGATACAATCTGCTCAGCGGAAATGGTCGCCCCTAAGGTTAGTACGCAGATTGTAACCAACGCGGCAGAGATGATGCAGGGATGGCAGAATCGTTTCATGTTACGTCCTCCTTACGTTTCTTAGATCTTAGAATCGGTTTTTGGGTTTGAATACAAAAGGGAAAACTCAACGGCGGCCATTGCAAGATAGAGGCCAGCCTGAATATACCTGAAATACATAGCTCTCAGAGGCCTCTGCCTTCTCCAAAGGGGCGATTTGTCCCTCCGGTGCGACAAAAGGTCATTCAGAGCTACGATAGGATCCCCCCTTATTCGAAAACAGGGAGGGGTAACGGCTCTTTCCCCTTCGCCCCACGGGTGTGATCGCTATTCTTTGACCGCTGGACGCGGCAGGTCTCGGTTGGAACGAATCTCTGCTAGAATATCCATGATTCGTCCTAACCCTGCGGCTTGTCCTCTCAGAAGTGCCAATCCAATGGCTACGACAGCACCAAAAATGCACCATAGGACCGCCTTTTCGCCCACCTTCAAAAAGAGCCCGGCAAGGGCAATCCCCGCTGTCTGAAGTCCGACCACCAGGGCGACAAATAAGCTGAAATCTTTCTCTTGTTTCATAATATCCTCCACGTCTTTTTAGGATTAGCGGCAGAGAAAAGGAAGATTTGGATGTCTTCGATTCCTGATTCTTGAAGTCTCCTAGAGGTGATTGAGTTTTATGGGCCGACAACAATTTGCAAACCTAAGCAAACATATCGGCAAAAAAACGGAAAAGGATTAGGCCTGACCGACGACTTTGATGAGTCGAATCGCTGTTGACAGTGTGCGAACGCTGTGTTTCAATCTCGTAAGTACTGGGGAATGACTTCGCAGTGCAGAAAAAAGAAGCGTCGGGAAACGAGACAGGGCCGAGCTTGGGAACGACCCATTCAATCAAGTCGTCGGGAGGTGCAATGATGAAGATAAGTGCCCGCAACGTATTTAAGGGGATGGTAAAGCAAGTTGCTCACGGAGCAATAAATTCAGAAATCACGGTCGAAATCCCGGGTGGGATGGAGATTGTTTCGATGATAACGAAGGCCTCGGCAGAACGTCTCGGTCTTGCGGCGGGCAAGGACGTCCACGTGGCAATCAAAGCATCGAATGTAATGATTGCCATCGACTAGTGGACATTAGCTCCCCCAGCGAAAAAGAGAGATCTTGGTGAGGCTGTAGGCCGAAGTTTTTCTCGGACAGGATTGATAGTTAGGCGGTTCTGGCCTATTTGAGACCCTTTACTCCTCACCTATAATCATCTCGGGTCGATTAGGGAGATACCGATGCCATCCCAAAACATCGAACGTAAGCTCACTGCTATCCTCAGTGCTGACGTAAAGGGCTACAGCCGTCTCATGGGGGAGGATGAGGAGTCGACCCTCCGGACCCTGAATGCCCATCGGGAGGTCATGGTGGCTTTGATAGACCGGCATCGAGGACGAGTTGTGGATGCAACAGGTGACAACCTACTGGCTGAGTTCTCGAGTGTCTTGAATGCCGTGCAGTGCGCCGTTGAGATACAAAAAGAACTGGGGGTTCGGAATGCGGAACTGCCCGAGAATCGGAAGATGGAGTTTCGGATCGGCGTAAACCTCGGAGATGTGATCGAGGAGGGAGAGAGGATCTACGGTGACGGCGTCAACATTGCGGCCCGGCTGGAGAGCCTGGCGGAGGGCGGAGGCATCTGTATTTCGGGAAGCGCCTTCGAGCAAGTCGAGAACAAGCTGGTCTTGGGTTACGAGTACCTTGGGGAGCGGACTGTCAAAAATATCAAAAAGCCGGTACGGGTGTATCGCGTGATGATGGAGCCTGAAGCCGCAGGGTCCTTGCTGTACAAAAGGAGGAGGGACGATCCAGGACATAAGCGAAGTGCCACTCTCATTCTGGTAGCGGTCCTCGTGGGCATAGCCGGGGCTTTAGTCATTTGGAACTTCTTCTTTCGCACCGCGCCGCCAAAGCATGCCCCATTAAAGGGAGCTCCGGCACAGGATTTACCCGATAAACCGTCCATTGCAGTGCTTCCCTTTATCAATATGAGTGGTGACCCAGAACAGGAGTACTTCAGCGACGGGTTAACTGAGGACCTTATCACGGACCTTTCCAGGGTGTCAGGTTTGTTTGTCATTGCCCGTAACTCTGTCTTTACCTATAAGGGTAAGGCGGTCAAGGTGGAAGAAGTGGGACAGGACCTTGGTGTGCGGTATGTTCTAGAGGGTAGTGTCCGTAAGTCGAACGGCAGGGTTCGGATCACAGCTCAGCTAATTGATGCGACGACGAGGGGACACGTGTGGGCGGAGCGGTACGACCGCGAGTTGCGAGATATCTTTGATCTCCAAGATGAAGTCACACAGAGAATCGTGGCGGCGCTCGCCGTGAAACTGAGTGAGGATGAGGAGACGCGCCTGGCCCGTCGGGGGACTGACAACCTGGAGGCCTTTGACTACTATCTCCAAGCTCTGGAATATCAAAACCGGTTCACAAGAGAGACAAATCTTCAGGCACGCCGCATGTTTGAGAAAGCCCTTGAGCTCGATCCAGAGTTTGCGACCGCTTACGCGTATCTGGGTTGGAACTATTTGAGGGAATGGTTTCTGGGGTGGAGCCAGAACCCGCAAACTCTCCAACAGGCACTTGGGCTGGCAGAGAAAGCCATTGAACTGGACGAATCTATTCCCGAGGCGTACTGTTTATTGTCCAACATATACCTGTGGAAAAAACAGCATGACCGAGCGATTGCCGTGGCAAAGCGGTCGATTCAGCTCAGCCCCAGCTATGCTGATGCCATTGCCGGGCTGGGAGGTATCCTGAGTTTTACGGGAAGACCAGAAGAGACGATTGGTTTGGTGAAAAGGGCGATGCGTCTCAATCCCATGTACCCGGTGTGGTACCTGTGGAATTTGGGCCATGCCTATTTTCTGACGGGACAACGAAAAGAGGCGATTGCAGCCTTCACGCGAGCCCTTGAACGCAATCCCAATTTCCATCCGGTCCATATATATTTGGCAGTGATATATAGTGAGCAAGGTCGGGAGGAGGACGCCGCGGCCAAGTGGAAAGAATTCATCAAAAGAACCCCCGAGACCTCCTTAGAGGCTTGGAGGCAGAGACTTCCCTACAGGAATCAAGCGGACCTGGAGCGGGTACTCGAAGCCTTGCGAAAGGCGAAGCTTATCTGAGCGAAGCCCTCTCCTTGCTTCTCCCAATTGGGTCGAGCTACAACCTGTCACTGCTCTTGCGATCCCGCTAGCACGCACACGTATAGAGGGGCCCTTCTCTCGAAGTTCCCGGGCCTACTGTGTCCCTCGAGGCGACGGCATGATGACCAAATCGATTCGTCGATTGATCGATCGGCCTGTGGCCGTCTTGTTTGATGCCAAGGGCCGCTCGGACCCATAACCGACTGCAAGAACCCTTTCATCTCTTAAGGTTCCGTTTGCCACAAAGTACTTGCGAACGGCTTCTGCTCTTTGCTGGGATAAGTGTTGGTTTAATTCGTCTGAGCCTGTACTGTCTGTATGTCCTTCGATGACCACTCTCGGTGACTCAAATGTACGAATTGCCCGTTGGACTTTACTTAGAAGTGAGTAATTACCGGGCACAATGAAGTCTTTGCCGATGGGAAATTCCATTGCTTTTAGCCGGATAACAAGCCGATTTCCCTGTTTGTATACCTCCGCTTCATTCTGACTGAAATAGCTTTGGACCTCATTGAACAATTCATTGAACCATTTCTCTTCAGCGAGACGTTCTTTCTTTGCTTTCTCCTCCTCGGTTCGCCCTTCTAAGGAAGCAATCCGATTCTCCATGGCGTCGATTTCTGTTTGCTGGGCTTCTGCTTTTTCGGCCATGAATTGATGATCCGCTTGGAGGGTGGCAATCGAGCCGTTGATGTTTTCAATCTGCATGGTGAACGTTCGGTCACGCATATCGGGCGCAGAAAGGGCGTGAGTCGTTTTATAAAGGATTCCTTCGATCCATAGGGTGATCTGCTCGGGTTCCATTTTCTGAATTTTCCCGCTCTGCCGCGTCACATGGAGGAGGCGTCGTGCCTGAAAGAGTGCGTCAGCAGCCTTCTTGTGGATCTCCTCTTTTTGATATCGGTTCTTGGAGATGAAGGTGTCAGCCTCAGCCAATCTCCTCTCTGCAACGGCAAATGTTTTCGGCGCGATCTTTCGTGCACCCTCTCCTTCCGCCTGGTTGATCAAGGTGCGGACCTCGCCGAGGGTTTGCTCTTTGATTGCCCGTAGCTCGAGGTGGTCAAAAGCTTTAGTGACTTTGGACTCTTTTTTTCGGGCCCAAAGGAGGTTGTTGTTCTCAATCGCTTCTGTCAGGTTGAGGAATCTCTCCTCCACATCGGCATAATCCTTTCCCAGACGGGTAGCCCCGGCGGCACGGGCCAGCTTCCGGGCTTTGATGGAGTCAGGCAGTGCGGTTCTTGCCAGCTGAGCCATCTCTTCGGCGCGGCGGAGTTGGGCTCCTCCGTCGACTAGCTTCTGTGAGACTTTTGAAAGCTCCCCTCCCCGATCGAGTAATTCCTTGGCCTCTCTAAGCGATCTCTCGGCCTTGGCAAACCAGGTCGGCGACAGGACATTGACCTCATTATTTCTCGCATTTCCAATGTCGGTATCCAATTCATTGAAGCGTTCAATCGGATTCATTGACTTCGAGATCGGAGCCACCTTCGATTGATTCGTTGCACAGGCGCCAAGCACGTAGAGGGCAGCAGTGAGTAACAGCAGAAATCGAATATTTCTCTTGATCGTCATCGTCTTGCTCCTTTCACGCATGGTGTGTTCCTGAAGCCCCGTCGATTTCTGGCCACAACATGCAAAACCTCCCCTCTCACCATGCTCCCTGTGAACTCACCGTGGTGTGTCTACCATCTTCTGGAGGGGCCTGTCCCGAGGGGAACATCAGTTGTCTAAGGACTGCGTCTCTATCTAGAGCAAACTAGGTGCCGAACCCGGCTCAAACAAGAGGTGTTGTTGTCTACGAAAAAAAACATTCCTTTCCAATAAGTTATAGGCCACAAGAAAACTTCCCTCAGTCGAAAATTGACGGAAGTTCCAAATTGGTTTCAATCCTGTAAGACAGTTTTACGAAAATGTATTTGTTCTTCAGCCCAGGATCTCATGTATGGCCATCACGCTCGGCCTGGGTCTCGACCTTCTGGTCATCATGCTTTAGGTCCAGAGTTGTCAGGGTGGCACGGACCTCGCGGTGGACGAGACGGGAAAAGAAGGGAAACCTCACTTGCCCATTGATCTTGGCCATTTATTCGCGCAACCCACAAGAAATGGGGAAATCCTGTGGATAAATAGGGCTGCCAGGCGCATAACTTCGTGTAGAGAAAGAAGAACTAGCAGATTGCCTAATTCTTGAGCAATGAAAAAATAAACAAGTTCAATAACTTATGAATGACGACGGCATTGGCGCCTTATCTGTAAAAAGTGGTTAACAATCTCCTAAGCATGTTGATCCCGGTGTGGATAACTTCGTCGACAACTCGGGCCTATTTTGCGTCATATGAGGATTTTTTGCTTGCCAGAAAGATGCAAAAGTGTGGTACCTTCCATGAGGTATTCTTTATTCGGGGAGGCAAAGAGACTGATGCGGGGCGGGGAAACCTCTTCAGTCTGAAATGCACAACTAGGAAGCCTATCCACTAATGAATCGACTGCAAGGGAGGTAAAGTTTCATGGCTGAGAATCTGGTTCGGGTGCTAGCCGATCTGAAAGAGAAGGAGTCGCTGAGAATAGTGGAGGAGAGACTGAGTGCCGGAGAGAACCCGATGAAGATACTCAAAGATGCGAGAGCGGCAATGGAAGTGGTGGGAAAGCTTTTTGAAGAGGAAAAGTATTTTCTTCCGGAGCTTGTATACTCGGGCGTCATTCTCAAAGAGATTTCGGATATGGTCAAGCCGAAACTAAGGAAGATGGTCGAGTTCAAACGGTTGGGGACAGTTGTTATCGGCACAGTGAGTGGAGATATTCATGACATCGGTAAGAATATGGTGGCCTTTATGCTAGAAGTCAATGGCTTTAAGGTTTATGACCTTGGCGTCGATGTACCCGCCCGAGAATTTGTTGACAAAATCGATGAAGTTAAGCCTGAGTTGTTGGGCTTTAGCGGATTTCTGACGCTTAGTTACGATTCCATGAAGGGCACGATAGATGCCATTAAGGAGGCAGGCCTCCGCGATAAGGTGAAGATCATGATTGGAGGGGGCGTGATCGATGACAAGATCAAAGAATACACTGGTGCGGATGCGTATGGCCCCGATGCTATGGCGGCAGTATCAATCGCCAAGAAATGGATCAGAGGTGAATGACGATGAACAAGACGGAGGAAAGGCTTGACCTTTGGTGCTCCGGACAAGGCATTGAGTTCATGAACGCAGAGGCTGCGGAAGCCTATAAGAGGAGGGCGCGAAGAATTGCCGATGTCATCCAATTGAAGATACCCGATCGGGTTCCGATCGTGCCAAGCTTCGGCATGTTCCCCGCTCTCGACAATGGCCTAACCTGCGAAGAGGTCATGTTCGACTACGCTAAGGCGCGCACCGCATGGAAGAAAACCCTCTTGGAATTTGCGCCGGATCTATTCAATGGATCAGGCTATGCCTTCTCTGGACCAGTCCTTGAGGCCCTCGACTACAAACAACTTCGGTTGCCCGGACGGGGGATCTCAGCCAATCATGTCTACCAATTTGTCGAGGACGAATACGTGACAGCAGAGGAGTTCTATGGAGCATTCGTCGAAGACCCTTCTGATTTCATGCTGAGAGTCTACCTACCCCGGGTGTGCGGCGTCCTGGAGCCGTTGAGAATGCTTCGGCCCTTTACCGAATCGTTCGGATACTACCTTTCCCTAATTCGAAATGTGAGTCTCTTTGGCAAGCCAGATATCGGTGGAGCTCTTGAGTCCCTGATGAAAGCTGGTTTAGAGGCTGTGAGATGGGCCCGGGAAAAGGTCGCCGAATACAAAGAGATCATGGCCATGGGTTTTCCTCTATACGATGGCGGAGAGGCAGCGGCGCCCTACGATCTTATCGGGGATTGGTTTAGAGGCACACGGGGTATCATGATCGATATGTTCAGACATCCTGGGAAACTTATCCAGGCGATGGAGAGGCTGGTACCTGTGGTTGTAAAGATGGGAGCGGATCATTCCACACAGAGCGGGCATCCAATCGTAGGGCTGATGCTTCACAAGGGGGCCGAAGGGTTCATGTCTGTTGACCAGTACAAAACCTTCTACTGGCCGACCCTGCGAAAAGTCGTGATGGGCCTGATCAAAGAGGGGTGTGTTCCCCTGTTGTTGTTTGAAGGGAATTACACGTCGCGGTTGGAAGTAATCAGCGATATCCCACCAGGAAAAGCCATATATTGGTTTGAAAGGGTGGATATCTACAAAGCAAAGGAGATCCTGGGGGATAGAGTCTGTTTTCGTGGAAACGTTCCGATCTCGTTGCTGTGCACTGGAACACCGAACGAGGTAAAAGACTATGTAAAGGAGTTGATCGATGTTGTCGGCAAGGGAGGCGGCCTGATTGTGGATTGTGGCATCTGGTTCGATGAGGCAAAACACGAGAATGTCAAGGCAATGGTGGATTTCACAAAGGAGTATGGTGTATACCGGTGACAATGATCCCGTGCTCAAAATATGGTTTCCCATCTCTCTACGACATTCTTAACCCATTGATGCCCACGCCAAAGGGTATTCTTCATGCCGGGGCAACTTAGCACAATTTGAGATGACAGGGTCTAACAACTCCATCAAGAAACTCAATCGAATCGTCTCGACTCGCAGAGGGATTCTGGCCGTTGCGGGGAGTGCGATCGCAATATCCTGTCCAGGCGCCATGATCTTCAGCTTTCCTGGTGTTATGGGATCATCCTGGCAGAGGATGTTTCATGTGGGAAAAGGTCCAGTCGGCAATACCTTGTTCTTCGTGCTGGCGGCGGTGGGCACCTTTATGTTCTTTGTGGGTCATTGGCAAGAACGATTTGGCATCAGAAGAATGGTAACGATTGGAGCGATATTGACCGGCCTCAGCGGTATCACATTGGCCTATGCCTCGAACATCTATCTTCTCTACGGGTGGGCCTTCCTGATCGGTCTTGCCTCTTGCTTCATCTATGTACCGGCTCTCACGACGGTACAGCGTTGGTATCCAGGGAGAAAGGGGCTCGTTTCAGGAATCGTAAACATGACGTTCGCTTTGTCAGCGGCCATTATGTCTCCGGTTTTCGCCCAGATCTTAGCCTCCATGGGCTATGTCTCCATGAATGTGATCGTTGCCGTAATTGCCCTGATAGTTGGCGTTGTGGCGGCACAGTTTACCGAAAGCCCGGAAAAAGTCGGTTCTCGGAAACCGGAATCAGACGCACCGGAACAGTCCATCGCGATGCCAGGACGGTCCCTAACCGTTGGGCAAAGCGTCCGGACAAAGAATTTCTGGTTTCTCTGGTTGACATGGGCATTCCAGGGGGCGGCAGGTATTGCCATGGTGACCCTCTCAACCGCTTTTGGCCTTTCCAAGGGGCTGGCAATGGAATCCGCTATTGTCATTCTACTGGGTTTCAACGTCATGAATGGGATGAGCCGTTTGTTGATGGGTTACCTCTCTGACATCTTCGGACGAAGCTCGACCATGAGCGTGACCTTCTTTGCCGCAGGGGTCGCGTATTTTGCTATGGCACATGTGGAGAGTCTCGTGTTGTCAGCCCTGCTTGCAGCCACAGTGGGCCTGGCCTTCGGAACCCTCTTCGCTGTTTCTGCACCGCTGGCTGCTGATTGTTTCGGACTGAAGCACTTTGGAGCGATTTTCGGTCTGATTTTCACAGCCTATGGATTTTTCTCGGGTGCGATTGGGCCTTCCTTGAGCGGATACATATTGGACGCTCCCGGGGGGGATTTTGTTATTGTATTCACCTACCTTGCCGCATTCTGTGTCCTCTCCGGGGTTCTCATCCGCTTTGTTAAGCCTTCTGACTCTGTGCCGTAGTCCAGTGTTTCGGTCCCTCACTTATCTATTGGGCAACCGGAATTTCTCCGGAGTGACTCGGTCTTTTTCAAAGGTGGACTGTACACAGTGCCTCCTTTCGAAAACGAATCGCCTTGACAGAGCCCGGGAGCGTTTCGTAACGAGCGCCCCCACCGAATTCCCGGTCCTCTTTCTAATCATCTGGATGCGCCGTGTATCCGCTGCTCGTTGACACACGGACTTTTCCCCTGTTATAGTCATCTCTTGGGGCATCGATTTGAACTTCTCCGGAGGACTCTGAGAGGTAGATTCATGCACTTCACGCACGACGCCGTCATTGTCGGTTCGGGTTTGGCAGGTCTTCGAGCAGCCCTTGAGATCGCGGGATCTGGTGATGTTGCGATCGTCAGCAAGGTGTTCCCTACGAGATCCCATTCTGCTGCAGCACAAGGCGGGGTCACGGCGGCTTTGGGAAATGAAGAGGAAGACCGGTGGGAGTGGCACATGTTCGACACGGTCAAGGGAAGTGACTATCTTGGCGACCAGGATGCCATAGAAATATTGGCCCAGGACGCCCCCAGGGCTATTTACGAATTGGAGCATATGGGAGTCCCCTTCAGCAGGAACGATGACGGGAAGATAGCGCAGCGGGCCTTTGGGGGGCATACCCGAGACTACGGAAAGGCCCCTGTGAAGCGGGCGTGTTATTGTGCGGATCGAACAGGACGAGTAACGCTGGATACACTCTATGAGCAATGTCTTAAAAGGGACGTGAAATTCTATTCCGAGTTTCATGCCCTCGCTCTGGCCATTGAGGAGGGACACTGTCGGGGATTTGTTGCCTATGAACTTTCAACTGGTGAGATTCACACTTTCCAGGCTCGGGCGGTTCTTCTTGCCACCGGGGGCAACGGACAGATTTTCAAGACCACCTCAAACGGATTTGCGAACACAGGCGACGGAATCGCGATTGCCTACCGGGCCGGGATTCCTCTGGAGGACATGGAGTTTGTTCAGTTTCATCCCACCGGGATCTCCGGCCTGGGAATTCTAATCAGCGAGGCAGCCCGGGGGGAAGGGGGAGTCCTGAGGAATGGAAAAGGAGAAGCTTTCATGGAGCGATACGCTCCGACAGTCAGAGATCTTGCGCCTCGAGACATGATCTCCCGCGCGATCATGACGGAGATCCAAGAGGGGCGAGGGATCGACGGCGAACGCCATGTCCATCTCGACCTGACTCATCTGGGAACGGAGCGGATCCAGGAGCGTCTGTGGGAAATTGCATCCTTTTCCAGGATCTATGCAGGGGTCGATCCTGCGGAAGCGCCAATTCCCGTAGAGCCAACGTGTCATTATTTGATGGGGGGCATTCCGACAGATAAGGATGGAAGAGTCCTCGCCGATGGGAAGTCGATCCCCCTTTCAGGACTCTATGCGGCAGGAGAGTGTGCGTGCGTCTCGGTTCATGGTGCCAACCGCTTGGGAACGAATTCTTTGCTCGATCTGATTGTCTTCGGCAGGAGGGCAGGCAAGGACATCAGCACGTTCATCAAATCCAGTTCTCAAGAATCCTTTCCGAAGGGTCTCGAAGAGGAAACAAAAGCCAGGGTAAACGGTCTCCGTCAATCAAGGGGGAAGGAGAGCCTCCACCACCTCCGCCAAGAGATGAAAGAATTGATGATGGATCATTGTTCAGTCTTCCGGGATGAAAAAGGACTGAAGAAGGCTCTCGATCGGATCAGAGATCTCCAGGCGAAGCACGAACGAGTAAGCCTCTCCGATTCAGGAGACCGATTCAACTACGAGCTTTTGGAAGCTTTTGAACTGGGCCATATGATGTCCCAAGCCGAGGTCATCCTGGTCAGCGCCCTGGTTAGGGAAGAAAGCCGGGGTGCCCATTTTCGAAAGGATTTCCCCGATCGAGATGATGAGCAATGGTTAAAGCATACCCTTGTGGTACCCACCGATAAAGGACCACAGGTTACAGATAAGCCCGTGGCCATAACCCGGTTCGAACCGAAAGCGAGGATGTATTGAGATGAAAGGGCAGTTCAAGATCTTTCGTTTCGATCCAGACAAGGACAAGAAACCGCACTATCAGAATTACACCCTTGAGGTGAGGCCGACCGATAAAATCCTCGATTGCCTCAACCGGATACGGTGGAAACAAGATCCTACCCTATCGTTGCGGATGTCTTGCGCCCATGGGGTCTGTGGTTCCGACGGGATGCGAATCAACGGGGTGTGCGCCCTTGCCTGCCAGCGACTCGTCAAGGACTATGAGGAGCCAGACTTTACCATTGACCCCCTGCCTGTCTTTCCGGTTGTCAAGGACTTGATTGTCGACATGGACCCCTTCTTCGAAAAATATCGGGCGATCCGGCCATATCTCATCAACCCGTCCCCACCCCCCGAAAAGGAGCGCCATCAGGACAGGGGGTCGAGAAAGGTCTTTGATGAAGCGGTTCGGTGTATTCTCTGTGGCCTGTGCACCGCTGCATGCCCTATAAGCAGTGAGAATGAGAGATACCTGGGACCGGCGGCCCTGTTGAGAGCCTTTCGATACCTCTTCGATAATCGCGACTTGGGGGAGAATGAGCGAATCGAGCTCCTCGATAACGATGATGGCATCTGGGGATGCAAGACCTTATGGAAGTGTACTGAAGTCTGCCCCAAAGAAATTCCCGTCACCCAGTGTCTGGGGAAAATCAAGAAGAGAATCCATGACCTCAAAAAAGGGGGGTCGTAATTCAGCTCTAGCCAACCCTTCACCGCTGTCGATCCAGATAGACGCTCGGAGAGTCCCACAGGGCGGGAGGAGACGGCGACGAGGGGAAATCGTCCCTTCGACCACCGCAAGAAGAAGCTATGGGCGAGGGGCTCCTTTGTTCCTGACCGTGCGGCCCGACAGGGAGAAAAGAATAACCTTGAACGAAACAGAACGGATATAGCCGATTTTTCTGGGAACCTGAAATCGAGATATCCGGCAAGCCCGACGACGGCCAGCTGACATCACGAGGAAAACCTTTCGAGCCGGGAGGAACGAGTCGTCTGACATATTTCTCTTATTCGTCCGGGTCAACAAGGACGGATGGATCGAGGATTGCGTCCACTTCTTCATCGCTTAAGAGACCCTTCTCTTTGGTCAGCTCCCTGATCGACACTCCCCGCTTTATAGACTCTTTGGCCACCTCTGCAGCCTTCAGGTAGCCGATTCTGGGATTGAGCGTGGTTGCAAGGGCTGGATTCTTCTCGAGATAGCTTCGACACCGTTCCGTGTTCACCCCGATTCCCTCTATGCAGCGCTCCACCAGAGGGGGGAGAAAGTTCTTGAGTATCTCCATCGATTCCAAAAGGTTGTGAATCATGATCGGCATCATGACGTTCAGTTCCATTTGGCCAGCTTGGGCGGCCATTGCTATGGTGAGATCGTTTCCCACGATCTGAAAAGCAATCATGTTGAGACATTCCAAAATGACCGGATTGACTTTACCGGGCATGATGGACGATCCCGGCTGGACTGGAGGAAGGCGAATCTCGGCCAGCCCTGTTGTGGGGCCAGAACTCAGTAAGCGCAGGTCGTTGGCTATTCGGATCAACTCAAGGGCGAGCCCCCTGAGGGCTCCTGAGAGACTCGAGATGGCAAGACGGCTCTGCATCGCTTCTCTTAGATCCGCGGCTTCCCTCAGTCTGAATCCGGTTGTTTCTCCCAGTCTACGAACAACTCCCTCTCTGTAGCCAGGCGGGGCGTTCAGCCCAGTGCCGACTGCCGTACCGCCAATGGCGAGCTCCTCGAGGTCTTTGGCCTGCTCTTTTATCTGCCTCGTGGCTCTCCCAACGGCCCGGCCGTAAGCCGCAAACTCGTCTCCGAGCCTGACAGGAACGGCATCTTGAAGATGGGTTCTCCCGGATTTGATTACACCATGAAACTCTTTCCCCTTCTGATGGAGAGCCCTTTCTAATCGTTTAAGATTAGGCTCAAGTTCCTGACAGAGCATGAGGGCCGCCAGGTGCATGGCTGTTGGAAAGGTATCGTTAGTTGACTGGGCCATATTCACGTGATCATTGGGGCTGAGGAATTTGTAATCGCCCTTGGATCTTCCGAGGATTTCCAAAGCCCGGTTGGCAACCACTTCGTTCACGTTCATGTTGAAAGACGTTCCAGCACCAGCCTGAAAGACGTCTACGACGAACTGATCCGCCAGTTTACCCTCAAGGATTTCATCACAGGCAGCCACGATCGCCTTGCTCCTGAGTTCATCGAGCCGTCCCAGGTCTTGAAGGGTTAAGGAGGCGGCCTGTTTGATCATTGCATAGGCCTTAACAAAAAGCGGGTGGGCTCTCCGACCGCTTACTGGAAAGTTCTCCGTAGCTCTTCGGGTCTGAATCCCATAGTATGCCGCCGAGGGAACGTGCATCTCCCCCAAGGAGTCCCTCTCTTTTCGCATCTTCATTGTTTCTTCTGACCTCCAGATCGGCTTTTTCTGTGAGTTTCCATCTACGGTGCCCCCATCTCGCTTCAAAGAGGAGGACCTTCATGAAGCGATGTATCGATCCACCTCAGGGCGGTTCACTTTTTTCAGCAAATTGTGAGACATATGGGTCGCAAGAATATTATAGCAGTTTTGTCCGCAGGGCTCTGTGGTATCGACCATCTATCATTCCTTTTTGGAGGTTGTCAATGGCCCATCCTTTTTGCAGCAAATTCTGGGGTGGGCTATAATACGCTATACTACAGGGTTGGGCCAAATGGTCTCCGGTGTTCGCCCCACCTGTGGAGAATCGAAAACCAGGTTTGGAAAAGGGGGGCATTTACTGGGGCCAGGTCCTTTTAGGCTAATCAGGAAGTCGACCATGCCGCCGCAGACTCGAAAAAAGAAGAAGGAAAAGAGAAAGGGCTCCCATACAACGGAGGAGTCGATTGGAACGATCAGGATGCCCATTACCGATCAACTCGATCTCCACGCCTTTTCACCTGCCGAACTCGATTGTCTCCTCGAAGACTATCTTGAAGAGTGCGTGAAAGAGGGAATCGGCCAGGTCCGAATCATTCATGGAAAGGGAATGGGGGTACAACGTCGTCGAGTCCAGGCCTTTCTCTCGCGGAGCCTTCTGGTCGAATCCTACCATGATGCTGACCTGGGCGGCGGAGGGTGGGGTGCAACCGTTGCCGTCCTGAAAAAAGGTGACCACCCGACTTCTTAATTCCCCCTCCTATCACGTGACAAATAACAGATAACCATTAGCTATTAACGAGTAACTATTAAGGAGTAACTAATAACGAGTAACTAACAACTAACCCCTTCCCTTACCTCGCATCCGTCGATACCGCCTCGCCTCTTTCTTCCAGGATTCCCACCTTTTTTCTCTCTCCCGTCCTAGCCTTTTGGGAATCGATTGGACATCCATTTCAATAGACCCAGGCGGTTCGTATGGTCGTGGTTTAGGGCTTTTCTTGGGAAGGGGCTTCTCTTTGGGGATGGGTGGCCCTTCAAGATATGCGGGGGCCAGAGACTCGGCCAGATAGATGAGTTCTTGGACTCTGGAAAAATGAATTCCCTCCTCGCAGGCCTTGGCGGCGTAGACGGCGATTAGAAACGGTTTCGGATCTCGGCGCCTTCCGATCCGAAGGGCGAGTTCTTCCTGAGATGCAAGGCAGACATATGGATATCGGGTTGGAGAGAGCCCTTTCCTCAGAATATGGGGATAGGCTTTCTGCCTGGCGCCGTAATACAGGAACTCCGGAGGAACCACTCCTTCACGAGAGATAAGTGGCCCAGAAATCTCGGTCGGACGGAGACGAATCCGGTCGCCGACCACGTCGAACCGTTCCGGCTGGATCATGAGAACCTCACGGATATCAGCGAGCCGGACAAATGACCAGCCTTCCTCTTCCCGTATCGCCTGATGGAGTTCCTTCAAGGGGACAAAGCTGTCCTGATCCGGCACGAGGCCGAATTCGTCTGGGCGATGGCCCAGGATGTAATGGAGAAGTTTTCCGAGCTGTTTGGGTTGGCGTCGAGACACGAGTGCAGCTGTCAGTTGTGGGTGGTCGGTTGTCGAGACATACTCACGTATTTTTCAGAACGTCATCGAGGATATTCAGGGCCATATCGATTTCTCGCTTCCTCACGTCAAGAGGAGGGAGAAATCGAATCGATTCAAAACCGCACCCCAGGATCAGGAGGCCCTTTCCGAGGGCGCCCGCGATGATTCGATTTCGGGTTCTGTCTGATGTCGTTGATATCGCGTCCATAAGGCCCAATCCGCGTACGTCGTGCAAGAATTGATACCTCGATTGAAGGGTTCTCAAACCGTCGAGAAAATACTCGCCCATTTTGGCGGCATTTTCCAGAAGGTTTTCTCTTTGGATGATTTCAATGGTCTGGTAGCCTACGGCTGTACTTATGGCGTTTCCCTCACCCCAGGTGGATGATATTCGCTTCTCCTCCTGAGGGAATATTTCTTTTCTTCCCAGAGTGGCGCCGATTCGTAGTGCCTTGGCCGAGGTTATGATGTCGGGCCGAATGTTGAAATGCTCGCAGGCCCACCACTTTCCCGTTCTGCCGAGGCCGCTCTGAATCTCGTCGCAGATAAGTGGAATCCCATTGGCTTTGGCGATATCAACCACTTCTCTGATGAAATCGACATTGGCCAGATCGTACCCGCCCTCGCCGAGAACCGGCTCTATGATGATGTAGGCGACTTCTTCAGGGCCCACAATGCCGATATCGGGATCGAGAACCTGAGCCAACCGACTGATCACTCCCATTCTTCTGATGGAGTATATTTTCCACCCGCAGTCACATGGGCCGGTACACCGACAGAAGGGAAGATCGATAATTCGAGGGATCTGTGGGTACCAGTCCCGTTGGACTCTTCGGCTCCGATTCAGGGAGAGAGCCCCCAATGTCCTGCCATGGAAGGCCCCATAAAAGCAAATCCCATAGCCGTAGTTTCTCCGGTAGTCGTAGCAGATCTTGATGGCGTTTTCGACAGCCTCGGCTCCTGAATTGGAAAAGAAGGCCACATCAAAGCCAAAGGGTCTGGTGATCTCCATCAATTTGTAGTGAAGGTGGGAGGGAGTGGGGACGTCCGAATGACCTGGATCTGGACCCCAGGCGCCGATAAAATCCGTCCCGGCATAACGATCTGGATCTATGGCTGCGAGCTTTCTCGACAAGGCCACCAGCTCGGGGTGGTTGTATCCCAAGGGAGAGCTTGCGACGTGGCTGGCAAAATCGAGGATCACGTTGCCATCAACATCGGTACAGTAGGGGCCTATGGCAGGGGCGGATCGATCCCAGACAAAATCGTACAAGTAGGTGGAATGGGCAGCGTGCTTCATGTGAAACTTGGCCCAGCTCTTGGCATTGGGTCCTGGAAGGGGAGTTCGGATCTTTGGCGTGATTGTGTCCCGATTAGGTGGGTTCGGCATGGTCCTGTTGCTCCCTGTCCCAACGGATCACCAGGATCTTTTCCCAGTTCCAATTTAGGCTAACGTTGGGTCAAAGTCAATCAGAAAGGCCAAAAGCGTAGGATTTCTGCGATTACTAGTCGCCACTCAGGAAGACCATTTTATAGGCCCTCTCGCCGTGGGGGATAGGGTCAAATTGCTTTCCTCGGTACGCGCCTAATTGAAAATATCTCATGATATCAAAGACTTAGATAAAACCTCAATGGCAGAGAAGTGAAAAGAAAAGGGCCTTCTCAGAGGTGATACGCGAGGATTAGCAAAAGACCTCAACAGCACCGATCAGGTATTCAGGAGTAAATGCTTGACAAAATTGAAAAAGAGGGTATTCTTGTGTGAACATAGCGGCATCTATCGCAACCAAAGGGATTCACACAGTCTACGATAAGGAGGGGGTAAAGATGAGGCGTGGCCATGCATACAAAGCTTTCGTCTATTTTGTCTGTTTTTCTTTCCTTTTCTTGATGAGTGGATTTCCAACGGTCCTTGCCCAGGCAGAGGAAAAAGGCTTTCCTGTTGGAGAAATGATCTCCAGGGGGGAGGTAAAATTTGAGTCGAGGGACGATGTGTGGGAAAAAGTGGAATCGAGCCAATTCCCGATCTTTCAAGAAATGACGGTTCGGACTGACAAGGGTGACGCCCTCATTGCGCTCGTTGACGGCAGCCAGGTTGAGGTAGGCCACGACAGCATATTCTTCTTTCAGAATTACGACGAATTTCACCTTTCTCAAGGACAGGCTTCCTTTCGCATCCCGCCGGGCGCGGAGCTGACCATGAAGGCTGGCGAATTGGCTATTGGGAAGCCATATCCGATTCATGCCTCGGAGAACCCCGTGATGGTTTCGCCGACCGGTCAGGAGACTGTTGGCTCAGTTACCCTCCATCCCAATGGCTCGGTAACTGTCACGAACATTCGGGGCCCCCTATCGGTTCAGAACCACGAACGGGTTGTTGTGGCCTCAATCTCCCCAGGTGAGTCGGTGACGATTCCCTCTTCAACCGCCTCGGGAGGACAGGGTGTGATGGTTGCCCAGGTCGGTGAGTTTGGCATGGAAGGTGAGGTCCCGCTCGGTTTTGAAACATGGGAGATGTTCTTCCTAGCAATGGGAGCGGGTGCTGTGGTCGCAGGGGGTCTGACGTGGGCTATAATTGAAGCGGCCGACGATGATGACGATGATATTATAATAATCACAAGCCCGTGAAGCCGGGCACCCATTGTGCTGGAAATCGAAACTCAGAGATCGGAAGGATAAGTTCTGCATGGTTTTTTTTTCAAAAAGGGGGGATGTTTGTGCCCACCACAAGAAAGTTAGCATCTTTTTCCCCCATCAGCCTCTTGCTATTGCTCTTCCCGCTCGTCATCTCCTGCGTTTCAACGCCCCCTCAGAAAGATGACGAGATCTCTCCAGATCGCCTTGCCAAAGAGATCGAATCTGCCGAGCAGATAAAAGCGATGAACGAGAGGATCCTGATGAGCACCCTCTCATCGAGGAAGGATCCTTACCGTGATTACAGAATTGGCCCTGAAGACCTGCTTGAGATTTCAGTCTTCGAGGTGGAGAAGTTGAATGAGACGGTGCGAGTGAGTTTCCAGGGAAACATAAGCCTGCCTCTGCTCGGGACGCTGAGGGTGAAGGGCCTCACAGCGGGTGAATTGGAAAGAGAGATCAGGGAACTTTTGGCCGAAAAGTATCTCCAGGACCCCCACGTGACTGTTTTTATCAAAGAGTATCGGAGCCGGCGGATTTCGGTCATCGGTGCGGTCGTGAAGCCCGACGTCTATACCGTCACAGGCCAAAAGACGATATTGGACATGTTGGCCACGGCTGGGGGCCTCAAAGAAGAGGCAGGTTCTCTGCTGTTTCTCATTCGGCCTCCTGCTGCGGAAGAACAAGCCGTGAAATCAGATGAAGATACCACCCAAGAGACTCCAAGAACATTCGTCGTCGATCTTGATAAATTATTGATCGCGGGCGACTTGGACCTCAACCTACAGCTTATGCACGGCGACGTCATCAACGTTCCCGCAGGGGGCAAGGTCTTTGTAGGCGGCGAGGTGAGGAAACCGGGCGGTTTTCCATTAAAGGGGGAGCGGATGACCGTCAGCCAAGCCATCGTCCTGGCGGGTGGGATCAAAGAGACGGCTTACGGTCCTGGGACAAAGATCTTTCGATACTCTGAAGAGGGAGTCGGTAAGGAGGTCCTTTCTGTCAATGCCTCGGCCATCTTCAAAGGGAAGGAAGAGGACATTTACGTTAAAGAGAACGACATCATAATCATTCCCAGACACGGGTTAAAAGCCTTTCTGATCGGGATTCGGGATGCGGCAGCTGGCCTCTTCTCAGTTGGATACGCGCTTTGAGGCCGCTAGGAAAAGGAGGATTCATATGAGAGAGCTTCCTCCTAGTAACAGTTATCAACTCTCCTTGCGGGAGTACTACGGCACCTCTTTTGAGGAAGAAAGAGAGGTCAATCTTCGCGACTATTGGAAGGTTATTCGGAAGAGACAGTGGACCATCATCGCTTTCTTCCTTATCGTGGTGATCACCACAGCGGTGATGACGTTTACGATGCGGCCCATCTACAGGGCGACGGCAACGATCCAGATCAACAAGGAGAACCCCCAGATAGTCGATTTCAAAGAGATCTTTGCCGTAAACATGGCCGACAGGGATTATTACCAGACACAGTACAGGATTCTTGAGAGCCGGAAGCTTGCCCGGGCCGTCATCGATCTTCTCAAGCTCGCGGAGCATCCCGAGTTTCTCCCCAGTGCCAAGACCCCCTATCAGAAATGGAAATCAAAGGTCATGCAAACGATCACCGGCCTTTTTCGTTCCTCTGAAAAGAGTCGGTCTGGGAATGAAGCGGAGACCCGTCTCATCGATGGGTTTCTTTCGCAGTTAAAGATTGAGCCCGTAAGGAACACGCGTCTCGTCAAGATTCACTATGACTCCCACTATCCCGAGCTTTCGAGGAGGGTCTCTAACAGCCTGGCCACGACCTATATCTATCAGAATCTCGAGGCCCGGGTCACGGCGACCGAGCAAGCAAAGGAGTGGCTCAACAGGCAACTCGACGTACTCAAGGCCAAGGTGGAAAGAGCCGATGAAACCCTTCAGTCATTTGCGTCCAAACACGACATCATCTCTCTGGAGGAGAAAGAAAACATCACCATGCAGCGTCTCACCGAACTCAACGAGGCGCTAACAAAGGCGGAATCGGACAGGATGGCCAAGGAGGCTCTTTACAAACAGGCCAAAAAGCGAAACTTCGATTCCCTCCCCCTCATCCTCGAGAACAATCTTATTCAAGATTTGAAACAGACTTTTGTCCAGCTCGATGCTGAGTACATGAGACGTTTAAAAACGTTCAAGCCCGATTATCCCGAGATGGTTCGACTCAAGAACCAGAAAGACACCGTCCGCAAGCAGATCGATACGGAAATGAGTATGGTGATCGCTGGCATCAAAAACGACTATGAATCGAGTCTTCGGAGGGAATCTCTCCTCCGGGACGCCTTCGAACGTCAGAAGGTAAAGGCTATGGAGATGAAGCAGCGGGCGATCCAGTACAATATCCTCAAGCGCGAAGCCGATACGAACAGGGAACTCTATAATACCTTGCTCCAGAGAATGAAGGAGGCAGGAGTTTCGGCAGGTATTACCGCCGGCAACATTCAGGTGGTCGACCAGGCCGAGGTGCCAACGGGTCCCTTCAAACCCAATAAGCGACTTAATCTGTTGCTGGCTGTTGTGGTTGGCCTCTTTCTCGGCATAGGCCTCGCCTTTTTCTTCGAGTACCTGGACAACACCGTCAAGACGCCCGAAGATGTTCAAGAACTCGTTCGCCTCCCTTCTTTTGGAATGATCCCGGAAATCGCTTATGAGCGTCGGAAAGGATCGGGGGATAAGATACTCTTTCCAGTCGAGTTGGTTACTTACGGTCACCCCAAATCTATTCTGTCCGAGGCTTACCGGAACGTAAGAACCTCCATTCTTCTCTCTTTCTCGGAAAAGCCTCCCAAACGAATAGCGATCTCGAGCGCCAACCCGGCCGAAGGAAAAACGACGACCGTGATCAACACAGGCATCGCCCTATCCCAAACCGGAGCTCGCGTGCTCGTTGTTGATGCCGACATGAGAAAACCCAGACTGCACACGGTCTTGGGAAAGGGGAACGGCCTGGGGCTCTCGAGCTTTCTGTCCGGCAACGCAGAATTGCAGTCCATCGTGAGGAAATCGAAAGTTCCAAACCTTTACTACATACCGTCAGGCCCGATTCCCCCCAACCCCTCAGAGCTTTTGGGTTCGAACCTCTTTAAGGGCATGATGCAAGTCCTTGGAAGGAAGTTTGATCACATCGTTCTCGATTCTCCACCAATCCTCGGTTTTGCTGACTCGATAATCGTCTCCACGTCCGTGGACGGGGTTATTCTTGTGGTTTTGGGAGGTAAGACGCCAAGAGAGACCCTTCAGCGAGCGAAGGAGACCCTTCATCAGGTGAACGCCAAGGTACTTGGGGTCGTGATCAACCGAGTTAACATTGGAAGAAGCGAATATGGGTATTACTACTATCGCTACCGTTACTACTATGGAAAGGAAGGAAAGGAGAAAGAGCTTCCCTACAATCCAGATGACGGGATCGGTTCTGCTTGAGGACTCTTTTCTGGTGATCAGCTATGAAGAGATATCTCCTCTGGTCTTTGGTCATCTTCTTTTCTCTAATCATCGGCTATCAGATCATAGGTCTATGGAGGGGGATGGCCGTCTCCAAGAGGGCATACACAAGGGAAGGCTTACTCGAGGCAGGGCGTATCGATTCGTCTAATCCTGTCCCTTTTCATAAATTAGCGATCTTGCACCAGTGGAATCTTCTTCAGGTTGATTTAGATGCATCGGTTCGGAATTTCTCCAAGGCAATCGACCGAAACCCCCTTGAACAAGAGTACTGGTTGGGACTTGCTCGGACTTTTCAGAGGATGGGTGACAGCCATGCCTTTGAGAAGGCGTTGAGAAATGCCATACTCGTCTTTCCCACCTCTTATCGTGGCCGGTGGGTTGCGGGAAACCTCTTGCTCCAGCAAGGAGCCCTCGAAAAGTCACTCCCCCATTTCTCTTACATCCTCTCCCACTACCCCAACCGTAGCAGGCTCGTGTATGAGGTATGGAGAAAAGCAGTTGACCCCGACTTCATCCTGGAAAGATTGATTCCGAAAGACCCCGCCTCACTACACCAACACCTGGCCTACCTCTATGAAATCGGAGATAAAGAGACAGCCAAAAAGGGGTGGGCGAGACTCGCTTCTCTGAATTATACGCCTGACAGGCCTCAGACAGTGCGTCACATTGAGTTTCTGATCGCCTCTGGCGATTTTTCTGAGGCCGCCCCGATCTGGGAGGCCATGCTTCGGGCCGAGGGACTTTTCGATGCCTCAAGTAAGAACCCCATCACGAACGGTGGGTTTGAAAGGGAATTGATCTTGGGTGGTGGTTTCGACTGGAGAATTAGGAGCGTTTCGGGGGTCGAGACCTCTTTTGACGATTCGGTTGCCTTCGAGGGAAACCGCTCTTTGAAGATCGACTTCGATGGAAATGAGAATGTCAATTTCCATCACGTCTATCAAATTGTGGCTTTGAAACCAGACACTGACTACGTGCTCACGGCCTATATGAAGACAAAGGCCGTGACAACGAAAAGTGGTCTCCGCATAGAGGCTTTAGGACTGGGACCTTCGTTTCATGAGATGTCGGATGTCCTAATTGGAGACAATGGGTGGACTCAGTTAACCGTTCCCTTTCACACACCAGTCGATTCCCAGGGAGGCATAATCAGGGTGAGAAGACAGAAGACCAACAAGTTCGACCGGTTTATCTCCGGCACAGTCTGGATTGATAACGTCCAGATCAGAGAAGCGGGGGAATGACAGTGCGTTTGTCTAGCCATGATCCAACGGCGAGTGGCCAATAACGGCTGCCAGATAACGAATAATCGGTCAGCAATCTCCAGTTACCATTATCACAACGCCATGTACGAAGCCTATTTTGGTTTTAAGGAAAAGCCGTTTGACATTGCACCTGATCCCAGGTTTTTCTATCACAGTCGCAAACATCAGGAAGCTCTAGCCTTGCTGGTGTACGGTCTTAGGGAGAAAACGGGCTTCGCAGTTTTGTCAGGAGAATTAGGGATTGGCAAGACGACGACCGTCAGAGCTTTTCTCGATGAGTTGGAAAGGAATTGTCAGGTTGCCTATTTTCCTAACCCGAAACTCTCCACCACAGGTTTCCTCAAGCATGTGTGTCACTACTTCGGCCTTCAGACGAAGAGTGACTCTAGACTCGACCACCTCAAAAAGCTTCAAGATTTCCTTCTGGAGTCTCATCAGAATGGCCGAACGACGGCATTGATTTTTGATGAAGCGCACAATCTCGATATCGCCTTGTTTGAAGAAATCAGGTTGTTGAACAATCTTGAGACGTCAAGCCAGAAGCTTCTCCAAGTATTCCTGGTAGGACAGCCTGGGCTTGACGATCTCTTGGATCGAAGCGACTTGCGGCAGCTGAAGCAGCGAATTAGCATCCGGCATTATCTGCGCCCGTTAGACTGCGAGGAAACCAGGGATTATATCCGGACAAGAATAAGGGTAGCAGGGGCAGAAAACCTCAATTGCTTTGCTGAAGAGGCTATCCAGAAGATTTACAAGTACTCACGGGGAATACCCGGTATTATCAACCATATATGCCACAAATCCTTATTGAGGGGGTACAAAACAAAGACTCCAATTATCGAGGAAAAAACCGTAACAGCATGTATCGCTGATCTTGGAATGGATCGGGCTCGCGGTAGAGGGAGATTCATAGGGGAGAGACGGGGGGTTATTCTCGCAGGGCGTTACCTGCCGTACCCTTCTCTGATCTTGATTGTCATTTTCCTCGCTCTTGCGGCGGGCGGTGTGGGCTACTTCCTCACCGCCGGCCCGTATTCATCTGGGGATCGGGCGCCCTTAGAATCGTCTCCTCTAAAGCAAACGGTCAGGCTAGCCCCTGATTTGGTGGCGACGGAAAAGGGCAAGGAGGCCGTCCCGGTTAAAGGTGATCTGATCGAGGAGTCTGCCATTTCAGGGGCACCGTCAAGGATGGATTCCCAAGCCGACCGGACCACCCCCGTGTCTGAATTGGAAGAGCTCTCCAGTCCTCAAGGCTTCAAAGTGCCAAAAACAACCGCCGTAACTGTAGAGGCGGGGGATACTATCGATAGCATAATCCTAAAGGAGTTTGGCCGGATGGATCAGCAGCTGCTTGACGCTGTGAGGGAACTAAACCCTGGGATTGACGATCTCGGCCAGATTCAGGTGGGCCAGGTGATACGGCTTCCCGAGAGCGGAAAGGTGGCTGATAACGGTCTGCCGACTGACGTGGAAGAAAAACATACCAACCAGGCGCCGCGGCGTGGGGTAGAGGAAACACCGATTGTTCCCGAAAAAGAAGGAGAATTTGAGACCGTAACCGAACAGACATTCGAAGCCAAGAAAAGGGAGACGCCGACCATCCCTGACGAGTCATTAAGAACGGTCACCCGAGAAACTGGTGACATTGGAGGGGAAACCCCGGTCTCCATAAGCGGCTCAATGGAACCCGAGAAGGGGAAAATAGAATCTCAGGCCCAAACGGAACAGGCTGCATTGAAAAAGGAGGCCGAGCGGCCTCCGCTAACTCTTCTCGCCACAGAAGAAGAGGTCAAGGAGTTCTTTGCCGACTATTTGGATCGATACATCCGGATGGATTCGAATGGTTTCATCTCCTTATTCTCGTCTCGAGCAGTTCAAAATGGAAAAGACAGACTCCATGAAATTAAGAAGACATATTCCGGTTTCTTCGAACAAAGCCGAAGGCTTCAGTACCAACTGGCTGATATGAAGATCGAGATCTATCAGAATTCGATTGTGGCCAGGGCGCGATACCAGCTAGATCAAATCCCAAAAAGGGGAAGAAAAAAGAGGGTCTTCAAGGGCACCATCCAGTGGGCTCTGATTAGAGAAAATGATGAGTTGGTGATACTCTCCCTCGATTATCAACCCCAGGGGTCCCGGTAAGAGGCGAAGACCTAGAAGAACAATGAAGGACTATTACAAGATTCTTGGCGTACGAAAAAACGCATCTGGGAAAGATATTCGCACTCGGTGGATCGAATTGATGCGCAGATTCCATCCCGACGGGCCAGTTCGGGGAGGGCCGGAAGACGAGAAATCAAAAGAGATCAATGAAGCCTATCAGGTTTTGAAACATCCCAACACCCGAATCAAGTACGACCTCGAAAGGGTGTATCGGCGGCGGAGAAGGAGTTTTTACCTCCGAAGGTTATTCCTCATATTCATCATCGTCAGCCTTGTGGGCGTCCTCGGTGGAATGTATCTGCGATTGTCTCGTCCTGTGGGGAATCCACTGATTTCATCTGCAATTCGTCCAATCACTCCTAGGGTCAGCCTTCCGTCGGCCTCTCCTCTGCACGAAAAAGCTGTCTCTGATGCGGTCACCCCTCTCGAGACGCTCGCCGTTGGAAAAAAGATCGATGAGACCAAAGGACCCGATGCCCAAAACCCCGCTACGCCCCCGTCGCCTATTCCAGAGCTCGACCAACTCACAACGGTCCAGCAAGCCGGCCTCGAACATAGCCGATTGGACAGACTGAAGAATCCGGACGATGTTCAGAAAATACCCCCTCCGAAGACGATCACGAGACAGAAAGAGATCGAGAGGTTGAGTGATGCTGAGAGGCGAGAGGAACTCGAGACTCGCAAAGGGCCACCAAAGAATCAGCAACGTTCGGATCAAAAGGACACGGGGCATTTGACGCCCGGGCCTGACACAAAGATGGCGGAAACGACTAAGAAGACCCTGAACCAGGAAATCGGACGGGGATCGGAGAGCAGAAGTCGGGAGCCCGTTGCCCGGACCGGTATGAGCACGCCGAGCCGATCTGAAGAGCCAGACGTGGCACCTCCCCTGATCGCCTCTGACTCCTCGATTGAGGATGAAGAAAAAAGCAGTGCGGTTCTATCAACTTTGCAGATTATCACTGAGGAAGAGGTCAGGGAGTTCTTTGTGGACTACGCGGAGCGTTACAGCCGGAAGGACATAAACGGTTTCCTGTCGTTTTTCTCCTTGAGTGCTCTTCAGAACCGGAAACATGGGTTCTCTGAAATTGCGAGAATCTATTCGGATTTTTACCACCAGAGTCGCGAGCTCAATTATAGTCTTCAGGATATGAGGATTGGAATTTACCAGGAGGCTATGATTTCTGACGTCTTCTTCGAGAATGTGGCAGTTGTTGAAGCCCGTTATGTAGTGGACCAGGTATTGAAGAAACACAATAAAAAAAGGGTCTGGAGCGGGGAGATCAGTTGGATTCTGGCCAGAGAGAACGACACGCTGAAAATACGCTTCCTCGATTATCAAACCCAAAAGTCTACTCCTCCACGGCGAGAGGAAGGGGGAGGCCGAAGAAGGCCATAGCCGCAGGCTACATGGGAGAATCAAAAAGAAACTTCAGACGCTAAACAAGGAGGGCCCTATGGAAGTGAGACAACGAGTATTTCTTTTGGCAATCATCCTATCACTTGTTTTGTCTTTCCCCGCCTATTCTCAGGAAGTTTACAGATGGATCGATGAAACGGGGAATGCCAATTTCACGACAAGGTACGATTGGATCCCCAAGGAGTATAGAAATCAGGTAACTGGGCCAGTTGAAACACTATTGGAGACACCCGTTTCAGATTTCGCAACAGAGGAAGAGTTAAAGCAATTCTTTGCTGATTACACAGAGCACTACAACAAGAGGGATGTAAATGGCTTCCTGTCGCTATTCTCATCGGAAGCCACTCAGAATGGCCGGGACCGGTTCGATTCTATCGGGAAAATGTATGCGGATTTCTTCGAAAGAAGCCGGGAACTTTCTTATGAACTTGACGATCTCGGAATCGAGATCTATCAAAACTCAGTGGAAGCCCGTGCCCGTTATGAACTGGATCAAACATTGAAAAAAAGAGGGAAGAAGAAGAGCTGGACGGGGGACATCCGCTGGATTCTGATTAGAGAGAACGACAGCCTCAAGATACTTTCCCTCGACTATCTCGCCGAGGAATCCTCTTGAGGAGAAAAAGATCAGACGGGGATCGGTGCAAAACATGATCGACCTTCATACGCACATCCTTCCAGGGCTTGATGATGGCGCTAAGGACCTTAGGGAATCACTCCTCATGTGCCAGATCGCCTATCGAGATGGGATAAGGACGATCGTGGCCACCCCTCACACCTTGAACGGTGTCTATCAGAATGATCGATCAAGAATCCTCGCCAGAGTTCAAGCCCTTAATGCAGCCCTGGCTAAGTTCGGCCTCGAGAATCCTCGAGCCGAGCTCAGAGATCCGATCAGATCCGAATTCCGAAATCCCAGATCCGAAATCCCAAATCCGAATTCCAAAATCCAAAATCCAAAATCTGAAATCAGGATCCTTCCTGGCGCGGATGTTCATTTTTCTCACCAGACCCTTCACTACATGGATGGAGGGAAGGTGATGACAATCGGTGGTCGTGGAAAATGTGTCCTCCTCGAATTCCCCTTTCAGGGCATACCATTTCGAGGTGAAGATGTTCTTTTCCAGATGATGGCAAAGGGGGTCATTCCGATCATTACTCATCCGGAGAGAAACCTCGAGGTGGGGCAGAACCCTCGGCGATATTATGAGATTATCCGAATGGGGTGCCTCGGTCAGGTCACCGCCATGAGTGTGACGGGTGGTTTTGGGCCGGAGGTAAAACGAGTCGCCGAGAACTTACTCTCCATGGGGCTTGTCCACGTAATCGCGTCAGACGCCCATTCGAGCGATGGGAGACCGCCGGTTCTCTCACATGCTCTTCGAGCCGCGGGGAAAATAGTAGGCCGAGAAGAGGCGTGGAAGATGGTGACCGAATACCCGAAAGCGATCCTGGAAGGCCAAAGACCCAACGTCCCCGACTCAATCTCCCCCAAGTGAGATAGGTTGGTTAATTGTTATCAGTCATCAGCAACTGGAACCTACTTGGCGGCAGCAAGATGACCAGCAGATGAAAAGTGACACATGATTACCACTAAACGATTGCAGGCAATTACTAAATGACCAATAATTCACAACGATTTACTAATCACTGACCCGAAATGGGAAATCGGATTAAGTCCTTCCAAGAGTTACAAGTCTGGAAGAGATCAAGGGAGTTGAAAAGTTTTATGAGGGGCCTAATTAAGAGATTCCCTGAATCTGAGAAATACCGTCTTGTGGATCAGATAATCAGGGCAAAGAGATCAGTAACGGCCAATATCGCTGAAGGGTTTGGCCGCTATTATTTCCAAGAGAATATCCAGTTTTGTCGTATGGCTCGAGGCTCGCTCAGTGAACTCCTTGATCACATGATTACCTCATTTGATAACTCCTATATATCAGAAGGAGAGTTCACCGAAGCCAAGAAGCGGATTGAGGACTGTATGCGCCTATTGAACGGTTACATCCGTTCGCTTAAGAAAAGCAAAGATGATTCTGGTTCTAACAGGCAATAGCTAGTCACTAATAACTAATCACTCATAACGAGTCACAAATAACTAATCACTAATAACAATGCTAGATTCAACCATAGAGATCCTCCTCATCCTCCTCCTCATCTTCACGCCGCTCGCCTTCGGCTCACAGGTGCCGTGGGCTTATTTCTTGATGGAACTAGGGATTCTGCTAATCATTATCCTCTGGGCAGCACAGAGACTCAGTCATCGGCTATCGGCCAATCGTTATGAAAACAAATCGGCAATTGCGAATGCCAAGGTCGACATGTCGAGTCGCACGTCATCAAACAGTGACAACGGATCAGCAAGGCGCAGTAACGAATTACGAATTACGAGTAACGATTCACGAACAACCAGTAACTATTCACGAATAACCAATAACTATTTACTGATAACTGTGCTCCTTCTTTCCCTGTTCCTGGGTTTCGTCTTTTTTCAGATGGTTTCCCTTCCCGAGGGGATAGTGAAGATCATTTCCCCGAAAACATTTGACCTTCGCAGTGAGCTGTCAGTTGTCCATCCTGTAACCAGTAGCCAATCACCAATCACCAATAACCAGTCACTGATGACGACTCTCAGTTTCTACCCTTTTGCCACCAAGGTGGAGGTTCTTAAATGGATCTCCCTTTCAGGCCTTTTCATCTTTCTTCTTCAATGGAGGCTTACGGATAATCGATACCGGGTGACAAAGCACCTAATTATCGTTATATTTCTGGTGGGAGTCTTTGAGTCCCTCTATGGGATGTTCGAATTCTTCAGCGACCGCCGCCACATCTTCAATCTGGATTGGTCGGCATGGATCTCATCAGTCACAGGGACTTTCCTTAATCGGAATTGTTTCGCGGGCTATCTTCTCATGGTCATCCCCTTAAGCATTGGCTTTCTATACTCGCGTGAGGTAAATCAATCAAAGCATTACATGGGGTGGCGTCACCGACTCTCGTCTCTTGACGGGAAGAATTTTCTTCTCGGGTTTGGAGTGATCCTGATGATCCTTGGACTACTTCTATCAGCCTCGAGAGGGGGAATTGTGAGCCTCCTCATCTCATTCAGCCTGGTCGTTTTCCTCTTCAGGAATCCTCATCAAAGCCGCAGGTTCTCAAAAACATCAGTCCTGATTTTTGGCCTGGCCGTGCTCTGGTTAGTGTTGATTGGGCTGGATGCAGTCATAAGCCGTTTCTTCCATACCCCTGAAGGACTGTCGTCTCGATGGATTCTTTGGGAGAACACCGCTGAGATACTCAAGGATTTTCCTATCTTGGGCTCAGGCCTTGGGACGTTTACCGAGGTATTCTCCATGTATCGCTCCTCTCACATCCTTGCCCTTGATATTCAGGCAGAAAATGATTTTCTCCAACTGGCCTCAGAGGTAGGGGCAGTAGGAATATTGCCCCTTATTGGTCTATTCATCCTTCTCTTTTCTAAAGCCGTCTCAGGGATTCGGTCACTATCCCCGGGTGATCCACGGCGATACATAGCAGTGGGCGGCCTAGTGGGTATCTTGGGGCTGATGTTCCACAGCATTGTTCAGAAAAACCTCCAACTGCCCGCCAACGCCTTTCTCTATACCGTATTATGGGCGATAGTTCTTCGAATTGGTCTTGGTCCAGAACCCAAACGGAGTAGACGAGATCCACGAAATTGACGAAATAGACCAAACAGACCAGACAGGCGAGATTCACGAAATCAACCAGATCAACGAAACAGACGAACGCACCAGATCCACGAGACCGACGAGATAGACGATTAGCCTTAACCTTAACCTTAACTCGGAGGTTTAATGAAGGCCCTCATCACCGGTATCACAGGTCAGGACGGTTCTTACCTGGCCGAGTTGCTCGTAGAGAAAGGTTATGAAGTCCACGGCCTCATCCGAAGGGCCAGTACCTTCAACACGGATCGAATCGATCACATTTATCAAGACCCACATCTCCCTGAAACAAAACTCCACTTGCACTATGGCGACCTCACAGATTCCGGACAACTCACCGAATTTGTCTACAATATTCGGCCGGACGAAATCTATCACCTTGGTGCCCAGAGTCATGTTCGCGTAAGTTTTGATATGCCGGAATTCACGGGCGATGTCACGGGTCTTGGGACAACTCGTCTTCTGGAATCCATTCGGAGGAGTGGAATCAAGACCAAGTTCTACCAGGCATCGAGCAGTGAGATGTTTGGGGATTCCCCATCCCCTCAGAATGAGCTAACCGCTTTCAGGCCCCGGAGCCCCTATGCTGCCGCAAAGGTTTATTCCTATTGGATGGTTCGAAATTACCGGGAAGGATACAACCTCTTTGCCGTGAACGGGATTCTCTTTAACCACGAGTCCCCAAGACGGGGCGAGACCTTTGTGACTCGGAAGATCACGAGGGCCCTGGCGCGAATCAAATTTGGTTTGGAGGATAAGCTCTTCCTCGGCAACCTCAATGCAAAACGGGATTGGGGATATGCCAAAGATTATGTAGAAGCCATGTGGCTCATGCTGCAACAGGATGAACCAGGTGACTATGTCCTCGGCACAGGAGAGAGCCACTCAGTCAGAGAATTTGTGGATCTTGCCTTTGCCCATGCTGGAATCGAGCTTGAGTGGAAAGGGTCTGGTACCTCCGAAAAAGGCCTCATCCGTTCTTTAGCCTCGCCCTTAACCTCAACCTCAACCTCAACCTTTTCCTCCCCCTCAGCCTTGCCCTTGAAACCCGGATCCGTCATCGTTGAAATCGACCCCCGTTACTTTCGCCCAACCGAAGTCGAATGTCTCCAGAGTGACCCGACAAAAGCTAAGGAAAAACTGGGCT
>CAYGBK010000084.1:0-7737 GCA_964348095.1 uncultured Thermodesulfobacteriota bacterium | reverse complement strand
TTAGATCCAATATTATCTAAGTATCTGTTATCATTTGATAAAAAGTACTCTGAATCTTCTGGCACGAAATTCGCTCTTTCAGTGGGCCATGAAGGCAATGGGAAAAACAGAGAGACATGGAGGAGGAAAAATCATGAAGGCAGTTATGGTCACGTTCATCGGTCTTGGACTTTTGATCAGTGCCAACGTCGGAGTTGCCGCAAGTCTGAATCATCATGAGATCGCCCTGTCTGGTGCTGTTGCTTCCACCCAACCATCTGCCCGTATTCTTGAGAGATTGGGCGATGAGTTCTTTTCACAAAAAGACACCCGGTCCGTCACAGACACGCCGGTGGAAGTGCGTTCGGATTTTACCAAGGGAATAGACGATCGGGTTTTCATGGTCTCCCGGTGGTATAACCTGACGCCGGATGAGATATATACGTTTTCCTGTGAGTGGATCGATCCGGATGGGGAGTCCCACACCACGAGCTCGGCGAGTTTTGTGACTCCCTCGGAACTCGATCCCGGAATCTTTTTCACTTATACCGCGTCCTTAGATGTACACAACAGTCTGAAGGAAGGCCAGTGGACGGTTCGTATTCTGATCAACGGCGACCTGGTTGATACACAAGATTTGAGGATTAACTCAGAGTAACCCTTTCATCGTTTCCTCCTCCTCCAGGGGCCAGGCTCCCTCCCCATGAAAGTCTGGCCCCCTTTTTATGTCCAGAGCTTGAGTCTCCATATTCATTCTGGTTTTAGACGTGGTCAGTCGGAATCTCCATTCCTGCCAGAGCGCCCGGACCGTCCAACGAATTTCGCCCCGGGGCGGCCAGGAGAAGGCCAGAAAGGTCAAAAAACCCCTAAACCCCAGAATTCCCTTGACATTCCCAAGCCATGTGCTTTAATCGGGGGAGATCGCCTGCCCGAGGTAAAATGCGAACTTCTCATGAAGGGTTCTTCGGATAAAAAGGACGCATAAGAAAAGGAGTTCGAATGATGTTTAGAAAAATCCTTGTCCCAATAGATGGTTCAGACCATGGGAGAAAGGTCGTGGAAACTGCCTGTGACATAGCAGTGAAAAACAATGCTCCCCTCTATCTTATCCATGTGTTCTCTGTCGCGCATTTGACCGCCTTGGCAAGCGAGTCTCAGGGCGAATCTGCCCTCGAGAGTCTGATAGACGAGGCAGAAGAAGCCGCTGCCGAGGTTATCAAGGAGGCGGAGAGGGTCACCAAGGAACAAGGTGTTGACGTTGCTCAAACCTATGTCACCCAGGGAGACCCTGCCCAGGAGATCTTGAACTTCGCAAGAAGAAAGCTAATTGACGCCATCGTCATTGGAAATCATGGAACGGGCGGTGTTTTGGCCGTTCCCCTTGGAAGCGTTTGTGACAAAGTCTGTCATTCATGTGAATGTGCGTGTATTATAGTTAAGTGAAACCCCTCTCCTGGGGCAAATATGAAGGCCTAAAGGCGGTTTCTGTTCCCTACTCTTGATGTTCTCCTCTCCGAGCATACCTTTGGTACCTATTCAAAATACCCCAAGACAATCTACGCTCTCAAAGAACACTATCGAGCTGACATCATTGGTTTCCACGCAGTCTAGCCAACCTAGAAGGCAGTTTGTGAAGATCATACCCAAACATAGTCTATCTTTTTGTCGTATTTCCCGCCTATGAATCTGTCCACGCCCGTAATTTTGAGAGACTCCATTCTGATTTAGGGTTCCAGGTGAAAGAGATCCCAGAACGAGGATCGAGGCCTCCACAAAAGCTACTTGAATTCGGGTGTAAGTGGCTTCCCGTCATTTCGCTTCGCTTCGATCTCCGCGACGGAATTTTGAAGCCCCACGGCCCGTTCAGGCGTACTTGGATGTGTCGCCAACATATTTTCTCGAATATTGCCAGGGTGTTCCACAGCCATACGGCGCCAAAAGTCCAGCGCGATCTGGATGTCGTATCCAGCTCTAGCCGCAAAATACAAACCCATATGATCAGCTTCGGCCTCGAACTCCTCGGAGAACGGGAGTTGAGCAAGCTGTGAGAAAAGACCCCCAGTTTCCACCCCGGCGAAGACCGTTACGGCTAGGTCTACGAGAAGCCCAGCAAATGTTTGTGCTCTCTTCTGGCGCAGGTGACCGAGGGCGTTGTGAGCGAACTCGTGACCGAGGACCAATGCAAGCTCGTCGTCGGACTCGGCAAATCGGATCATTCCTGTCGTCAGAAATACGTTCTTCCCATCGGCAAAGGCATTAACAGCATCTTTTTCCACGACTGCAGCTCGGTAATCGCACGCAAGGGCGCCGTGGACGGGGACTGAGACCTCCCCGCCTGATGCGCTTATCAACTTCATGAAGAGCTGGCCAGTCTCGAAGGGCTCCTTCATCCCCTGTTCAAACGACTTGAGGTCTGACACAGCCTTGCCGTTGATCTCCACGATCTCATCGCCTCTTTTGAGTTCAGTCTCAGGAGATTGAAACCCTGATAGGATCTCCCAAATGCGCACCCCAGAGTCCAACCCGATTTCACCTGCTACTTCCCGGTACTCTTTTCTAAAGGTATCGCGGCCGACGGCAAAGAAGCCAAACGTGTAGCGCACATTGTCGCCACAGAGGTCTGCGCCTGCTCTTCGAAGTCGGTTTCCGACCATCCAGGTACGCATTTGGCGCTCGAGTAGAAGAGATAGGGCAAGCTTCAACTGCTCCCGTCGCTCTTTCTCAACCGCAGCATCACTACCGCCAGGTCTACTCACACGTGTGGCACACCCAAATGTAAGCAGGAGTGCTACAACGGCCAACCAACAGGATCCCTTGCAGAGACACATTTATTACTGCTCTTTCCGGAATTCATCCTCAACGTCGATTGCGGAAGTACTCCAGCCTCTTGTCCCAAACGACGTCACAGCAGGCTGCACAAACACCATGCTAGTCTGCATGTCCCCAGTATAGGAGAAAACCGGAGTTTGTCAATGAGCAACCGATCTCCTGGCTTTGAATACAAGACGTATAAGACCCCCGGAACCCTATCCAGATCACGCAATATTTAGAAGGGAAGTAAACGGACCGGTAAGGGTGGGGCAATCCTTCTGGTTCACCGACAAATCCAGGGAATTCATTCACTGCGCTTGGGAAGACAGTCTTACAAATCCGCTATCTTGAGAGATGGTGTGTCCCTATGCCTTCTCTCTTTTTCGTCTGTGCTTTCAGGTTCCAGAATGGTGTCAGCGCATCCATGACGAAATCGTAACTATTCGCCCCGTCACCATTGTAGAAGTAGGCTGTACCATGTGCCATGACCAGTTCGCCCAGGTGCACCGGGGAGAAGTCTTCAGTAGGGCACGTCAATTGAAACCACTCCCCCCTTTTTTTGTTGAATTGCCCGTTCATTGCCCTGATCGTGTCGTTATCGATATGACCATCAGTAGCTCGCCAGGA
Organism: uncultured Thermodesulfobacteriota bacterium; assembly: GCA_964348095.1. Classification (GTDB taxonomy): domain Bacteria; phylum Desulfobacterota; class BSN033; order WVXP01; family WVXP01; genus WVXP01. Next base: position 4,320 of record CAYGBK010000084.1, on the reverse strand, counting down.
GTTATAACTTCCATGCCCCACCAGAACAATACTCTGGTACTTTTCATTCTTCAGCACTTCAAGGAAGTCCTGGGTGGTCGCCCCGAAAAAATAGTCCGTTTTTAACCCTTTAGAATTGAAGTAGAACGTCCACGCCGGATAACTCCCAAGAAAGGCAAATGGTGGAGCCCAGGGATCATAATCGGAAATAGCATGGGCGGATAGCATAATCGCCGCGTACGATTTGGTATCTGTCATGAGATCAGAGATAAGAGCAGTCATTGCGAGGGGGATGTAGATGACCATTAGGTATGTGCAAATAATTTTCGCAAGTTGTTTCAGGGTCATTGCCCCAAATCTTTTTTTCAGTATCTAATCTGAACCTCCCTTTCACACCTGAGGATAACAGGCAACCGCACAGGTGCTTGCCTCGGTGCGGATATCGTTCAGGAAACAGCTCTTTTTCCCTCGGGAATCGGGATCACGGTCCCGAAAAACTTTGTTTTTCATGGAGATAAAATCGGCAAAAAAGGAAGAAAAGATTAGGTTCTACCTTTGATGGAGGTTCAGCGCTAAAAGGGAGGTGTGAGTGAAAACGATCTGTATCCGGTCTAGTTCAAGACAACTGAAGAGTCGGAGAAAGCTCGAGCTCCCCTGGCGGGGATCGGCAGTCTGACGACACATCTCTTTCCTTTGTTGGGGACTGGCTTAATGTAAATCTCTCCAAGGTCTTTTCTTGCGGCCAGTTGTGCTATAGGTAGACCAAATCCGGTTCCATGGGGTTTTGAGGAGTAGAAAGGAACAAATAGATTTTCTAACTCTTCTGGTTTGGGAGGAGTTCCGCTATTAAAGATTTCTATCTCGACAAAAGGAGAGGTGGTATCTCTCACGGTTGATGTAATTCTGATATAGGGATCTTCAGGATTCACGGCCTCCAGACAATTCTGAAACAGGTAGTAAAGCATGGTCTCCAAGTCTTTTTGATCGCCTTGCACGTAAGGCGATTCACGATCCAAGTCAATGTCTATCCTAATATTCTCAACCCACTGCGTTTTTCTTAATCTTTCAAGGGCCTTTGAAATGAGGCGTTCGAGAGAAGCGTTTGAACATCCGGGCTCTTTTTGGAACATTTCAGAGTAAACACCAACATCGAGGACCATCCGTTCAAGCCGCTTGTTTTCGTGCATAATGGCTTCATACGTCTTATAGAGGGGTTATCTGGCCTGACGTTCTTTTGGAGCCTACTAATGTTACCTCCGATAATCGTAATGGAGTTTCTTACCTGATGTGAAATGCCCCTTACCACTTCTATATCACACTGAGAAGTACCGGCTATATAGGCCTGTGTCTAAATCAAAAGACATAGGTCCACTAGTTTATCAACGTCCGCCAAAACGGAGTCGAGATCGGCGACGGGGACAGCTGATTTGGCTATCCTGTGACAAAACTGCCGTACAATCGAATAGCCGAGATTGACAAATCTCTGATCAATATTGAGTTCTACATGCTTTAATCCACTTCTCCAGAGATAAGGTAGAAGTTCTCGTTTGAGCCTCTCCTTGAAGATGGATTCGAACCAGTGTGACCAAATCACCTTAAGATTTCCGGATCTTTTTTCATGATCCAGGATGATTCTCGTTTCGCGAATCTCGTGGAAATAATGATGAAAATACTCAGCAAACTCCCTATTCTTTTCGAGGAAGAGATGGCGGTATTGGTCGAGCTTCTCTCCTTCTTCTCTCCCCAAGCCAAGCAACTTTTGAAAGTAAATCAATCTTTCGTAAGGAACTGGTATATCGCACTTCATTTCAACCGTCTCCCCTGGCAGAGCACTCAATGTGATCTTTTCATTCTAATGAGGGTTATTCTTAACGTCAATGGCCAAGATGGATGTCAGGTAATCGATTCTCAGAGGATAGCCTGTGGTTGGTTTCAGGAAGAGGAATCGGAGACCTCAATGCTTTGTCAGTCCCCTTGCTCCGGTTCCCCTGGATAGGCCGGATCTATCAAGACGATCGAGTGCAAGGGATTTTCTTGGCATCTATCGGGTTGGAAGGCCTCTGAGGCCAGACGGGAGAAGACAATTAACGGATTGGACGGATAAGTTTTCTTTGGCCAATCCTGTAGACGTCAGTCGACGACGTCGATTTTCTGGAGATTAATGCTGATTAGCCTGGGGGCGAAGAAGGAGAAGTTAGAATTGCAGATGGTCGCGGGAAAATGGCTGGAACAGCGGTCCACTTTTCAATCCCAACACGGTATGACCACCCTTAAGACGGTGGAGACTGGTGACGAGAGATAGCCTCGCCCTATTTGTCAACAGGGTCGCATACAAGGACGTTTCTCTCATCCACCTCAAAGGTGCATTCTTCCTCGAGGATGGCCTTCAGTTTTTTCCGCGCTCGGTGCAGTCTCACTTTGGCGTTCTTTGTTGTTATGCCAAGAATATCAGCAACCTCTGAATGGTTAAAACCCATAACATCAAAAAGGACAAGGATAGAACGAAGAGACTCCGAAAGGAGACTCATCTGATCTTGAACGCATTGTCCCATTTGGTGTTTCTCTAATTCTTTTTCAATAGACGTCTCGGCGTAGTCCGGCCTTTGATCCTGGCCCAGATTCTCTGTGGGAGGTAATGTCTTCGATCGGCGGAAATGGTCTTGGCACAGATTGTAGGCGATACGAAATATCCAGGAAGAAAGCTTTGAGGGATCCCGGACGTTTCCAAGGTTTTCCTTAATTCTCAAGAAGGTTTCCTGGATCAGGTCATCAGCGACCCATTCGTCCTTGACAAGGGCCAAGATGAACCGTCCAACTTTTTGGTGATACTGATCGTGGATTTCCCAGAAGTTCATCGTTGAGTCCTCTCAAAATCACCCGCAGCATGTGTTCCTCGGCTGGCTGCTGCAGGGAAGGTTAACCTCCCCGACTTCGCCCATGATCTGACGGATTCCAGTTTTCAAAGCCAGGTGGGCTCCCTTCTTCACTTGGCTGGCGAGGTTGATCGCCTCGTGAATCTCCTCAGCCGTCATACCGGCATCATTCGCCTTCCCATAATAGTGCTCAAAGCAGGGGACACAGTTCGCAGCTGTTGCTGCTCCCAAACAGATTAGGATCTTTGTCCTCTCGTCCATTATTCAGCCCCTCCTCGTTGTTTACTCGTAAGACGGAAAATAGCTCGAAAAGGTTACAGTCGCATTATAACAGTTTTCTCATTCGAGATCGTTAAATGGATGCTTCACAAGCTTCGCTTGTGGCAACGATTGTTTGTTTGGAAGCTCAATTGTCCGACCTTGTAATTAAGTAGCCATACGGATACGTCTTCGACACGTCCTGATTTCGTAGACTCGTTGTTTTACCCTGGAAAACCCAGTGGGCATTGGGAATTCAGGGGCATCTCCAAGCCATTTCTGGGGGGTGGAAAGCCGTCCCCCATTGGTCCCAATTCAGCCAGAACCCATGTCCTTTTTGATGAGATTTTGCGGTTTTCAGGTATGTTCGAGGAGGGGACAATCCTCTGCTGAACACGTGCAGCTCTACTCGGATACCCAAGGGTTGTGTAACCTGATCAACTGCCCTGTTACCCTCTGAACAGATGTGGAGTTTCCTGAGTTTTCATGGCAAGCGATTTCTACCCGTATAATATCTCAACACAATTTTGAATCCGCTAGTGGATCCTTCATATCCCGTCGCTACCATACTCTCACATTGACGGGACAGGTTAATTAAAAGAAGGACAGAGGCCAAAGGACAAGGGAAAAAGGGGAGAAAACCAGGAAGTGCGAATCCATTATCCTTTAACCTTGTGCTCGTAACGTCGTTTAACTCACCTGCATCAAAGCAGATAAGCTCTGAACCAATTAGCATAAATCCTCCTTTGTATGTCCCTCAGGGACATGAGCATCGACAAAACTGAGGAAACTCAAGGGGCACAAATTCCTTTGCAACACGTTCTTGATTCGGTATAATAACTGACCCGGCATTAGAGCGTTGCGTTCCAGTTTACAGGCCTGGGTGTACCGAATCACAAACATTCTTAGTTAGGGAAAGGAGGAGACACAACATGTGGACCCTGCGAATCAACATGAGGGATCGTACCCATCAATTGGATGACGTCCCGACTGCCTATAGGACTTTGGGTGGCCGGGGAATGACATCGACCATCGTTCACGAGGAGGTGCCGCCCCTGTGTCACCCGCTAGGCCCGAACAACAAGCTCGTTTTTGCTCCAGGGATTGTTACCGGCACAGCTGCCTCCACATCATCCCGTATCTCTGTGGGGGCCAAGTCACCGCTGACAGGCGGCATCAAGGAATCCAACGCGGGATCACCTTGGGCACG
>CAYGBK010000083.1:0-121221 GCA_964348095.1 uncultured Thermodesulfobacteriota bacterium | reverse complement strand
TCTCCAGCAGTCCGGATACCCCCCATGCCTGAAGCCATGATATGGGCGATTGGCATGCCAAACAGATCGCCGGTTCCAACCTACAATCCATCCGCTTTGCCGATCTGGACCAACGCTTTGGACGCCCTCGTTACACAATCAATGGGAGGGATCTCAAACATGGGCACGCCGCCCACGCCCATTCCGGCATTGACGTGGACTGGAATTTTGGCCACCCGCACCGTCTCCTTGACAAAGGTGACAGCTCTGGCCAAATTCCACGGCATGGATTTGGTGGTATTGACGTTTATGGCGGGTCCAAAAATATCAGCCCCTGCGGCCTCCGCAACCTTGACCTGCTCGTGAGGATACATGCCGGCCAGCCGCTTTCCATCAAAGGTTATCTCTCCATGCATTCCCAGGATAAACTCACCCGACATTCCGACTTCGACGGCCATATGGGGGGCGAATTTCTTCAGTTCCACGACGGCCTTTAAAGTGGCAAGAAAATCCGGGTCACCTGCTGATGCTGTGGTGTCAAAATTGATCCCTTCACAGCCTACTTCATAGAGTTTTGTCCCGATATAGACCATATCCTTTTTGAGATGCTCAGCCGCCTCCTCTTGGGTTTTCCGGGCCTCCCTGATCTTTCCTTCGGGAAGAAGATCGGCTGGATTGCGATAGGGCCCATCCGGGCGATAGTAAAGCCCGAGATTGGGCTGAGAGCCATAGAATAGAGGAATGGTTGTCACGAGGGATGCAGTGTGGTACTCCTGCATCTCATAGGAGATCAGGGGCTTGACCGCCTTGTAGCTATAATCATGATGGCCCAGCGATGCCGTATCGGCAACACATCCTCGCTCGTATGCGAGAACCGCCTGCTGACGGCTCATGGGGACCCCTAAGCCCCCATCAGCCTGGTCGAGGTAAAACAGCATCTCTCCGCCATCATCTGTCACAATGACCTCTTCTCCGGGAGAAACGCTGACAACCCGACTCGTGTCGGCAAAGATATCAAATACCTGTTCCACCTCGTCGGGAGTGAGTTCCGGGATTTGACCTCTCTGGGCTGCGTCCCTCGTCCCTGCCAAAAGGTCTTCTTTCAGGTCGGCGGCCGACAACGAAATCCGTTCCCCATCACCCATTCTGGTCAGGATATTCTTCTCCACTCCCCTCCTCCTAACAAAAGAAACTTCTTCTGGGTTCCCTCCCTCCGTTCCTGCCTCGTGGTGGCTCTTCAGTTTCCCCACCATTGTAAAGCGACTACGGGGCGACAAAATGGAGGCCAGGTGCCTGCTACAATCCTCCCATTTATTCAGCACTCAGCACTATCCGCCTGAGTTCTTCAACGACACCCTCTGGCAAGGGAAGAGGTTTGTGGGTTTGTAGTAGTTCTTTGGCCCTTTCATTGGCTGACTGGAGCAAATCCTTAGATCCTCTCCTCTCCCATGCTCCTCGCATGCGACGATCGAGGATCCTTGCTTGACATTGCTCCGTAGCCAAGTGCTTTAGGCTATGGCGTTGCGCCAAGAAATCCTTTCCAATGCCGATTTTCTTAATCAGGTCCACGCCCATCACGTCGTCCTCCAGGGAAACCCCGTAAACGACTCTTTTCACCATCGCTGCAATTTCATCATCGATGACCAGTTGGCCGAAGCTGAAGGTCATGCCCATCTCGAGCATGCCCAAACCGTAGATGAGATTGGCCCCTGCCAGGGCCGGCAATAGAGCGGTAATCGTCTTTTCGTGGCCTGCTTGGGCATCGGATATTTTCGAGTCCCCCTATCCGCCAGCAACATAACTGGGGAGGTTGTAGTAGTTAGCCAACTCAGCTGCCGCCGCACTAATCATGCCTAACTCGGGTGCTCCCACGGTGGCCGTGCCATGCCTCATGTTAAATGTCGTTGTTGAACTCCCGTATATCACAGGGGCTCCTGGGTTGGTGATCTGTGCCAGAACAATACCGGCCAGAACTTCTGCATTATGGGTCACCAGGGTTCCGGAAAGAGAGATCGGGCTCGAGGCCCCCGCCATTGCCATGCTGAGGACGTCAATCGGTACCCAATATCGGGCCGCCTGTATAATCACGTCGGCAGCGGCGGCAATCAGCTGCAATGGACTCGTTGGACAAACGGTCAGGGAGACGATTGGTCTGTCTTTGAGTTCTTCCGTTCCTCCCACTATGGCCGCCGCCATTTCAATGATTTTGACAGCTCTGTCCCCATCCTCAGCATCACTGTGGACATGCTTGGAAGAGTTGATAAAACTGACCTCGGCCATGTGGAGATCGTAAGAAGAGTCTGGTTTGTCGCGAGCTGTCACCGGTGGAGTTAGAACATCCACATTTTCCAATGCATCCGTGAGAAGAGCCATCTTACCCACGTCTTCCTTGGTGGATTCCCGCGGCTCTCCGGTCTCCAGATGTATTGTCAGAAGGCCAGTCCCAAAGGTGGTAAACCCCACCTCCTTTCCACCCATCATAAAATCATTTACCGGATCGCGCCCCGCCAACAAGATATGACTGGGGCACGTTGCCAAGGCTTCTGTCACAATGTGGGCCGGAAACCTGACCACCCGGGTCCTCTTGTTCACCCAGCATCCACCCTTGTCCAGGGTATCCAAGGCGTTATCGCTGTCTACAGAGATCCCCGTGGTCTGCAAGACATTCAGGGTAGCGGCATGGATTTTGTCTAGCCCATCACGGGTAAATGTCTTCAACCCCCACCCGGTTGTTGCTTCAGTGCCTGCTACTGGACCTCTTCTCATTTCTTCACCTCCTTCCCGGTGAGCATTCCCTATGCAAAGGTTTTGGAAAATTAACAATTTTTCACTTCCAGGCGGAGTGTTCTATGTCACCTCCCTTCGTCCAGTTCATGACAGCGTATCCACTCTCGAGGGTAAGTCATCTGTAAATCCATGAGTAGACAGGTGAGACGCTTCCATCCCTTTTATCTAGCCGATAACTTCCTTTATTGCTTCATCAAAAGCGCCGACGGCGACATCGGCATCGCGGTCATTGTGGGAGGCCGAGGGGAACCAAGGCTCTCTCGTATCGATGTCCGGCATCACACCCTTTTCAAAGAGTTTCAAAATGACTTCCCCGTACATTTCACGGTCTGAGTCAGCCCAGTCCCGGTATTCGAAGATCTCCTTCTTCCCAGTCAGCATCACACCGGGCATGGATGGGGGACCCTGGACAACACCAGGAACGCCTCTCTCCTTCAAAACATTCCTGAAACCGTTAGCAAGTATCTTTCCATGGGCCTCCACCCTCTCCAAGGCCCCTCCAGCAATCTCGTCAAGGGTGGCATCAGCCGCTGCCACGGCAACGACATTTGCACAATAGGTCCCCCCATGGGGAATCTTCTGCCAACCGATGTCTCCCATGATCTCCTTTTTGCCACCAATGGCAGCAATTGGAAACCCGTTTCCGAGGGCTTTAGCGTAAGTCACAAGATCAGCCTTGACCTTGAAAAACTCCTGAGCGCCTCCCTTGGCAATCCGAAATCCGGTCTTCACTTCGTCCATAATCATCACGATTCCATGCTGACTGCAAAGGCTCCGAACGAGTTCGAGGTAGCCTTTCTTCGGCATGATGGAGGCCGTATTTCCCATGAGGGGTTCAATAATAATGCAGGCGATGTCTCCCCACTTCTCTTTGACTTTTTTCTCGAGGAGTTCCTCATCGTTGAAGGGGATTGAATACACCAACTGACCCATGATGTGCGGGATCCCCGAACCCTGCGACACAAGTACGGGGGATCTTCTGTATCCTGCGCCGGGTATAGGAGGCTGGCAGTTCCATAACGTATAATCATGGAAACCGTGGTAGCACCCTTCAAACTTGAGGATTTTGTCCCTCCCCGTGTACGCCCGGGCCATTCGAATCGCATGCATGGTCGCTTCCGTCCCTGAATTCGCATATCGCACCAGATCGACACCGGTGAGTTTTTTGATCTTCTCCGCTGCCGATATTTCATATTCGTTTGTCATGGCAAAAGCATTCCCCATCTCCAGGGCTTCCTTCACCCGTTTGATGATTGGAGGGTAAGCATGGCCAAGGATGGTGGGCCCAAAACCCATGCGATAGTCGATATACTTCCTGTCATCCTGGTCCCAGATATACGCACCCTGACCTCTTTTGAGGATGAGAGTTTTGTCGTCCCCCCAGTATCTGAAGTTCGAATTGACACCTAATGGTATTGCCCGCCGTGCCCTTTGAAACATCTCCCTGCTTTTCTGTCCGCTTTCCATATCTTAATACCTCCGTCCTACAATTAAACGTTCCGAAGTAATCAAGACCATTTGAAGGTGTTCAGAGATTCACCCATTCGACCAACGGTTATCCTCCTCGCATGTGCCCTCCCTCGACAAGAATTTGCTCTCTTACGGAACCATTTCCCTGTGCGCAGCTTTTGATATAGTCACTGGGAACGGGTCAACGGTCTGTCATGAAGGGTATGGCCAGGTAAGCCGGATATTTCCGTATCAATAATCTCCTCTTGATTTCTCGGACAATTTTCATTCCCTCGTAATCATCAAAAAAGAGCTTCATCTTATGATCATGAGGCCTTCCACCGAAACGGTGGATTTCGCCCAGCAAATTCATAATGAGTTTCTCTATGACCTTTTTAATATGTGCCTTTTGTTTGCTCTGCATATTTGGATGGTCCCGCTCGTATTTTATGATTATTCGCCTTATGAAAAGGTCGACATAGACAAAGCCGAAGAGAATGGCAATTGGGACAAAAAGAAAGAAGAAAGAGGCGATTGGGGAAATAGGTAAGGGGATGATCCCAGCTTTGTCCAACATGACCAGAACCACAGAAAACAGACATATCGGAAAGAGCCGTCTTAATACCAAAGCTATTTGCATTAGCTTGAGAACCTTCGGAAGCGTTTGAGGGAAGTAGACTATTTTTTCCAAGTGAGGCCGTATTTCTTCCCAAAGTCTCATGCTGCCTATCTCCTCAAAAGATTTTTCGACTTCCGTGAGCTCGACTCTCTTGAAGGCCCTGATGGAGTCCAGCTGCGCGATGAGATAGCACAGGTTTTGTAGCTTCCATCGCTCGTCTTTTTGTTGTTTTTTGGTTCTCCAAAGCATACCGGTTGGGACCCCTCATATGGAATCAGCAACTGCTTCAATAAGTACAAAGGTGGATGAATGAGTGAAGAGAACAGGGGCGATCTTACGCTTTCTTGAAATCGAAAGGAAGGATTTCGGCCTAGTCACCGGTGGATCATGACGAACCATATGATGTATGTTCCACTGCATCGGAGGATTCGTGGCTAATAATATCCCAATCATCAATGGCGTTATACCATTTCATTTTCGTTCCGATCTTGGCTCTCAGCTTCCACTTGACACTCTTCGTTCCCTCTTCTAAGTACCTGAGAAGCTGGACTAACCTCCCATCAACAACCGCTCTATCTTCCTCTCCCAACACATCATACCCAGAAAGAGCGTTTCTGATTTTTTCCAGATTTGTAGTTGCTGTATGATAGAATCCCCAATCGCGGAACAATCTCTCTCCGATCGATGTTTGATTGATCCTATCATTATCATCCTCTCCAAGCTCATGTGCCCGCAGAAGCATAACCGTATCCTTGATATCCTTTTCGTGCATCCCCACCATTTGTAGCTTCTGGAGCAGTAGTTCAGCCAGGGGGAGCGTTGGGGAATCGACTTCCAGCCTCCCACGATAGAGAATCGTGTGATTCATTTCCAGTTTATCATAGAAGACTTCCGCCATCGGAATCCTGTTTCCATAGTAGATATGTCGATCTTTGCCATATAAGTAGAGCATCTTCTTGTTTATCGTGAACCCACGGTTTTCAAATAATTCGAGTACCTTGCCCCGATACTTGCCGTAGCTCACGTAGTCAATGTCGGTGAATACCTTTTTGCCGATTCTCCCGAGGCTATCCCACAGTTTCTGATACTGCAAGCAATGAAGGTATATGGCGATGCCGCCCATAATCCTGATTATGATCCCTCTCTCCTGGGCATCCCTGACACATGCTTTTGCCTCTTCTATGAAAACAGATGGGGCGGGCCACTCATGATCAGCAATTTCAGAAGGTAACCTGAATTTCTCCATGTGAATTCCTATTTGACGCTATCCCCCCACAAACATATAGTTTTTGACTTTCTTTTTTTCAAGGGTTATCAACACGGCCCTCAGAATCGCCTCTGTATACTCACTCCCTGGGTTTATACAGGTCGTCCTCCCTATCTTTTGAGCGGCTCGGGATTCGTGAATGTGCCCGTGTAGACCCAGAAGGGGTTGGTATTTCTTGATGGCATTAAGGACGGCAAGACTTCCAGCAGAAATGCTCTCCTCGGTTGAAGGCACAAGGTTTTCCGAGAGCTTTGCACACTCATCCAGCACGGTCCCATGGGGCGGTGCATGAAAATTGAAGATGGCATTCTCCATATCGACAATGTGGGAGACGAGCTTCTCAATCTTTTCTTCTAACTCCTCGTCAGAACATTCTCTCGGGGTATCCCAGGGCGTGGGATTAGACCAGGAAAGGGTGATCATTTCGTGATCTTTAACATCCACTTTTCGATTGTCCGCATTGACCACGTATTTAGAATCATTGAGAACCTCATCCGTTTCTAAAATATCATCGTTTCCCGGAGCCATGAACATCTCTATGTTGCTGCCGTCCAGTCTTTCCTCAGCGAGTCTCATCCAGCTCTCGAGCCTTTCCAGTACTAACGTCCTGAATAAATCTTCGACTCTTCCTGCACTCAGTGAGATCTGTGTGGCCCGCTCATCGATTCTACCGTCAACCGTCTTTCCCTCGGCTTTCAGGGACTCCATCTCTTCAGGGTCGGTAAGGATGTAGTAGTTCCCCATGGCGGCAAGCTCTTTCTCTGTGGATCGCAAATCCTCCTCGGTTTTCAGCCTTCTCCGCTCTCCCAAGAAGTGAACAATATAGGTTCCATCCGGTTGTTTGATAATTGGATTGATCATCTTCCCACACAGGTCGCCGAGCAGGATGCCCACATCGACCTTATAGATCTTTAGGGCATTGAGGAATTTTCTGAAACAAACATCGGATCCATGGATGTCAGTCGAGAAAAGTATCTTCACGGAACAGCTCCGCTCGTTCTGAGTTCTTAGAAAAGACTTCCCACTGGGCCCGCTGTCAAGCCCAGTGGGAAATTGGGTGCGCCTTCAGAATCACTCAGGGGGTATTTCCGTAAAGGCGAGAGTCACGTCGACACCCTCTTTTGCCCTCTTGCTCTTCCAGACGAAATACCACGTAATGCCGATCGCCCACACAATCCCGTAGATCAATGTCCAGTAACTGTACATGAACGCAAATTCCTCGGTGATATAGTAGGCATAGATCATCATTACAACCAGTGCGAGGCCAATAATCCCGGCAATGGTTGTATACGGGATCCCGAGCACGCGCCAATTCTTGTAGGGAGATGCGTTCCAGATATGTGATACTTTCCCTACATAGGCAAATATGAGGGCGGAAATGCACGTCACCCCGAATACGGAACCGAGTTGGAGAACTTCCACGGCCATGGAACCGAGAATCTCCGGGTTCCATGCATAGTGTATGAGGGCGAGCTGCGATGCGATGAGCATAGCGACAAGGAGCTTGACCGGCTGTCCAAATCGTGGGGAAATGTCCGTGAACCATTTTGGTCCAAGCCCATCCATTCCCCAGGCAAACGACGCTCGACTCCAGGCGATATAGGAGAAGGCAATCCACAGCCAATCGGCCACCATGAAGGCACCGGCCATGATGATACCGAGGACAACATTGAAGTTCACAAGCATGGAAGCCACATTGATGTACGTTGTATGGAAGGCAAATTTATAGCCCTCCAACATGTTTTCTGTGTCACTCATGAAGGCTATGGCATGGAGTCCTTTCCAACCGGTCATACTTTTGAATGCCAGACCTACCCACAGGAGAAAGGCGATGCAGATAACCGCGTTGAGAATCTGTGCTGTGAATATGTTTTTCCGTGGGCTTTTGACCTCGCCGCCGATGAAGGTGATGATGTAGCCGTAAATCGCTATCCAGCTCACTGGAAGCATCAATCCGAGCGTATCGCGCCAGTTCCATGTGTCAGGTATTCCGCCGATTTCAGCCTCGGCAGCAGCGACGGTAGCATTCCAATCCAACGATCCGGTCTGTGCTGCCAGATTGTTCCAGATTTGCACAAACTCCTCGTGGGATGTCGCCGTGATGATGATACCTGCTATGGCCGCACCAATGAGTGACCAGGTGACAAAAATCTTCTGTATTCTGAAATAGTTCCTCATACCAGAGAGGACCACCAAGAAGGCTGTAACGTTGACAACTGTCGACACCAAATATAGACCCACGCCCGACATGAAGAATCTCACAGACTCTGTTGAGTATCCAAGGGAGCCTGCCATGATGGGGAAACCGACTTCACCAACCCATGGCGCCAGCACCCATATCCAGGCCAGCATCACAAAGGCGGCGTTGCAGAAACTCACCCCGAGTCCGATGGCTGGATGGATGATCCGGGAATTATACACATAGCTTCCACCGCTCCGGGGCATCGAGCCACCGAGGACTCCCCACACAGAGGCAAAGCCGAAGACAACCATACCCAGGGCAAGCAAGCAAGACACCGTGAGACTTGCCCCGGGAAGCCAATAAAATGCCATGAGCACAAACCAGATGCTAATGGGAACGGCATTGTTCATGATGCCGAAGTAGGTTGTGTCGAGGAGTCCTGCCTCCCTCGTCAACCCACTGGCTTTTCGAGCAAATACCACTCCTTCTTTTGCCATTTTCCTCCCCCCTTCCGTTCAAAACGGCTGTGAACTGAGGTTTCCGAAAAAGGTGTCAATGGGATTTATCTCGAAGAGGTTCTTCTAAAGGGTCCTTTCCGCTCCCATCTGCCCTTTTTTCGGATAACTCCTCCAGTATGGGTTAGCCACCACCTCCTTTCCATTCGTTAGATTCTACCATCCGACCAGATGCATGTCCTCAAACGTCCTGGCTATCGATATAGTTGACTAGTTGTAATTATGGCCACGTGTCTCTACAAGTCCAGAAGATCGGTTCAGCCCGAGACGTTTCAGGACGGTTCGCTTTGGAATGCCGTTCTCATCCCAGCCCCGAATTCGGTAGTATTCGTCAAGCATGGTGTTGAAGTCTTGAAAGTCGATTTTCCATCCCGTGTCTCTCCGAGGCTCCTGAAACCTCTTGGGAAGACTATCATCCTCTCTCCTGAATCCCTCTTCCACATTAAAGAGACGGGTCGAATTGTAGATTCTTTCCCCCACTTCCAGAAACTCCTCTTTCGTATATGGCATCCCAATGGCGTCAAGCATGTCGATGGCGTGATCCAGGGAATATCCGATATTGTCACAGGTGATGAGACACCACAGCGCACTGTTGATGTCCTGTTGTCCTTTGACCAGTTTGGCTTTTCCTGCCGTCGTAAAGGGGTCAAGGGCATTTTCGTAATCCACATCCGCAAAAGCCTCCTGAATAATCGACCAGGATCTCATGTGGCAGCCCCCCCGATCGGCGGTGGCATAGGCTAGGGAGAGGCCAAGGGATCCGCGAGGGTCGTACCCCGGAAGTTCCAATCCTTTGATATGGAGGGCAATGTCCGCCCATTCCGAGCCCATTTCTTTGAGCACTCCTTGAATACCCTCGGCAAGGAGTTCTCCAATGCCTTGACGATAGGCAATCGACTCAACCAGCTCAACCTGCCCCCTGGCGTCTCCGGGTCTTAGCTGATGGTCGGTGAGCCCCTTTTCGGAGGCTTCCATCAGAAGACCCATGAGGTTGCCGACGCTGATCGTATCCATACCGAGATCATTGCACAGTTGGTTGATTTTTGCGATGGCTCCCAGATCGGTCTGCCCGCAATTTGGCCCGCACATGGCCACGGTTTCGTATTCAATTCGATCCAGTTCCAGCCCCTGGAATGGGCCCTCCACGATTTTTGTCTTGACCCCACAGGCCACAGGGCAGTAGTAACAGGTGGTTTTCTTGGTCATGATCTTCTTGATGGCCTGCTCATTGAATTCCTGATAGCGCTCATGGTCCCCCTCCCGGTAATTGAGAACGGGCAGAACCTTTGAATGAACCGATAGATCCACAATCGGCAGATTTCCTCCGATTCCTGCACCGGGGATCACGTCTTTTTTGATATAGGCCATCAGGTTTTTTTTGATCTGGTCAATCTTCGCACTTCCCTCCTGCCCCCATGGTTTCCCCTCGGCTCGAACGGCGATAGCCTTGAGGTTTTTCGAACCCATAACCGCTCCGAGACCGCCGCGACCTGCGCAACCGGCCCGTGCCGACCCCCCGAGGTCGTTTACAATACAGCTGTATCTGACACCATTTTCCCCGGCAGGACCAATGGCTGCTACCCTGTACGTCTTAAGATAACGATTGACCTCAGAGATTCTTTTCCCTCTAAGCTTATTCGCATCCTTGATAGAGACCCGGTCGCCATCGATCTCTAGATAGACCAGCCCCTTGGCTTTCCCTTCAATGACGATCCCAAGATATCCAGATTTGGCCAGCTCAGCAGGGAACCATCCCCCAGCATAGCTGTCTGAAAAGGTATTTGTCTGTGGTGATTTTGCAGCAACTACATAACGGGAAGTCCCTGGAAAGATGCCGGTAGCAGGGCCGATGAAATAGAGCAGCTTATTATCGGGACCTAGAGGGTCAAGATGAGGTTTGCACTCCTTGTCGAGGTAATATGCCGCCAAGCCCTTTCCACCAAGGTATAGCCGTAGTGTTAGCGGATCAATTTCTTCTGTCCATGTCTTGGATACGGAAAGGTCCACCCTCAGTAATCTAAAGTCCATGGGTCACCCCATGTATCCATAGGAAAAGGTCAATAAACCCTCGCCCATTCCTTATTGATACGCTTATAGAAATGAGTAATTCGAACAGCCTGGAGTCCTACACGAATAACCCTGTTGGAACAGCAGTGCCATATAATTTTGCCAAGATACTATAAACGTTAAGGGGTGTCCAGACTTTTTAAAGTCTAATCTCCTCTCGAGTAAGTTGGATTTTCCGATAAAGTGGTGGGAAGGAAGACGTTCTTGTGAAAGGAAGACGATTGTCCTTAGTGACGCCCTTGCGATCGGGCTACCCGATAGACCGCTTCGATGTTCTCTGGCCTCATTCCATCCACGAGGCCAGAGGTTGTTCCAAAGATGAACCCGCCGCCGGGGGCGGCCACGCTAAAGATATTGTTGACTTTTCTTTTCAGTGCCTCGCCATCTTGCGCCAAGAATAGGCTTTTGGGATCGAGGTTTCCCCAGAGGCAAATTTTCTTACCGTATCTGGCTTTGAGTTGAGTTAAATCCATTCCAGCTTCTGGGTCGAGGCAATGAAGTCCCTGAAAGCCAATGCCAACAAGATCATCAACAACGGCATTGAGGTTACCATCAGAGTGAAAAAACACGGGCGTTCTCGTAGACGCTATTGCATCGAGCTGTCTGCCCAGGGATGGGAAGAAGAGCTCTCTCAGAAGGCCAGGGTCGACCATCGTGCCACGTCGGTAGGCTATATCATCGGCGATCAATACCCCGGTTGCGCCTGCCTCGACGGCTCTTTTGGCCAGGTCTATGTTGAGCTGTTCCACCTGTTCCAACAACTCGATGAGGTCGGTGGACCGTCTGAGGGAAGAGGTAAGAAATTGCTCAAACCCCAGGAGCTTCATGCCCCATCCGAAGACTCCGTCTAAAATAACAAAAATGAAACGGTCCGTATGGGTGGCCCATGAGTCGAGATCCTTCCATCTAACAGCGCCTGGATCAGGGAGCGGTGAGGGCGAAGGACGCCACTGTGGTGATTCACAAATGGCATCTATCCCGAGGCGGTTAACAAACTCCTTGCGTTCAGGGAAGCCGATCCGCTCAGCCCCAAGACAGGCACGAACGAGTTCATCGACGATGATGATCTCGCCCGTCGGAATCCGGTCGGCTTCACGGTGTCCAATAGCCAGGCGTATCCTTTCTCTAGAATCCATACTTCCCCCGAAAATCTCAATTC
The DNA here is from genome assembly GCA_964348095.1 of uncultured Thermodesulfobacteriota bacterium. GTDB lineage: Bacteria > Desulfobacterota > BSN033 > WVXP01 > WVXP01 > WVXP01. The sequence continues at coordinate 109,197 of CAYGBK010000083.1, read as the reverse complement.
TATCTTAAATAGAGAGAAACTGACATACATCGTCAGGTTGTCAGGGGCGGTCCAGTTCCATCACTCAAATTGGGGGAACGGTCGAAGGGATCGAAGTCAGTGACCATTACCGGCAGGTCAAGAAAATCCGGAGATTCCTGAGTTTTAGCTCTGGAAAATGGGTCCCCCTTGTGATAAATTGTACTTTTCCTGCGCTCGAGGCTGTATCGCTGTCTGTTGAAAGGGAGGGACAAGATGAAAGGTTTTTTTGGCAAGGTACTTCATGTTGACCTATCGAATCAGACCCACAGGAGTGAGAAGATCGATGATTCTGTTTTTCGGCGCTACCTAGGCGGAAAAGGACTTGCGACGCATCTTCTTCTCGAGGAGAATCCGCCTGGTGTCGATCCCCTTTCCGATGAGAATCGTCTCATTTTTGCCCTGGGACCCGCCAGTGACACGCCAGTTCCCGGATCTAGTCGTTATGGAGTTTTCACAAAGTCACCCCTGACGGGATTCTATTCGGAATCGTACTCGGGAGGGAAGACTGCCGAGCCCATGAGCCGGGCAGGGTATGATGCAATCGTTCTCGAGGGAAAGTCTCGCGATCCCGTCTTTCTCGAGATCACGGATAAGTCCGTGATTTTTCACGATGCTGGGCATCTGTGGGGTAAGGGGACTTATGAGACCGAAGACGCTGTTTTAGAGGCGGTGGGAGTGAAGGGTGCCAAGGCTGTTGTCATCGGACCAGCGGGGGAGAATCTGGTCCGTTTTGCCCTGATTGAAAACGACTATTGGCGATCAGCAGGACGGACAGGGGTCGGAGCTGTCATGGGATCGAAGAAAGTGAAGGCGATCGTATTCCATGGAGAGGCTAAAAGAGAGGTAGCTGATCAGAGCCGGATCGAGGATTTTCGCAAAGAAACGCTTGCCAAGTCTAAGGACAATCCAGCTGTGGCGGCTTACAAGAACCTCGGAACGCCGATGATGGTGGCTATCCTGACCGATGTCGCCTCCTTTCCAACTCGATACTGGAGCCAGGGAACGTACGAACATTGGGAAAAGATCAGTGCCGAAGCGATGAACGAGAAGCTGGGTACCAAACCGCGGGCGTGTAACAAGTGTTTCATGGCATGTGGCAAGTTTTCGGTGGTTCGGGAGGGTCGTCACGTAGGCCTTAAGATTGAAGGGCCTGAATACGAGACCATTTACTCCTTTGGTGGGCTCTGCATGATCGACAGCATCGAGGAGATCGCCTACCTTAACGATATCTGTGATAACCTCGGCATGGATACGATCACAGCCGGCAATTTAGCGGCCTTTACGATCGAGGCGTCTAGAAGAGGGAAGATTTCAGACACGGTCAACTACGGTGATGTAGACGGTATTGCCCGGCTGTTGCACCAGATCGTCACGGGCGAGGGGGTCGGAGCGATCCTGGCTAAGGGAATCCGGTTTGCGAGCAGGGAGTGGGGGCTAGAAGATATCGCGGTTCATGTGAAGGGGATGGAGCCGGCCGGGTACGATCCCCGGTCGCTCAAGGGCATGGGACTCGCCTTTGCCACGTCGGATCGTGGGGCCTGCCACCTCCGATCCACCTTCTACAAGCCTGAGTTGGCAGGAATCAGCCCACCAGATCAAATGGAGGGAAAGGCAAGGATATTCGTGGATTTCGAGGATCGTCTCAACCTCTTCGATACGATGATCTTCTGCCGATTCTACCGAGATCTGTACCCGTGGGACGAGCTGCGGGAGGTTATCGGGGCCACGACCGGGATGAAGTTGAAGGAAGACGATCTCCGTGGAATCGCCCGCAATATCTCTGATGGCACCCGGACTTTTAATATTCGAGAGGGACTTACGCGGGACGATGATACCCTTCCCAGACGGTTCTTTGAGGAGCCTATTGAGGAGGGTAAGATCATGAGGCGAGAGGATTTCGATAGACTCCTCCAAGAGTACTACGAACTAAGAGGGTGGGATAAACAGGGAGTTCCAAGGTAGCAGCCCGTAGGGATCGGGAGCGGGAGATCAGTAACGGTGATTGGCCATCAGTGATTAGGAATCAGCATGGAAAAGACTCGAGATTTGAAACGACCCATGTCGGCCTCGTGGGTTTCGACCATTAGAATTCAGCATTTGTCTCGGGTTTCGATATTCGGATTTGAGAAACGTGAAACTTCATCAAACCTGAAAGGTAGAAGCGAGAACGGGGTGAGGTCCTGATAATACAGGGAGGATAACGAGATGTCAAAGACGGAAGATCTCCTCAAGGCGCGAGAAGAGAATGTTCCCAGAGGGCCTTTTAACGTGACGCCCTATTTTGTGGATGACGCCAAGGGGGCTGTGATCAGGGACGTGGAGGGGCGAGAGTTCATCGACTTTGCGGGTGGCATCGGCGTCATGAACATCGGTCATTGTGCCAAGCCCGTAGTGGAGGCGATCAAAGATCAGGCTGAGCGATTCACCCACACCTGTTTCCATGTGGTCATGTATGAGGCCTATGTTGAGCTTGCCAAAAAGCTGAACCAGATCACACCGGGTCGGTTCCGTAAGAAAACAATGTTTGTAAACAGCGGGGCTGAAGCGGTGGAGAACGCGGTCAAAGTCGCCCGGTACGCAACAGGGCGGCCGGCCATCATCGCCTTCGAGGATGCCTTTCACGGCCGCACCCTTCTTGCTATGAGCCTAACCAGCAAAGTCAAACCGTACAAATTCGGATTCGGCCCCTATGCACCTGAGATTCACCGGATACCGTACGCCTATTGCTATCGGTGCGCCTTCGGCCTGGAATATCCCGCTTGCGAAATCCACTGTGCCGATTATCTCAAAGAGGTTTTCCATACCCACATCTCGGCAGAGAATATAGCAGGGATTATCGCAGAGCCGATCCTTGGAGAAGGGGGTTTTGTGGTCCCGCCGGATGGATGGCATAGTAAAATAAAGCAGATCTGCGGGGAGAATGGGATTCTCTATATTGATGATGAGGTTCAGACAGGGTTTGGCCGGACAGGGAAGATGTTTGCCATCGAGCATTTTGGCGTGGAGCCAGAGGTTATCATCACCGCAAAATCCCTTGCCGGGGGTCTTCCTCTGGCCGGAATCACGGGCAAGGCCGAGTTCATGGACGCTCCCCATGTGGGGGGGCTTGGAGGGACTTATGGGGGTAATCCCGTAGCCTGTCGGGCCGCTTTGGCTGTGATTGAGACATTTGAGAGAGAGAGCCTTCTATCTCGGGCCGAGGAGATCGGTAGGACGGTGATGGATCATTTCAAAAGGATACAAGAAGAATACGAGATCATAGGAGACGTCCGAGGGATAGGAGCGATGGTAGCCATGGAACTGGTCAGGGACAGGGCGACCAAGGAGCCCGCCAAGGACGAGACTGGCCAGCTCGTGAAAAAATGCTACGAAAAGGGACTTATCACCATCTCTGCAGGAACGCATGGGAATGTGATGCGCATCCTCATGCCTCTGGTCATTACCGATCGTCAACTTGAGAAGGGATTGTCTATCTTAGAGGAGTCCCTGGCGGAGATCCTCTAAAGGGGTTCCTCGACTTTTCTGTGAATCGACTGGACGAGGCGGTTTATGCTATTGAGGGAGCCTTTGTTGAAAGCTGCGAGGCTCTTTTCTCAGAAGGAAGCCATTGTCTGCGAGGGCGGTCGATTTACCTACGGCCAGTTTACCCAGAGAGTCTTTCGGTTGGCAAATGGTCTCGCGGGGATGGGTGTCGGCAAAGACGGAAAGATTGCGATCCTTCACCCAAACTGTCATGTTTTTATGGAGGCCTATTACGGCACAGCTCTTGCCGGGGCTGCTCTGGTACCGATCAACTACCGTCTATCTCCTCGTGAGATCGCTTTTATCATTGGGGATTCGGAAAGCCGACTTTTGATCGCTTCTCCCGAATTTAGGCCGATCGTTGACGAGGTCGAGGCCATGGCCACGGGCGTGCTGGAAGTGCTTTTTAGTGGTGATGGCGGATCGTATGAGGATTTTCTCCTAAAATCCGTCGAAGAACCGCCGTCGCCCGTTTCCATTGAGGGAAAGGACCTGGCTCAGATCTATTACACGAGCGGAACTACCGGGCGGCCAAAAGGTGTGATGCTCAGCCATACGAACGTGGCGAGTCATGCCCTGGGAACAATCGCTGAACTTCATCTCACGGACAGGGACGTTTGGGTCCACGTGGCTCCAATGTTTCACCTTGCCGATGCGTGGGCCACCTGGGCGATTACGTGGGCGGGGGGAACCCACGTCATGGTGCCCCACTTTGAGCCGAAAAAGGTACTCGAGACGATTGAACGAGAGCGGGTCACCCTGACCAATATGATCCCCACCATGCTGAATCTCTTGGTCAATGAACCAGACGTGAAAAACTATGACTGTGGAAGCCTGAGGGTTCTCTTGAGCGGAGGTGCGCCAATTGCGCCCGAGGTGGTTCGGAAGATTATCGACACATTTGCGTGTGACTATATCCAGACCTATGGCATGACCGAGACGAGCCCCTATCTGACCCTCTCTATTCTGAAAGAGCATCTAAAGGAGCTCCCCTATGAGGAGCAGTTGAGGTTCAAATCGAAAACAGGGCGGGAGTTTATCGGCGTGGAGCTGAAAGTCGTCAGAGACGATGGCACCGAGGTTAGTCCTAACGATCAAGAGGTGGGAGAGGTCATTGTCCGGGGCGAGATCGTCACCCGAGGGTATTGGAAGCTCCCTGAAGAGACTCGAAAAGCGATTCGCGACGGTTGGCTGCACACGGGTGACATGGCTGTGATCGATAAGGAGGGTTACATCAACATTGTGGATCGAAAAAAGGACGTCATTCTCACTGGTGGTGAGAATGTCTACTCCACAGAAGTGGAGCATGTCCTTTACAAGCATCCGGGGGTCTTGGAGGCCGCTGTTATCGGGGTTCCAGATGAGAAATGGGGAGAAGCGGTAAAGGCGGTTGTGGTCTTGAAAGAGGGAGAAAAGGTCCCGGAAAAGGGAATCATCGATTTCTGCAAGGCAGATCTGGCTCATTTCAAATGTCCGAAATCTATCGATTTTGTTGATTCCCTGCCGAGGACCGGGTCGGGAAAGATACACAAGAAAAGTATCCGAGACCGATACTGGGTAGGATACGAGAAAAAGGTTCACTAAAGGTCGCGAGGACTTCTCACATGACTTGGGCCTGATCTTTTTAGGCGTGAGCCATCCGTCGTTCTGTTTCCCTCGTCACACGAATAAGCTCCTCGTACGCGATGGGTTCTTGGAACCGGAGACGGAAAGTCTCTGTGCCATAGACAGCCGAAATAGTCTCACACAGAGATATCAAGTTCCCTCTTAACGTTGGAGGATCTCCACTCTGTGACTGAAAATGCCAGGCCGTTCCATCCTGAAAGCAGACCCTTCCCGTGATCATGGACTTGCCCTGTTTCTCTTTGACCATAACGCCTAAGAAATCGATAGCTCTCGTCTTGATGACAAATACCTCTTCAATTTCCCGCGGACTCGAAAGCTCCATAGGTCCTCCCTCGCTTGTGTGGTTTTAGAATAAGACTTCTACCCCAGCGACCCAGTTTCTCTCTGGAGCGGGGAAGAAGTTGCGACTTGTTGGGAATCCTCCCAAGACGGCAAATTCGGAATACTCCTGGTTGGTCACATTGTTCACGCCGACAAAGGCCTTCAGAGATTTCCATTGATAGGCGAGTCTGGCATTGACTGTGTAATACTTGCTCAATTTCTCGAACAGATTGGCCTGGTCGCTGATTAGAAAGCTCGAACCAACAAAACTATAATCAGCCGAAAATACCAAGCCAGATACAATATTATAGATTCGGAGACCCGCATTGGCTTTATGCCTCGGCACTGCAGGTATGTCGTTGTTCTTGAATGGGTCTTTCTCAAATGTTGCCTTTTCGAATGTGTAGTTTCCAAAAACCGTCGCCTTGTCAAAAAGATTCGCCTTCGCTCCGATTTCTGCTCCCTGGTGCAGAGTTTCTGGGTGGTTTTCGTTGGTGAAGGTTGTCAAATTGAAGAAGATCTCGTCCATGATGTCAGCCCGAAAAAGAGTGATTTTTCCCTCAATGTGAGGCGTGAAAAAGTGCCTAATTCCAACCTCATAATGCCGGCCCCTCTGCGCTCTGACGTCTGAGTTGACACTAATGCTTCCGGTGGAGAAATCGAAGACGACGAGTTCATCAGTAAGAGGAAATCTTAGGCTCCGGTTTACCCGGAGAAAAAGTGAGGACTTTTCGTTGTACATTATGGTAAGGCCCGCGCTGTAAGCATTCTCTCGATCCCTGACCGTATCATCCAAAGGGGTAAGGCCGAAGATTAAGTCCTCCTGTTTCAGATCGTATCTGACTCGCTCGTGTCGTGCACCGAGCGACAGCAGGACATTCTCCAATACGGAAAACTCGTTATTGACATAGAATCCGTACGAGTGCTTCTCAATGTCGGAGAAACCCGACGGCGCCAAAGGGGTTCCAAATAGGAAATCTACGTTCAGGTCCGAAACGTAGATATCGATGCCTGATATGAGCGTGTTTGCATGATCCAACACCTGCCCATCCCAGACATGTCGGGGGGTAAAAGCGTAGGTCATCAATTCCCTGTCTGTCAGAGAGGTGAAACTGACGAAGAGGTCCTCGCTTGTTCGATCCCTGTAAGACAAATCAGAAACGATCCGTCCCCGTTCTTCAAGATCCCAGTCGGCTGTTAGCTGAAGGTAGTGATCGCTGCTTTTCCCTTCGTCAAGGGGGTTTTGGGCCGCTCTTCTGTCGATTTCCAGTTGGTTCTCTGATATTGAGCCGGGAAGGCCGAATTTGTCTCGGTGAGAAGACCCGCTCAGAGTGATTGTGAAGAGATCGGTGGGATCGTAAACGATTTTCCCCCCGATATCCCTCGTTCGGAATTCCCCGTTTTCCCTGTATCCATTGGAGGCATCATAGCTTCCATAGATAGAGGCGGCGAAGTTTTCATGGCCACCACTGACAGAGGCCTCCTCCCTGGTGCGTCCATAACTGCCCGCGCTGCTTTCAATCCTGACAGTCAACTCCTCCGCTGGGGTTTTTGTTATGATATTGATTACACCACCCACAGCATTATCACCGTATAGGACGGTTCCAGTTCCTCTTACGATTTCAATTCGTTTGACCTGATCTATCGGAATTTGGGTCCAATCGACACCGCTGAGGTCAATTTCGTTGACACGCCTTCCGTCGACCAGAACGAGCGTATTAGCAGGCGCTGTTTCGCCAAATCCGCGGAGGTCGACTTGTGCGCTTTTCCCAGTGCCGAGAAGGTCTCTCACAACAATGCCCTCCTGACTCCGGAGGAGATCGACGACGGTTTTGGCGTTTGAGTTCTCTATATCCTCTTCAGTGATGGCCGTCACGTTGGCTGGAATCCTCCGGATTTCCTCCTCTTCACGTGTGGGCGTGACGACGACCTCTGGAAGAATAGGCGCCCCGTCCTTTTCGTCGGCGAGAGCTGGGTGAGGTGCAACCCGCGCGGATAGAATCAACCCAGCCGCCCATAGATATATGAATAGTCTCTTCACGTTATTCCTCCTTACTTGGTGTGTTTTGCGATCCGCAACCGATTGATCGGTTGATTTAGTTCAAGGAAGGGATGAGTCAGAACGGCCGACATCATCGCCTCGTTCCGATGAACCCCTGCATCGAATCTCTCCAGGTTGTCAGAACGATTTGAGTCTATTATCAAACGCTTTCGCCCCGTCGTCCTATCTGCGACAAGGATAAGAGACATTCGGTTGAGGCTCTTGGCAGGAAAAGGAGATTGGCAAACAGGAGAGCAGCCTGGATACTGCTAGGACAAAAAAAGTCTGATCCCCTCTGGTGATCAGACTCATTCGACCTACGGACTCCATATTCCCACCCCTCGAGGAATTCTCATGGAGCAACGCCCGGGCAGGTTTTCTGGCTCGTGGATTGTCCTACTCGCCACGCCTTCCCGTTCCGTTCACGTGGAACAGTGGCATGTCTTGTGGCTTTCGTCCCCACTCACAGCGGCGGGTCCGCGACGGTTTCCAACCGTCTTCCCTGCACCCAGACATGTGCTTATGTGACCGATTGTATAACCGAGGGAGATATTTTTGTCAACTATTATTTTGGTCTTCTCTCTGTGATGGCCCGGGAGGTGCATCGATGGTGATCCTGATTGAACGTCGGGTGGGCTTCGGTTGGTTCAGTTATCCAGTTTTTTTGGAACAAAGACACTTGATCTGGCTTTTTTATCAGGTAGAAGGCCGAGGGAGACAGCCATATTGACCACCAGTTCGATTGCGGACCGGTCATACTCGTCAGAGACGATCTTATCAAGAGACTCGGGGTCTCTGAACAAAATTCTTTCCTTCTCTGACAGGAGGCCGAGATTGGTGCTCTCGGGTGCAATACGTTTAAGCCGCCCCACCAGGCGTGAGATCCTCGGATAGGCTGCGAGTCCTTTGAAGCTCTCGGGATATTTCCTGTCAATCAATCCCTCAATCTCGGCTTTGAGTTCTCTGTCTTCCCTGTTTAAGTCGATTCTTCCGAGATACTCTCTCGTTAGGTCTTCAATTGCCAAGGAGATCAGGTCCTCGGTAATGCGATCGATGGTGTTACAGTTTTCCCGGGGGTTATCAAAATCGACGGCATCGGGTTGAAGGCCCACGCGGCCCCTCAAGGCAAGTTTAAGTCCGTGAAACGCGTCCGCGAGGGTCGCGATCTGCCTCAAATTCATCTCGACAGTCGATCGGGTGTGATCAAAAGCCCGGCTGGTTGCCCTAATCGTCGCCTTTTTGTCCAACTTCGGACACACCCGGGTCAGTCTGACCGTCTTATTGATTACTTCTACGATCCACCACGGCGTCAGCGTCTCTTCGTCAACATAATCTGTGCAATCTTCAGGGCCCGTATCCAATAGCTCCGGTAAGAGAGAGTAGTCCGACCCACCTGAAGGTTCTCGAAAACGTTCCTTTAGCATAATCTCTTTTTCGGTCTTTTCGTCTGGTAGGTCCATGTAGACCGTCTCGAGCCGATCCATCAAAGGTCTGGGAACATCGTTCACATGAGAGAATCCCTGAGGATTCCCTGTGGCAACGACAAATATGTCTAGGGGCCACTCCCATTGATATTCCTCGAGCATGGCTTTCTTCTCCTCGAGAATAGGATGGAGAAGCACCTGGACTCGGGTCCGAATGGCGGGAAGTTCATCGATGAGGAGCACACCTCGATTTGCCCGAAAGACTCCCGTTCCGGTGAATACCGACGGGTCAGAGGGGCTTTTGCCCTGTGCGATAGCCTGTATGTCTTTCAATCCCAGAAGCTTTGCCTCGTTGGTATATTCATTTCCCTGAACGCGGGAGAAACGTTTGGTCCCGGGCAGCCATTCGATGCCAAACTCCTTTACAGGGTTCGCCGATGTCTGAGACCACGGCGATAGCAGATGTGGAGGCCATTTCGGATCGTCATTGTAAGGGCTTCCCTTGATCACCGGAATAGGCGGGAGGAGACCGGAAATGGCCTTCGCCATCCGAGTCTTTCCTGTTCCTTCTTCCGAGATGAGATAGAGATTGGCCCCAGAAAGGATGACCCGAATGACGTCGTCCTTGGTTTCTTGCCGCCCGTCAATGGCGGGGATGACATCCTTTCCCCTTCGGATTCTGCTGAGGACCGATTGTTTCAGTTGCGTCACAACCGATGTTGGTCTGTAGCTCTTGAGAAAATTCCTTTCCGACATGCCCTTGCTTTTGAGCGGATTCGCTCCCTTCATTTCAGTCCCTTTCTCGCACGATCGTCCGTAAGCCTATGAATCTGAGGACACGCACCGGTTCATGACTGACGGTGAAGAGGAAGTTAGATCGATCGCTTTGGATCAAGCCCATCGTATTGCAGATTCTTAACCTGTCGACAGCGGCCGTCAATGGCAGATTCCGTATACAGGGTTCTCTGGCTGCCTTATGATGCGTTTCCGGAATTCCTGGAGGAAAAACCATGTACTCGGATTCACCATCAATGAACGATGGTAGTCCCTCTCCATTCTTCCTTGAGCTCTCTGGGCGATGGCGTGGGGATATTGGCCGACGAGGAATTCTTCTTCAACAAAGTCTAGTCCTTTTGCCTTGCATGTGGCCTTAAATGAACGGAATTCATCCGGGCTGACAAAGGTCACTCTCCTATAGAATCGGAAAGAATCCAGGTGGCTCATCTGGAGGCCGAGCAGAAGAATGACAGCTTCTCTTAAATGGCCTCGGTTTCTCTCCCTATTGAGAAGGTGAATGACCCGATTTCTCGTGAATCCGTGTTTCTTGGCTAGCCCAAAAAAGGCCCCCATCCGAAAGGGGCGGAATGAGAGAAAGCCCCTGAGAATAGATACAGATGGCCTTTTTTTTACTATTTCAATAAGAGATAGCATTTCCTCGATTGCGGGAATAGCCTCGTCCCTGACTCTCCATTTTGTGCTCCCTGGCTTCTGCTCCAAGATTCCCCTGTCCCTCAGATAAGTGAGCGCCGAAATTGTCCTGTCCTCGCCGGCTCCGAGACCGTCAATTATCTCATCAAAGGAAAAAGGCCGATCCGGCCTCTCGGTCAGCATCTTGATCGTATCAACCAAACCTGATCTCACTGCGCTCCTCGTGTCTTAGCGCTCTTTCTAGCCTAACACGTTTCTGTGGCTCGTTCAATTGACCTGGTGATTCCGACGATCGGTTGAGGTCGTGGCCTGCCAGAGTTTCTCATCTTTTCTGACAATACGGGTCACATCAATCTGAGATTACCCGTCCTATCATTCCACCATGTTAATCGATGAGTTTCGTGAGACCCAGAAATGGGGAAATCCTGTGGATAAGTCGAATTCCTAGCGCCATAAGCCACGATTGACACAAGAGAACTATCACGTGACGGGTTTTCCGTTACATAATAAATTATTTAATTTCAAATACTTATCCTTACAAGTGTACGATTAGCCATTTGGAGGGAGAGGCATGACACAATTCTCTACTGTGTTTAAACAAATGTGGATAACCCATCGTAAATCGTAAAGTGATCTATCTGGATCATGCCGAGTGATCGTCTCCTTCTCTATTCTAACAAGAGGGGGATGAACTTATGATTGGCGACTGGGAATGGGAACCTGTCAATTTCATCGATGGTGATCCAACGGTAATCCACTGGACCGCTCAAAAGGACCCGGCCGGACTGATACCGGCAGCGGAAAACATCCATGATAATTCTGAAGTGCGTATACGCATGGGTGATTCTTGTGAGCTGTTCAAGGATTTCGACAGACAGATTTACTTCTTCTTTGATCTCTCTGGTGCAGGCCTCCTCAGATTTTTCGCCTTTTCTGACCTGTCCGCCGGGGAACTCCCATAACCCTCCTAGGAGGCCGTCTGGGTGTCGTCGTGTGATCAATACACGGTTTCTTCTGTATATGACTGCGGTGGCAATGTGAACCGTTGGAAGGGGTTTACGCCTCGTGGTGACGGGAATGATACCCTGTCGCCCCCTCTTTCGGGCCTGGCAGAGCAGGGACACCGGGCATTCAGAGCAGATCGGCTGCCGAGGGCGGCAGATCGTGGCCCCAAGCTCCATGATGGCTTGGTTGAACAGCCCCGGTTTGTCACGGTCCAAAAGCTCCTCAGCCCTTTCTTTTATCTCTTTTGTGGACAATGATGTATTGATAGGAGTTTCGATAAGAAAGAGTCGCGAGAATACCCTTTTGACGTTCCCATCGACGACAGGGTATGGTTTATTGAATGCGAAACTCTGCACTGCCGCGGCGATGTAATCCCCCACACCAGGTAGTCTTCGAAATTCTCCGTAATCTGCGGGAATCCTTCCACCCATCCCCTCCACGACGATTCTCGCCGCCTTGTGCAGATTCCTGGCTCGTGTATAGTAACCCATTTTCTCCCAGACCTTGAGAACGTCCTGCAAATCGGCAGCGGCGAGGCGCTCAATATCTGGAAATCTGTCAACAAATCGTCCATAATAAGATAGAATCTTCTTAACCTGTGTTTGCTGGAGCATAACCTCGGAAACCCAGAGACGATACGGGTCTTTTGTCTGACGCCACGGCAAATAACGCTGGTGGTCGTGGTACCACGCAAATAGGTGATCACGGAATCTGACGATCTCTTCCGATGTCATAGAAAATCTCTAGGCGAGGCGCTTGTTCCAAGTTTCTATTCTTGGAATGATTTATATATATGGTTAACCCCGGAGGGTTTTCAAGGGACCACCCCAGACCTATACTGGCGTCTCATGGTCATGCGGTAAAACACTCTCAACTCTTCGATTTTCCTGGGCAAGGTTTTGCTGCGGGTCAGAAACCGGGTGTGACACAGAAATCCCTCGCATGGTTAGGGTGTTCCAACAGAGACGAAAAGGAAAGTGGTCCTATTGGACCAAACCGATTAAGGCAGGAGGTTACGTGATGTTATGGAGAAGAAGTTTTCTCAAGACCCTCTTTGGGGCAGCCGTGGCTGGAGGCTTCTCGTTGTTTTCCCTAGGAAGATCTCGTCCTATGGCTATGGAAATGGAGGGTCACGGCTCCGGTCTGGAGCCTACCCCGGGCGGTTCTCCACATCACGCCTCTTCATCCCTCCCCGTGGCATGGGCAGACCCAAACGTTCCTATCTCGCCTCCACCAGCGCTTTCAGGGAGACAGATGGGGCAGGTTCACACGCTGAATGTGCCGCCACTCGGTTTCAAGAGGGAAGGGAACGTTAAGGTCTTTACCTTGATTGCTCAGCCGGTCAAGCGGGTCTTTACCGAGGGCCGTATGCCCGAGTGGCCGTTCATCGAAGCTTCTGCTCGGTTTACCGGTGGCATGCATCACGCGGTTCAGCCGAAAGAGGTCAAACTTTGGGGCTACAATGGATCGATGCCCGGGCCGACGATCGAGGCAGTAGAGGGAGACCGTGTCCGTGTCCTGTTGAAAAATGAACTTCCCGAGCCCACAAGCATTCATTGGCACGGGCTGGAGGTTCCCAACGACATGGATGGAGCGGGTGGCGCGACACAGCCTCCTGTGCCCCCGGGCGGCACCTTTGTTTACGAGTTTACCCTCCACCAAGTCGGCACCTACATGTACCACACCGGGTTCAACATGATGAAGCAGGACGGCATGGGCCTCGGCGGGTTATTTGTTATCCATCCGAAGAAGCCAAAGCACAGGATCGATAAAGACGTTGCCATCATGCTACAGGCATTTGCGTTGCTTCCCGGGAATGATCGGCCCAATCTCGTGACCATGGATTTCAACTGGTTCACTTTTAATGGAAAAGTGGCCCCAGACGTTGAGGTCCTGACCGCCAGGGAGGGTTCTCGGGTGCGAATTCGCTTCGGCAACCTCACTATGAGCAGTCATCCGATCCATGTCCACGGTCACACCTGGAATGTTGTGGGGACAGAGGGTGGTCCTATTCCGGAGTCAGCCCAATGGCCTGGAAACACAATCAATGTGCCACCCGGTACGACACGTGACGTAGAATTCATCGCCTCTAATCCGGGGGTCTGGCGCATGCACTGTCATAAACTTCACCATATTATTAACGCCCATGCCGATATTCCGATGGGGATCATGCCTCATGGGGGAATGTTCACCTTCCTCTACGTGATTCCAAAGAATGTGAAAGAAGTCTAGGTAAAGCCGTGAATAATGCGAAGGGGTATCCAATGACGTGGAAAAGAATTCTTGGTAAGACGGTTCTCACACTGTTCTTGCTTGGAGGCTGTGCAACTGTCCAGACCGAACGAGAATGGGAGAGAATCGCAGAGATCTCTCAAGAGCGAATCGGACAGAAACTCGTCTGGGAAAGGTCAGAACAAGAGAAGACATACATCCAGCAGGAGGTTAATCGTCTCTTGGCCGACGGCCTCTCCCGCGAGGAGGCGGTCCGAATCGCCTTGATGAACAATCGTGATCTTCAGAGCGAGTTCGAGAAGATTGGTATAGCAAAATCCGACCTGATCCAGGCAGGCCTTCTTACCAATCCCACCCTTGAAGGGCTTTTTCGATTTCCCTCCGGCGGTGGACGGACCAACATTGAGGCCGGGGGGTTCTTTGCTTTGTCCGATCTCTGGCAGATACCCCTTCGGAAGAAGGTGGCCGCCGCCGAATTGGAAGTCGCCATCATGAAAGTGGGGCAGGGGGTGGTGAACACTGCGGCAGAGGTTAAAAAAGCTTACGATACGGTCACCTATTTGAGCAGGATGACTGAAGAGACAGAAGAGATTCTCGAGAAATTCCGTGAAATCAGGGACGAGATCGCTGTGAGGCGAGATTTCGGGTTCATACAGGACTCGGATGTCTATCTAACCCAGGTCATGGTGTTGGAGGCCGAGTTGGAGCTGGCGAGTTCTGAGACCGATTTGGCGGTAGCGACGGCTCACCTTGATCGCACCCTCGGACTCGGTCCATCTCAATTCGTCTATACATTGGCTGAAACAGAACCGGAAGGTATCGGCGATCTTCCGGAGCTAGAGGCCGCCGTCCAACATGCCCTCACACACCGGTTTGACGTAAGAATCGCCCAATTTGAAATAAACCAAACCGAACGAGCGCTCGATCTGGAAAGGGCCCGATTTTTGAAACACGTGAATTTGGGTGTTTCCTATGAGAGAGACACCGACGGAACCAACGTTTTCGGTCCAGGCCTCGACATCCAGGTCCCCATTTTTGACCAGAACCAGGCCCGCATCTCAAGGACTCAACACAAGCTAAGGCAGACTCAGAAGAGACTTCAGGCTCTAGAAGGCCGAATCCGAGAGGAGGTGACTAAAGATATAGAACAAATACACCTCTTCCAGACCCGTGCCCGGCATTTTCGAGAGAAGATTCTCCCTCTCCGAGAAAGAATCCTTGAATACGCAAAGAAGTGGGTGAATGCGATGCAGTTGAACAGGCTGTATCTCTTAGAATCCCAGCGGAGTTTCTTAGAGAGTCGGCGGGAATATGTGAAGACCCACATTAAGCTTCGGAACGCTTTTGTTGATCTGGAACTGCACTTGGGGGGGAAGGTCCCCGGGTCTTAATTGAGACGCGGGGGCGCCACCTCACAAGAAGATAGCGAGAGTTGGCATAACCCGAATTTTTCGGACTGCCTGGACATCGTCGAAAACCAGGGAGATCTCAGAGGCATGCAGAGAAACCATGGGCGGCACATTTATAGCCTCCGGTAAACCCCAATGACCCTTCCGACAAGACGAAAATCTCGTGACGCTTCCTTTATTCGAAGGGTTTCCCACTTCGGATTGTCCGGCTTCAGGACAACATGACTGTTCTCTTTATAGAATCGCTTCACCGTTGCCTCGTCATCAAGCAAAGCGACCACCACGTCGCCCGTGTCAGCCGAGGCCTGAGACCGAACGAGCGCCAGGTCTCCCTCCAGGATAAAGGGTGCCATACTGTCACCCCTGACTCTGAGGAAAAAAACCTCCTCACCCCCTGCCCACTCTTTTGGAATGTTCATGATCGATTCGATGTTTTCCACGGCGAGCGTCGGTCCTCCTGCAGCAACGCGCCCTAAAAGGGGAACCTGGCGGGCATCGGGTTCGGCAGGCTTTTCCGTGAAATCCCGGACCTCAATTCCCCGGCTCTTGGCAGCGCTTCGCCTGACAAAACCTTTTCTTTCCAAGGCTCTCAGGTGATCAAAGGCGGCACGGGGATAGATGCCAAAATGTTCTCCGATCTCCCGAACCGAGGGTGGAAATCCTCTTTTCACGATGGACTGCTTGATAAAATCGAGAATCTCTTTTTGACGTTTAGTCAAAACCATAATGCTCTCTCCGACCGTATTATACTATACATGCGTTGACCCAAGCAACCCCCGTGAAACCTGAGGATATCTTAGACAAGTCGCAAGGCGTCCTTCTGGACGGAGACGAAGGGGGTGAATTCCGCTCGATTCTGGCCCGGGATAACCGAGGGGATGGTTGGAATCCCGTGGTATTTCATGGACGTGGTCGGGAGGGTCAGTCACGGGGAGACGATCTTCTGAGAGCATGAAATATCAACATTTTGTGGAATAAATGTGGATAAATACTATATATAGTAATTTTTTCTTGACATGGTCGGTCGATTGGGCTAGCTTTATTAAGGAAGCTATCATGGTGATGATGCTTCAATCCTAG
Organism: uncultured Thermodesulfobacteriota bacterium; assembly: GCA_964348095.1. GTDB lineage: Bacteria > Desulfobacterota > BSN033 > WVXP01 > WVXP01 > WVXP01. The sequence continues at coordinate 93,088 of CAYGBK010000083.1, read as the reverse complement.
GAGGGGGTAACGGATGAGTCAGGAGAAGATTCCCAAGGGCGAGTCCCGAGCAAGAGAATCTGAATCCGGTGGGAGAAGACCAGAACACGCACGTCGAGGGGTGACCATTCGCCGCCACTTAACGAAAAAGGGGATCTCTCCTTTTGACATGGTGGATTGGGAAAAGCGAGATGCAAGCATTATTAACGAGAGCGGAGAAAAAGTTTTTGAGCAGAACGACTTAGAGTTTCCTTCCTTTTGGTCACAGATGGCCGTCAATGTCGTCGCCTCTAAATACTTCCGTGGAATTCAGGGAAGCCCGCAGAGAGAGTCGAGCCTTCGCCAGCTAATCGGAAGAGTTACCGACACAATGACGAACTGGGGGAGGGCGCAGGGGTACTTTGTGTCTCCAGACGCTGGTGAAGCCTTCCACGATGAACTTGCCTACCTTATTCTCTATCAGATGGCCTCCTTCAACAGCCCTGTGTGGTTCAATTGCGGTATCGAGGAGAAACCGCAGTGTTCTGCATGTTTCATCAATTCCGTACAGGACTCCATGGCTTCTATCCTCGAACTGGCGAAAATCGAAGGCATGCTTTTCAAGCACGGATCCGGGACTGGCACAAACCTCTCCTCTCTCCGGTCTTCAAAGGAACATCTTTCGGGTGGGGGAACCGCATCGGGTCCTGTATCCTTCATGAAAGGCTACGATGCCTTTGCTGGTGTCATCAAATCGGGAGGTAAGACTCGAAGAGCTGCCAAGATGGTAATCCTCAATGTCGATCATCCCGATGTCATTGAGTTCATTAATAGCAAAAAAGATGAGGAAAAAAAGGTATGGGCTCTGATCGACGCAGGGTACGACGGTTCTTTCAATGGTGAGGCTTATGGATCGGTGTTCTTTCAGAACGCCAATCACAGTGTTCGGGTTCCTGACGAGTTTATGAAGGCCGTTTTGGATAATGGGACGTGGCAGGTTCGGGCCGTTACCACTGGAGAAGTGATGGAGACATATCAGGCCAGGGAGATACTCCGCCTGATTGCAGAGGGAACTCATGTCTCTGGCGATCCAGGGATGCAGTTTGACACGACGATAAATAGCTGGCACACCTGCCCTCATAGTGGACGGATCAATGCCTCGAACCCCTGCAGCGAGTATATGTTTCTCGATGACTCTGCCTGCAATCTGGCTTCCCTTAATCTCTTGAAGTTTCTGAACGACGAGGGCGAGTTTGATGTCTCCGCTTTTCGCCACGCTGTGGAGGTCATAATTCTCGCCCAGGAAATCATCGTGGATAATGCCGGGTATCCGACAGAGGCTATTGCCAAGAACAGCCACGATTATCGAGCTCTTGGCTTGGGATACGCCAACCTCGGTGCCCTGCTGATGGCCCGCGGTCTTCCGTATGATAGCGATTCGGGAAGGAATTACGCAGCGGCTATTACGGCACTCATGACCGGGCAGGCCTATCTGACGTCGGCGAAGATTGCCGAGGCAATGGGGCCCTTTGAGGGGTTCAAGTCGAATCGGAAATTAATGGATGAGGTTATTCGAAAGCATTACCGGGCGGTTTCCAAGATAAATTCGGCATATGTTCCCCTCGACCTGCTGGGCGCTGTTCACGAGGTATGGGAGAACTCGATCGAGGAGGGCGAGGCCCATGGTTTTCGAAATGGACAGGTAACGGTCTTGGCTCCCACGGGGACTATCGCCTTTATGATGGACTGTGACACGACCGGAATCGAGCCTGATATCTCGCTTGTCAAATACAAGAAGCTTGTAGGTGGCGGGGTTCTCAAGATTGTCAACAATACCGTTTCGCGGGCTCTTGATCGCTTGGGGTATTCCGAAGACGACACAAAGGAGATTCTTGAGTTTCTCGACAGAAAGGAGACCATTGAAGGTGCGTCACCCCTAAAGGAGGCCGACCTGCCAGTTTTTGACTGTGCCTTTAAGCCTATCCATGGAAGCCGGTCCATAGATTATATGGGGCACATCAAAATGATGGGTGCCGTTCAACCCTTTATTTCAGGGGCCATATCCAAGACCATTAATGTCCCAAATGAGACGACAGTTGATGAGATTGCAGAGGCTTACATCCAGGCGTGGCAGCTCGGTCTCAAGGCCGTTGCAATCTACCGAGATGGGTCAAAACGGACGCAACCACTGAGTCAGAGACAGGAAGAGGATTATGCGATAAAAGGAAGTCCCTATCGCCGTCGTCTTTCCGATGAGAGAAAATCCTTAACCCACAAGTTCAGCATCGGAAACCACGAGGGTTACATAACTGTTGGGATGTATGACGATGGGACTCCAGGAGAAATCTTTGTCGTGATTGCAAAAGAGGGAAGCGTCGTTTCCGGTCTAATGGACTGCTTTGCGACGGCTGTGTCCTTGACGCTTCAGTATGGGGTTCCTCTAAAGGTTCTCATAAACAAATTTGCCCATACGCGATTTGAACCCTCGGGTTTCACCAAGAATCCCCAAATACCTATCGCCAAGTCTCTCAGCGATTATATTTTCCGGTGGCTGGCTTCGAGATTCTTGACAAAGGAGGAGCAGGCTGAAATGGGAGTGTTGGTTGATAGCGCTCCAGAAGGCCTAGAGGATGAGTCCGAAGGTGATGGGAAAAAAGGGCTCACTTTTGCCGCCCAGGAAGACGCCCCTCCCTGCCCCGACTGCGGGTCCATAATGGTTCGAAATGGCTCCTGTTACAAGTGTCTCAACTGCGGGGCTACCAGTGGATGTTCGTAAAGGACGAGTATAATTCAATTGGCAAGCAACGTGAATAGCGGATAAAGGAAGAGCCAAACGGATGTATGAGTTGAGGTGTAAGGGACGAGGCGAAAGGCATATCTCATGCTCGGCCCCCGCCATCTGATCCTCATCTCTTAGATCATCCTCTGCTGTGAACATTCTCGGCCCGTGGATAGCCTCCGCCGCCTATCACATCACCATGAAAATCATTGAACCATCTTTCGAGATTCTCGACCCCATAGACGGGGATTCGATTCTTAGGAAGCTAGAACAAGCAGGGAGAACCTGCTACAAGTCGGAGGGCCGGATCACTGGGGATTCGGCACCTGATTTTATCAGACGGGTCATAAAGTCTGGTCACCACAGCGTTATCGAACACACGTCCGTATCCGTCAAGTTTGTCTGTGATCGAGGTGTCACCCATGAAATGGTGCGCCACCGTTTGGCCTCTTACAGCCAGGAGAGTACTCGATATGCGAATTACAGTCAGAAACGATTCGGGAGGGAGATAACGGTCGTTAAACCACCATTCTGGTTGGAGGACTCTCCCGCCTACGAACGATGGAAAGAGGCGATAAAAGAGGCAGAAACGCACTATATGCAGCTCATAGAGATGGGGGCCACGCCGCAAGAGGCCAGAACTGTTCTTCCCAATTCTCTAAAGACCGAAATCATCATGACCTGTAATCTCCGTGAGTGGCGGCATGTCTTCGAGCTTCGGTGTGGCACCCAAGCACACCCACAGATCAGAGAGCTGATGCGTCCGCTCCTTAGGGAGTTTCGCAAGAGAATTCCGGTCCTTTTTGATGATCTCTATGACCGTTTTTTCGAGAGGGAGTCTTCATAGGCAGGACAAAAAACACGCCCTATTGTTTCTTCTGAGAGACCACTCTTCCTTATAGGGTGGTCTCTTTTTTGGGGTCTATTCTCCTATCTTTACACCAGAAGAGGAACAAGATATAGTGTCCAGACTTTCGTGATGTCGATCCCAATTGACAATGAGATGACCAGAAGAACCGCCACCACGGTGACTTTCGATTTCCAGGAACACAAGCTCTCCAATGGGCTTTTGATCTTGGCCCTGCGCGATACGAGTCTCCCCGTGGTTAGCTTTCAGATGCATTTTGCAGCTGGATCCCGAAACGAACGACCGGGAATCACGGGTATCAGCCATCTTTTCGAACACATGATGTTTCGGGGATCAAAAGAGCTCGGTCCTGAAGAATTCTCGAAAATAATTCAGGCAAACGGCGGTCACACCAATGCCTTCACGACCACCGATAACACCTCGTACTACGAAAATCTCCCTGCCACGAATCTTGAGCTCGCAATACGCCTTGAAGCGGAGAGGTTGGAGAATCTCAGAATTACTGAGGAGAATCTCACAACAGAACGAGAGGTGGTTCGCAGCGAAAGGAAGTATCGAACCGTAAACAGTCCATTCGGGCTGGTAATGGAACAACTCTTTGCGACCGCCTTTACGATGCATCCCTACCGATGGCCTGTGGTTGGTTGGGATCAGGATCTCAGAGAACTGACTCTCCAAGACTGTTTGGAGTACTATAGAAAGCACTACGCGCCGAACAGGGCTGTTGCGGTCATTGTGGGTGATGTGAAGCCCGACCATGGTTTCACCCTGGTTGAAAAGCATTTCGGTCACCTTCCCTCCCAGCCCGAACCTGCGCCTATCCGGGCCGGGGAACTTCCCCAGCGAGGGGAGAGACGGACCGTCCTTAAGAAGGTTGCCCAGACTTCGGCTCTTTTCGCTGGATTTCACATCCCGGGAATCGCCGAAAATGACATCTTTCCCCTTCTGGTTCTGGCATCTGTTCTCAGCAGTGGAAGATCCGCTCGGTTTTATCGGGCGTTCATAAAGACCGGAAGAGCCGTGGAGGCAGAGGCGGATCTCGGGTCTCCTCCGTTCCTCTCCATGGATCCCGGGTTACTGGTCATTTCAGTGGCCGCATCCCCCGGCGTGAACATGAACACCCTGGAAAAGGATGTCTGGAAAGAGACCGATGCGCTGAAAACGCACCCCATCGAGGTGGATGAGCTAGAGAAAAGCAAGAAGAAGTTACGGTCATCCTTTCTCATGAGCCTTCAGACGCATTTCTACAAAGGGATCGTGGCGGGAGTGTATCGGATTCGCACCGGAGATCACCGGTGGATCAACAGAATAGAGTCGGCCTATCAGGCCGTGAAAGCAGAACACATTAAGGAGGTGGCTCAACGGTATTTTGATGAGGATAACCGTTCGGTCGTCCATTTGGTTCCAGTTTCTCCCCAAGAGGTTGGTAAGTGGGGAGATTATGAATAAACAGAGCATGAGCCAGGGTTCAGCAGGCTGCCGTCAGTAGAATAGAGAGGACAGGTCGGTGATTGAAATGGATTCATCGGTTGGGCCCTGGTTTTCGGTCCTTTCCTGATTATTTGAGTTCTAACAAAACGCGGACATTATGCCTTAAGAAACAAAACCCTGACCCCCGGCAACTGACGGCTTGCGAATCATGAGAGCAACATGAAGTCGATCGCCCTTCCCGAAATTGAAACTCAGGTCTTGGACAACGGCGTGAAGGTTCTGGCCGCACGAGTTGAAAAGTTGCCCCTTGTCTCCATTGTCTTCATGCTTAACACAGGTGCCGAGACGGATGGGGACGGGAAGGCTGGCCAGGCCGATCTCACCTGTGAGATGTTGACCCTGGGCACCGAGAAGCGCTCGGGTGATCAGATCGCCTTGGAAATCGATTCTCTTGGGGCCAGACTCATTTTCTACTCGGGGTGGGATGCGACCTTCATCGAGATCGAGGGGCTTTCCGAAGACCTGCCAGTATTACTTGAGATTTTGTCAGACATGGTCTTGCGACCGACTTTCCCGAAAAGGGAGTTCGACCAGCTCAAGGGGAGACGGATCGCCCGACTCATACAGGACCAGGACGATTCTGGAATTGTTGCTGATGACCAGTTTGTGCAATTCGTCTTCGGCGGGACCCCCTATGGTCACCCCCGTCGTGGGACTGTCGACTCTGTAAAGGCACTGTCTTTGGATGATCTCAGGGCTTTTCATACCGACTACTTCTTGGCCGATCGATGCACTCTCATGATCGTCGGCGAGATCGAATTCGAGGATGCCTTTAAGGAAGCTGCGAAGTTCCTGGGCCCATTAGAGAGAGGTCCAGGTTCTCCTGATGTTCTCGATTTCGCTCTCCCCGATAAGGTTAACCGAAAAGTCCGAATTATTCACCGGCCAGACCTTACACAGAGTCAGATCCGGCTGGGGCACCCTGGAATAAGACGGACCAGTCCAGACCATGATATCTTTCAAGTTGCCAATTATATTCTCGGAGGCGGTGGTTTTTCGTCTCGTCTCATGGAAAAGATCCGCTCCCAGAAGGGTTACACCTATGGGATATCGAGCCAGTTCAAGGGGAGGCGCCATCCTGGTCCTTTCGTGATTTCAACTTTTACACCGAATGAGAGTACATTCGCCGTTGTCACGGAAATCATCACGGTCGTCGAAGGGTTCATCGAGGAAGGCACAACCTTGACGGAACTCAAAGAGGCAAAGAATTACTTCTTGGGAAGTTATCCCTTTAGATTTGAGACCTATCGCAGAATTGCCCGCGAGATTCTCGATGTCGAATTGTACGGCCTCGGCATCAGAAGTCTCGCCGAATATCCCCAAAGAGTCTCAAAGATCACACGGCGGGAGATTCAGTCGGTTGTGCCGCGCAACCTCAACCCTGATTCGTTTTTTGCTGTGATTGTGGGAAATTGTGAATTTTTCAAGAAAGAGATGGAAAAACTGGGGCCTGTGGAAATAATCGATTTTCAGGCACTTGTGGCACGAAGGTGAGACTCTCCCGATTCTGGTTCTCTAATCTCAGGTTTGATTTCAATGACGTTAGTCATATTCTCACTGTCCGTGATGGATGTCTGTGGCCGGATTCTCGCGATTACTCAAGGTCCGTTGCCTTTGGGTGAAACTTAGGCGGTCGGTACCCCGGAAGAGAGGTTCTTCAAAGCGTGCCACACGACCAGTAGCAGCTTCTCCGTGTTAAAGGGTTTGAGGATATAGTCATAGGCCCCTTCCTCGAGGGCGTTGATGCCGTTTTCGACGGTTCCGAAGCCCGTCAGAACAACGACTGGAAGGGTCTTGTTCATCTCATGGGCGAGTTTCAAAAGCTCCAATCCGTCCATTTCAGGCATTTTCATGTCCGTAATCAGGAGATCGAAATGGGCAGGACTCTTGAGTATCCTTATCGCCTGTTTCCCGTTTTGGGCAATCTTCACGTCAAAGCCAGCGAGGAGAAGGAGGTCTCGAAGCGTTTTGGCGACTCGAGGTTCGTCATCGACAACGAGTATCCTGGCTTTTGATTTCTGAATAGTTGACCGTTTTATCATGGTGACGACCATCTCCTCACAAGCGATTTGGTTACCGGTATGGCTTCTCTCGATTCGCCCCACCTTTCCACCTCCTCACCGAAAAAGATCGATCCCATCTGATAGGACAGGCGCGATCAGCCTCTGATATGATTCTGGAAGTCGCCTCGCCCCTGTTTGTCCGAGACCCGCCGTCGGCGGTTTGGCATTTCCCTCAAAGATAGCTCCAGGTTGGATCGGGTTAGGGAACTACCGAGGTCTGGTCTTGATGCAGGTCGAGCAATTACTATACCAGGATAAGGACAGGAAGGGATTTTAGTTAACTTATTGATTTCATTTGGGTTGTATTCACATGTCCGTATTTCTGGAGGGAGTAAGATATGATTAATCGTCCTATCTTGACAAAAATCGGTACTGTCTGGGACAGGAATTCACACTATCCTTTTTTTTTCTGAAAAGAATTTCCACTTCTTTCTATCTTTGGTGGCCTTGGGTTCTGGCCTACTTATTTGTGCAAATTCCTCGAGGAGTTCCTTCTGCCGTTTGCTCAAGCGAGTAGGTGTCTTCACGACCACCTGAACAATCTGGTCACCCCGGCCAGCTCCTCTTAGGCGCTTGACCCCTCGTCCGCGTAACCGAAAGACTTCTCCAGATTGCGTTTCTGGTGGTACTTCAAGAGATTCCTTACTTTCCAAGGTGGGTATCTCTATCCGGGTCCCCAGGGCAGCTTGAGGAAAGGAGATTGGTAGTTGACAGTAAATGTCATCCCCCTCTCTTTCGAAGAACTCATGGGAATCCATGTGGATGACAACATAGAGATCCCCTGGAGAGCCACCGTGAAGGCCGGGCTCTCCTTCACCTTGAATCCTCAGCCGAGAGCCGGTGTCTACGCCACCAGGAATTGTAAGGTCAATCTTTCTTTTTTTCTTGACCCTCCCTGTACCTTTGCACTCCTTGCATGGATCGGTAATGAAACTTCCTTCTCCCCTGCAATGGCTGCACGTGGTACTAATCGTGAGAAAGCCCTGGGAGTGGGTAACTTGTCCTGTCCCATGGCAGGAAGGACACTGAGACCTCGATGTGCCGGGAGCGGCTCCCGTCCCTTTGCAGTCGGAGCAGTCTTCGATCCTTGGGATTTCGATCTGCTTCTCCGTCCCAAATGCCGCTTCCTCGAAGGTTATAGCTAAATCGTACCGAAGGTCTGCCCCAGGTTGTGCGTAGGCTTGCTTTCTTCGTCGAGTGCCCGTACCGAAGCCAAAAAAGTCCTCGAAGATATCACTGAAGCTTGAGAAGATGTCCTCAAATCCTCTGAACCCGGTGAATCCCGTTCCCTTTAAGCCCTCGTGACCATAAAGGTTGTAAAGCTCTTTCGTCTGGGGATTCCTCAAAATCTCATAGGCTTCAGCGGCCTCTTTGAATTTCTCCTCAGCGTCTTTGTTCCCTGGATTTCGGTCAGGATGGGACTCGAGGGCCAGTTTCCGGTAAGCCTTTTTGATCTCGTCCTCAGTTGCGTCTCGGGAGACTCCTAGTATCTCATAATAGTCTCTTTTGGCCATGAGCTGTTGTTTCAGAACTGTGCGAGGCAGATTCTAGTGAAACAAGGTGGGCCAGTTCAAGATCTGGCCCACCCCATTCGTTTTCTCCGTGAAATGGACCCGTTTAGTACATGCCACCTCCTGGAGGCATCGGGGGTGTATGGGGCGCCTTCTTTTCGGGTTTCTCGGCAACGACCGCCTGGGTGGTGATCATAAGGGATGCAACACTTGCCGCATTCTGCAAGGCGAGTCGAACCACCTTGGTCGGATCGATGATTCCCGCCTTGACCAGGTCGGTATACTCCTCCCTGGCAGCATCAAACCCAAAAGCCCCCTTTTCTTTTTTGAGCTTTTCAACCACAACGGATCCTTCCAGCCCTGCGTTCTCAACTATCTGCCGAGCAGGCTCCTCGAGAGCCTTTTTCACAATATTGATACCAATTTGACGATCGGGATCATCCACCTTCAGCTTTCCGATTGCCTCGAGACACCTGAGGTAGGCCACACCACCACCGGGCACGATCCCTTCTTCAACAGCGGCCCTAGTTGCATTGAGGGCGTCCTCAACGCGTGCCTTCTTCTCCTTCATTTCTGTCTCTGTTGCCGCGCCAACATTGATAACCGCTACCCCGCCGACGAGTTTAGCCAATCTTTCCTGTAATTTTTCCCGATCATAATCAGAAGTTGTTTCTTCGATCTGAGTCCTGATCTGTTTGACCCGGCCCTCTAGAGCTGACTTTTCTCCCTTGCCTTCAACGATAGTCGTATTTTCCTTGTCGATGTTGATTCTTTTAGCCAGTCCGAGATCGGTCATTGATACGTTTTCGAGTTTTACCCCGATATCTTCAGAGATCACCTGACCACCAGTTAGAATGGCAATGTCTTCCAGCATCGCCTTCCTTCGATCTCCAAAGCCAGGGGCTTTCACTGCTGCACATTTCAGGGTTCCACGAATCCTATTGACCACCAGGGTCGCCAGGGCTTCGCCTTCCACATCTTCCGCAATAATGAGCAGAGGCTTACCTGACTTTGCGATCTGCTCCAATAGGGGCAGCAGATCCTTCATGTTGCTGATCTTCTTCTCATGAAGGAGAAGGTAAACATCGTCGAGTTCGGCGACCATCTTTTCGGGATCTGTAACAAAGTATGGGGAGAGATAGCCACGGTCGAATTGCATTCCCTCCACGATGTCTAGGCTTGTTTCCATGGCTTTAGCCTCTTCGACCGTGATGACACCCTCCTTGCCAACCTTATTCATCGCCTCGGCAATAACGTTTCCGATAGTTTCGTCGTTATTGGCTGAGATAGTGCCTACCTGACTGATCTCCTTTTGTTCTTTCGTCGGTTTGCTTTGCTTCTTGAGCTCTTGGACTACAGCTTCCACAGCCTGATCGATCCCCCGTTTTACGTCCATGGGGTTGGCCCCTGCAGCGACCACTTTATAGCCTTCTCGGTAAATAGCCTGAGCAAGAACCGTAGCTGTTGTGGTCCCATCACCGGCTGTATCACTGGTTTTGCTGGCCACCTCCTTGACCATCTGGGCCCCCACGTTCTCGAACTTGTTTTCGAGTTCCACCTCTTTGGCAACAGTGACGCCGTCTTTGGTTACGGTGGGGGATCCAAAGGATTTTTCGAGAATGACGTTTCTCCCCTTGGGGCCGAGAGTTGCTTTGACCGCGTTGGTCAGAATGTTGACGCCATCAAGGATCTCAGTCCTGGCGTCCTGGTCAAACTTGAGTTCTTTTGCTGCCATTGTCAAACCTCCATTTCATTCGAAATTTAACTTTATTTCTCGATTACACCGAGAATATCGTCTTCCCTCATGATTAGGTGTTCTTCCCCTTGGATCTTGATCTCTGTTCCAGCGTATTTTCCGAAGAGAATCCGGTCCCCTTTTTTGACGTCGAGGGGCTGCAACTTTCCATCCTCTCTCAGCTTTCCCTTGCCAACAGCGGTGACTTTTCCCTCAACAGGCTTTTCTTTCGCCGTATCGGGAATGATAATTCCCCCCTTTGTCGTCTCCTCTTCTTCAACCCTTTTGACAATAACTCGGTCTTGCAGTGGCCTGATTTTCATCTTTCCTATCTCCTTTCTAAGATCTTTATCTTACTGTTTTTTCAGGGTAGCTGAACGGTTCACAAACTAATCATCCCCATGTCAATTGTCAAGCCGCCCCGTCATAGGTCCTTGTATCCCGCTTTCTTGTAATTATCCCGGGCACGGGATTTCAGATCGTCCCGGTTGGTCTTCTCTGCCTCTTTATCCGCCAACTCTGCCGCGTGGCTGTACATGCCCTTTTTTTCATAATCTCGAATCTGTCGCTCCGCTGGGCTGGGTCCATGATTCTCCATTCTGTAGGTGACGACTGAATAGACCCGCTCCACAGGAGCGTGGCACTGAGGGCACACTTCCAAGGGTGCGTCATCGATATTCTGAATCACCTCGACTCCCACCCGGCACCTACGGCAACCTTTCTCGCCATTGATCGTCCTATACTCGTAGATTGGCATGTGCTCGTCTGATGCAGCGGAGCCTTCAGCGTCCTTTATTCGAAGGAAAGCTAATCACCCTTCTTGCGTTTGTCAAGGAAATTGGCCGCCTTTTCTATTCTCCGTGGACTTGAAGGCCCGCGGCCGTAATTGACAGAGGGAGATGAATTGATATACGATAGCAGAGAAATTCTCTGGGTTCTGAGATCTCCAATTGATTCTCAAAATAACCTCCCTATTAATCCTTCTCATCCTGTCGGGGTTTTTTTCAGGGTCTGAGACCGCCCTTTTTAGCCTGGGCCACGGCAAGCTCAGGGAGTTCAGAAAGAGTAAGCTCCCCAAAAAGAGGCTCATTTCGAGAATGATGGAGGATCCTGTTCGTGTCCTGGCAACCCTCCTTCTGGGGAATACATTTGTCAACATTGCCGCCGCTAGCCTTGGACAGAACGTCGTTTCAACTTTTATGAAGGAAGAAAGAGCCATTCTCCTGTCTACTCTGGCTATGACTTTTCTGATTCTCGTTTTCGGTGAGATTACGCCGAAGACCTTTGCAGTCCAAAGATCGGAGGAGGTTTCCCTATGGGTAGGGAGGCCCCTTACTGTCTTCTCAGCCGCCATCAGCCCCGTGCGTCGGCTTCTGAGGAGGTTAACAGAGTTTTTCCTCGCCCTTTTGGGCGTAAGGACGATCGAAAGGGGTCGCGGGCCTTCAGAGGAGGAGCTCAGGACCCTTGTGGACATTGGGTTCAGTGAGGGCGTGGTCAACCGTTTGGAACGGGAGATCATACACAAGGTTTTCTCCTTCCATGATAAGACGGTGCAACAGATCATGACCCCAAGGGTGGAGGTGATGAGTCTGTCCGCTGATACACCCCCGCCTGAGGCTCTGACCATACTCAAGGCCCGGCGTTTCTCCCGGGTCGCTGTGTATGAGGAGGAAGAGGATCGTATTATTGGAGTTCTTCACATCAAGGATTTTATCCGGGTCCCAGGGGCAGGCTCGCTAAGAGATCTAGTCCGGCCTGTCAAATTTGTTCCTGAGACTCGGCGGATTGACACCCTTTTCCATGAGCTGAGAACGGAGAGACAGCACCTCTCGGTTGTCATTGACGAGTACGGCGTCTTTTGCGGGATCGTCACCATGGATGACCTGCTGGAGGAGATCGTGGGTGAAGCATTTGCCGCAGTGCCAAGAAAGGATCTTTTCAAAAGAATCGGTCGAAGTGCTGCCTTGGTCAAGGGCGTCATGGAACTTGAGATATTCAACCGAAAAATGGGGACTAAACTCTCCGACCCTGACGCACAGAGTATCGGTGGCTATTTAATCAATCGTCTGGGAAGAATTCCTGAGGCCAAGGAACGGGTCAGAATAGGGGATCTGCAGTTTGAGATTATCAAGGCTGAGCCTAACCGGATCGTCAGGATGCTGGTCAAAAAGTTTTCAAGAACGAGGGTAGGGGCACGGGATTGATCCATCTGATTCTCATTGCATTCTCAGTGATCGGTTCCGGCTTCTTTTCCGGAGCTGAGACAGCCATAATCTCTGCAAGCAGAATCAAGATTCGTCATCTGGCAGGGATGGGGAACAAAAACGCCCAGACTATGGAGAGATTCCTGGAAAGACCGGAGCAGATTTTATCGGTCATGCTCGTGGGTACGAACATCTGTGTGGTCCTCGGTTCTATCCTCGCAGCAACGTACGCAATCTCCTTGATTGATCAGCAGGAGTTCGGCATGGCAATCGCCACCGTTGTCATGACCCCAATTATGCTTATCTTCGGAGAGACCCTTCCCAAGACTTTCTTCTACCAGCATGCCAACTGGATCGTTCTAAGAATTGTTACTGTTTTGGAATTCTTTTCGGTCGTTTTCTATCCTTTCGTCCTGGTCTCCTCTCTTCCGGCCCGAGCGATCGTTTGGCTTTTCGGCGACCGGGGGAGGGTGAAAAACCCTTTTGTGAGTCGAGAAGAGTTGAAACTTCTCATCCTCGGCGGGCAGGGTGATTTGAAGGTTCACGGACAGGAAATGATCGGCCATCTCTTTAAGTTCAGTGAGACGGTGGCCAAATCTATAATGGTTCCTCTGGACAAAGTGGTTGCGGTTGACGTTGGGGGAACGGTGGCTGACGCTGTCCGACTTATCGGGAAGAGCGGTCACTCACGTCTTCCTCTCTATGACCGACGAATTGACAACGTTGTCGGATACGTTTCCGTCCAGGATATTCTTGGACTGGACTCGGAACTGCCCTTGTCTCGAGTGCGGCGTTCGGCCATTTTTGTTCCTGAGAACAAGAAGATTTCGGGCCTTCTTTTGCATTTGAAACAGGTTGGACAGCCCATGGCCTTGGTGGTGAACCGGTATCGCCGGGTATCTGGGCTCGTCACCCTTGAGGATATTGTCGAGGAGATTGTTGGGGACATCGAAGATGAGTACGATGTATCTTCTTCGCGAAAGTTGTCTTGATATTCAGACCGTCGGCTCACCATGTGTCTTTGATCTTCTTGAGATGACATCTCTCGCCATAGAATTGCCGTCGATAGGCCGTCCAGCTAAGTGGTTGAATGACGCCGACGTTGCGGACCAGGGGAGTAGGATTCTGCAAGAACGTTGGAGAAATGCACCGGGGAGATCGTCTCTCTTGGCGTCTGTTTCTGTCGGAAATTGTAAGTTCATCGGCGGGATAAGAATAGAGGATTTCAGTCAGAAACAGGATGGAGGGGCAGTCGAAAAAAAACTTGACGAGGACGCCTTTGTCATGTAGTATTTAAGTATATACTGAATAGGAACGCCCCATGGAAAGCAAACAAGCCGAATTATTCAAAGTTTTGGGAGTTGAATCTCGCATCAGAATCATTGATCTGCTGAAGCAAAAGGGGCCTCTTGGTGTAAACAAGATGTCAGAGTTATTGGGTATCACTCCCTCTGCCGTTTCCCAACATCTGAAAATCCTCAAGCATGCCGGCCTGGTTCGGAATGAGCGCAAAGGTTACTGGATACCATACGAGGTAGATCCGGTCGCGTTGGGGCAGTGTCAGGAATTTCTTTCCGAGGTCTGCACCTGCGGCTGTGAAGGAACTGGACGTATTCGAGAGGCAGAACTAAGCAGGGCCAAGGATAAGCTTGCCCTGCTGAGGAAGTACGAACAAGAACTAGAGAGAGAACTACAGGAAGTGCGAGATCGAATCGAGAAGGTGGAGCGGGGGGAATGATATTTTTTTAAACGGCAGTTCAGTATTTACTGAAATACCTAAATCTGGTCAGGGAAAGGAGGCGATTAAGAATGTGTCAACCAAGCGGAGGTCAGATATGTTTGGATAAGCCGATTTGCACCTGTGGCTGTTGCGGTCCATCTTTCCGGCGTTTCTTTTCTTCCAAAGAGGAAAAGGAATGTTTGGAAAACTACAAGGAACAGCTAAAGCTGGAGCTGACTGGAGTCGAGGCACGCATCAGGGAAATTAAGAGAAAATGACAACAGAAGAAGTGTGAAGGAGGTGATACAGATGGCCGGGAAAAAGAAGAGTCCTTGCGGGTGTGGTTGCCTGCCTCCCTCCAAGAAAAGCGCCAAAAACCCTAAGCCACATGTCACAAAGCCCAAGAAATGAGAGGGCTCAATGCCGAGTTTTGACCGAGGTAGGAGAACAGGCTTCTTCTGCCTCGGTCGTTCTGTTTGTCAACTGAATGCTTTCCTTGAGCATCAGAAACCCGCATAGAGGACTGAATCGATCGCTTTTTTTCCAAATGTATTATCTTAGATTCAAGATCTATTTGAAATTTGACCTTTGAGACTTGCCATAGAAACTTTTGTTATCAGATCGGGCTCATATCCTCTTGCCGAAAGGCTCAGCGTATCCAGTTAATTCCACGTATCCACGCCCGGAAATCGGCTTGCCTTCAGATCTGCCTCTAACATGAACACTCCCTTCCCAATAAATGACTCGGGAAGACTCCTGAGTGACAAGTTCTTGATTGGATACAGTTGGAGTTACCGTGAGTTCAAGATTTGATTTGGGTATTCTGATCCTCCACTTTGACGGATAACGGGCTCCAGTTCCTTTGCTTTTCCAGTTACCCAATACCTCAATTTCGAATTCCTCTTTGGTGATATGGCGGGATGTTCCGTCCGAATGAGTCAGGGTTCCGCTAGAATAAGGATCGGGTTTACCATCCTGATGGCGAATGATATAAAGCATGAGTTCGGTATTGTTTTGGAGCTGGATGCTGAACCAGTCCCACCCGACCTGGTAATCCCGTAGTTGATTGGATCCAAACTCATGATCCATCCAACTCACGCCCTCGACGGTCAGAACCTCTCCATTCAAGGTCACTTCACCCTGGGTCTTCATCCGGGTGATTGAATAGTAGTGGGATGCGTAGCCCTCACCCTCGGCCTTCTGGCTTACACCGTCTATGCCATTGACGATCGGAGGCTTCATTGGTGTCAGACGAAATCGAATTGCCATGGCGGGGTCACGTGCCTGAAGATGATGGACTGTGCTATCGCCTTGAAGAACCCAATCTTCCACCCAGACATGTAACCGGTCTGTTGCGGCACCTGCCTGGCCAAGAGCCCCTCGGCTGATTTTCTCTCGAAAGACAAAGGCCTTCTTGTTTTCATCAGTCAGGGCAAAATGGGCAAAATAGACCGTATTGAGAGCCCACCTCGATTTTTCGACTCCTTTTCGGCGTAAACCCGTCCTGAAAAAGGTGAGTTGGTAACCGAAAGATCTTCCGCCGTGAGCCCGCACGTGGCCTGTATAGTACCACCATTCAGTCTGAAACTCAGGATGGGAATAATGGTCTTGTGGAAAAGAGAAGGTTCTCCCGGGTAAGGCTCTCCGAAATTCCTCGCTTTTTGCAGGGGTGGTGATCAGAAGTGTGAGGCACAGGCATAAAAGCCAGGGTTTTCTCAGGGTCATTGTCTTAGTCACTCCATTTTTACTGCCTCGGCAACCTGCTTCTTGGCTGCCGTATGAGCCGGAATGAGGCCGGCAAAAAAGGCCGCGACGACCACAAGGGCAATAGATTGAACAAACACCGACGGGGTTAGAAAGAACTGGACGGTCCATCCAAAGGACTGTTTGTTGATCACAAAGATCAGGATCATCGATAGGAAGATACCGCTTGCAGAACCGAGAAAAAAACTAGCCATGCCCATGAGCTGAGCCTCCAACAGCGTCATTTTTCGAATCTGCTTCTTAAAGGTCCCAATAGCCCGGAGAATCCCGAAGTCCCTTTCTCTCTCAATGACCAGAGCCAGCATAGAGTTGACAATACCGAGAATGGCGACGATGAAGGCGATGACTTTAAGGGCATGAGCAACTGAAAAGGTTTGGTCGAAAATCTGGAGAATCTCCTCTCTCAACTCCCTGTTGGAAACAGCCAGAATCTGATATTTACCTGAAAAGCGTTTGAATATGTCCGCTCTGGCGGTTTCCAACCGAGCAGGATTCCTCAAAAAGAGGGCAGTCCGGTTGATACGCAGATCATTCCAGATCTTTCGATACACGCCGAGGTCGATGATGATCATCCCATTTTCGGTCGTATAATCATAGAAAACCCCTGCGACAGTGAATCTTCTCGGTCCCCGTGGTGTCTGGAGAAGAAGCTTTCCTCCTTCTCTTATGCGGGACTTCAGTGAGAAGGTCTCAGAAACAATAATCTCTCCATGGTTGATTACTCTCTCTACTATTTCAGTCTGGTCACCGCGAATAAAGGAGAGACGATTTCTACGGAGGAGCACGGACGTCACTGCCGCCCATAGGAGAACAGGCCGCTCTTGATATTCTATTTCAGACACTCGAATCAAGTCTGCCCCTTCCACATCCGGGTGGGCCGTTGCGTACTCGATTACCTCTTGAGGAATGAAAGCGTTCCAGCCCGAAACTGCGAAACTGGCTGGCGTCAGGATGATGTCGGCGGTAATTGCCTGACCAACCCAGACATCCACCGTTTTTCTGAAACTCTGGATCATTATAGAGATACTGATCAACATGGCTAGCGCCGTCATCAGAGCGGCGATCGTGATGGCCGTCCGGGTCAGAGAATCCTGCAGATAATGGCTTGCCAGGCGACCCTCAATTCCGAAAAACTTTCCCGCCGTTGGTCCAAACAAGGCGTTCAACCATCGAGTGCCCGCCGGTGTGATCAAGGAGAATCCGACGAGAACGAGAAAGGCTGAAGCAAAACCGAAGAGGGGCTTTCCCAGAATAGGCCCCTGGAATGCAAGAATGAGGGCCAAAACCAGGACAGAAAGGGCGGCGAAAAGAAACTTCCCTGTTCGAATTGCCACTTTGCGTTCGAGGTGGGTGAGCGACAAAGCCTCTCTCGGCCTAGTTCTGGATGCTTCCCAGGCAGGCCCAGCCGCTGAAATGATCGAGACAATCACAGAAATCATAATCCCTAGAAGCAGGATCGATGGCGAGATCGTGAGTTGTTCAGCCTTTACCAGTATATAGAGGGCAGTCACTGTCCTGGAGACCGAAGCAAGGGTGAACTTTGCCATGGCCAGGCCTATCCCTATTCCAAGGGCGGCTCCACAGAAACCCAGAATGGCTCCCTCGGAGAGAAAAAGGGTGAGAATCATCTTTTCCGAGACGCCGAGGCTTCTCAGAATTCCTATTTCTCGGCGTCTCCGAATCACAGAGATGGACATAGAATTATAGATTAAGAACATGCCGACAAAGAGGGACACAAAACTCAGTGCCGTTAGATTCAACCTGAAAGCCCCAATCATGTTTTCCACTTGACTGTTACGACTTTGAGGACGGCGAATCTTGAGTTGGGGCGGGAGGTTTTGTCTTAAGCGATCTGCGACGGCCTCTGGAGAGGCATTGGGGGCTGCGATGAGATCGATTCTATCCAAGAGACCAATCTTGTCAAAGGCCTCCTGAGCGTGGGCAATGTCGAGAATCGCAAAATTTCCTCCCAAAGCTTTGGCAGGCCCTTGCTCCTCCATGATTCCTCTGATGGTGAAAGCAAAAGCCTTGGAGCCGATAACGACTTTGAGTGGAGATCCTAGGGATAATCCAAATTTATCCGCAAAAGTC
This sequence comes from uncultured Thermodesulfobacteriota bacterium, assembly GCA_964348095.1. Lineage (GTDB taxonomy): Bacteria > Desulfobacterota > BSN033 > WVXP01 > WVXP01 > WVXP01. Next base: position 74,904 of record CAYGBK010000083.1, on the reverse strand, counting down.
CGAGTGATTGCAATGGATTCAGGTTCGAGGAGAAACTTAAGGAGATTCTCGTCTTCTCCTCTTTTTCGGAACTGGTAGGACCGAAACGTACGATCTGTGAAAATGTCGATGCCGAGAATTAGGAGAGGTTCGTCGATCGGTGGCATGGCCTGAGCGACATATTGGAGAATTGGGGTTGCTGCCAGAACGCCGTCGACCTTTTTCGCCACCAGAAAAAGCTCTTCATCAAAGCCGCGTCCATTGGACACAATCTCGAGTTGAGTCCTGCCAGTTACATGATCAATTGTGCTCTTGAAGGCGTCGAGAGCGCTGTTAATGGAAGTACCGATGCTAATGAAGACTGCGACCCCAAGGGCGATGCCGATGATGGTCAACCCAGATTTCCATTTCTCCAAATAGAAATGTCTCAGAGAGAAGAGGCGGACGAGATGAATCAATATGCGAGTTCTCCTTCCTCACCCAACTGCCCGTCTCGCATCATCAGTTCCCGATCCGCGAAATCTGTTACGGCGTTACTATGGGTCGCCATGACGATCGTTTTTTTGAGATCGGACTGCAATCTGTGAAGGATCTCGAGGATCTTGCGGCCGGTCTTAGAATCGAGGTTCCCAGTCGGTTCATCAGCGAGGATTATGTCTGGGTCGTTGATAAGGGCCCGGGCAATAGCCACCCGCTGCATCTCCCCCCCTGAGATTTCCGGCGCGTGGTGGTGCTGACGTTTCAGAAGCCCTACCATCTGAAGAAGCTCCGTGGCCCTCTCGTTGGCTTCCTTGATCGGATTTCCTTTGATCAAAAAAGGAAGTGCCACGTTCTCCCGAACGTTGAGTATGGGGACGAGATTGAAAAACTGGAAAATAATCCCCACCCGATCTCTTCTGAATCGAGTCAGCCGGACATCATCCATGTCTGCCAGATTGACCTGATCAATGACGATCTTCCCTCTGGTCGGGACGTCAAGACCTCCAAGGAGGTTTATGAGAGTGCTTTTGCCACAACCACTGGGTCCCCGAATTGCAAGGAACTGCCCTCTTGGGACGTCCAAATTCACGCCATTCAGGGCCAGGACCTTTTGGTCTCCCTCGTGATAGATCTTTGTAACATCGAAAAGTCTTATAATTGTATCCACTAGAATTCAGATCTGCGACGGCACCTGAGGTGTCCAGTACCCCTGAGAGGGTGCGGGCTAGAGTTTTCTGAGACACTACTATGCCCTGTTCACCCTGTCAAATGAATTATAAGAGAGGAATCTCAGTCTGCTAGAAGAGCTTATCCGTCATAGTTTCAGCGATACGTCTGACAGCGTTTGGGCTGATCAAGAAACACGAAGATATATGCGGGTCTCCCTTCCCTCACGGTGAGCGAAAGGGGCGAAGGGTTGTGTTGAATGAATTCCAAGAAAACCTCTGCAGAGTCACGCAGCCTCTGCTTTACCTTGTTCGTCGGGCTGAACGGGAAACTTCAGCTTTTTGAGAGCTCTCTCCTCGATCTGCCGAACCCGTTCACGTGATATTCCAAACCGTTTTCCAATTTCCTCTAGCGTATAGCCGGATGGCAGTCCAATACCAAACCTCATTCGAAGAATCTCTTTTTCTCTGGGGTTCAGTAAGGAAAGGAGTTGTTGGGTTCTTTTTGACAGGTCCATATTCTCGATAAGGTCCTCATTGAAATTCTGACTCTCCTCACTTCCAATTAGGTCTTGCAATTGACTGCCGTCCTCCCCTACGGGTGTTTCCAGGGACACGGGTTCTTGAATGAGGTGCATAACTTTTGACACATTGTTCAGAGGAATTCCTGCTTCTTTTGAGATTTCCTCGGGTGAAGGCTCCCTGCCACGTTCCCTGATCAAGTGGTGGAAGGCCTTTATGACTTTGTTCCTTGTCTCTAACAGATGGTTGGGAATCCTGATGGTTCGGGATTTATCGGCCAAGGCTCTGGTGATGGCTTGTCTGATCCACCAGGAGGCGTAGGTGCTGAACTTAAACCCTTTCCTGTGGTCGTACTTTGTGACGGCCTTCATGAGGCCCATGTTTCCTTCCTGAATTAAATCTAGAAACGAAAGCCCTCGGTTGATGTATGCTTTCGCAATACTGACGACGAGCCTAAGGTTGGATTGAATCATCTCGACTTTCGCCTTTTTCACGTGGGCTTCCGTCTTCTTCAACTCCCTCACAAGATACTTGAGTTTCTGTGAATCCTCCCTGCTGGCCTTTGCTGTCCCTAAAAACTTTCGAACTATTTTCTGGACAAAGTCGTCACCCAAAGACGTTTCAGAGGTGCCTCTTTTCGGCTTTCGACCCGGTCGCTCTGCTTTCTCCACCGCAATGTCTCGTTGCTGAATGAGCCGTCTAATCTTACGCTCACCGTCCCGAATCCTTTTCGCAAGCTCAATCTCCCTCTCCCTGGTAAGGAGTGGAATCTTGTTCATCTCTTTGAGATAGATGCTGGCAATATTCTCATCATGAGCATCCACGTCTATGTCTTCTTCATCGGCGAGGTCCGCCTCCTCCGAGGCGAAATAAGAATCAACTGGATCCGCCTCCGCCGTTGCAGCGTCTCCTTGCGCGACGATGGTCATCACGATTGCTCCCTGTTCCTCTGCCTCGTCACCGGACGCCGCAGTGGTTTGTTTGAAATGGCTTTGCTTCAGGTATTCTGAATAAAAAAATTCGTTTGGTCTCGGTTTGAGATACGGCGACATCGTCAATCACCCCCCTTTCATTTCTTAGTATATCAACATTTACGTTAATGTCAAGTTAAATTTTTATCATCTTTTCTCTCCTCGTACACCCTCGCGTTTCTCGGCCACAGTCAAGGACGGGACGGGCTCCATTCAAATTCAGCAGACCTCAATCTGAGTCCCGGATGAGCCGAGCCAAGTATGATGGTAGGGCCAGGAACAGCCGCGTATCCTGGGCCGGCTGGCCCGAAAAGGACGGATGCGAGAGCGGGAGCGGGAAGGGAGAAGTTTGGGCATGGCGGTCGTCAATCTTGACAAGGTGGATTTGCACTGGCATGATAGAAGGCAATCTGGATCTTCGCGGTCATTCACACGCTGACGGGTAAAGGGATTCGTGTGCTCTACTTCCTTTCCCACCTTGCTCCAAAGGATTATCCTCGGCTGAAGGTGAAAAAGGGTTCACCCATGTGTAAGGTCTTTGCCGATTCTCCGGAGGAACTACTGGGCTGGGGAGGGAAACATGGGCTTCGGACCCCCCATGTGAGCAGGAATGGGAAACCACACTATGATCTCTGGGGGCCTCGCCTCGTTCTATGTCCAGAGTCTAATGAAATGAGGCGGCACCGAGAGATCTATCGAATCAAGTTCAGGAAAGGGCTTTGATTCCCTCAGAATCGAACGGTTCATTAACGGTCGACGGATAGTCGTTGGCACGGAATCGGATCCATGACAAGAGGAAATACCGTTCTAGGCATCTCTATTCTTAGTTTTTTGATTCTGATTTCCGTCGCCTCTGCCCAAAACCCGACGCAAGGTCTCACGGACTCTGCGATCAGGATAGGTCTACTTTGCCCTCTTTCTGGACCTTCCGCTTCAATGGGTAAGAATTTCTTGGAGGGCCTCCAAACTTTTTTCAATCATTTCAACGACATCGGGGGGATTCACGAGAGAAACATCGTTTTGCTAGCTCAAGATCATGGAGACGATCCGGTTCAAGGTGTGGCCGCTGCGGCACAAATGCAAACGACTGAAGAAGTCTTTAGCATTGTCTCCGCCTCAGGGATGGCGACTACCCAAGCCGTGATTGACCGAGCTATCGCCACTGAAAATTTCCCGGTTCTGGTTTTTGGGAGCCCCTCGAAGTCCCTTATTTTCCGTGTCAGGAGAAACGTATTTGCTTTTGGGATGCCATACGGAGATCAGATTACCCTTGTTGTGGAGTATCTCCTGAAGAGAGGGCCACGGGTGAATCCAAGAATGGGGTTGCTATTTCAGGACAGTCCTTTGGGAGAAGAGGTCCGGGAGGGATTCCATCGAGTTGTTCAACATTACGGCCTTGAGATGGTCGGAGAGGAGCTTTACAATCCTGGTACGATCGATTTCGTTCCCCTCCTCGATCGCCTGTGGGCGGCTCGGGCGGATCATGTTGTCCTTGGGGCAACAGCGTGGGATGCAATAAAAATCATGCGAGAAGCCGGTGGCATGGATTGGTTTCCACAGTTTATCGGTACCTCCTTGACCGCCGACCCCCTGTTAATGGTCGACGCTGGAGAAGAAGCAGAGAACTACCTAATGGCCGATTACCTGGCCAAATCATGGGAGAAAGTGCCCGGAGTCACCTTGATGATAGGTAACACGCAGAAATACTTTCCCGGGAAGAATACGAACGTTCTTCACCGGTATCATGTTCTCGGTTATGTTGGCGGCGTGCTAGTCGGTGAAGCGCTCCGAGACGCCGGAAGAGAACTGACTCGTGAGACTTTTGTCGGAGCCCTTGAGCGTATTCATGCTCTAAATACCCATGGTCTGGCGGGTGCGATTGGATATGAACCTGACTCGCGGTCGACCCCTTCCAGAGGACGGGTTTTCCGCTACGACAGGGCATCGGAGCGTTTCCTCCCCCTTACTGATTGGGGGCAACCGTTGGTCAGAACTTTGAAGTGACGACTTGCGGGAAAAATCCGAATAATAAGACTGTAGGTGGATACGATGTATGAGGCCAAGATCGCAGAGATTGAGGGGCTAATTCGCCAACAGAACGAATGGCGGCTGAAATGTATAAATCTGATCGCCAGTGAAAATGTCATGAGTCGGCGTGCCCGGGCTCAGGCAGGTTCAGATTTTGCCCACCGATATGCTGAGGGCCATCCTGGTGAGCGATACTACCGGGGTACTCGCTTTATCGATGAGATCGAAGACAGCCTGAAACGCAACCTCAAGATTCTCTTTGGGTGTGAACATACAGAGGTTAGGCCTATTAGTGGAACCAACGCAAATGAGGCGGTTTTCAGTCGTTTCTTGAGGGATGGCGACATCGTTCTGGTCAACTCAACACCTGCCGGTGGCCACATCAGCCATCACCGGGAAGGGTCTATCGGAAAATTTACCCGCAACATTATCGATTTTCCTTTGACACCAGACAAATACCATATCGATGTCGGTAAGACTAAAGACCTGATTCACAGAGTTCGCCCCCGTCTCCTGATCCTCGGGAAAAGCCTCTTTCTCTTTCCGGAACCCGTAAGGGAACTGGCTGAGGTCTGTCATGAGACGGGCACGCTCATCGTCTACGATGCGGCTCATGTGCTGGGACTGATTGCAGGTGGGCATTTTCAAGATCCTCTCGCTGAAGGTGCCTCTCTCGTGACCGCAAGCACTCACAAGACTTTTTTCGGTAGTCAGAGGGGACTTATTCTCAGCAATATGGACGATGAAAGCTGGCGTAAGATCGACCGTGGTGCGTTTCCAGGCTCTTCGAGCAATCACCATTTAGACACCCTTGCTCAGATGGCGGTCTGTGCGTATGAGATGATCGAATTCGGGAGAAAGTACACTGAGGATATCATCCAAAATGCAAAGGCCTTAGCGGAGGCCCTCGATCGGCAAGGCTTTAATGTTGAGGCCAAGGAATTCGGATACACCGAGAGCCACCAGGTGGCTGTTAACATGGAGCCCTTTGGCGGTGGGGAGAAGGTGTCTCTCAATTTGGAGATGAACGACATCATCCTAAACATGAATATGCTTCCCCACGAACCCTTGAGCAGCCATGACCACCCCATGGGAGTTCGGATGGGAGTTCAGGAGATGACACGATTCGGGATGGGCCAGGCGGAAATGGAGCGGATTGCCGAACTCATAAGAGAAGTCGTTGTCGATCAGAAGGATGTCAGAGAGGAAGTCCATCGATTCCGCTCCGACTATGAAGACGTAAAATACAGTTATGATGATGGACATTCAGGGGCAAACCATGAGAGGATGACCGTAACCTAGGTTCTCAGAGATGAACAAACGATGCCCCGCGAGAACCCTTAGGTGACGAAAGATGGAGGTCAGAACATGTTTGGATTAGGCCTTTCGGAACTTATCATCATCGGGATCATTGTCCTGCTTATTTTTGGGGCCAGAAGATTGCCAGAAATCGGTCAGGGTCTGGGTAAGACTTTCAAGGAGATCAAGAATGTTTCCAAAGGCCCGAAGGACGAAAAGGAGGACAAAAACGAAGAACCCGCTGAGGGGAAAGAGCCGCCGAATGACCGCCCAGACAGCTCGTCACGGTCGGCCAGCCTAAAGAACGAAATCGAGAATCTTCCCGGCGTTGAAGAAATCAAGACCGTCAAAGAGACGGCGTCGCAGGTTCGCAAGTGGTGGCGGTTTCTGAAACATTGAGGTCATCGCCCTTTGATCAGGCCTTCGTACGCCTCTTGTACTGCGACAAACTTCTGATGGGCCAGCTTTTGAAACTCTTTTCCAAGATGGCTGACCTTATCTGGATGGTATTTTGCCGCCGCCTTTCGATAAGCCTCTTTGATCTCTTCCTGGGTCGCTCCGCGCCTAACACCAAGGATTTTATAAGGGTCTTGTTCTCCGGTACCAGAATACTCCTGGCGTGTCGATGAGCCGTAAGACCTCTGGGAGCCACGCTGGTTGACCCTCTCCTTACCTCCGTAAAAAGATCCGAAGCGGTTCAAAAATGGAAACGAACGACCTGACAAAAACCATATAAGGAGTCCCACCAAAAAAAGATCGTCGATCCACCCTGGACCGACGAAAAGGTCGGGTATTAGATCGATTGGGCTCAAGAAATAAATCACCACAAATAGCAAAGGAAGCATTTTTCTGAGCAATGGTGCCATCGTTTCTGACCCGGTGAATCAGAGGAAGGAGATATGCTTAAGATACCGGAAAAGGAGTGGACCTTCAAGTAAGAGGAATCGGAAGATTCCCCGGTGATTGAATGACCACATCTCTGGGTCGTTCGAGGGCGAATGGGCCTCGTGAAGCTCCTACCCGCACCTGGTTGGCAGGAAGTGTCAATAGTTTGGCAGTTCGTACAGTTTTTTTGTCATTTTGTCCACAGAAAATCACTGTACTGCCACACAGGCTATTCCCCAGGATGATGACTGGGGAAGACGAGACCAGTGACCGAAAGGGCAGGTTTTCATATATTTTTTCACTTCGGTGATCCGGGATCACATCACACGATACCGTCGATCCACTCTTCACGTCTTCCTGTCTCTTATTCTCGCCTGAATTGGTATCCATTTTGCCCATTTACCTAATTGACTGCAATACCTTAGGGGAGGAGACTGGAATGGTCCGTCCTGTCATGACCATCGAGCAACTTGCAGAGTACTTACAGATTGGTAAGAGATCACTCTATAAGCTTGCCAGGGAGGGAGAGATACCCGCCAAAAAAATCCTCAACAAGTGGCGGTTTGACCGCCATCAGATTGATGCGTGGATAAGGCAGCAAGGTGGCCCCAAAAATTAAAGCCTGGAAATGACGGGCAAGATTGTTTGTCCCTGAGTTTTGCCTGAATAAGAGGGAGGAGGTCGATATGGGGTGGTTTTCTGGGCCTTTTAGAACATAGTATAGTTAGTATAGTCGAATGTGGGCAGGGGGGGATGTCGGGGGCCGATTGGTGAATGCGAAAACTCCCTATAATTACAAGGAAAGCTGATTTTGACAGGTTTGCAGAATTTTGATAAAGGTTATGGAACACGATAGGGTCGATTATGGCCGAAAAGTCGAGCTATAAGATAAAAAAGCGGATTGGTAGCGGTGGGATGTCAACGGTCTATCTCGCCCACGATACACGGCTGGAGCGAGATGTGGCGGTGAAAGTTCTTCGTATCGATCCGCGGCTCGAGCTGGAAGAAGAAGGGAGAAAAGAGATCATACTTCGCTTTCAGCAGGAAGCCAAAGCTGCAGCCCGACTGAATCACCCAAATATTGTCTCCATCTTCCACGTCGGGCAGCAGGGAGACCAATACTATATCATCATGGAATACTTGGCGGGCTCTCCCCTTGGGCAACTCACAAAATCTCAGGGGGGGCATGACATAGAATCCGTTCTGGAATGGTTGTATCAGGTCTGCGATGGACTCCACTTTGCTCATGAACACGGGGTGATCCATCGGGATATCAAACCGGACAACCTGATTCTCTTGAAAAACGGGACGGTAAAAATCACGGATTTTGGAATCGCGAGGCTGGAAAAATCCGAGATGGTGAGGACACGAGATCAGACATTCATGGGGACGATCTACTACTCTTCACCAGAACAACTCAAAGAGTTTAAGAACATCGACAGAAGAAGTGATATTTTCTCTCTTGGCGTTGTCCTCTATCAGTTCCTGACTGGCGTTCTCCCTTTTCACGAGGATTCAATTGCTGAAACCATAAACAAGATCATACTTGGAGAACCGAAATCGCCCCGGAAGATCGTCCGGGAAATCCCGTTGAGCCTGGAAAGGGTTGTGTTGAAATGCCTTGCCAAAGACCCTGCCAAACGCTTTCAAACAGCTCGAGAGCTCAAGGAGGCGCTATTGGAATCAACCCTTCCCGTGGGTGAGGGGGTCCGGTCGAGAAGAGAGAGCATTCCTTCCTATGCCCAAAAAGGCCAAAAGCCGCTTTTTTTCAGACTCTCGATGACTGTCGGGCTTATCTTGATGATTGCTGCTTTTCTTTTTGGCTATTTCATCATTGAGTCAAAGAAGAGCATTCTTCAAAAAGATGCTGCCATTCGGGGTCGGCACATTTCCCATATGTTTTCTCTTCTTGTGAATGATGCAACCATTGGGAATAATCAACAGCTCCTTGAACGGTACATTGAAGAAATCGGGAAGGATGCGCACCTCGCCTTTATCGAGATGATGCGAGGTAATCAGGTGGTCGCCGGATATCACGCAGCACACACCCTCGCTGAAGAGGACGTTCTGATGATGTCATACCCGCTGTCGGTCAGCGAACCAGAAAGTGGAGCCCTAAAAATCGGATTCTCAAAGGCCGCGATGAACAGAGGAGTTAGGAGAGTTAAGAAGGCAATTGGCTTTGCTTCTGCTGGAATTGTTACTTTTCTGATTGTCGCTTTCGTTCTTGCACGATTCCGATCCCCAAAGGGGGCGTGGGCGGGTTAGATAGAAACTGTCAATGACCGCTTGTCATCGTCTGTTGGCAAGCGAGCTAATTCTGCTCCTTAAGGTATTGATTCAACATGTGAAGATACACTTCGGCCGTGTTTTCAAACCTTAAGCCAACCTCGTAAGTCTCATCTTCCCTGGCATTGCAATGGATTACCCGGGCTTCCGACTTGAACTCACTCTCACCGATTCTGAGAGATACCTGGAGGATTTGATCGTGGTCGATGGGAAATTCTGTCTTTATTTTCATGCCTCCTACGCTAATGTTGATCGTCTCGGAGACTTCTTCAATGTAAAAGTTCTTGTAGGCGACCAGATTAGTCAGTTCAAGACGCTTGTGTTTTCTTCGCTCCGTTCCGAGTGTTCTGTCCATGCTTCTTTTCACCCCCCGATGTTTGGGTTTTTTCAAGGTATAGATTAATTATTCCTCGATTGCGATTGGAGATCTTCTCAAATCTGATCCCTGAGCGAAACCGCCCAGAATTCTCCCTCTTGGTGTAAATGACTTTCCCGAGCGCATTGACCTGACTCTCTCCGATGATGATGGCCAATTGGAGCGCCTCCTCCACCGGCAGAGCACTTGACGTTTCGATGCCAATTCCCTCAGGAGAAAGATCAAGCGGTCTGGCAGTCCGGTGTCCCATTTTGTCTTTGTACAGAAATATGAGAATAGGATCTTTGATGCGACGTGATTTCCTTCTGTCTCGTCTCTTCGTGATGTTCCCCTCCATGCCAGAATCGTCGACTGTGCCTATGGCGGAATGTGGTCTGTCCTGATAAGAGTCCTGATCTGTTTTAGTCAAAACTTGGTTCCTTGACTCCATGACAAGGAGGATTCTGCCCTATGGTGGACAACATTGGCGTTCGGTTACCAATCTGAAACTCCAGCTATGACAGGGAGATCAAATCCAGATATGGTTTGAAGATGATTCGATTTAGTCTTGGGCTGGAACCCAGCAAGGTCTGTGCCAGAATATCTTGACAAGAAACGGTGGAACCATGAGCTGAACCTTGTCCTCTGATCCTAACCGGGCCCCTTGTGCGAATTGTATTGTCCGAACCGATATGCTAACTTCGAGAGACGAATACTTGGGATGTTTCGTACGGATTGGAGGTTAGACCATGTTGGAAACCATTAAGAAAACCGTTCAGGCAAGTATCGGAGCAGTCGTTTTGACACGAGAGCGTGTTCGTAAGGTCCTCGATAAACTCGTGAAGGAGGGAAAGATTTCCACCGAAGATGCGGAACGCTTGGCTGATCGAATGATCCGAGATAGCAAAACCGAGTTAAAAGGCTTGCAAGACAGAATGGTCTCTCTCATGCGAAAAGGCCTAAAAAACCTCGATTTTGTTTCCAAAAAAGAGTTCGACGCTTTGGAGAAAAGAGTCAGGCGTTTAGAAAAGGAGAAGGGGAAGCGAGCCACCGCGAGGAAGACAAGAAAGACTTAATCCTCTTGGTAGGTCGAGAAATATGAGGGTTAGAGAGATGTGACGGGATGGTGTGACGAGCTGAGGAATTGACAGAGAGGTATCGACCCATATGCCCTGAGCAAGACAAAAAAAAGGGTTGGTGGCCGCAGATAGTTCGCTTCTTGGCTCCACTAAGGGATCGAATGGATCGGGAAGACCTCTTCTTTCAGGAAGGCGACGACTTGTCGCGCGTGGCTTCTAGCCTTTTCCTTAGCAGGTCCCTGGGTCGCATGAGGTCGATCGCGAAGACTTCCAACCTCTTGTTCAGGTCCAAACATCATGCCCCCAACAAGTCCGATAAACTCATCCTCCGGTTCCACGCCATTGAGAATCGACCAGGCAAGGGTCCAGCACCGTGCAGTTCGGTAGATGTCATATCCACCTCCGCCAACCGCTAGGATTTTCTGGCAAAGGGTTCTAAGGATTTTCACTGCCTTCTGATAGCTATTATTCGTCAATCGAAGATGGGTCAGAGGATCGGAAATCAAGCTATCAGCTCCTACCTCCACCACAACGATGTCAGGCTGAAAAGCTATGAGCACGGGTGGAACAACTGCTCGGAAAGCCTCGAGGTAGACCTCGTCGTCTGTCTCGGCATTCAAGGGAACGTTGATGGTGAAGCCAAGCCCCTTTTTCTCGCCAATTTCAGTTTCTTTTCCCGTACCGGGGTAAAGCGTTTCACCACGCTCATGAAAAGAGATGACGAGAAGTCGATCATCCTCATAGAACGCCTCCTGAACGCCATTACAGTGGTGAGCGTCAAGGTCGACAAAAGCTAGCCTGAATCCTCGATTGAGAAGATCGAGAGATGTGACAACGACGTCGTTAATATAACAAAACCCCTCGGCTCGGTCCCTCCGCGCGTGGTGGAACCCGCCAAGCGGATTGAATGCGACGTCACTATCTCCCCGTGCAATGCAATCTGCTCCCAGAAACGTACCACCGGCTGTCTTAAGGGACCATTCGTAGATGCCTGGAAGGATGGGATTGTCTTCAGTTCCGAGGCCGTAAGACAGCATTTCAACCGAGACCTTTCCGGCGCTAGCATCACGAAGGAGTTGAAGATAGCGTTCATCATGAAATGAGCCGAGCGCCTCGGGGGTGACGGGCTGAGGTTCGACGACGTCCATCCATGGACGATCAAGGACACCGTACCTTTTACACAGTTCGTATGTCTTTATCGCCCTTTCTGGTTTATAGGGGTGATCGTGCCCAAAATCGAATCGACTCAATTCTTGGGAATATATAAAGGTAGATTTCACAGGGATGAAACCCTCCAGAGTACGGGCGATAGTGAGGTCTTGACGAAGGGCCAACCGAAAAAGGGTCGCCCTCCACCCGTGCGAAACGAAATGGGAATAATCTCATTGAGTCTTTTTCTGAAACAGGCACCAAGGCGGTCGGGTACCCGTAATGATTTCAGTTTTGCCATCTCTTGTCAATCGGAACATGGGGCCTGGCAGGTTGATCGAAAAAAGGATAGAGGCCAACGGGAAAAGGAAAAGGGAAAGGGAAAGAAAACCAATACGTGCAAATCGATTGTCCCATAGCCTTTATTCTCTCGCCCGCCTGTTCTAGACCGTGATGTACCCGGGAGCTACAAAAAGGGCCTGAGAACGCCAGAGCGGATCAGCATAACCGATTCCGTCGTGGTGCTCAGGGAGAAAAAAACGCTACAGTCAGAGAAAAGCTCACAACCACACTCTGTGACCTCTGAACTACTGGAAACACTCTGCGCACACGGGCAGCGTGGTCAGAGTCAGTAGGGGGAATAGATCCATCTCTCATTGATTTTTCCCTCCGTTTCCTGTAAAAACTATGACCGCAAAAACTGGCTGAGAGGTCGAAAAGTTGCAGAGGCTAAAAGCAGATTAAGGAGAACCGCCGTGGCAAAGGTCGGAAAGGGGAATCCTATTCGCTTGAACTCAGATGGAAAGATTGTCACCCCTGACAACCCCATCATTCATTTCATAGAGGGGGATGGAGTGGGGCCAGATATTTGGCGAGCATCAGTACGGGTCTTTGATGCCGCCGTTGAGAAGGTCTTTCTGGGGAAGAAGAAGGTTATTTGGCGTGAGCTGCTCGCCGGCCAGAAATCATTCAATGCAAATGGGACCTGGCTTCCTCATGAAACTGTCGGAACAATCAGGGAGTATCGAGTGGCGGTCAAAGGACCTCTGACAACTCCCGTTGGTGAAGGACTTCGGAGCCTAAATGTAGCTCTGAGGCAAGAGCTGGACCTGTACGCGTGCATCAGACCTGTTCGACATATCACAGGAATTCCAAGTCCTGTCAAGAACCCGGAGTTGGTCGATATGGTGGTCTTCCGGGAGAATACTGAGGATGTCTATGCTGGCATAGAATGGAAGATGGGAACCGGAGAGGCACGACGGGTTATTGATTTTTTGACCCGCGAAATGGGGCAAATGATACGATCCGATTCAGGGATTGGCATCAAACCGATGAGTGTTTTTTGTTCTAAACGATTGATCAGAAAGGCCATTCGTTTTGCCCTCGATACCAGAAGAGAAAGTGTTACTCTCGTTCACAAAGGGAATATCATGAAATTCACTGAAGGGGCATTTCGGCAATGGGGGTACGAGGTCGCTAGAGAAGAGTTTCCTCAGGATGTCATGACAGAGGAAGAAGTCCTGAAACGACATAGAGGAAAAAGACCGAAAGGGAAGGTGGTGATAAAAGATCGAATCGCCGATGCTATGTTTCAGCAGATCCTGTTGAGACCTCAGGAATACTCAGTGTTGGCCATGCCTAACTTGAATGGAGACTACTTTTCAGACGCCCTTGCGGCTCAGGTAGGAGGTATCGGTATAGCTCCAGGCGCTAACATAGGCGATACGTGCGCAGTTTTTGAGGCAACCCATGGAACGGCTCCAAAATATGCTGGAAAAGATATGGTAAACCCGGGATCTCTCATCCTTTCTGGTGCGATGATGTTTGAATATCTTGGTTGGAGTGAGGTTGGTCGTTTGATTGAAAGGGCATTGGAGAAGACTGTCGAGGAGAAGATAGTCACTTACGATCTGGCCCGCCAGATGAGCGGAGCACGTCGCGTGAAGTGCTCAGAATTCGCGAATCGAATCGTAGAGAATATGTGAGGAAGAGAGCTCCCGATGGTCGGGGATCAGAATAGACTCGAGGAGCTATGACAAACCCGATAACACGATGGATGGCCTCAGGTTCCTGATTTGCAGTTACCTTGGAAATGATGCCGTCCTTGAGTATCACCGCTGGTCATTGATCATAAGGATCACCCTGGCCATGGCGAGCTCGACATTTGGCTGCTCCATGGTTTGGGCGAGGTCACAGACAGCCTGAGGAAAGATTATGTAGTGGGGCTGAGCTGGATCCTTTTCTGCAAGAGATCTGACGAGTGTTGAACACAGCTCGCCTGTGAGACCAAAGTTTTCAAGGTATTTGCGGCAATGGTAGATGCTCGTTTTTTTGTTTCCTCGAGTCAGGCTGGCCCTGATGGCCCCCAAGGGGTCTTTCGTATCATCTTTGACTGCCGTGAGCATTTCCTCCATGTCCTCCTTAGAAAACCGGTCAGATGAGTTTTCGATATTTCGAATCAGTTGCGCACAGAGGTGCTCAATGTATCTACCCTCTAAATGATCGACAACCTGATTGATCTTATGGGCAAATATTGCATTGTGTCCCAGAAGATTAGATCTCTCCAGTGCCATTGGAACCAAGCTGTCAAGTTCTTGCCCCTCCTTTTGGAGGCTTTCGACCTCTACATGGGCCCGCCGGGCCAAGAATTCTGTGATTTGAAAGATCAGTGTCTTTGCCAGCTTCGAATCCACACGGCGGCATAGCCGACTGAGCGCGTGTGTGTAAATGAAAATATGGCCGAGGAAATCGACCTCGTGAGCGGCGATTTCGAGGGACTGGTGGAGAAAGCTTTCTAATCCTCTCTCCTCAGCTAAGCGAAGGCCATAGTAGAAGGCATTGTTCACCTTATGCTCGAGCAGGGAACGGACATAGCCTTTCTTCGCATCTTTGGCCCCGAGGGGTCCAGCTTTCACCGTCCCCCTGAAATCGAGGAAGAGTTTGGGAAGTCCAGAAAGATACCGAACGAACCACTCGACAAGATAGTGTCTATCTTCGAATGGAATCACATCGAGGAGCTGAAGGACCGAATCGAGACAGATCATCGCATGGGGAGTGTCGAACCTGAGTTGGAGGTTCGCCGCAGCTGGTTCAATAAGACAGTCGGTCAGACGGTCTAGGTCGATTCCTTCTTCCCAGATGCTCTGGAGAATCTCGGTGGCTTCCTCGGTCCGGGCGGTCTGAATCCTTTCTTGCAAGTCGAAATAAAGGGACATCTCGTCTGCATTCTCCTGCTGCATCGATACGGTTAGGTGGAGGTTGTTTAGTTTCTCATGGTGTTCACCAGGTCAGATTCTTGGTCTCTTTGGAGCCCCCAATCATGCCTATCGGCCAAGGAGTTTTAGATACCACGGTTTCTTGGCATCATCCTCCTCAAATCTTGGCAAGGCGGGTATGGGGATCCGCTCGGAGCCAGAACGTTCCCTCTCCCTCTCAATTCCTCTCTCTTCAAGCTTTTCAAACTGTTTCGGGGTCAGGAAGTCAAGAACGTACTGATCCGGAGCCATTTCCCACTGCCCAGTGAACCACACATGGACGTGAAACTCCTTTTCGATTTCGGCAATCTCTTTCCGCTTCTGATTGAGAAGGTATGTTGCAAGTGGCCTTGAGAAGATTCCCTTGACCAGGGCCACGTCCTCCTCGATGACTCTGTCGAGTATTCTCCTCAATATCATTAAAGCCAGAGATTCGGTCGACTTTACCCTTCCCCTCCCATCACAATAGGAACAAACGGTATAGCTCTCTTCGGCTAGCGGTGTTTTAAGCCTCTGACGAGACATCTCCAAAAGTCCGAATTTGGAGATCCTGGAAATGTCGGTTTTGGCCTTGTCTTTTTTCAAGGCATTTCGAAGACATCGCTCAACTGACATGTTATGCTTACGATCCTTCATGTCGATAAAATCGATGACGATAAGACCGCCTAGGTCTCTCAACTTCAGTTGTCGAGCTATTTCCTCTGCTGCCTCCAGATTGGTATTAAGGGCAGTCTGCTCGATACTCTTGGACTTGCCAAGCCTCCCCGAGTTGACATCGATCGAGACGAGTGCCTCGGTAGGATCGATGCAGATTCGTCCTCCCGATTTTAAGGGAACTTCTCGGGCATAGATCGCCTCGATTTGCTCTTCAAGATTGAATTCAGCGAAGATGGGCCTTTTCTCTCCGTAGAGTTTAACTCTCCGCTGGTACTGAGGCATGAGTTGCCGGAAGAAATCCTTGACCTCGCGATACACCTCCTTGTCATCCACAAGAACGTCCATGTCCGTAGAGAAATACTCCCGGATAGACTGAATGACGACATGGCTTTCCTGGTATAGAATTGAAGGGACGGGAAGTTCCTGCATCTTGACTTGTATGCTCTCCCATAGACGCAAAAGGTACGAGCAGTCCCTGAAAAGCTCTCGTTTGCTCTTGTCTAGCCCCGCTGTTCTAACAATAAATCCGATTTCCTGAGGAAGATTGAACTCTTTGACGATCTTCTTGAGCCGGTCTCGCCGTTTTTCATCTTCGATCTTGCGCGAGACTCCATGACTCTCGCTTCCCGGCATCAAAACCAAGTATCGCCCAGGAAGAGAGACATAAGTTGTCAGGGCGGCCCCCTTATTTGATGTCTCTTCTTTCACCACTTGGACAAGAAGCTTCTGTCCCCGACTGAGAAGGGACTCAATCCTGGTTTTCTCCCGCGAATCGATCTGTTTCTTGAAATAGCGAGGGTTTATTTCAGACAAGGGAAGGAACCCATGACGCTTTCCGCCATAGTCAATAAAAGCAGCCTGGAAACTCGGCTCAACATGGGTGACAACGCCGTGATATACGTTACCCTTGGACTTTTCTCGGCCGGTCGTTTCTATGTTGAGGTCAACCAGATTCTCATTTTCCGCTATCGCCACCCTGCATTCGCCAGTCTGGGCAGCGTTGATGAGCATGATTTTTTTCATGATCCTTCCTTCACGATTCTCGATTATCCCAATCGGTCCTCTCCGATCTCCCTAGATAGCGACAGAGAATCCTCAACTCGTGGCGAGAATCTATCGAAGAGATAGGTTTGATATTTATTGAGAAAAGCGGTTCCCTCTCGGAAGGGGGACGATTATCGGCATTTTGGAGGGCCGGATTATCCGGCAGATGAACGGTCTCCGGCGCAATCACTTCCTCTTACGCACCGTAAAGTTAACTATTTTGGGAACCATTGTCAACGAGGAAGCTGGGGAGGGGTTCCCCGAGTTTTCAAAACCCGGTGTCTCTGCCGTTCTGGTTTTTCAGGACAATTTTGAATCTTTCCGTGGAGTTTTTATCCACTCTCGCTCCCCTGGCGCGGATTGACCCGATTCCCACCGGTGGGGAGGAATTCGTCCGAAAACGTCCTTCAGGGGGATGGTCGACAAAACTGAGGAAACTCCTCCGACGCTGGGACGGTCACAACTCTTTAAACCTGGGGCAGCGAAGTATTAGTCGGTGATATGGCAAGGAGACGCCATCTAGGGAAGGAAGATCATGATTGATCGACGTGCAACAGGGGTCGTGATCGAAAAAGGCCGCCGTCGAGGCACATCGCGTCTCTGAGTGGCACGTCGGCCTCCGTCATGGGCAGGTCTCTTAGCTCTTTCTCGCTGATCCATTTGAACCGATGACAATCAATGGTTCTTGGTTCCCCATGGACCATCTGGCACAGGTAGCTGAGCAGTAAGATTCTGATGTCTTTGTATTGGTGGTAGACAATCTCAAATCGCATACCCACGTCCACTTCAATCCCCAACTCTTCATTGAGTTCTCTCTTGAGGCATTGTCTCGGGTCCTCGCCCTTTTCCACTTTTCCTCCTGGAAATTCCCACCGAAGTCCACGCCTGGAATTTGGCTTTCGCTGGACGACAAGAACCTTCTCGTCCTTGATGATGATTCCTGCAGTGACAGGTACAATCATTGTTCACGCTTTTTCAATGTCAGCCCCCAAAGGCCGAGCGAGGCGTTTTCGAATTGGCCTTCTCGCTAATGGCCACACGATTTCTTCCAGCCTTTTTCGCTTGATACAGGGCGTCGTCTGCAGTCTTGATAAGCCCTTTCAGAGATGAAATCTGGGAACATAGGGTGCTGACTCCAACACTCACGGTTAGACGACCCATGGGTTGAGTGCTCTCGTGATCGATCTCAAACTCCTCGACAGCTTTTCTTACCCTCTGAGCAATTTGGAAAGCCTCGTCCAGGCTGGTTTTTATCAGAATTGAAGCAAACTCTTCTCCCCCATAACGAGCCAGAATATCGGTGTGGCGGACAGCCTCTTTGATGACACCTGCAACCTCTCTCAGGACCTTGTCTCCTGCCATATGTCCGTGGTTGTCGTTGTACATCTTGAAGTGGTCAATATCGAGCATCATGAGTGAGATCGGATATTCGTAGCGCTCGGCCCGCCTCAATTCTAACTCCAGGGAATCCATAAAATAACGATAGTTATATGTATCCGTTAAGTCGTCTGTGATAGAAAGCTGCTTCATCCTCTCTCTGGCTGCTTTCAATTCACGAGTTGTTTCACGATAGTGGTCTTTGAGTTCCTTGAGTTCCCTCAGCCCCCGGCTCAGCTCCTCATTTTCTCTCCGAAGTCTTTCTAATTCCTCAAGAAGTTTCCGTTTCTCCATGGTGTTTGCAAAACCCCTTATAATAGGAATGGACATGGAGTGGATCGAGGACCAAAAAGGCCCATATATTGTATTTCTTAATGGGTATACTTCAATATATAGGCCAAGTCAAGGTAAATATCCGATGGGCTTTCTCAGTTTTCGAAGTAGGCAATCGCTAGCCCTCTCATCTCTCATCGCCATTTTGCTGAGACCCTCATATCCCCCTCGCTCCCTCGTCCTCGCGTTGACCCCCTTACCGCACTTGGCCGGACAAGTTAATTGAAAAAAGGATAAAGGTCAAAGGGTAATGGAAAAAGGTGAGAAAACCAAGAAGTGCGAATCGATTATCCTTTAACCTTTCGCCTTTCACCCTGTCCCCGTGACGGTGGTAAACTCATGAGCGTCTAAGATAGCCAGGGGGGGTAACGTGTCGGCATAAACGCTTCCCCAATCGTCTCTCAGGGACACGGGCGTCCCTCTGAGGAGACTTTCTAAATATCCACAACCCACGCGCGGCCTGTCCAAAGAATTAAGAGCGTGAGATCTCTTTTATCACCTCTATTCGAGGTGGAAGGATTTCTTCTGAATTTCCAATGAGGTATTCATTCAGCAGGGGGAAAGGGTCTTGGGCTCTATGTGGTCCCCTATTGTCGGGACGTTTTTCTTCACAGTCAATTTGGTATCTCGAGTTGACGGCAGTCGGGAACACTTGCGTCCCCGGGTGGTTTGAGAATCGATGGTTGGTTCCCCTACGGGTCAAACCGAGCGCCCCTTTGTGCTCGTGGTCCTATCCTGGATCCTTCAGTCAGCGGCCCAGGGACTTGTCATATCGGGCCTGCCTCGTTTCGACCTTGAGGTCATTGAATTTACCGCGGACGCGATAGGCAAAGTTGAGAATACTTCTGTCTTTTCCCGCCAGAAGCTGACCTGCGAGCGGCACATTCGTGAGGATCTTGTCAACTTTTTGGAGGGGGCGAATTCCAATTGAGATGTCGAGACTCTGGTTCGCAAGATCAGCCTGACCTTTGATGGTCATACTGATCTCCTCACTGTCCATATAAAGGTCTTTGGTCGAGGCGACCCCTCTCGCAATTGCGATCTTGGCAGTTGCCAGATTGTAAGGCAGTCCTTTCCCCTGGAGAGACTCCAGTCCGTGTATTAGGCCCTTTGAAACCTGAAGTCGGAGGTCACCCCGAAGAGACTTTGTGAAGCTGTCGACGGAGTTTCCACTTCCGGCAATGATTCCGTCGAGGTTCAATGACCCGGAAATGGACGGACCACTCCCATGATTCAAAAAGACCGGGATTACGTTGGTCATATTCAGGCGATAGAATTCCGGGATCAACTTGAAAGAAATCCCCCTCTTACGCTTCAAATTGAACCATCCTCGGAATCTAAGGAACCCCTCGGGCGTCTTTGCATGAAAGTTCTTCAGTCTGAGAAGCCCTCGCTTCGCTACAAAGGCTGCTTCAAAATTCCCAACCTGGAACCCTCTGTAGGAACCCTTTGAGATTCGCACTTTTCCGGTGATGGTGGAATTTGTCCATATGGATTTTGGGTCGATCTGGATATTTCCTTTCTTCTTACCCTTTGCAAGGAGTCTGTCAAAACCAATCTCTCCGGCTCCCAGGTCGATTGAGATTCTCATTCGGTTCGAGAGGATGAGTTTCTTCTTGAGTTTTCTTAGATAACCTTGAATAGAGGCGTTGCCCTGGCAAAGGCTCTTCCCCATTTTCCATCTGAATTTGGAGAGGCGGATCGACTTTTCATCATATCGAACCTCTCCCTCCAAATCGGTGAGGGGAAGGGCAAAACCAGCAATCCCCAAACGGATGCCCTTTAGTGCAATTCGGCCCTGATAAGTCAGTCCAGTGAGTTTGTCGAAACGATGCCGGATTTGGCCAGTCATCTTGCCTTTACCGGAAGCCTTTGTGATGGGACGAAGAGCATTCCGGATCTCCTTAGAAATCCGCTTCGCCGTCAAGAGTGAATGAAGGCTTTTGAAATCTAGGTCCCCCTTGAATGTCAAGGACATCTGAGGACGACCGTATAGCCGAGTGATCGATCCCTCGATTTGATGAAGACGTGTCCTCAGAAAGCGCCCCCGAAAACCCTTCAGGGTTGCTTGACCATTCGTGATTGTGAGAAGGCCTGAAATATCCCGAGCACGGGGAAGTTTTGGATCGACGAGAAGTCTGACGTCATTCAACCGCAGGCGAACTGAAAGCATTTCAGGATTCTTGCGGAGACCTTTGCCCGTAAGACTGGCCCATGGCCCTTCGAGCCTGACTTCCTCAACTTCAAAATACCCCCGTGCCCCCGGATCGGCCAGAAAAGAAATGATCTTCTTAGGGAGGAGTTTATCTGGCAAAAAGGGCCTAATATCTTCTAGGGAGGTTCTTCCGGTGGTCAATTCCAGAGAAATCGATGGATTACTGCTATATGGTTTCTGGACCGACCCGCGTGCACTGACCAATAAATTCGCCGCACGGGCTACCAACCGAGAGATAGAGATCTCTTCTCTCTCGTAATCGAGGTCGTACTTTACGGAAATTTCACGTGGCTTTATCGTGGTCTTGTAAAGGGCTGGTAGAGTGAACTGGCCGTTGCGGATCGTAATCTCTCCAGAAGAGCGGAAGGCTGCGAATCCTCCTTGGTGTTTGATCTTCAGGTCTAGGAGGCCCTCCATTTTTTCAAAGGGAACTTCCGATCGGATATAAGGCCAAATCCTCTGTGAGTTGACGCTATCAGCCTTCACTGAGAGTTCAAGCTCCAAATGATCTGGATCGAGGGGGTCTTCGACTCGGGCGATTTTGGTGGCGATGGAAAACGTTTCGTTTCCGTCGCCCGCAAATCTCCCCGTGAGGTTGAATGAAAAAGGCCTTTCAGTCGAAATGTCCTGGGATGTGACCTCAATATCTTCTATCTCAGTGATAATGGGATTTTGCGAAATCCCAAAATCCGTAAAGCGTATCCTACCTCCCTGCACAGAGAGTTGAGAGGGCAGAACAGCTGTTATGTCTTTCACACGGTGCAGAAATCCCTTGTCTTTTGAGTCAGATTTCGCCCCGGCCTTCCGGTACAGATTCAACTGCCCTTCAGCCGTCCGGGTTAGATGGATAACAGGATCTTTGAGAGTGATGCTCTTCCATCGTATCTTTCCAAAGATAAGGGATTGTATCCACGGTTTGAGGATGAAGGCATCGGTTTGGAAGAATTCCTCGCCGTCCGGGGTCACTATCCTGAGCTTTTCATATTCAATACCGAAGCCTCTGAAAATTGTGATTCCTGCTCTTTCAACCTCGACTTTTTTTTGAAGGGATTTTTCAATACTCTCCTGTAGAATCTTTCGGGTGATCGTGGGTCCCACATAGTAGCTCAAAAGGAGAGGAACCAAGGTGAGAAGTATGAAAGCGACGCAAGTGACCGAAAGAATCAGGTTAACGGTTCGCTTCCTCAAAATCGATCCTTTCCTGCAAGGGGTCTCTCCGAATGGCAGCTCACCCGGCCGTGTGCTAGAAATCGCCTTTTGGGTTTAGCGCCCGCTCGACAATACGTGTCCACCAGAAGTAGTGAGGCAACCCCACATCTTGCCAGACATTTTATACAGCCCTGGCAACGGTAAAAACATCGATTCTTTTGGCGTTTCCTTTACGCAAAACCCTGGCACACTCATTAACCGTTGCACCGGTCGTAAAAACGTCATCTATAAGGAGTAGCCTCATGCCGGCTGCATCTCCTTCAAGGGAAAAGACACCTTTCACATTCCTCTCCCTCTTGGCTCCCATAAGTTGGACCTGGGGTATAGAGTCTCGGATCCTCCTTAGTACCCGTTCATCGGTAGGCACACGGTAGCGCCTGGATATCTCACGGGCAAGCAGAAGAGACTGGTTGTACGCCCGTTGCCTCAGACGGTTCTTGTGAAGGGGAACCGGCACTAATCTGTCATACTGGTCGATCCTAAGGGGTAGTGTACTCCCTTTAAGACCTATCAGTGTCTTAGCGAGGTTTGTTTTGTTCTGGTATTTAAAAGCGTGAATGGCCGTTTTGATGGAACCCGAAAAAGTGCAGAGAGCCCTCGCCATTGTGTAAGTGCCTGCTTTTGCCAAACACCGCCCGCAGAGGTGGCTTTTCTCTGTTTCGGAAGCAAAAGGGATGCCACATCGAATGCAGTATGGTCGGGTGATAAATGTGACCTCCGAGAGGCATGAGGGACAGAGTGAATAGGGATCGGGTAACTCAATTTGCGAGGAGCACAAGGGACACTGAGGGGGAAGTGCAAAATCGATCAGACTATTGAGGAGGCCTTTCATACTGTCAGTAATTCGTCAGGGAGTGGCAAAAGTGCTGTCAGGATTCTTCTCCACGAGGTCCGACAGATATGTTGTTTGCTGTTTAAACTTCTTTCGAGGACGTGTCAGTTTTCGGCCGTCAGCTTTGGCCTGCGTTTCCATTGATCCCAAAGGATTCGAAATGCTCAGCAGCCGTCCTGAGTCCGCAGATACAAGCTGTGAGAGTCGAACACAAGCGCCGACGGAGGGTCGACAACATGTGGAGTGGACGTATTCTTTCTAGGTTGTTCAAATTGATTTCTACTGTTTCTGTAGATCCCCCCCAGGTTCATATTCCCCGATCTTAAGATAGGTATTCCACCGCTGACAAGAGGGACAGCGGGCGGCCCACTCACCGGAAACTGTATTGCAGAATCGGCAATGGAAATGCAGTTGCAGAGAGCCTGAGAGCTCGGTGGATCTCTTGTATTCTTGAAGAGCTTCGTTCAAATGACCTTTCTGAGTTAAGACTTCGGCCATGAGGCCGTGAAGGGCGGAGAAATCTTTTCCCCGTTTCTTAATCTCCACAAGTTCGTCCATGGCTTCATCGAGCATCCTCAGTCTAAGGCAGAGCCTCGAATAGAAAAATGAAATAGTATCATTTTCGGGATTAGCCTGAAGGGTCCGTCTATAGATTTTTATGAGCGTTTTGGGATCATCTCTCTTCATGTAGAGATCCTCTAGCCGAAGGAGAAAGACGACGCTCCGAGAGATTCGGAATCCCTTGCCAAGGATCTTGCCTGCCTCTGCCCATCGCTTCTGGAGTTGATAAAGGTCGCCCAACAAGATGTATGCTGGGAGAAACTCCCTGTCCTGCTTAATGATGTCCTTGCACAACTTGTGAGCCTTTTCAAGCGAATCCTCCGTCCCATCAAGCCTCAATGATTGCGCGTACTCATATTTCATGCCCAGGTATAGGTCTGTTTCTCGGGACTCATCAGCCTGAGTTACAGCGTCTTTCAAGATTTTTTCCTGGACCTTGAGGGCATCTTTCCAGTTTTGTAACTTAAGATGGAGATCCCTTAATCCGGTGAGCGCCGCCTGATTATGGGGGTCTGTGATCAGGGTTTTTTCGAATAGATCCACAGCAGTGGGGAACTTGTTCATCTGGTCGTAGATTCTGGCTTTCTTGAGTAAGATCTCCACATTTCCAGAATCGATGACCAGAGCCTTTTCCAAAACGTCAATCGCCTCCTCGAGTTCTCCCTGACTGGCGTGGATATCGCTCAGTTTCATATAGATATCAAAATTCTTCGGATCTGCTTTCAATGCGTTTGTGAGGGTGGACTTGCCTTTCTCCACTTCACCCTTGGACAGGGAATTTAGTCCTTTAGCGATTTCTAGTTGGAGGTTCTCTTTCCTTTTCGCTTTTTTTTCCCTTTTAAGCTCCCGCCACCCTTCCAACAGATCTCGGATGAGACTGGCTATGAAAACGATCAAAGCACCAGAGACAAAGGAGACGATGATCACAGCTGGCAGAGATGTTTTGAGGGGCTTTCCTTGGGCGAGGAAAAAGGTGGTCGAGATCTCATGATTCAGATAGGTAACATATCCAAGGAGAGAAAAGAGAAGGATTATGATAAACAAGAGAACCCGGAGTGCCACTGGCTTCCCTCATTGAGAATCGGATCTTTTTCATTCGATCGAGTTGTCGCTTGGTTGTTTTTCGACGATTTCCTGACATTGAACACAGTATTTGGCGAAGGGCTTTATGTGGAGGCGCTTTAGGCCAACGGGGTTTCCGCAACTGTCACAGGTCCCGTACGTTCCTTCCTCGATTCGATCGAGTGCTTCATCAACTTCACGGAGCGCCTTTCTCTGATTTTCGCTGAGACTCATCAAGATCTGTTTGGTGTAAAGGTTTGAGGCCTCATCTGCCATATCCTGAATCCCGTCCTGCCCCACTTCCTGGGAGGAAGTATGAATATGCTGGACCTCTCCTGTGATCTCCTCTCGTTTTTCTAAGAGAATCCCCTTCAACTTCGTGATTTCTCGACGGCCTATCTTCTCTTGTTTCACGACGTCACTTTTCTTCTTTTCTTTCTGAGCTTCTCAGCTGTCCGGTCATCCTCTAGGCTAACCCGAGGCGCCTCGATCCAAAGTCCTTCGAGGTCATAGAATCGTCGGACCGATTCCTGGAATATGTGGACAATCACATCACCGTAATCCATTAGAACCCATCTACCATGGCTCATGCCCTCGATTCCCAAGACTGGGTGGCCCCGGTTATCCAATTCTGTCTCTATAGACTGCGCTATTGCCTGAACCTGCCGGTCCGATCTTCCGCTGCAGATGAAAAAGTAGTCAGCATAAGAAATGAGCCCTCTGATCTCCAAGATGACGAGATCAGAAGCCTTCTTCTTGAGGGCAGCGGTCCAACATTCAAGCGACTTCTCTTTGGAACTCTGAGTCATACCTCCTCTAAGAGAAATTAGAGAAATGAAGTGGAATGTATATATCAAAAAAAGGAATAAATTAAAAGAAAAATCATACACGACCTTTCGGGCCGGACCGAGATTCCGAGTAGAACCGTTTTTGGTAGATGTGAGCCTCTACTTTTGCCTCCATCATATACCGAACCGATCTGCCGGCCCGGATTCTCTCCCGGATTTCAGAGGATGAGACATCGATGGAAGGCTTTTTCAAGAAGTGCGTCGACAGTCCCGACGGACCGTAGATCCATTTATCGCCGTTGTCCTCCTGGTGAAATTTCGCCCAAAAATCCTGAGGAGTGAAATCTGCCAACTCACATCGCTTCGAGCCAGGTCGGTTGAGAACCACAAAATTGCAGATTGAAAATAGATCCCCGTATTTCTTCCACGTGGTCACTTCGAGGAAAGAATCCAACCCAACGATAAAGAAGAGTTCGGCCCCTCGGAAGTGGTCTCGAAAATACAGGATTGTCTCAATCGAATAGGACTTACCCTCCCTTGATAATTCGACGTCAGAGACAGAAAAGGCTGGATTATCCTCGACTGCTAAATGGACCATCTCTAGACGATCAGCAGGAGATACTCTGATCCGTTCGTTCTTGTGAGGAGGAATTGCGGCCGGTATGAAGTAGACTCTATCCAAATTGAGCACCTCCCGGGCCTCCTCAGCTCCCCTAAGGTGTCCGAGATGTATGGGGTTGAATGTTCCACCAAGCAGTCCGAGACGCACCGTCAGACTCCGTGTTTTGGGTGTTAGGTCGCAAGGAGATAGATTCTACTCCCTGATCTGTCCGTCTCCATAGGCAATAAACTTTGTCGTTGTCAACTCCTCTAGCCCCATGGGACCGAAGGCATGAAGCTTGGTCGTGCTGATTCCGATCTCAGCTCCAAGACCAAGCTGGTAGCCGTCACTAAAACGGGTTGATGCATTCACAAAAACACATGAAGAATTGACATCCCTGAGAAACTTCTGAGCCCGCTCATAGCTTTCGGTAATAATAGCTTCTGTGTGCATCGAACCATGGGTTTCGATATGTTCTATGGCCTCCTCAATATTCCGGACGACCTTAACAGAAAGAATGAGGTCCAAATATTCCTGCTCCCAATCCTCTGGCTGGGCTGCCTTGATGTGAGGAAGAATCTCCAACGTTTGCGGACAACCTCTAAGTTCGACCCCTTTTTGTTCGAATGATTTATCGATCTTGGGAAGGAACTGGGAGGCGATCTTTTCATGAATCAAAAGGGTCTCCATGGCATTGCAGACACCTGGTCTCTGCACCTTTGCGTTGATGCATATTCGTTCCGCCATCTCCAGATTCGCGTTTTCATCAATAAAGATGTGGCAAACTCCCTTGTAATGCTTGATGACTGGTATTTTGGAATTGTCGACAACGAACCGGATAAGCCCCTCTCCGCCTCTGGGGATAATGACGTCGATCGAGTCTTCAAGCCGAAGCATTTCATAGATCGCCTCTCGTTCAACCACAGGGATCAACTGTATGGCATGGATGGGAAGTCCTGTGTCCTTGAGGACAGATTGAAGAATGACGGAAATGGCCGTATTCGATTGTATCGCTTCAGAGCCTCCGCGAAGGATTACCGCGTTTCCAGATTTCAGACAGAGTCCCGCAGCATCTGAGGTGACGTTGGGTCGAGACTCATAAACAATCCCAACCACGCCGATTGGAATTCTAACTTTTCCCACCTGAAGCCCATTTGGTCTCCTCCACATCTTGACCACTTCACCGACAGGATCGGGAAGGGAAGCAACTTCCCGCAGCCCATTGGCCATATCCTGGACGACCGACTCCGTGAGCGTGAGCCGATCGATCATAGCCTCAGATAACCTCTTTTCTCGCGCAAGGTGGAGATCTTTTTTGTTTTCTTCTTGGAGAGTCTTCATGGACCCGACGAGCGAATCTGCCATCAAGATCAGAGCTCGGTTCTTTGCGGATGTCTCAACCTTCCCCATCCGTGCGGCCGCTTTTCTCGCTTGAAGACCGATTTGGTAGATGTCATCTTTCAGCGTCATTGAACCCCTCAAAATCAATTCAGAGAACAACCAGATCGTCTCGATGGATGATCTCGTCGGTGTACTTGTAACCAATCGTTGGTTCGATCTCCTTGCTTTTCTTCCCCCGAATACTCACCAATTCCTGGCGATTGTAATTTACCAGTCCCCGAGCGAACTCTTTTCCCCCCGGGTCGCAGCAGGATACCGAATCCCCCCTTTCGAAGTCTCCGCGTACATCAATGATGCCCGTCGGTAGTAGGCTCTTCCCAGCCGACACGATTGCATGCTTGGCTCCTTCATCCACTACAAGCTGGCCGGCCGGCTTAAGGCCATAAGCGATCCACTGTTTGCGGCTGCTCATCCGATCCGCCAATGGGAGAAAAAGGGTTCCCACAAACTCCCCGTCGAGAATTCGATTCAGAATGCCCTCACCCTTTCCATTTGCAACAACTGTTGAGACTCCGAAACGAACAGCCTTTCTCGCTGCCTCAATCTTGCTAGCCATTCCCCCAACGCACAGCGGGTTGTCCGTCTCCGTGGCACAACTCGCGATTTCACGGTCTATGTTTTCTACCAGGTGAATCAGATTCGCCTGCTCGGCGCTCTTGGGATCATGGTCGTACAACCCCTCGATGTCCGAAAGAATGATCAACAGATCGGCACCAACCAAGGAGGTGACGACCGCGGACAGGTTGTCATTGTCACCGAATTTGATCTCTTCTACGGCCACCGTATCGTTCTCGTTAACGACGGGGATAAAACCGAGGTTCAGGAGGGTGAGGAGAGTGTTTCTCGCATTCAGATATCTTCGACGGTCGCTTAGATCGTCGTGGGTCAACAGTATCTGGGCAACCTTCTTATGATAGTTCGCAAAACAGTCCTGGTAGATCTTCATCAAATGGGTCTGGCCAACCGCAGCGGCCGCCTGGATTTGGGGGATACTGTCGGGCCTTTTGGTGTGGCCGAGCTTCTCCATGCCCGCAGCGATTGCCCCTGAGGTAACCAGAGTAATTTCTCGAGACCCACTGTGGAGCCCAGCGATCTGTTTGGCTAAGGTGGCGAAGGCTACCAAGTCGAGGCCAACGCCTTTTTCCACCAGGACGCTTGATCCTATCTTAACAACAATCCGTTTAGCATTCCTCAGGAGTCTGTATCGAAGTTCGGCATTCTTCAATGGATCCTCATTCCTCGGCAGTCGGCTTCAGTTTTTCTAGCTCTTGCCCTATTCCGTTAATCAACGTGGTGAGTCCCTGACCCGTCAGAGCAGAAATTGGAAAAGTGGGGATGCCTTTCTCTGCGAACTCTCTCTCCGCCTCATTCAGAGGACTGAGGCACTCGAGAAGATCCACCTTGTTGATGGCAACGATGTGTGGCTTTTTCTCAAGGAGAGAATCAAAGGCCTTTAACTCTTCCGCGATTACGCCATAATCCCTGACGAGGTTGTGTTCGTGAAAGCGAGTAATATCCAAAACATGGACAAGGAGTTTGGTTCTCTCAACGTGCTTCAAAAACCCTGTTCCCAGGCCTGAGCCCTTATGAGCGTTTTCAATCAACCCCGGGATGTCGGCCACTGTAAAGCTTCTAAAATCCTCATAGGTCACGACTCCCAGGTTGGGCGAGGTGGTTGTGAAAGGATAGGCATCGATCCGAGGGTTGGCTGAGGAGATCTTGGAGATGAGAGTGGATTTTCCAGCATTTGGACGGCCGATCAGGCCTACATCAACGACGAGCTTAAGCTCAAATCTCAGCCACCGATCCTCTCCTCGTTCTCCTTTTTCAGCTCGTCGCGGAGCCCGATCAGTCGATGTGGCAAATCTTGCGTTTCCTCGGCCCCCCCGTCCGCCCCGTGCCGCAAAAAATCTCTTTCTTTCAGCGTCCAAGTCCTGGAGAGTTTCACCGGTTTTCGAATCGATCAACACGGTGCCTACGGGAACCCGTACGATCAGGTCCTTCCCGCTCTTGCCGGCCTGGTTGTTTGCTTTGCCTTGTTGGCCATTTTCCGCGATGAGTGTGGGACGGTGAGATAGATCAGTGAGACTTGACAACTGAGCATCACTGACGAAAACAACATTTCCGCCCTGACCTCCGTCACCTCCGTCAGGGCCGCCCTTTGGTTGGAATCGCTTTCTTCGGAAACTTATACAGCCACTCCCCCCGTCGCCGGCCCGTACATAAGCCTTGGCTTTGTCAATGAATTTCATGGGATCAAGATTCAGAAAGAGATCGCAATGGAGGGAGATCAAGGGACTACTATGCTGACGAGAGTCTTGTCTTTTCCTCTTTTCTGGAACTGAACCCTGCCATCTGTTTTGGCAAAGAGGGTGTAATCCCGCCCTATACCAACGTTTGTTCCGGGGTGGATTCTCGTTCCTCTCTGTCTCACCAGTATGTGACCAGCCTTGACTATCTGGCCTCCGAACCGCTTGACACCGAGACGCTGTCCGGCACTGTCTCTCCCATTGCGAGAGCTTCCACCCGCCTTCTTATGTGCCATAGAGAAAACCTCCTGAGACCTATGGAGAATCTCAAAGCTTTATTCTGTCGATTCTTATACAGGTAAAAGCCTGGCGATGGCCGGTCTTTCGGCGATAGCCCTTCCGCCGCTTATGTTTGAAAATAGTTATCTTTCGATTTCTGCCGTGTTCAACTATTTTTCCGACGACCTGAGCTTTGGCGAGAAGCGGAGTGCCTACCTGGATGCCTTTGTCACCGGCCACCACTAAAACTTCTTTGATTAGGACCTTATCACCCACCTTGCCATTCAGGCGCTCGACTCGAACTAGATCGCCTTGCGACGCTTTGTATTGCTTTCCTCCTGTCTGAAATACAGCGTACATACACTTACCTTTCTGAGACGGGGAAAAGACTAAAGAATTTAAGTCATTTTTACACAAAAGTCAACTTCAAGCCCAGGGGTTTCATTGGCCATTGAGGCCATTCTTGTCTCTGGGGGACATCTTCAGAATCGATAGGGTTCTGGTTCGTCATCATCCCTACGAAAAAAAAGGCGACCGGCACAGGAGCGATCCATCAAAACTCCACGATTTCGAATTCATCCTGGTGAAACCTGGGTACTTCTTGGATGACTACCCGCTTGCCAAGTTTTCTTTCCAGCCTCTCGACACCGCCCCGTTCTTCGTCACAAAGCATCTCTGCTACCTCGGGATTCACGTCGACCATGATTGTATTGCCTCCGACATCCGAAGAGATTCGTTCAATCTCCCGAAAGATGTCATAACATATCGTGGTTTTAGATTTTACATAACCCAATCCATCGCAGTATGGGCATGGTTCTCCCAGGAGTCGACTGAAACTCTCTCTCGTCCTTTTCCGGGTCATTTCGACGAGTCCCAACTCCGAGATTTTCGAAATGTTCGATTTGACCCGATCTTTCTTCAGAGCCAATTCGAGGGCCTGGTAGACCATCTCTCGGTTCGATTCCTTTTCCATGTCGATAAAATCAATAATAATGATACCCCCGATATTTCTCAGGCGAAGCTGATAGGCGATTTCTTTGGCTGCTTCGAGATTTGTCTTTAGTATCGTATCTTCTAGGTTCCTCTTACCAACAAATTTGCCCGTGTTCACATCAATGGCAGTCAATGCTTCCGTCAACTCGATTAGAATATAGCCGCCGGATTTTAGCCAAACTTTCCGCTTCAAAGCCTTGTCCAATTCCGTTTCGATGCCGTGGACATCGAAAATGGGTGTACCTCCTTCATAAAGCTCGATGTTGCACTGAATGCGGGGCATGTATGACCCGACAAAATCTATGATCCGTTTATACTCGTCCTTTGAATCGGTAACGACCCGTTTCACGTCGGGTGTGATAAGATCCCGAATCGCTCTCAGGACCATATCGTGGTCGGTATGAATCAGGCTGGGAGGCGCTGCGGATTCGTTTTTGCGCTGGATGTTGTCCCACATCTTAATCAGCAAATCTAAGCTCGTGACAATCTCTTCCTCGTCCGCTCCCTCACTCGCTGTTCTGACGATGGCCCCTGTGCCCGACGGCCTAACCTTTAGCACAATGTCCCTCAACCTCCGGCGCTCCTCTTCGTCCCTGATTCGTCTCGATACGCCTACATGGTTAACCGTTGGCATGAACACAAGGTATCGTCCCGGAAGGGTGATATGGGAGGTTATTCGTGTTCCTTTGGTCCCCATAGGTTCCCTCGAAACTTGAACGAGAACTTCCTGACCTTCACAGACCAAGTCTTCAATCTGAATTGGATCAGCGAAGATAGAACCCGGAGTTTCGAATTCAAGGTCGTCTTGCTCCTCCCACCCTTCGTTGAGCATCTGATGATACTCCTTGAGGCTCTGGTAAGCGTCCGTTACGTAGAGGAAGGCTGCCTTTTCAAGTCCAATATCAACAAAGGCGGCCTGCATCCCCGGGAGAACCTTCGCTACTTTTCCTCTGTAAATGTTTCCGACGATACTCCGATCATTCTTTCTTTCTATTTGGACCTCTACGACGGTTCCACCCTCAAGCAGGGCAACTCGAATTTCCTGAGGAGAGGCATTTATGATGAGTTCATCTGCCATAGAAGCGCACCTAGTCGAGTTGTAGAATCCTTATTTGACTTGTGTGTTCTTTTGAGAGTGATAGAATTGAGCCAAGGGCTTTGTCAACTCGAACTCCAGTTGCTTCGCTTTTTCGCAAGACGACTTTGACAAATCCTGTTCTGTTGTTGTCTAGTTCAGACCAGGCATTCAGGATGGACTGATCAAGGGTGAATCGGTCTACGGTGAATATTGTTTCGATATGGGGGCGGACGTCATACTGCCCGTCCCTTCTATCTCGAGGAATAACCCACTCTCCACTCGTAAGGAATTTTCGAATCCGCGACTCAAGGCCCTGGGGTTGACCTTCAGGGAAAGCGACGAGGTAGTGATTCCTTTTTTGACTCACGTGCTCAAGACCCTGCCTTGCAGAAGAGCGAAAGACCTGTGTGATGCGGAGACCGGGAGGCAACTCCCTATTTACTATCTTTCGAAGCCTGGTCTCATATACAGGCCGTTCAAGCTCCCATGTCATCTGTTCATTGAAACTCTCCATACCTAAGGCCAAGGCTCTCTCAAAGCTGATTCGTGGAGCCGGATGAAAGCCTTGAGAGTATCTGAGGGGGACACCTGCGCGCCTCGCGGCTCGATGAAAGGCCCTCGCCATATCGAGGTGACCTAAGAGCCTGGCGGGCCCCACTTTTTGAAATTCCAGCAGGAGTTTTACTGGTTCCTCCCCCCGAGTATCGGTCTGTCTGAGTGAGCGTGGGGGACCATCTTTCATTTTCCACGAAGCCAAGGCGAGATTCTCATGATCACATACGCCACAGGCTGTGCAACCCTCTCGACAGGGATCGGTGACGGTTGCCTGTATTGATCGCTCCCGCTCCCGCTTCAGAAATTTTTCACTAACGCTGCATTGGATGTGGTTCCAGGGAAGAATCTCGGAAGATGATCGTTCCCGGGTGTAGGAAGCCATATCAATACCATTTTTTTCGAAGGCTCTGCACCACAGTTCCCACTGAAAGGACTCGGTCCACCCATCGAATCGGCACCCCATTGTAAAGGCGTCGTGAATAACTCGAGACAATCGCCTGTCCCCTCGAGAAAAAACCCCCTCCAAGAAACTCATCTTCGCGTTATGCGATTTGAATCTGACCCTATTCGTCTTAAGTCCCCTTTGCACCATCTTCTGTTTCAGAGTGGTCGCCTCCACCGTCAGTTGAGCCTCCCACTGAAAAGGCGTGTGCGGTTTGGGGACAAAGGTGGACACACTCACGTTCAAACGGGGCGGTCGACCCCCTCCTTTCCCCTGGTCGAGGACCTTTCTCGCCAGACGAACTATCTCATTTACATCCTCATCTGTTTCCGTGGGAAGACCAATCATGAAGTACAGCTTGATTAGGTTCCACCCCTTTTCGTAAAGGGTTTTGGCCACCTGAAGGAGAATCTCTTCATCCATTTCCTTGTTGATTACCTTTCGTAGGCGTGCCGTGGCCGCCTCTGGTGCCAGAGTAAATCCGGTTTTTCGAACCCGTTTGATTTGGTGGGCCATTTCCGGGGTCAGCGTTTCAACCCGCATGGAAGGAAAGGCTACAGCCACATGGTCCCCTTGACAACAGTCCATGATTCTTGTGAGCAGTTGCTCGATGCAACTGTAATCTCCACAGCTCAAAGAGAGGAAGGAGACCTCGTCATAGCCCGTGCTCATTAAAGAGCTTTTGATTAGATCTTCAACTCTGTCCGGTCTTCTTTCGCGATAGGGACGATAGATGAAGCCTGCATGGCAGAATCGACAACCCCGTGGGCATCCACGGGCGATCTCCACACTGAGCCGGTCATGGACCGTCTTGAGCCATGGTACGATGGGTGTGACGGGGTACGGTACACTATCAATATCTTTTAGAATCCTTTTCCTCACGTGGGTGTACCCGGCGACGAGTGGGGTGATTTTCTTAATCGTTCCATCTCGCCGGATCGTCACCTGAAAAAATGAGGGGACGTATACGCCCTCTATGTGGGTGAGGTCTTCCAGAAGGGCCCTTTTTGATCGCCCTTTCTGCTTTCCCTCAATCATACGGTCACATATCTCGAGGATGGCTTCCTCACCGTCTCCGATCACAAAAGCATCGAAAAATTCAGCTATCGGTTCAGGATTGGTTGTACTGGGTCCCCCGGCGATGATCAAAGGGAACTCTTCATCCCTATTACGGGAATAAAGTGGAATTCCAGCGAGATCAAGCATGTTCAGAATGTTGGTAAAGCTCAACTCATACTGAAGTGAAAAACCCAGTAGATCGAATTCTCGAAGCGGACGAGACGACTCAAGGGAGACAAGAGGTATTCCTCCCGCTCGCATGTGGCGCTCTAAGTCATGCCATGGTGCAAAAACGCGTTCGCCGGCGATGTCCTCTCTTTGATTGAGTATGTTGTAGAGAATCTCCAGTCCCAAATGGGACATGGCCACCTCGTAAACATCGGGAAAAGCGAGGGCGACCCTAAGCCTGACACGATCAGGCGGTTTCGTGACAGCGTTCTTTTCCCCGCCCATGTACCGGGCCGGACTGTTTACTAAGGGGAGAATGTGATAGAGCCTTTGATTCAATACCCATTCCTTAGCAATAATGGATTTGCAATCGATGCCGGGCCTGAAGAAGGTCTGGCGTGACAGATACGGAGAAGAGAGTATTTTTCATCGGGAGATGTCTTTTGACCATCAAGGATACCTTCGCCGTTGTCCGCACAGATAGATCATGCAGAGAGATCTTTGAATTGCCAGTTCCTGGCCCCCAGTTTTTCGTCATGATGCCCCACGGACTGATCTTTTTTTGCCCGATCGGCATGGGACCAACCGGGAGATGGAGAATCTCAGGATCTGAACTCTGTGGAGGGTGTCTGCTCACCATTCACAAAAATTATGAATCTCGCGGAATCTGGGATTGCCTGGAAAAATCTAGCATATGGCGAGACGATTTTCAACGAAGCTCAGGACGTCAATAGACCTTTGTCAGAATCGTGTCCGGAAAATAATGCTGGAGGATTTCCCCGGAGGTTCTGCCGCCGGCGGTCATGACAGCTGCCCCTACCTGACATAATCCGACGCCGTGGCCCCATCCGGCTCCCAGAAGTTCAAAAGCGCGAGGGAGTCCGCCCTCGCCGGGTTTTCGTCTGATGACAAAGGCCGAACTGTAAAGATGCGTGGGGGAGAGGACGCGACGTATTTCAAGCTCCTTTCCAACAACAAAGGTTCGTGCCGTTCCTAAGATTCGCAGGCGAATGACTCGGCCCGATGCACCTCGCTCAAGGGGTATGAGATCGCGAATCGATCCCGGGTCTCTCCCGGTTTTTTCGGTGATAATCTTGGAGATCTCTTCCTGAGAATAAGCAACCCGCCATCGGTAGAAGTCGGTCGTCTCACTGTCCAACGGTGAAAGAACCGACTCGACTAATTCTTGGTCTCTCGTGCTGCAGTTTGTTTGCGGAACGCCAGTGATCCATGCGTGAGCGTTTTTCTCCTCGGAAAGTGGAAATTGAAACCCTGTAATAGTCCGGTCGCTATCAGGTACGGCTCTCAGGTATGGGATATTCCTATCCTCCCACGCTGTGCTGAAATTTTCGGTCATTCCTCCACAGCATTTGCTATATCGCGTATCGCAGAGTTCATCCCCATAGGTGAGCACCTGACCGCGAGTCTCTTGGACAGCCCGCTCAAGGGTTACAGCCGTTTCCTCATGGAATCCACGGTATCGTTGGCAGTGATCATCAGCGCACACGTCGAAACCGTTGTGGATCTCCGGGCCGGTCCACCGAATTATTGTTTCCTCACCCGACGGTTCGGCGGTCGAGGATCGGGCCAAAGGTTCTCGGGTTTTCCGTTCAATCTCCCTCATAGCCCAGCTCCTGGAAATAACGGAATGAGCCTTCAGGAATTCAAAAGGGGCTGTTCCGCTCATCTCTGAACCGATAACATTTGGAAGGTAAGTCTCTAAGCGAAGTCTGTTGATTACCTCCAGTTTTCTCCCATCGCGAGATCTGAAATGGAACTCCCCTGGGAACGTTAAATCGTGCCACCCCTCCCAGTGGAAGCCAGTTCCCACGGGTACATTCTTGATACAGAAGAACGATTCCCCTGCTTGCTTGGGGAGAAGATTCAGAGTGCGGCCCGTGAGCAGCACGGTGCCATTTTCATTTAGCAGAGAGATCCTATCCCCATCCAACCGAACTGTGAATTTCCCGGAGAAGAGACTCACCCTGTCATTCCCCTCAAACGTGCCATCTAGACGGAACTCGAAGGGGGGGGCTGTGACCATAAGTCGTACTGAGATTATTGGTTCCTTTCCCATTTCTGCCTCACAGGGGTCTTCATCATTTAACTATTCACTGGGTCTAGGGTCAATGGGTTTCGTTCTGAGATGTGTCGGGAATTGATGGATTTCTCAAACAGTATGCGGCCAGCTGCAGCTTTTTGGCTTGTTCGTGTCAAGGCTTTACTCGGACTGAAAGAGGTTTCTTACAGATCGACGGTGTAGCTGAGGTTTTCAGCAACACATTTCTCGGCCTCATTCTGATTCTTAGGAAAAGGCGCCCCAAGCTGGAGATGGGGTATCCCCTAGTTCCTAGAGTCTTGGGCAGACCCTGCTATCTTTCTGAGATCTGTAAGGGACTGCTTAGGGAGAGGGTGAAAGGGACTTTAATGTTTGTTACCAATCGGGATTTGGCTCAGAATATTCCAAACCTTGAGCCATATCCCTTTGAAATGTGAAACGGTAAGGCCTTTTCACGAGGACCTCGGCCATGTTATCCGTGCCCCCAGCTACGATGGAAACCGGAAGGGTTACGACGAAGATGGCAGACCCAACTACAAAGCTCGCGAATCCCAGCGGTCTCATGGCGAGCTCGGCAAGAGCCTCCTCCTCTGACGCAAATCCCGTCGACGGAAGAATCAAGGCAAGAATCACGACTGTAAACAGGATCCTCTTCATCATGGTCAAACCTCCTTCATCGAGTCACTGCGAGAATGTCATCAGGGATCAATGCCCCCTGATAGAATGGAGAATAGTTTTTTGAGACCCGACTGCCTGCCGGAATAACGGCACGCCCTTTTAGACTTCCAATTCTATCAATTCTAGCAGTCAAAATCTAAAAATCAACCGAAAACTCATCAAAGTTCCACCGAATCCGCTAGAGACACCGTGAAAAACGATTCAGGGAGTCAGACTCCACTGGGATCATTGTCAGCTTTTG
The DNA here is from genome assembly GCA_964348095.1 of uncultured Thermodesulfobacteriota bacterium. Lineage (GTDB taxonomy): Bacteria > Desulfobacterota > BSN033 > WVXP01 > WVXP01 > WVXP01. The sequence continues at coordinate 38,068 of CAYGBK010000083.1, read as the reverse complement.
ACTGTCGATATTTGGTATCTTCTATGAATTCCTTTCATAGACGATCCAAGAGGCGAGTCGAAAAACTTGAGTTAGGTGGTTAATTATACTAAGTATTTTTTGCTTCAGTGGCTTGGCATAAGGTTCGCATCAGCTCTGAAAAACGCCGTCTTCGAAAAGCCAAATCACTCGATAGAGTGAGACGGAAAGCCACGAGACCTATTCAGGGCTCAGCCAGGTTGCTGGAGAGCGTTGGTTGAATCGATTGAACGGCTCTCCATCAGAATTGGATGGCCTGTCCTTTTTTTGGACACAGAAATCGAGAAAAGGGGGAATCTTAGTGAAAGAACGAGACGAGGTGCTCACAACCGCGGAGGCATGCACCTATCTTAGGATTTCAAGGCCCACATTCCTAAAACTCATCCGCAACGATCAAATCAGGGCACGTAAGGTTGGAAAGGGTTGGAAGGTCTTGAGATCTGAACTTCTCAGGTATATGCAGGCGCAAGAGACGGATCGGTTTGGCATGGTGATGGTTTCATGACGAATCCTGCCTTTTAGTGTTCCGAACTCCATTCGAGAGGACCTTAAGAGGGGCGATACGGGGATATTCCCCTTGTCCAGCTGAATTCAGCGAGGAAGAAAGTTTAACCCCTCTTTCCACATTGTCCTTCACAGATCCTCCGTGCCGTCGGGGACGCTAACAGTGGCTTGATTTCTGAATGGCGCTCCTGAGTCGTAGGCAACATGTCGTCGGTTTCTGTTTAATCATAGATTGTCACGTCACATGTGCTGATACGAATTCCTTTCGCCATGGGGTGGGATAAGAAGTCACTCAGGCCTGACCCGTCGAATCGTTCTTTACTGAATGAGATGATGCGACGCCGTCGTCTGTTTCACCTGATGAACAATCTGGACGATACATTGTCCCAGAGCAACGCTCACGGCTTGAACCAGAGCCTCGGTACTTTTCCTATCAGCCTTTTGCTGATCTTTGACCACGGCCGACCAAGAGCCAATAGATCGTTTCATTGATCAGGGCCGAAGCACGGTTCACGTTGGTCATTCCGGAGAGCGCTTTCTGACCCAAGTTTCCGATAAACCTATCAATCATTATTCTGCTCTCGCTTCCTCTACACTATTGAAAATGTAGAAGATCTTATCGAGATGGGCAAACTTCAATACTCTCTGAATCGAGGGATCGGGACGAGCGATCTTGAGTTTCCCCCCGTACTTCTTTGTAAGTTGAAGTCCTTCGACCAACGTGGCGATCCCGGAACTGTCCATGTACGTGACCGCCCCGAGATCGACGATCATGGAGGAAGCCTTTTTCTTTGCCCACCGTATGATTTCCCCTCGAAGCTTGGGAGATGAGTAGAGATCCACCTCACCTTCCACCACGACTATAATGGCCCCATCGTCTGGGATGCTCCTGACTCTCATCAGTCCTCCTCGCTCCTCCTATGCTTTATCAAGCGGCAGGTGTTTCCGACTGGAGTCGGCAAACGGAATTCAATCTCGTCCATTACGGACCGTATTAGAGACAGTCCAAGGCCTCCCGGAGTGATGTGAGGGGTGCTCGGACTTTGTAGAACACGGGGATCCACCTTGTCCCCAAAATCCTGAATTTTGATTTCGAGAGCTTTCTCGAGAATGTTGAAGTTCAGAATCACTTCCTGATTATGATCTCCTTATTTCCTCTCGCTCTCTTGCCCGAATTCCTTCATACCCACTCATTCCAAACTCATTTCCAGAGTATTTCACCAGGAAGCGGAAAAGGAAGCTCTGAACTCAAATCAAGATTTTTTCGCCAAAAATACTCTAGCACAGTAAACGTCTCCAAGATTTCTCACAGAGCACACGGAGCCTCAGAGAGAACTTCCTCTGGCTTGGTGAGAGGCCAATCCAGAGGAATTCACTTGGCCTAATTTTTCCTCTCAAAAAATTAGGCCAAAAGCCTGGTCCATCAGTTTGTCTCACTCTGCGAACTCTAGAGCTCGAGTTCTCCCCCGCAGATTTGAGTGGGGGAGAGGGGGCGAGAGAAACTGGTGCTTTTATGGAAGTCCGCTTTCATCTTACAAAAGCCGAAAGAGGGGATTTTCGAACGGCCCCGGGAATGCTGAGTCCATTCCTCTAGAAACGCCCCTCAGGGACATGAGCGTCGACAAAACCGAGGGAGGTCCTTCGATGCTCCTTTTCTTGTAATTGGATCAGGGCGATGGTACGTTGTTTTCGGCCAACTAGGAGGATTACAAAGATGGACGCTGGGACGACAGTAAGGGAAATTGAAAACTTGATCGATGTTGCCATGGGCAACGAGCCGGCTGACTTGGTTGTAAAGAATGGCAAACTCATCTGCGTGTTCACCGGCGAAATCCTTGATCATCAATCCGTGGGTATCAAGGGAAAACGGATTGCTTATGTGGGAGAAGACCCCCAGACAATGATCGGGGACGATACCTGCGTAATTGATACCAAGGGTCGGTACATTGTTCCGGGTCTGATAGATGGTCACAACCACGTGGATAGCGTTAGTCGCTGCTCAGAGTTTGCTCGATGGGTATTACCGAGAGGCACAACGACTGTAATCACCGAGGTATCTACTATCACCAATGCCCTCGGCGTGGAGGGAATGAAGTGGTTTATCCGGGATGCCTTATGTCAACCCATGAGATTCTATTTTGTCGCACCGCCACTCGTTCCTCCCTATCCAGAGTTCGAAAGTAGCCGGGATTTCGATTACGAGAATTTTCGGAAGCTGCTGAGGAGTGATTACGTCGTGGGGGTTGGCGAGACCTATTGGACCCGCGTTTTGGAGAAGGACAGAAGAGTTCTCAGCCAGTACGCCGAAGCTCTTCACCAATCAAAAGTGTTGGATGGCCACGCAGCCGGAGCCAAAGGCCCTAAGCTAAGGGCATACGCCGCTGCAGGGACGACGTCATGCCATGAAAGCGTTACGTCCGAGGAAGTCTTAGAAAAGCTTAGGTTGGGAATGCATGTTATGATCCGGGAGGGTTTTATCCGACATGACCTGGAGGCCATGGGCGCCATCAAGGATGACGCCATTGATTTCCGGCGGCTAAGTCTGGTTAGCGACACTATGTCTCCCCGGATGATGGTTCGTGAGGGTCTCATGAACGCCGTGGTGAAAAAGGCGGTATCCCTGGGATTTGATCCTGTTAGGACTGTCCAGATGGCATCGATCAACGCTGCGGAGCGCTATGGGTTAAAAGATTTGGGAGGTATTTCTCCGGGGAAACTGGCCGATATCCTTGTTGTAGAAGACCTCAAAGATTTCAATTGTGCCTGGGTAATCGTCGGGGGCGAAATTGTTGCCCAGGGAGGGATTCTCAAAAAGAATCCGGGCACCGCTCCGTATTCACCCCGGTTCTGTAAGTCTATCCGAATACCGCCAGTTCACATGACAGACTTCCATGTGCCAGCCTCGGGTTCTAAGGTGAGGGTCAACATCGTTCGTGCTTTGAGTGAGACGATAACGGACGGTATCATCGAGGAGGTAGGGACTGTGAATGGGAATATCACATCCGATCCCAACCGCGATATTCTTAAAATGACGGTGATCAATAAGACGAGTGAGGTTCTGAAAAGGAGTGTGGGATTCGTTAATGGAATTGGATTGAAGATGGGGGCGGTCGCAACAAGCCTTGTGTGGGACACATACAATGTTTTGGCCTTAGGAGTCTCTGATTGGGATATCGCGCTGGCCGTAAACCACCTCAGGGAGATTGGGGGTGGGGTTGTTGTGACCGATGGCGAATGCGTCCTGGCAGAACTCGGACTGCCCATTGGGGGCGTGATCTCAGATCTTCCCATGGATGTTATTGCAGACAGAATCGATGAGATAGAGAACGCCTGCAAAACCCTTGGGTCCAGTCTGCAAAGACCTTATTTGACCATACAGACATTGGCCTTCACCGGTCTTCCCTTCTTGAGACTGACCGACAAGGGACTGTTAGATTTGAGAAAGAAACAACTGGTCGATGTGATCGTGTCCCCTGGTGAGGCAAATTACGGAGGAGGTCCGAGTCGGGGTAGTCGATAGATGGAGCGCTCATTGGACGAGGAAATCGAACCACAGAGACAGGGAGTCCGCGGAGTTGATTAGTTTTCCACTGGCCGTGAGATGTGCGACCAGCGGAAATGCTGTCCGCCTTCGGCAGACGACATGAAGAGGCAATGCCAACTGAGGCCGTGTGACTTTGAAGTCTGAGGTAACTGCCCATCGGGCTAAGTTCTTTTGCCCGATCGTTATCTCCCGATCGGGCAAAAGAGACATTCTCCTCTTGGCTTCTCCGTGCCTCTGCGGTGAAACAAATGCGCAAATGATCTGGACAATACCGATCAAATGAGTGACTTCAGCCGAGGAAGAGGTGGAAAAACAGCTAAACATAGAAGCGTATTTGGAGAGGTGGTCTTGGCTTGGTAACGAGGCGAGCCAATTCCGCTGCCCCGATTCGTGCCCCCGGTATGGATGTAAGGATCCAGAACTCCTCGTCCCTGTCACCGTGATGGATCTGCCGTTACAGTCGATGGATCTTAAGGTAAACCCTGGCGAGATCTATCCTGCCAGACCGATCGGATGCGGTCAGTTTCCGGAAGGGTGGTATCTTTTGCCCAGTGAAAGTCTCGGTACGCCGAACAAAAGTCGTTTACAAGGTTACCCGTGTTTCAAAAGCCCTTCCCCAATGACGAGAAAAAGGAAGAAATGTTTGGCACAGTTGTCCGAGATGGCCACTCAAGATCGATGGATCTCAGATTTGTGTCTCCTAGGGTTTTCGCCCTTTTGTGTGTAGTTGAGGAATTTGGTGGAGGATTTGCTCAAAACAGGACAGCGTGAAGGTCTGGCACCGGATGGAATTGATCATGACGTACAACATGTGATACCCTAAACCCTAATAGAAGGGTTTTTTCGGCGTAAATTGAGTGAACATGGCCTCACAAAGCAGATTCAGGGGAGGGTGGAGAACTTGGTCCATCCTCAAAAAAGAGTTTCACTTTTCGAGCTGAGGGGAGGTTGGGATGGGGTGTAAGAATCTTATGGTTTTGATGAGGTTTTGATATATCATCGTTTTGAGAAAGGTGGGCTCCGTCGATATAGGGCCGTAAGAAGAAGGCCGTCTCATAAGGAACAGACTAAGGTGAGTATCCAGGAGAAAGATCATGGTCATACGAGAAAGGAGAAGAGAACCTAGGTTCAATGTACACCATCAGGTCTACTTCTACAGGAACCAAAGCAAAAGAGAAGCCCGGTCCCTAGATATAGGTTTAGATGGGGTCAAACTGGAGACTGATGCTGAGGTTTTCCCAAATGAAATCCTGGAACTAACAATGCTCATTAGAGAGTCTCTCGTGAAGGTGAAAGGAAAAGTGATCTACGTCGAGTCTATGCCGGAGGGGATCTTCCATTTTGGCGTCGCCTTTGAAAACCTCTCCCAAGAGAGTCGAGGATCGCTCATGCGGTATTTCTCTGACATCATGACCCATGGTGCCGAGCGTCGAGGGATTCTAAGAGGACGTGAGTGATTGGAACTCGTGGACACGACATGCTTGAATAAGACTTGTGAATCACCCAAGACGAGGCACGACAATGAAACCGATAAGTGGATAGGTCTTTTCAAAGGTCGTGACCACCTATGTGGACGGTGGGCCGTGCCGTCTAGTATGCGATAGGATAGAATTCGAAAAAAGGTGCGGACCCGGGATATGAGAGCGTATCCTGAGGGTTTTGAGGAGGAATTAGCCGGGCTTGCAGAAGGACTGAGAGAGTTGCTTCACTGTTATTGGACAGGATTCACACTCGAGTTATTTATGGCCAATCCATTCTGGGAATGGATAAAGCAATCCGCCACGGGATCGATCGGTGCCCCTGGTTTATCGTGGGGAATCGTGACGCCCACCTGGGATGGGAGAGAGACGAGAAGCGGTCATCCATGCCTACATCAGGGCCTGAGGGATATAACACTCATAACGCCGTAATGGTCTGATGCATGCACGCCGTCAACAGGACGGTCCATAACGACACGGCTTTCGAGGATCTGCTCTGCTCTGAAAGCTGAGTTGAGAAAGATATAGTCGATCCTCCGGGATATTCGATCGTATCCGACCCGAAGGCGTTCGTAGGTCCTTTTTAGATCATCCCGTCGTGAAGCTGTAATTTCCGAAAACCTCGTATTCCCATTGTTCTGACTATCCCACGTAAATCCTTGCTTTTTCGGATTGGCAATTCGATAAGTGTCCAGAAGTCTTCCTTCCTCCATCAGGCGGATCAAAAGGGGGTTGTCATCAGTCATATTCAGATCACCCACTAAAACCGCAGGGCCTGCACAAGCCGTCTGATTGAGAAAGGTGAGAATGTTTTCGATCTCCTTTACCTGTCGGAGGATAGAACGCTTTAGGTTGAGGAGGTGAGCCCGGTATTCCTTCTCGGAGATCTTCGCCTGAGCTCGATATTGGTCCAGAAGACGAAGAATTTCACGGCTTTCTGGAAGCCCCGGATACGTATGGGTATGGACGATGTAGAGTGGATTGCCCCCGATCGAGACGAGGCCCGCCATAACGTAGCGTGAATCGGTAAAGTGAAAGCAGAAGAAATCTCCGTATACGCCGAAGCGGTCTCCGGATATCTGGCTCGCGCCCGCCCAGCGCAGATTGAATCGTCGTTTCGCCAGTACCATGATTCCGAGTCTTAGATTGATGGGGATCCCGAAATTACCAACTTTGATCCCGCCGTTGTAAACCTGATGGATCTCATCATAGCCTAAATCTTTCGCGAGTCTCTTGCTGTATTGTGGAACCGGGTTTGCCTCCTGAATGGCAATCAAGTCGGGGTGAAGCCGTCTCAGTTCCTCGACCAGTATCTGGTAGCGCTTTTCACGCCGCTTGCTTGATTCCAATGGTTTCATCTTCAGGATGCCCCGTTCGTCCAGACCGAACCAGACATTGAATGTGAGAATGGAAATGGTTTGGGGAGAATCATGGTTAGATTGTCGTCTCATGTTGAGATCCGGGTGTTCGAGATTTCACAACTCACCAGAAAAAGCAAACCCATGGATCCGGAAGACTCGATCAGTGTCTTCTGGAAAGCAAATTCCATCTGAGCCATGCGCCCATTATCGCGATTCATTACCACCTGAATGCCTGCCCATTCCTATGGTCAAATCAGAGGAACGCCAAAAGATCCCACTCCACTAGCGGTGGGTCGAAGTCGATGTGCCCGCGACCAGCTAGAAATCAACAAAGATCGTTTTATCATCTGATGAGCGAGGTTTCAACGGTAGATTTTTAGGTTGAAATCAAGTGACCTGTTGAGTTCGATGAATTTCTGCCGGCCCCTTGAATGCACAAACTGTGAGATTTATTTCCTGGAAAATAGGATTTGAAAGATGACAGGGCCTATGTTAAGTTGGGGATTCCAAAAACCCATAGAGAAAGAGGATGGGGAGGTTTTGGGGATTTCTCATTCGTCGTCGTTGACGCTGTAGATTTTGGGACCGGACAGCTAAGAGGTAATTGAGTAGGACCATAAAAAAGTTAGGGAGGAATTGCAATTGGAAGGATTGAGGATGATTGCAGAGCTCATGGCAGTTTCGGCTCGAACCGCTCCAAAAAGCGCGGGGCAGGATTTCTTGGCGATCCAGATTCTTGAGGGTAATGATGTTCAGAAGCTGGCGGCAAACATGGTCAAGTTTGGTGAGGAAAAGAAGAAAGCCAACTTTGATCGGGACGGAAAGAACACAGGGGACAGCCATGTTGTCGTCCTCATCGGGCTTAAAGAGGATAAACCTCTGGGACTGAACTGCGGTGCCTGTGGCTATGCCACCTGTAAGGAACTGACGCAGGCCGAAAAGGGGGAAGTGGAGTTCAGGGGGCCTCACTGTGCGTATCGACTCCTGGACATGGGTATTGCTCTGGGATCGGCCGTGAAAACCGCCGGCCTTCTCAATGCGGACAACCGGATCATGTATCGAATCGGCACAGTGGCCAGAAACATGGGATTGGTCGATTGGGAGGTTGTCATGGGTATCCCCCTGTCCGCAACAGGCAAAAGCATATATTTTGACAGGTAGGGTTTTCTCCGGGTTACTGCGTATCGACTAGAGACTCAGTCCATCGGGCGTCGAGAAACCTCGAAGATTACCCTTGTTTCCGGGTCTGGGCACTGAAGACAGTAGACCTCATCCCGACCGTAGGATTTTGGGTCATCGGCATTGGCCATCATATAGAGAGAGTAGTTGATTGCTCCAAGAGCGACCGTACAAAGGCTGTCGGTTTCTCTCATGTCCAGCATCGTCCCGCGGATAACGAACTTATCACCCTGCTTGACCAAGGGGCACTTGCTGTCCTTGGCCGTGACAATGACTTTGTATTTCGCCACCGAATCACCTCCTTGTGGGTTACCACTGTGAGACTGTGCTTAGATTAAGGGTTTTGTTCGCCCCGTCGTGAATGGCATCTCCTATTTTTCCTGGGGTGGCACAGTCACCGACAGCAATCGAAGCCGGTGCCAGGTGGGCGAACTCCCCAAAGATCTCCCTACGGGGTCTCATAGACATTGCTATGATAAAGGTCTTAGCATCAATGGAGCGCTCCGCTCCATTTCGGCGGACCTTCAGCTGTTCTTTTTTGATATCAACCACGTGAGTCTCTTTGAGAATGGAGATATTATTTTCCTTCAGCATTTCAAGGAGTTCCAGTCGACTCACCGCATCCAAATCAAAAGCAACCTCAGACAACATCTCCACAAGGGTAACCTTTTTCCCTTCTGACCCAAAATAGACCGCGACCTCACAGCCGACCAATCCCCCATCAGCGATCAGAATTGGCTCCTTGATAGTCTTCTGATTCATCAAAGCCTCAGTGGCAAGTTTGACATGAGAAAGATCGATGCCTGGGATGTCCGGCCTTTGAACTTCCGAACCAGCGGCAACGACCAAAACGTCGGGGCCAAATCTCTTGATTAGATCAGCATCTGCTTCCTGGTTCGGGGTCACGGACACTCCTGAGGTTTCAAGTGTCCGTGGTTTGTTGCAAAAAGATTGGGATTTACCCATCCATAGCTATTCAAGTAACGGGCTCGGGGTATTTCATTTCCAATCGAATGAGGTTGAATTGAAAGTAACCACTGACAACTGACAACCGACAACTGACAGCACCAGGAAAAGCTCATGAGCGCCGAAGATAGCGGGAGAGGGCAAGAACGTATCGGCATAAACACTTCCGCACTAGTTCCTCCGGGACGTGTGCCCGTGATCGGCACGTGTGCGGACATGGGGGCTTACCAGACTTCAGGAAGGGGGAATCTTCAACCACGCTAGAATGTCAGATGCGCGAGGACAGACAAGTCGAGGCGATTTCATCGGCCGTGGGAAAGGCTTGGATGGGACAGGACGATAGACGGTTCATCAGGAGAGAAGGTGGACGTAATGTGGCCGACCTCAGGAGAAGAGGGCCTGCAGTCCGGACTCTCTGGCTATGGTCCATGGGGTCGATCATTTACTGGGGAAAGATTCCAATATTGTTTTCTTCATCGAATTCAGCAATTTGATTGTCTGTGTCGACTTGGACCCACATCATTTCAATAGGATCTGGATAAAAGGGATTCGTAAACTCCAAGGAGGTACTTGTCTCAGGGGGAACCGGGGAGTCTACAAAGATTCTCAGATCGCCGGCCTGCTCAGGTAGGGGCCGAAGATGCGTAAAATAGATGTCTATGTAGAAACCGCCAATTTCCTTATCACTCCTATTCGCAACCGAAATCACAGGTCTCTGTGAGTCAAGGCCTGCATATCCTGCAGGCGTCAAATCTGGCGGGGCGTGGACTCTCTTGATCCTCACAGAGACTTTCCTGCTGTTCCCGAAGTTATCTACTGCGATGACAAATATTTTGAATGAGTCTCCGGGATTCGGTGGAAGGTAACCAGGGCTCACCCTGAATGGTGGCTCGGCAACGACAAAATTCCTATCGGGTAGGATGTTGAAAATTACGTGCGATATCCCACTTTCATCATAGGTATTTGCTGTAATACTGTAACCTGGGGAGAGTATATGGATCTCGGTGGGTGCGAAAACAGTCAGAGAGGGCGGCATAGAGTCCTCTTTTGTTGGAAGTTCAATGGCCCTTTCTGCGGCATAGAGGAGAGCGCTACAGAGCGCCAATCCGATGGCCAACATGATCTTAATCTTCATGATAGGATTTCTCCTCCCCTCATCTTGAGGGCACCTTAGAAATTACCTCCCCCGTCAACAATTCGAATGGCTGTGGTTCAATCATATGATCCATATGATCATATGATCGGTCATCTAAAACTACTCTATTGATCGGCTGTTGGCACGGTGAACATGAGAAAAACAAAGGCCTGTCTCCTTCGATATGTCAAGGAGCAGGCCCTTACACAAAGCTCAGTTTTTCCTCCATCTGTGGCCTTTTGTTGCTAACGAACAGTATCACGACGAACACTCCAATCCTAGCAGACTGTGCAATTCTGTCAAGTTCTTTTGTGTTGGAGTTGCTGATCTGCCCCATTGAGTGGGTGCAGAGGTTTAGATCTTCTCCCATGGACTGTCATCTGGATTCGAGGGGGTAAGGAGGGAATTTAGCAGTCAATTGAGTTTTCCCTCAGACGTAGTCTATGCACGTAAGCCCTGATGGAAGGTGCGGAAGGTCTTCAGCCCTCTGGGATCGTTGTTTTGATGAATCTCGGTTTTAGAGCCCCTTGTCTTCGCCTCACCGTTTGAGCATAAGTCGTATTTTTATTGGCCATTCAGCAGCTCAATGTCATCCCCCAGTTTTCGATATTCATCATCCGTTACGGCTCACCGATGGTCATCCGGCCGACCTGACGAGATCGTTAGGAACTGTGAATTTCTTGTTTCCATTATTTTTCAGTGGCTTAGCTAATGAAATCACGAGATTTGTGGAAATCCCGTGGATATCTGGCTTCTGAGAAGATGTAAACCGTTGTCAAACCAAACAGAATTAGCACATTGCTTAATTCTTGTGCAATGACGAAAACCTTTTTATTTCAAGTAATTGTACCTCGAAACTGCAACTTCCTAGGACGAGGACATACGGCTTCCTATTGGCCAGCTGATGGTCTTTGTTCTCAAGATTTCCTTCCATTCTTTCGATAAGGAATTAGCGGACAGAGGAGGTTCGAGCTGGAGAATCATTTATGCCGATGTCGAACAAAACTGGAGACATGACGATAACTGATGAATCCTATAGAAAACTCGTTCAGACGCTCAAGGACCCGGTGCTGATGACCACACCCTCGGGTGATCTGCTCGACATCAACCAGGCAGGGCTTGACACTCTGGGTTATCCTGCTGGGTGAGGGATCCGCGCCATCCCAATGGACCGGCATTATGTGAATCCGAATGACCGACGCCAACTGGTCGGCCTCCTTGAAGACAAGGGATTTGTGAAAGACTTTGAAACGCGGCTCATAAGAAAAGATGGTCGAGAGATATCTGTCTGGATCACAGCCAACGCAAGACGAGACGGCAAAAGGCGGGTCCTCTACCATGAAAAGATAATCAAAGAAGTGACGGACGAGCGCGTGCAGAAAGATCGACTTCTTGAGAAGAACCGTCTCTTAGAAAAGGCATACCGGGAGCTAAAAGAAGAGCGGGACCGTATGGAAGTTCAAGCAGGTATGTTGATCAAGGCAGTGGCTGAAGGGGAGGAAGCCAAACGGACCCTCGAAGAACAAAACCGTCGAATCATGGTCGAACTGGAAATGGCGGCGAAACTTCAAAGAAGCCTACTCCCTAAAAGGTACCCCAGACGGAAGGGAATCCGTTTCGCGAGCAAATACATTCCGTCGAACCGCATCGGGGGAGATTTCTTTGACACCATCGAGTTAGCGAATGGTGATGTAGGAGTTGTGATCGCAGACGTATCGGGCCATGGCCCAGCTGCCGCCCTTTTGACAACAATGTTCAAAATGTCTTTTCAGAGATATGCCCGGGAGCATTCATCCCCGAGCGGCGTGCTGGAGCAATTGAACCGGGAGTTCTGTCGTTTTATCACAACGGGTGAATACATAACGGCTTTCTATCTCGTATTCAACTCACAGACCAGGAAAATGGTCTATTCAAAGGCTGGCCATCCCTACCCCATACTATACCGAAGGAATACGAATACCCATGAACTTCTCGATACGGACGGTTTTTTCATCAGGATGTTCGATGAAGCCCTCTTTGAAAACAAAGAGACTCCCTTGAACGATGGAGACAGATTACTTCTCTACACGGACGGCGTTATTGAGGCACGAAATCCAGCGGGCGGTTGCTTCGACATGAAACAGTTGAAGAATATTCTGACTAAGGGTAACGATCTGCCTTGCCACTCCTTGATTGAAGAAATATATCAGGAACTCTCGATGTTTACCGAGAAGGACCGCTTTGACGATGACTTGTGAATGGTTCTGTTGTCGATCGGGGCGTAAAGGAGAGACTGGAGACGGAATGGATCAGGGACGAATAAAGTCAATTATCAACGGAATTCAAGATCTCCCTACACTCAATCTCGTGGCTCAGAAGCTAAGGGTTGTCATGGAGGACCCCCTTTCGAGCGCTGAAGACGCGGCCCGGGTTATTGAGGGAGATCAGAGTTTAGCGGCAAAGGTCCTGAGCCTTGTGAACTCGGCCTATTATGGGCTCCCCATGGAGATCACTAAAATATCTCAAGCTGTCTCCCTTTTGGGGTTCAGGGCAACCTCTCAACTTGCCCTAACCATAACCGTGATTAACTTCCTCGATGGGAACGGAGATGGAAAGTTCAATCGGGAGAAACTGTGGGCCCATAGCATAGCCTGTGCGATTTGTAGCCAGATAATCGCCAAGAAAGCAAGTTACCCCCGGCCTGAAGACTGCTTTTCTGGAGGCCTGCTCCACGATATCGGAAAGCTGGTCCTCGATCAGTTCCTCCATGAGGAACTGCTGAAGATTCTCGAGCGAACCGAAAAAGAGAGTGTTTCCTTTCTGGAGGCGGAACGACATCTTCTTGGAATCGATCATGCGATTATCGGTGAGTGGTTGGCTAGAAAATGGAAACTTCCCCTTCCCGTCGTTGTCTCTATCAGACATCACCATGAACCGCTTGAGGAACGCAAGGGGTTTTCAATGTCACAAGATCGAGTGGTAGACATCGTCCGTCTAGCCGATACCATCTGCCGACGGCAAGGAATAGGGTGGAATGGTGACAGAATGATACCTGAGATTTCTGCTCGACTCTGGAGTCGCCTCGACATAAGATCCGAGGATGTCGAGAAGGTTTCAGATACCCTTGAAGACGAAGTGAACCGATCTGAGATCTTCTTGGCCCTAACGAAGAAATAGTCTATTGGAAGGTCCATGATTAAGACAAAGATTCTGCTGATCGAGGAGGAAGCGGCTACGCGGCGTGTCTTGTTGGAAGGGCTCAGCACCAAGGGACATGAAGTCTTTGCCGCCTGTGATGGCGTTGAGGGACTCAGGTTTCTTCGTGAAGTCGGACCGGACATCGTTCTGACCGATATAACGGGGCCTAAGATGGGTGGGACGGCGTTTCTGGGCCATATCAAGGACATAGATCCTGAGGCCAAGATTATTGTCATGGCTGATGATGGGAGCAAGGACGGTGCGATCGAGGTTTTGCGCGAAGGGGCGATCGATTATCTTCGGAAGCCCGTCAATTTCTGGGAGCTTCATGAAACCATCGAAAAAGTCACCGGCAGCCGGAATAATGAGATTAACAGAGAGTTTGTGTTGGAGGAGAGCAAGCGGATCGTCATGGGCAACCAAATCGATCAAATTTGGGGGGTCGTCAATCAGCTTCTGATATGTGCAAGCAATATTTGTGGAAAGGCAAAAACCCAGGGACTTGGGCTGGGCCTATATGAAATAATCATAAACGCCATCGAACACGGCAACCTTGCGATCACCTTCGAGGAAAAATGTCATGCCATCGAGAGCAACACGTACGAGAAGCTTATCAAGGCGCGCCTGTCCAACCCGGTTTACTCGAGCCGGACGGTGACTATTGATTATCAAATGGTTCCGGGGGAATTGCACTTTGTCGTTATAGACGAGGGAGGGGGGTTCGACTGGCGAAATCCGCCCTGTCTCGACCCGTCCAGCAGTCTCCTGAGTCCTTGTGGGAGAGGTCTTCTGTTGGCTCGTATGTATCTAGATCGGCTGGAGTTCAACGACAAAGGAAACATAGTACATCTTGTAAAATTCGGGAGCCAACATGAAGAGAAAGACGAGGAAAAAGGGGAAGGCAAGAAAAGGCAATATTAGGATTTTGAGTCTCTGGGGAAACCTCACCGTTTCCACAGTGGAAACCCTAAAGAAAAAGGTTCGTGAGGCGGCCAAAGAAAACGATGACGAGATCGTTCTCAACTTCGAGTCTGTTGACCACGTTGATTCATCAGGCCTGGGTGCCGTGATCTCGTGTTATGTGACGTTGCATCGCATGAAAAAGAAACTGTCTTTGGTGAACCTCGATGACAAGATAGAAACCATCTTCTTTTATACCCGCCTATCAAAAGTCATCGATATCTATGATAGCTTGGAGGAACTCGCTGTCTGATAAGGGTATTTTCGTCTGCCTCTCCCGGTTGATGGCCGCTACCCCCAAGACGCAAGATTTAGCGCCTCGGAAAAAGCCATTGAGCAACGCCCTGCCGGGCATTCAAAGACTTCCGATAGTGTTTGCGTGTCTCACCGTGTTTCTGTTATCATCAAGGTATGATCCAGAGAAAACCCTATTGGCTTAGAAAAAAGATTGATTTTGCGAGCCTCGGTGCGATGGGGGCTATCACCAAAGAACTCCGTCTCCATACCATTTGTGAGAGTGCCATGTGTCCAAACCAAAGCGACTGCTTTGGGAGGGGCACGGCGACCTTTCTTATTCTTGGCGATCGGTGCACAAGAGGGTGCGGATTCTGTAATGTTGGCCATGATCGACCTGAACCTATCGATCTAAATGAACCGATTCGAGTGGCCGAGGCCGTGAAAAGGCTGGGCCTTCGATATGCTGTCATCACGTCAGTGACTCGCGACGATCTTGAGGATGGTGGTGCCGAGCATTTCGCCAGAACGATTAGGGCTGTAAAGGCCTTGAGCCGTGAGGTAAAAGTTGAAGTCCTTGTTCCAGATTTTTTGCACGCCATCGAGACCGTCATTGAGGCTCGACCGGAGGTCATCAACCATAATCTGGAGACCGTCCCTCGTCTCTATGAGCGGGTGAGACCGGGCGCTGATTACCAGAGGTCCTTAAACCTCCTGAAAACGGTAAAGAGAACGGAGGAGAGTATCTATACAAAATCAGGGTTGATGCTAGGTCTTGGCGAGGCTGAAGAGGAGGTGGTCCGTGTCATGGAAGATCTTCGGCATGTTGGATGCGATATGCTGACTCTCGGCCAATACCTCGCTCCCTCCCGATCACATCTTCCCGTTCAGACTTATATCCACCCGGAGAAATTCACGGCCTATAAAGACGTGGCTGATGACATGGGGTTCCTTTTTGTGGCGTCAGGGCCGTTCATCAGGAGTTCCTATGCGGCAGAGGCGTGGCTGAGATCATCATGAGGTTGGTTCTCTAGGAGTTCACTCCTCTGCTTTTATCAATTGAATCTCTATGGCCAATTGCTCACCAACTCCGATTAATTCCGTTGTCAGGTCCTCAATTGAGACTTTCTCCGGGATGACCATCTCGATGTCCATCTTGTATATAGGCGTACCGGTCTCGGGAGACGGAAGGAATTGAGTCTTCATGTCGACAATATTGGCTTTGTACTGAGCGAGGATACGGCACACCTTGAAGACAATTCCGGCCTTGTCTAAGCCTTCCGCCATTAGCCTGTAAGTTCTCCCCTTGGTTGGCTGAGTTGCATGAATTTCAAGGGAGTCGATGGGGGTGAATAGAATAGTGAGATTCTTGTCACGTTCGAGCCGTTTGCAGCCGGAGGCGAGCTTATGTACGACCTCCTCACCTTTACCGGAGAGAAGGGTCAACAAGGCAAATTGATTGCCCAGGATGGTCATGCTCGAGTCCTCCATGTTGCAGCCCGTCTTATAGATCAGTTCGGCCACATCAGCCACGATCCCAGGCCGATCCTTCCCAATTGCTGAAATGGCAAAATAGCGGCGCATATATTCCTCCAGGTGTTAGAAGCCAGAATTCGTGTCGAAACCGAGTCTATGACGTTGTTCCATCACTTCGAAACCATGCATCAATTCACCTGCGTCATTATGTCCTAATTCGTGGGAAATATTTGACCATAGCGGTATTCCGAAGCTAAGCTCCGAGCTTTTGATTCTGACTCCTGTCTCGTGATATGCCGTCATTTCTCTAAAACTTCCCTGAATTCTTCAAGTCGCAGTCGCTCGGCAGGAAATCGGCTAATTACAACAGCCTCTTCATGTAGGGTGACACGTTCCCCTAAGGAGATTTGGTCTCTGCCGCTCCTCCCGACTGTCAAATCCGCCTCCGGAAAGATGCCGATCCGTGTTCCTTCCCGATTGCTCTTCCTCTCCACCAGGGCCATCCCAATCTGAAAACCATCCGAATCCAGGGCACAGCTCGTCACCGTCCCAACCACTTTCTGACTCCGGCGACTGACCACGAGGGCCCCTGTTTTTATCATTTTCACTCCCTTAGAAGGAATACTGAAACGAATGATTTCGACAGTCGAGACCCTGTCTCTTTCCAAGAGTGCGTCTCGTCCGATAAAAAAGGGTTTATGGTACTTGACATACGGGGCAAACCCAGCCTCCTTGGGCGTGATGTCAAGGGGCCCGGCCAGCTCATGCCCGTGAAGGGGCAGGCCAGCCTCGGTTCTCAAAGAATCTCTCGACCCAAGTCCTGCAGGTCGAAGGCCGAGAGACTTTCCTTTCTTCAATAGGAGGTTCCAGAATTTGGAAGCCCCATCTGGGTGGACGAAGAGTTCGAATCCGATTTCCTCTCCAGTGTACCCTGTCCGCGCAATAATGAGATCGAGTCCAGCAAGTTCCATCTCTGTAAACTCCATTCTTCTAAGCCGAGCCAGGGTCTGGGTTTTCGTGCTCCCTTTTGCAAGAGACTGAAGGATCTTCAGTGAACTCGGTCCCTGGAGGGCGAGGTTGATACGGCGGTCGAGTCCTGAAGCGGGATGTTTTAGGTCACGAATGAGAACCGGGCCGGGAGCTTCGATGTCGGGGTGCTGATGATCGATCCGGAATTTTCCGGAGTGAACAGCCTTGAGCCATGCCATGTCCCTGTCAGCGTTGGCGGCGTTGACAACCATCATGAAGCGGTCCCTGCTGCGTCGGTAGACCATGACGTCATCGATCACGCGCCCGCCAGGATCCAGGAGATAGGCGTATTGGCATTCGTCATCCTTAATCCATCTGATATAATTGCTGGTGACCATGTCGAGAAATGGGACTGCCATTTCTCCAGAAAACTCGAAAACGCCCATGTGGGAGAGGTCAAAAAGACCTGCTCCGTGTCGAACCGTTTGATGTTCCTCAGCGATGGAGGTGTACCAAACCGGCATTTCCCAACCGGCAAAGGGCACAAACCTCCGAGTCAGTTTTCTGTGCTCCTCGTAAAGGACGCTTTTTTTTAGGGGACCCTCTGGTTTCTTATGTTGAAAATCTGCCTTACTGTCCTGATGCCTGAAGGCCTCGAGACTCCCTTGGCCAACAAAATATGGTTTGGAGAGACGGAATAGATGATCACCGTTTCGTTCCAAAAAGGCAACACCATCTCGATCCTCATCTCCTTTTCCGTATCGGGGAAGATCCCTCTGGAGCCTCAAAGCATCCCTCAATTTGGACCCAGCAGGTCTGAGGTCATCCCCTCCTTTTTCCAAAAGAACCCGCCAGATCGCCGAAGCCTTTGGAGAGGGAAGTATCAGCAAGAGGGTATAAGGGCCGACATCCTTGGGAAACCGTGAGATCGTCAATCCCGTCCCGCCCATTCTGCCATCCCAGAAGTGGCCAGGGGGAATCGATGGCATTTCTGGGGTGACCGAATTCAAAACCTCAAGGGCTTTCGGTCCGCAAAGACCCAGAGCGATTTTCTGGTGTCGAGCCTCGACCCCTCGGAGGTCTTCGACCACCACGGGACCCTCGACTTTCTTGAAAACGTCTGTTTCATCAAAAAGAATGTATCCGTCGGAAATCCCGCGAAACCAGGCTTTGACCCTCTCGGTGTTTTGGGGGTTGGTGAGGATCCAGTAGCGATCCCTCTCCCAACGATCCGGGTTGAGTCGAAGAAGGGTGAGGTCATCGATGATTCTCCCGTGGCGATCCAATGCAACCCCATAAGAGCAGTTGCCGGGTTTCATATCCGTGATATCGTGGGTGACAAGCTGTTGAAGAAATGGGAAAGCGCGATCTCCCTTCACCTCGAGAATTCCCATGTCGCTCAGATCGATCAGAACGGCCTTCCTGGTGGCAGTGTCCAGGACCTCATCGAGATCCTCCGCTTCATCCTGATAGAAAAGGGATGTTCCTCGAGGGTCGTCAAACGAATGAAGAGCAAAATGAGGATATCCTGACTCTTCTCTCTTGCCCTCACCCCGACCGGTTCGGGCCAGTTCGGAGACATCTCGTTTGAGTTTTTCAAGAAGATCCAGATCGATCTTCCCTCTCGGTAGAAGCCCTGTCAAGCCGATGTACTGGAAGGGGTGAATATTGAAAAGGACCTCGGCGATGATTTCGGCCAGTGATTCCAGCTCCTCAGATCCCATTCCTCGCTGGCTTATCCAGGGCGTTCCCAGTCGAATGCCGCTTGCATCTGCCGCTGTGGCATCTCCAGGGATTGTGTTCTTGTTTACAACGACTCCACAGAGATCAAGTATCCTGGCGGCAATTTCCCCCTTTAAGGGAAACCCCGTGGGTGTCTTTATGGCATTGAGATCGATCACCATTAGGTGAGTGTCAGTTCCTCCATAGGCGAGGCGAAGTCGACGTTTTTCCAAGGCAGCCGCCAGTGCTCGCCCGTTCTCAACGATCCGTCGTTGAAGCTCCCTGAAAGGTTCTGTCCGAGCAATATTGAAGGCGACCGCCATTGCTGCAAATTTGTTCACATGCGGCCCGCCCTGCTCGCCCGGAAAAACCGCTGTATCAATCTTCTGAGACTTCTCCTCATCCGTGGTGATGATAACTGCTCCTCGGGGACCGCAGATCGTCTTGTGGGTTGTGAAGGTAGTTACGTCGGCTATGCCCACTGGGTTGGGGTAGACACTCGCAATCGCCATGCCCGCTGTGTGGGAAATATCGGCCAAGAGGATAGCTCCGACTGCATCCGCAATTTCCCTGAATTTCAACCAGTCTGGGGCCCAGGGGTAGGAGGTGTATCCGGCGATGATCATTTTCGGCCTCGTCTCCAAGGCAAGTGTCATGATGGCCTCGTAATCAAGTTTCTCAGTCTTTCGGCTTACCTCGTAGGACACGATTTCATACTGTTTGCCTGATCGATTAAACTCGCTTCCGTGGGTGAGGTGCCCTCCATGGGGAAGAGCCATTCCCATCACAACGTCCCCAGGGGAGGCAAAGGCTTCGTAGACCGCGTTGTTCGCGGCAGCCCCGGCTAAGGGCTGAACATTGACAAAGATGTCACCGGATGCAACGCGGCGATTTGCGAAACAGTCTGCGATCCTCCGTTGTGCCAGCGTTTCCAGGAAGTGGACGTAGTCACATCCCTTGTAGAAGCGACGGTCTGCGTATCGGCGATAGCAGGCCAGCTGATGGCTGATGTCTCCGAGTCGTTCCTCTGTGTCGTATGTCATACTTTTCGGTGGATAACCCTCAGCGTAAATGCTCGAAAACACAGATCCAAGGGCCTGACGAACCGGTAGGGGGCAGAGAGATTCGGAGGGGATAAGAATGATTTTTCGGTTTTGCCGCTCCTCTTCCCAATCAATGAGCCCTTGAATGATCGGATCAATCTCCTCTAAAGTCCTTTCGAAAACCAAATCGGCATAATCTCTTTTCGACACGTTGACGCTCCTTGTCTAAGATATTTCTGAAAAGGGTGCTCCTAACCGTCCGCTATGTGATGGCTGAGGAGAAGTTAGTTGAAGATTCATCGCAGAGATACTGGGATCTCAAAGAAATGAATTATTTTGTTGGCTGCGAGGTTGGGATAACCAGAAATCATCACCCTCTTCGGGGCAGACCCGCCTCTGAGACAACGATACGGAAGGATGAAAAAGCCCTCCCGTCCCGGTCTTGGAGGACCGGGTATCCCGCCTGTCCGTGCCTCCTCTGCCCATCGCATGGGCAATATGCTTCTCCAACCTCCAGGAGTCTACCACCAGTGGGTGAAGAAGAATGAATCGTCTCATCTTATTCTGTCTATCCCACTGTTTCGAGACGGGCTTTCACCCAGGAGTCTTCAGGAATATCTTCGACGTCCCGTCGCAAGGGGCTTTCGGTTTGCCACCAAGCCGACTCACCGAGGGCATAGAGGCCCCCAGAAACCATGCTATGTCCCCCAAGAAGAAGGGGGACAGGACTCTCGATGGCACGGCGCGTGAACGACCGGAGAAAACCGTCCTCGATCCGATGGGGCCACAACAGGTCCGAAAAAAAACGATCCTGCCGTGACAGGTGAAGACGGAGATGTCGAAAACAGACCCTGGTGTCCATGATTACAGCATCGGCCTCCCCTGCAAGACAGTCGAAGAATCTCGAGAGACCCATCTCTTCGATTGATTCTCCAATGAGAGACCACATGTGATCTCCCTTCGATTTTTCACGCCCCTCCATTCCCCTGCCCTCGATATAGAAGTTGACGTGGCAGGCCGTCTCTCTGTCGAAAAAACTCGCCCCATCCAGAGGAACACGGCCGATTATTAGAATTCTTCTGTCTCGGTTTACAAGGACATCCATGATTTCGTAAAGAGGCAACGAATCGAGAATAACTCTGGAAAGGAATTCCTCCAGATGACGTCCTGCCTTTTTTCGATAGATCTTGAGTATTCCCAAATCGGCTGGGCTATCGATGTCAAATCGTGTCATTAGACCCGGCGGAAGGACGTAGACCTTCATCTCCGTTTCTCTTCCAAGAACGCGGCCCAGATAGTTGTCCCGTTGACACCGATCGAGGGCAGGGAGGGCTTGAGCAGTGTTGAAACCCGCAAAGTCGGTCGAAAAGAAGTTATTTACCCAGAGAGCACCGGGAGAGGATAGGGCGACCCTTGCGATCCCAGCCATATCTTCGACGCTCATAAAGACGCCGCTTCCGCCACCGAAATAAAGCACGGTCTCGATACCGTATTCTTCAATGATTGATCGGATCTTTTCCCCGAAAGTCGTCGACACGAGGTGAGGGTCAGTCTCCAAGATTACTGGAAACGGGCCAAGCGCCTTTATCAATGCCGGGGAACTCGTGACCACGATGACCCGGTCAATCTCTGCAACACTTTCGGACTTTTCCACAAGGTCTAAAACATTCGCCTCTTGAGCTCTGGAAACCAACCTCTCCCCTTGTGAGTCGCCCCAAGAATTTGTCCAGAGGATCAGTGTGGCATTTGAAGATGTCATGGTTCTACTCTGAGGGTGTATACGTGAGACATGGAAACCGGGCTGCTTGGGTTTCATCCAGTCGGGTTGCTTTGGTCTTGTGAGGGGCATTGATGACAACATCTGGGTTTTTCTCTGCCTCTCGAGCGATCGTCTCCATGGCCATTGCAAATTGATCTAGGGTCTCCCTGCTCTCAGTTTCCGTCGGCTCGACCATCAACGCCCCCTGAACAATGAGAGGGAAATAGATTGTTGGCGGGTGAAACCCATAATCCATCAACCGCTTTGCGATGTGAATCGTCTGAACGCCTGAGGCGTTTTGAAGCTTGTCGGAGAAGACACACTCATGTTTACAGATTCTGTCGTAAGGAATGTGATAGAAGGGCTTAAGCTTTTTCCTTAGGTAGTTCGCATTGACGACAGCGGTCTGGGCCGCTTCTTTCAATCCCTCTGGGCCCATGCTAAGGATGTAAGCATAAGCACGAACGAGGATTCCAAAGCTTCCATGAAAGGCCCTGACTTTTCCTATAGATTTCGGACGGTCGTTTCTTAGCACATAGCGACCGTCCTCCTTGTCGACGATTGGTACGGGGAGGAAAGGAGCCAGACTCTCATTGACGGCAACCGGACCGGCTCCGGGGCCGCCGCCTCCATGGGGTGTGGAAAAGGTCTTGTGAAGGTTGAGGTGGACAAGGTCAATGCCCATGTCTCCGAATCGGGCGATGCCAACTAAGGCGTTCAAGTTGGCTCCATCACAATAGACCAGACCACCCTTGGCGTGGACAACTTCGGTCACCTTGAGAATGTCCTCTTCGAAGAGCCCGAGAGTATTAGGGTTTGTAAGCATGACGGCCGCAACATCGTCGTCCATTGCCTCTGCTAAAGTTCCAGGACTGATGAGTCCCCGGGCGTCCGATCTCAAAGATACTGCCTCGTAGTTGCAGAGAGCGGAGCTCGCGGGATTGGTCCCATGAGCAGAGTCAGGAATGATAACCTTTCTTCTAGGGACTCCCATGTCGGTATGGTAGGCCCGAATCATAAGCAGGCCGGTCAGTTCTCCATGGGCTCCTGCTGAAGGTTGGAGCGAGACGGCATGGAGACCGACAATTTCTGCAAGCATTTCTTGGAGTTCGTACATAAGGCGCAGACTTCCCTGAGAGTTGGTCTCCTCCTGGTAAGGATGAGTTTGAGAAAATCCAGGGAGGGCAGCCAAATCCTCATTAATCTTTGGGTTGTACTTCATGGTGCAAGAGCCGAGAGGATAGAACCCAAGGTCAACGGCATAGTTCCACTGGGAGAGACGGGTATAATGTCGGACTACATCCACTTCACTGATCTCCGGTAAACCTCGAATCTCTTGCCGAACATACCCACCAGGGAGAAGGTCTTCTGGCCCTTTCTCGGGCACATCGCTTTGGGGAAAGGAGAAGGCCCTTCTTTCCGGGCCTCCCTGCTCAAAAACGAGTGGTTCATTGAGAACCAGACCCTGGGTACCTACTTTTTTCCCTGACATGATGGACTCCTCAATCACTTATGCAATGCCACTGAGAATTTCGCACATTCGATCAATGTCGTCACGCCTATTCAATTCGGTTGTGCATAGCAGAACGTGATTCGTGAGGCTGGGGAAGAATCGTGAGAGATCTAGTCCGCCGACGATTCCGTGTGTGAGGAGGATTTCCTGAATCTCTGGAACAGGCCTTGGGCATTCGACGACAAACTCGTTGAAGATCGGGAGCTTGTCAACCTTGAATCCCCTGATGGCGTCGATTTTTTCTCTGGTGTAGTGTGCCTTCATCATGTTGATCAGAGCGAGCTCTCGGAAACCCCTTTTGCCCAGGACCGAGAGATATACACTCGCTCTCAGGGCACAGAGGGATTGATTGGTGCAGATATTGGAGGTGGCCTTCTCCCGGCGGATATGCTGCTCCCGTGTTGCCAGCGTCAAAACATAGCCCCTCTCTCCCCGGGTATCCGCGGTCTCCCCGACTAGCCGGCCCGGCATTTTTCGAACAAACTCTTTCTTGGTCGAAAAGATTCCCAAAAAGGGTCCTCCATAAGAAACCGGATTCCCTAGCGACTGACCTTCTCCAACAACAATGTCTGCCCCATATTCGCCAGGTGGGACGAGAATTCCAAGGGAAATCGGTTCGACAACATTAAGAATCAACAGGCCGCCCATCTGATGAACTTTCTGTGAAACCCGTCGGAGTTCTGGGAGGCTCTCGACGGTCCCGAAGAAATTAGGATTTTGAATGACCAGGCAACACGTCTCTTCTGAAATGGTCTTCTGAATGGTTTTCCAGTCGGTTCGGAGGTCTTGGGTGAAGGCAATGGATATGATATTGACATCTTGGGCACGTAAATAGGTTTGGACCACGTCCCTATAGTCAGGGTGAACCGTCGAAGGAATGAGGATGTCCTTTCTCCCATTCTTGATTCTCAACGCCATAAGGACAGCTTCGGCAAGTGCCGATGCCCCGTCGTACATAGATGCGTTGGCCACTTCCATTCCCGTCAAGAGGCTTATGTAGGTTTGGAATTCGAAGAGTGCTTGAAGGGTACCCTGACTGATTTCCGGCTGGTAGGGCGTATATGCTGTATAGAACTCAGATCGGCCAGCAAGATGTGAGACCACTGACGGGATCCAATGAAAATAGGCTCCCCCTCCCAGGAAGTAGACCGTTTTGTCTCTGTTTAGGTTTTTGTGACTTAGATTCTTTAGATGTTCGGAAAGCTCGAGCTCAGACCGAGAACCGGGGATCTTCAGGTGTCGGCGAAGGAGTAACTCGTCCGGGATGTCTGCGAATAGGTCTTCCACAGATTTTACCTGGATCTCTTGGAGCATTTCTCGACGGACCGCCCTGGTATTTGGAATGTATCGCATGGTGGGTCCTCATTCCTCTGGGAGAAGATTCAGCGAGGCCTAGCGGTTCTCCTCTTCGTCAACCCAGTTTGCATAGTCCTCGGCTGAAAGCAGCTGATGGGGTGTGTCAGCTAACTCAACTCTGATCATCCATCCCTCTCCGTAGGGGTCCTGATTAATGGCCTTTGGGTCGTCCATAAGCCCCTCATGGATTCCAACAACCTTTCCTGAGACTGGAGCATAGAGGTCAGATGCGGCCTTAACCGACTCGATCGTGCCGAAAGGCTCTGTGGCGGTCACTTCAGAATCGATCTCTGGCAGTTCAACATAGACGATGTCGCCTAGTTTCTGTTGCGCATAGTCAGTGATCCCCACGGTAACGAGATCGCCCTCGAGTCTGGCCCACTCGTGCTCCTTCGTGTATTTGAGATCTCCAGGAATGTTCATGAGCGCCTCCTTCGCCCAATTTTTCGATCAAATTTACCTCGCGAAGGTGAATGTGAAAAACCTCTTCAAAGTGTCGGTAGATCAGCGTCCGTAAGAAATCGGGACGGGTGCCTTCGCCCAGAATCTCTCTTACTGATGTCATTTCAACTCCAGCAAGACCACAAGGCGTGATAAGCCGGAAGTGATCCATGTTTGGTGCCCAGTTGAAAGCAAATCCATGAAAGGATATCCACCTTCGGATGGCGAGCCCGATTGAGGCTATCTTCTTGTCGTCCACCCAGACTCCTCTGTTTATTGATTTCCGGCCGGCCTCAATGCCCAAGTCCTGGCAAACCCGGATAAGAACCTCTTCTATAGAAAAGACAAAGCGCGAGAGGTCCCTTCCATAGTTTGCCAAAGCGAAGACCGGATAGCCTACAATCTGTCCTGGGCCGTGGTAGGTAACGTCTCCACCTCTCTCGACATGGAAGATTTCTATAGCCTCTCTCTCGAGCTCGTCCGGTGAGGCCATGATGTGATCCTCCTTGCCTCTCCGGCCCAACGTGATAACAGGGGGATGTTCGAGCACAATAAGTGTATCTGGGAAATCTCCTTCGACCTTTGCCGATAGAACCCGCTTCTGGAGTTTCAACGCCTCCTGATACGGGAGAGAGGAATAGGTAGCCAAGTAAACTTCTGGCGTGGACACTGTAGATGCCCCTTCATTCAGAGGATCACTGCGTCACGGCTACGGAGACCCTCGTAAAGTCCGTTACGAATAGGACTTATAAATCGATATGACACCTGAGCCTAGGAGCCTTCGATTCGATGGCGGTAGACTTTAGTATCATAAACCTCAGGATTTACGGTGTTCGGGGCTCTCTCCCTACGTAACAAGGCGAGGGCGTTTGTGACTGCCATGGTTGCCATTCTGTTCCGAGTCTCACGTGAGGCACTTCCGAGGTGGGGCAAGAGAACCACATTCTCACATTCCACAAGACCCGGTGCCAGATCCGGTTCCTTTTCATACACGTCGAGTCCTGCTCCGGCTATTCTCTTTTCCTGAAGGGCTTTGACAAGGGCCTTTTCATCGATGACGGGTCCTCTCGATGTGTTGATTAGATAGGCTGTGGGCTTCATTGAATAAAGTTCTTTCTCACCGACAAGATGGTGCGTATCTTCTGATAACACCGCATGAAGGGTGACGAAGTCACTCTCCTTGAGAAGATCCGCCAATTCTCGATAATCGACCCCTTCCGTTCGGTCAACCACCTCTTTCTGCCACGGATCATGAACGATCACGTTCATATCGAAGCCCCTAGAGCGCTTGAACACGGCTTGGCCGATTCGTCCAAACCCGATTATCCCCAAAGTCTTGGGCACTCCGCTACCTCCTGGGCTTACATCCATCCCGAGAAGTAAGTTTGGCCCCCAGATTTTGAACTGGCCTGTCTTAGTGTAGTCATGCCCCTGCACAATGTTTCTAGCCAACGCCATGATCAGCGCCCACGCCAGGTCCGCCGTCGTATCCGTCAAAACGCCCGGTGTATTTGTAACGGGTATTCCCAACTGGGTCGCCGCCTTTACATCGATGTTGTTGAACCCAACAGCATAGTTGGCCACCCCCATGAGTCTTGCATTGGCCCTTAAAACGTCACTGTCGATGGTCTCAGTAAGGAGACTGAGGAGCACATCCGCATTCAGAACGCCACGAATAATATCGTCTTTTGTCGGTGTCCTATCCTCTGGGCCAGGCCACACAGCGACCTTCGCCTTTTCGCGCAACAGTATCAAACCCGCTTCTGGGATCAAACGGGTGACAAAGACTTGCATCATGCTCCCCCTTTCTCAGAAAAGGTGGTCCCCCTTGGTCATGAAAGTCCGGAATCCCGCTCGGTCCTTCGATGCTGTTTCGATCCGTCGAATTCCTTCCTTCAACGATTCCATGTCAGTGGCTGTAGAGAGCCTCAAATAGTGCTTGCCTTCGCTCCCGATGGCGCCAAAGGAACGACGGTCAATGGTTGCAACGCCGTGGTGGTAAAGGGCAAACATTTGAAAGAGAGTGGACGGGCTTGTCCACTTTTTTGTCTCAAGGGGAAGTTTTTCGTAGGCATCCGTGATGCCGAGAGTGGCGCAGATCCCGCTAATATTTGGAAAAACATAAAAAGCTCCGTCCGGTATTCTGCAATGAATCCCCTCGATCCGATTGAGGCCCTCAACGACGACCGTCCGTCTCCTCTCAAATTCTTTGACCATCGCTGAGACGATTGCCGGGTTTTTTTCGTTATCAAGGGCTTCCTTACCGGCTTCCTGAATGAAGGGTGGGGTGCACGAGATCGTATTGATATTGAGTTGACGGAATATCATCGCTTCTTCGATCGTTGGCAGGACGGCATAACCCAGACGCCAGCCAGTCATGGCGTAGGTCTTGGAATGTCCGCTCACGAGGATTGTCCGTGAGGCCATCCCAGAAATCGAAAGGATACTTTCGTGTTCTCTTCCATCAAAAATGATGTGCTCGTATACCTCATCGGAAAAAACCCTGATGCTCGGATCCGCTTTGTTCTTTATCGCGGCAGCAATATCTTCGAGATCCTTGTGTGTAAGAATCCCTCCAGTCGGATTGGAGGGCGAGTTGACGATGAGGACCTTCGTCTTTGCTGTGATGAGTCGCGCCAGGTCAGCGGCGTCAAATCGAAAACCCTTCTCTTCCTTCAAATGGAGAGGGACCGGCACAGCATCGACAAAGGTGACCCAGGACTCGTAAATGGGAAACCCAGGACTTGGATAGATCACTTCGTCGCCAGGGTCGACATAGGTCATCATGGTATATGAAATTGGAGGCTTCGCACCAGTTGTGACAACGATCTGTCCTGGATCGACCTCGACGCCTCTGGTCTGGAGGATCTGGCGGGCAATGCTCTGCCGCAGCGGGAGGATTCCTTGGGGATCCGCGTAATGGGAATTGCCTGCCCGAATGTTCCCGATCGCAACCTCATTGATGTTCTCAGCGCTGTCGAAATCCGGTTCTCCGAGGTTGAGTTTGACAACCCTCATACCCATCTGCTCACAGCGCTTGATATCGTCTCCGATCTTGAAGGCGTTTTCTGTGCCAAGTTTCCCCACCCGCTTCGCATAAATATTCATGTTGACGCCGTCCTAAGCGTTCTGTAGGAAAGTCGGTCTACGCTGTTTCAAAGCTTTTTCGACCATCCTAAGCCTTTCGGTTCTCAGAGATCTCTTTGTCGAGTTGACAAAATCCTTGCCAAAAAAAACAGGGACAGAATCGAAATTCTGCCCCTGTCTCTGTTACCTGAGAGATTACCCGTCCTGTCGCGGGCTTACCCCTTCGGTGTCCAAGTCTATAACTTGGAACTTTCCAGGAGACTCAAGAACCCCAGTCCTTTTGCCTGAGAGTTTCAGCCTCGAAAGTTCCGGCCTTGCCCCTTCGGCGCCCGCTTAATGCGGATCTCTCCTGGTGGCTCCGTGAAGCAAATTGTCACGTTGTCCACCTATTAGCAAAAAAAAACGGTGTTGTCAAGGTGTCGGTCCCACTGCTGCCGTTGAGGGGCTAGGGGGGAAATAGCTGCCCTTTTTTCTGGAAATGCTCAGGCCGAAGAGGTTTTCCTAGATTCAACGAATGTGAATTTGTGACGGGCACATTCTGGCCCCACATCGCGATGATTTGACCCCTCCTATTCTGTTCTGGTAATTTAGACAGGAGAAGAAAAATGAGATCCTATCGTATTGCTCGGTTTACTATATTCTTTCTCCTCACTGTCCTGGCTCCTCTTTCGACTTTTCCCCAGAGTCGGTACGTGAAGATCACAGCGAATCGGGTGAACGTTCGAGATGGTCCCGACACCTCATCCCCAATTGTCGCAAAGGCTCGGGTGGGCGATGTCTTTGAGCTGCAGGGCAGAGATGGGAAATGGTATAAGATCAGGATGTTCTCAGTAAACCTGCGATACGTTCATAAATCGCTGGCAGAGGTTACTCACTATAGTGTTACACCACCGAAGGGAGTCTCCACCCGCCGTAAGATTTTCAAGGCCTTTGTGCGCGCTGAGGATCGAGCCGAACAAGAGGCTGACCGAACGTATCCTGTTGAGAACAAGTATGGCCGTCCAATCTCGGGCAACGTGAAACGGAACATCGACTATATGTGGTTCTTGAGTGACCGATACAAGCTGGGGGTAATGCACCGATTCAATGTTCAGTCACCGATCCATAGCATCATTCTAGAAGAAGGGATCAGGAAGAATTGGTAGAAAGGATTGAAGGCTCCCGGGAAAGTGTCTCTCCCGTTGACTTTACTGAGGTGGGACGGCAAGGGGAGGCACGATGAAGAGGACTTCCATTCCGTTCGAGGTGATCGTTTTTTCTCTCTTTCTGTTTGTCTTATCGACGAAGGCTCAGAGATCTTTTGCGAGTTCACGATTTGGCGACCTCTTTCCCCCTCACGAATTCCCGATGCTTTCATCTCCGGAAGATAGACGCTATTTGGGACTCTCCGGGGGAAGGACATTTACGATCGGAGACATACAGGCTGAGCTCGTTGTGCTTGAACTCTTGAGTACGTACTGCTCGAGCTGTCAAATGCAGGCTCCCATCTACAACGAGGTCTTTAAGTGGGTAGTGAAGGAGTCGACACTCGGCAGCGGCGTCAAATGGATGGGCGTGGGGGTAGGTAATAATGATCGCGAGGTGATCACATTCCGGAAGACAGAAGGAATCCCTTTTCCCATCGTTCCGGATGTCAATTTCGCTTTTTATGAGGCTATCGGGGGGCCTGGCGGAGTGAGAACTCCCCTTACCCTGCTGGTGAGGAGAGACGGGAGTGGGCGGGGGGTTGTTGTCGAGTCTCATATTGGCATGCGCCGAAACAAACAGGAAATCTTCGAGGAGATCAGGGCCGCATTTCAATACGACCTGGCGTTTCTGAAAATCAATGAAGAGGAGAGTGTTATTCTTCCTAAAGGAGAGATGTTGACTCCGCCCCTATCCAATAGGGAATTGATCCAAAAGATCAGAGATGGAATGGCCTTTTCCGGTGGCGCTGTTGAGGAGATTCGACGGGTTGAACCTGGGGATCGATCGCTTTTTGTGGGAAGAGTGAGATCTGCGGGCGAAAAGAGACGAATCTTCGCCAAGGTCGTCAGCAGACCCCCCCTTTGCGATATCTGCCATGACATCCACTTCGTTTACATTTTCGATGATATGGGTACGATCGTTAATTTCATTCCCATTTATCTGACTAAAGACGCAAATAGAGTCTGGGATCAGAGCGATATTGACGCGATTAAAAGCCGGGTCATGGGCAAATCCCTCTTACAACCTTTTCGATTTAATCGAGATGTTGACGCTGTCAGTGGGGCAACTATCACATCGGTTGTCATCTACCACAGCCTCGATAGGGGCAAGGAGATTTACAATCGGGTGATCGAAAGGTAATGGTTCGAATCAACCCGTGGACGGTTCACACCAGAGGATCTGTCGGGGCCAGGGAAGCATCTCCCTACTGCTCTCTACACCAATAAAAATCTGTCCTCCTCAAAAACCTGAAAAAATCGAGGGCCTTACAGTTGATCAAAGGCCCTCGCCACACTTTGATAAGATTTCTATTGAGGTGCACGATCCGGACGCGGTCAATGCCGAGTGGGGTTACTCGCCTGTGAGCGTTGCGAGATAAGCCGTGCCGAGTTTTTCAACGTGATCCTTTAGGTTCTCAAATATGTTAAGATGTTCTTCCTCATCTCCGAGTAGCTTCTCAAATAGTCGCTTTGAAATCTGGTCTTTCTCCTCTGAACAAACAACGGCTGCTTCGTTATACATCGTGACTGCCTGGCTCTCGAGGGCTATGTCGGTTGCCAACATGTTGGCAATCTCTTCCCCTTTCTTGATGCCTGCGTCTGGTTTGGTGGTAGGCTCTCCTTTAAGATAGAGGATTCTTTCTGCCAGATCCTCAGCATGTTTCATCTCCTGGATCGCGATCTCCTTTATTTTCGAGGCGAGTTTGCCAAAGTCCCTGTCCTCCAGTTCATAATGTTGAGCCATATACTGGGTAACTGCTGTCAGCTCCCTGGCCCGGGCCGCATTCAACAGATCGACAACCTTCTGGCTCATCCTGTCTCCTTTCCTTCACTTGGAATCTCAGACGGCGTTCTGACTGAACATCTCGTCTTGCATTTGACAACCAAACATAACATCCCGAAAGTAGGGTGTCAACACGGCATATTCTCTAGCCTGACCGGGAGAGGGCTAAAAAGGGGATACAGGGAGAATGGCCTGAGTCGGGAAACTGCCCTGTTCCTTGTGGTAATAGATTGCAAGAATAACCAAAACATGCGCCCTTATGGACCGCCCCTTCCGAAACCCATTCACATTTCCGGGAAAGAAATGAATAGCATCTCTTCGCCTTCTGCCGAATCAAACTCTATCTCCAGCTCAATTCTGTCGTTTCGAATCCCGAGAGAAAGGGGCTGTCTACCTTTCCCCGTCTCCAGGTGGGTGATGGAACGCATGACGTGAAAGATCTGATCAGCTAAGGCTGGTGATGGGGCGGGGAGCTTGTATTTTCCTGCTGCTTCGACCCTTAGTTGAATTTCGCCCCGCCGAGGCCTGACGAGGGATAGCCTTTTGGCGTTTTCTCTGATCCCGTAGAAGATGGCCAGGCCGAGAAACTTCAGTGCCACCTCCTCAGGGTCTCCAGTTATGTCTGAAGAGGCCCCTTCCTTACTTATACGACCCAGCTCTTCCTTAGGATCCGTTTCAAGATAACAATCGCAGTACTCTTGAAGGCGAAGGTGCAAACTCCTCTTGTCTTGGATCATTGCGATACGCTCCTCTCTATGCCGATCGACGTGAATAGTTCGAAAGCATGCTGTTCACCCCGTTTTTATTATTTAATCCCTCAGGGTGGGACTTTTCAAGTGAATTCGTTGAGGAGCTTTCTGGATTTTCAAAGAAGGAAATTTCTAGCCCCTCGTGTTTCAACACAATTCTGAATTCAATGGTGGACCCCACATCTCCCTTCGCTCCCGTGCCCTGGCGTTCACCCGGCTCCCGCCCCCTCTCCCCCACCCAAATCTGCGCGGGAGAGCTCGAGCTCTCAGAGCTCGCAGAGTGAGACAAACTGATGGACTAGGCTTTTGGCCTAATTCTTTGAGAGGAAAAATTAGGCCAAGTGATTTCCTCTGGATTGGCCTCTCACCAATCCAGAGGAAGTTCTCTCTGAGGCTCCGTGTGCTCTGTGAGGAATCTTGGAGACCTTTATTGTGCTAGAGTATTTTTGGCGAAAAAATCTTGATTCGCGCTCAGAGCTTACCTCTCCATTTTCTGGCAGATTATTCTTGCAACGCCTTGACCAGATTGTTGCAAGGGGAACTGGGCAACGGCCCGGGCAGGTCCAACCCATTGTCTCCGTAGACGTTCTTCAGAGACATGAACCTCCACAAAACTGAGGAAACTCCTCAGTTTGTTCTTACTATGGGGGTCACATTCCCTGTTCTGAGAATAACATGAGTTCCTCCGCCCCATGGCTTGTGCGACTTGACAAAACTCGTCAGTCTCTGTAGATTTTCAGGGCCCCAGAAACACCGACGAATCCGTGAGGCGATATGTCTGGTTTTATCAAGTGGTTCGACGAAATCGGAATTGAAGACCTCCCTCTCGTGGGTGGGAAGAATGCTTCACTTGGCGAAATGCGGAGAGAGCTGATGGCGAAGGGTGTGACTATCCCAAATGGATTCTGTGTCACCGTCGATGGATACAGACATTTCATCGAGGAAGGAGAGGTTCTAGGGATTCGCCTCCTGGCGGAACGTGGCAAGGTGCCTGAGGCTATACAGCAGATTTTCTCCGATCTGGATACTAACAGCCTTGAGAACCTGTCCTTGAGGGGGAGCAAGGTCCGGAGGCTGATTCAGAGTATCGACTTCCCTAAGGACCTGGAAGAAGAGATCGTTGAGGCCTATGGCAAACTCTGTGAGGAGTACGGAGAAGACACAGACGTCGCCGTCAGGAGCAGCGCGACGGCAGAGGATCTCGCGGATGCAAGTTTTGCTGGTCAGCAGGAAACGTTCCTGAATATTAGGGGTGATCAGCTGATCCTGGATGCGTGCAGACGGTGTTTCGGATCGCTTTTCACAAATCGAGCCATTGCCTATCGTGAGCACAAGGGTTTTGACCATTTTTCGGTAGCTATCTCAGTTGGATTTCAAAAAATGGTCAGGTCTGATGAAGCGTGCTCAGGTGTGATGTTCACGATCGACACCGAGTCAGGCTTTCCAGATGTGGTTTTTATAACTGGATCTTACGGCCTGGGAGAGAACATCGTCCAGGGAGTCGTCAATCCAGATGAGTTCTACGTTCACAAACCAACGCTTAAGAAGGGACATAAGGCAATCATTCAGAAGACCCTCGGATCTAAAGAGATCAAGATGGTCTATTGGCGCGACGGTGAAAGTGCCACAAAGAATGTTCCTGTACCCGGTGCTGACATGAAGCGTTTTATTCTGGATGATGAGGAGATCCTCAGGCTCGCCCGATGGGCGACCATTATTGAAGACCACTACTCTGCAAAGGCCGGCAGTTTTCGTCCGATGGATATAGAGTGGGCAAAGGACGGTATTACGGGTGAGTTGTTTATTTTACAGGCCAGGCCAGAAACTGTTAAATCCTTGAAAAACCGTATGGTTCTTGAAACGTACGTTCTAAAGGGGGAAGGCAAGGTTCTTGTCCGCGGCAAAAGTGTTGGAGAAAAGATCGGGCGCGGGCCGGTGAATGTGATCGCTGACGTGAGAGAGATCGATAGATTCAAAGAGGGTGATGTTCTGGTAACCCAGATGACTGATCCTGACTGGGAACCCGTTATGAAGAAAGCCGCTGCGATCGTAACCGACCGTGGGGGGAGGACATGTCACGCGGCCATTATCAGCCGGGAGCTCGGAGTTCCATGCGTCGTTGGGACCGGCCACGGCAGCACAGTCCTCAGTGGAGTGGATCACGTCACGGTTTCCTGTGCTGGGGGCGAAACGGGCAAGGTCTATGATGGCTTGATCGATTTTGAGCTTAAGACCTTTGATTTGGAGCACATGGAGAGACCCAAAACACAGATCATGATGAATGTGGGAAATCCCGATATCGCTTTCAACCTCTCTTTTATTCCGAATGACGGGGTCGGACTCGCGCGAGAGGAGTTCATCATCAGCAACTTCATCCGTATTCATCCGTTAGCCCTGCTCCACTTCGATAAGATCACCGATGGGAAGACCCGCGAGACCATCGAGAAGATGACGATAGGATATTCAGACAAACAAGATTTCTTTGTTGATAAGCTTGCTCAGGGGGTTGCTAAGATCGCCGCTGCCTTCTATCCCCGGGATGTCATTGTCAGGCTCAGTGATTTCAAGAGTAACGAGTATGCGAATCTCATAGGGGGATATGATTTCGAACCGATGGAAGACAATCCGATGATTGGCTTTAGAGGAGCTGCTCGATACTACGATGAGAGCTACCGAGAGGGGTTTGCCATGGAGTGTCTCGCCATGAAGAAGGTTCGAGATGAAATGGGGTTGACGAATGTAAAACTGATGGTCCCATTTGTACGGACCTTGGAAGAGGGCAGTAAAGTCATCGGGGAGATGGAGAGACATGGACTGAAGCAGGGCAAGAATGGGCTCGAGATCTATATGATGTGTGAAGTTCCAAGCAATGTCATTTTGGCCGATGAATTCGGTAAGATATTCGATGGATTCTCAATCGGCTCAAACGATCTCACGCAGCTTACCCTGGGGCTCGATAGAGATTCAGAAAAGATTTCCCATGTTTTCGATGAACGGGATGCGGCCGTTAAGAAGCTCGTCGAAATGGTAATCAAGGCGGCAAAGAAACGGAACAGGAAGATCGGTATCTGTGGACAGGCGCCAAGCGACTATCCGGAATTCGCTCAATTTCTCGTCCAATGTGGCATCGACAGTATCTCACTCAATCCCGACACAGTGATCAAGACCACCCAGAAAATCCTCGAGGCTGAGAAAAACCTACGCAAATGAAGCGGATTCTCCTCCATGTCTGCTGTGCCAACTGTGCTATCTATCCGTTGAAGCGGTTGGAACAGAACAAGGCAGAAGTCTACGGGTTCTTTCACAACCCGAATATCCACCCCTTTCAGGAGTACCGCAGACGTCTCGGTGCGGTCGAATCGTACTTCAAGTCTCAGGGAGTCCGACTGATCATCCAGGACGAATATGATGTGGAGGGCTTCCTGAGGAATGTGGTTTTCCGAGAGGAGAATCGGTGCCCCTATTGCTACCATCGACGTCTGCAGACAGCGGCTCGAGCGGCCAAGAAGGGCAGTTTTGACGCCTTTACGACGACCCTCCTGCACAGCAGGCATCAAAAGCACGAGCTAATCAGGGAGATGGGAGAGAGTGTGGGTCGGAGATTGGGAATCCCTTTCTACTATGAAGACTTCCGTGTGGGATGGAAGGAGGGGATCGAAGAGTCGAAAAGGATTGGAATCTACCGCCAGCATTACTGTGGATGCATTTACAGTGAAAAAGAGAGGTACCTGGGAGACGACCGGAATCATAAAAAAAGGTCGACTATCTGAAAGGCATCCACATCGACGAGTCCTTTATCGGTAATCTTGAGTCGAGGAATAACAGGAAGAGCCATAAACGAGAGGGTCATAAATGGACTCTCCAGGCGGGATCCCATGCGCCTCGCCTCATTCTGGAGCGCCACGAGATCCTCATGAACGTCCTCCAGGGGCCGGTCAGACAGGAGACCTCCCAGGGGAAGGGGAAGGGCTCTGGACACTCGCCCGCCAGAAGTCGACACGAGTCCCCCTCTCATTTTGGAGATCTCATTGATGGCTAGCGCCATGTCGCCGTCGTTTGTCCCGACCACGACGATGTTATGAGAGTCATGGGAGACCGACGATGCTAGTGCGCCCTCCTTCAGACCAAACCCCTTCACAAACCCCTTTCCGATTCTGCCTGATCTGTGGTGCCTTTCCACGACACCGATTTTCAGGATGTCCCTCTGTCGGTCCGTCACGGCGAATCCGTCGACTACAGGGATGGACTCCACGACTTCATTCGTGACAATCTGGCCGGGGACGACTCCGACGACTCTCACTTTACTCGACCGTGCCGGAAGGAGAAGGTCATCCGTTTGAATTCTTGGGACATGAACAGAATTGGCCAGGGGAGGGCTTTTGGCCTGGAAAGCCGATTCCCGGACTACACCGTTTTCCACGACGGGTTTCCCACCATGGATGACCCATTCGACGTGGAAATCCTCCAAGTCTCTCAGGACGACAAGATCTGCTCGGAATCCAGGCGCAATGCCTCCCATGTCGGACAGTCCGAAGTATTCGGCGGGGTTGAGGGTTACCATTCGAATTGCTGTCACGGGGTCGATCCCAAATCGGATGGCCTTCTTGAGGATGCCATCCATATGACCCTCGTAGATGAGGTCATGAGGATGCCGGTCGTCAGAGACCAGGATGAATCGGCGAGAATTTTCTGGTGTCACCACAGGAACAAGGTCAGCCAAATTCTTGGCTGATGATCCCTCCCGGATCATGATAAACATACCGCTCGCCAGTTTCTCCTGGGCTTCTCGTTTCGTGGTACATTCGTGATCAGAATAAATACCAGCGGCAACATAGCCACTCAGATTTTTTCCGGACAGCCCGGGAGCGTGGCCATCGATTCGCTTTCCCTGTGAAATCGTGAGTTTTCTCAGAATCTGTGGGAGACAAGAGATGACGCCTGGGAAGTTCATCATCTCCCCGATTCCCAAAACCCAGGGTTCGTTCAGGAGGGCCTCAATCTCTATTTCAGAAAGACAAGCGCCGGATGTTTCCATGGAGGTGGCCGGGACACATGAAGGGACCATCACAAATACATGGAGTGGATTTTTTCTGGCGGATCTCATGATCCAATGAATACCTTTCGACCCCATGACGTTGACGATCT
Organism: uncultured Thermodesulfobacteriota bacterium; assembly: GCA_964348095.1. Lineage (GTDB taxonomy): Bacteria > Desulfobacterota > BSN033 > WVXP01 > WVXP01 > WVXP01. The sequence continues at coordinate 1,282 of CAYGBK010000083.1, read as the reverse complement.
CATGGGGATCGATTACGACCGAGGTGGTTCCACGGGCGACTGTGGCTCTGGCATATTGGGCCGGGGTAAGCAAGCTACTCTCCATATGGAGATGGCCATCGATGAAGCCAGGGGAGACGAAGCGTCCGGAAATGTCAATCTCTCTTATGGCATCATAGCATCCAAATCCAACGATTCGATCACGATGGATCGCAATATCAGACGGACGCAAACACCCCGAGAAAACATCAACTATTGTCCCTCCTTTCAGAAGCAGATCGACTCTTCTGCGACCCATGGCCGCATCGATCCGTCCTTTCAGATCACTGAGTGCGGGCTTAGGTGCTGTCCTCATTGTGTCCTCACCAGGCGGTTTTGATTCTTTTCAGCATCTCAATAACTTATCAATAAAAGAGATCTTGTGGAAGGTGGCAAAGAGATAACCAGAAATCCAGCGAGAAAGTGGTGCCGGGACAGGCCCTGTCAAAGAGACGTTGACAAAAACCCGTCACTTTGTTAAAAAGGGAACAAAGTCCTCATTTCAGTGTGGGGAAGGGTATGGCGAAGACTCTACAGGGCAAGGTGGGCGTCAGGCCTATGACCGAGGGGGACTTGGATGCTATCGTCGAGATCGATGAGAAGATCTTAGGGGAGAAGCGCTACGGTTACTGGCGGCGAAAGATCAATTTTGGTGATAAGAAATCGGAGGTCACCGGTCTTGTTGCAGAACTCGATGGTCGGATCGTGGGATTCATCTTGGGAGAGATTAGTGGTCAAGAGTTTCGAGTGCCCCTGACGATCGGGTGGATAGACACGATTGGTATCGATCCAGCTTACCATCGAAAGGGTCTGGCAACGATGCTATTGCGCGAGGTGATCAAGAGTTTTCGTCAGATGGGAATTGAGACGGTCTATACGCTGGTTAACTGGGCGAGTTGGGATTTGCTTCAGTTCTACAAGCAAGTTGGATTCACGCGAGGGGATATGATCAACCTCGAGCTCAAGATCTAGCCGTTCTTCTCTCTCTTGATTTCAGAGATTCTCGACCTGCCAGAAAACCCCTTTCAAAGATCTGCACGCTTACCTCTCGGAACGCTGGTGGGCTGATCTTTTCAATCGCTGCTCGGATTTTGTCATGTGAAAAGGGTACTCTCGGATGGGCGCATGCAAATCCGATTAGCGCGATATTTGCTGATCGGACGGAACCCATTTGCTGAGCCACTTGATCAGCTCCGAAGACGTGAACCTCAATTCCCCTTTTCTTCAGGTAGGTCCTGACCTTTGCGTTCATTGAATGAGGATC